>CAYUVR010000008.1:0-61969 GCA_964448225.1 uncultured Faecalibacterium sp. | reverse complement strand
GCTGTTTCAGTTCTGTACGGCGGTCTGTCTGCTCACCTGTCATATTCCCCTGCTTCATCTTGTTAAGAGTATCAAACTCTTTTCTTAAGGCATTTTCATTGTCGGTGGCATCTTTATATGTCTTATAGCTTTCACCGCCCAAAACACTTTCTATTGTGTCCGTGCTGATGTAGCCTTTTGAAAGGTCATTGAGAACAGCTTTGCGGATTTTATCTTCATCCTTTTTGGTGAGTGTCTTTCCGTCAGCCGTTTCTTCTGCAATACGGTCTTCAACCACCTTATCAACAACCTTCTGTTCGTTCTCGGTAAGACCGGTAATAAAGTCTGTGCCTTTTTTGTTCACCTTGATTAAATCACCGGCTTGCGCAAAACTACTTGTTACAGAGCCGACAACAAACTGTTCCAAAAGGCTTTCGTCTTTCATGATTTCCTTTAAATCTTTTTCTGACATATAGGTAATTTTTTTACCTATGCCCTGAGCTATGCCCGAGATAACCTCTTCAACACCTTCGGCGGCGGACTTAACTCCATATTCTGCAAGGTTTTTTGAAATTTGACTTGAAAACAAATTCGCAACTTTTTTTGCCGCCACATCATCAAGACTTGACAAACCCTTGCTGAAACCGATTGCTTTTGACATTTTACCCAAGCCGCCGAAAAGCATTTCCGAAAGAGCTTCAGATGCGCCTGTTATCAAGCCGTATATTCTTGCTTCCTTGTCTGTTGCTCCGCCCTCATAGGCTTCGCTCGTTCCCGAGCCGTAGCCACTAAGAGCTGTTGCACCTGTTGATATTGCGCTCACTGCCCCCTGACTGAGCCCTGCACCGCCTGTCACTGTTCCCAGCAAACCGAGCGTACCCACCATACCAAGTCCTTGTGCTACTGAATCGGATGTATCATCGAGCACAGACCAGTTATCAGCTTTTTCAATAGAGGTCTGAAGCTTACTCTGAACGGTGTTTGCCTTAACCTTTTCCCGTAAGCTTTCCGCAAAATCATCTTTGCCAGCCAAAGATGATATGTCGGCAACTCCGTAACCAATTGCATCTGTTATACCTTCTGCAAAATTTCCTGCGCCGACTAAAGCATTTAAAGAAAAATCCGCTGTCGTGCCCAATATCAACGGTATTATGTCTCCTTTTTGAAGTCCGTCATCCAATGAAGCCGGTTTTTTCAATATTTTTTCATACCATTCTTCATCATTTGAACGTGCTTCAGAAACAATTGTTGTCGGTGTGAATTTTTGTGTAACAACAGGTGCTGAAAGCACTGCCTTCACTTCTTCAGCCTTCTTTTTAACTGTTTCGCCGGTTGTGATTTGTTTTTGCTTTTTTATTCTTTGTCTTCTAAGAGCGAGATATTCTGAATCAAAACTCATATTTTCACCTCAACATCAGGACATTTGACCGAAGGTCTTAAAAAAGTCGGCAATTTTACTGAGCGAATTTGAGGTTGATTTGCTTGAACTCGTTGAGGTATTGCTATTTGTGCTCGTCGTATTCGAGCTGGTTGATGTTTTTTTACGATACTTCAGTTTACCGTCTTCCTCATATTCAATAACCTCTCCCGAAGCTACAAGCTTATTCAGTTGTTCTGCGCTTATCGAACCATAACCCAAATCAATAATGCTTTGCTTGTCAACTGTAAGATCTCCGGTCTCGTCTTCAGTCTTTTTTGTGTTGTCCTCTTCCTCGAGTTTGTAAACAGTTTCACCGCTACCACTGCTGCTTGATTTCGCTGCTTGCTCTTTCTGCCATGCAAGAGTAGTGTCATACTGCCTTATGTCTTCAGCCAACTGTTGTTGCTGTAAAGCAAGAGTAGAATTGTACTGCCTTTGTTCTTCGGCAAGTGTTTCATTGTACTGTCTGACCTGCTCTGCAAGTGCTTTTTCCGTGTTAATCTGTGACAGTACATCCTGATAGCGTGAATAGTATGTATCGTCAATTGCTCTTTTTGCGCTTGCTTTGTCAAGCACCAACTGATTTTTATACTGGAATCCCTGAAGCGACAATTCTAATGATTGTTGCAGCGTGTTATAGGCAATTTCGGCAAGTGCGCTGTTGTTCTGCAGTCTCGCTTCCGTAATTGCATTGTTATAACTCTGTACAGCTTCGTTATAGGATTCCCTCGCAGTTGCGACTCGGTTTTGATATGCATTGTACATACTAACTTGTGAACTTTCGCTGTAACCTGTATGTGTAAGACCGCTTGCCGCCATCTGCTCAGCATTTGTACCGTAATCGTTTTTCTGCTTCTGCCAATCGGTATATGCGGCGGACTGTTCTTTCTGGTAATCCTTTTTCGCCTGCTCCTTCTGTTGCTCAATCTGTTCGATAGCAAAATCGGACTGCTCCTGTTGCAGTGCGGCTTGTTTGTCTCCCCATTGCTCAGTGGCATCAATCTGCGCTTGATAATATTGGTCAGAGCTGTTTATCATCTGGTCGTATGTAGCATCTGACTCATTTATTGCCAATTCTTTTTGCGATTCTACCTGTTGAAATCTCTCATCATCATAATTTATTTCATAGGACATTTTTTCCAATCCTTTCACCGTTTAATGTAGCCGCCTATGAAACATTCCAAAGTGGCAGCTTCAAGGCTGAATCTTGTGTTAGAGCTGAACTTCAACTGAATATCTTTAAATTTCTTGCGTTTTATTCTGCTCACAAAATAGTCTGTAATGCCTTCATAAGTACCAATTATTTCAAAATCTGTTTTTTCTGTCTTGGCATAAACTGAAATATCCCCTGTTGCTTCAACAACACAACCTCTTTTGTTGGTAGTTTTTAAATTTTGCGGATATTTAAACTTGTCTTTTGGTGTGGTCCAATAGCTTTCAACATTGCTTGTCACATCAGTAAGTGTGTAAATGTTGCAATCAGTTCCAAGATACAGGACCCCTTTATGCACTTTTGCCGAAGTAACGTCTCTTGATAATTCCCAATAAAACCACTCATATTCATAGTGGTTTTCGTTGGTGAATGTTGCCCGGCTGTCCGCAAGATATACTTTGTTGTCGATGATAACTACCAAGTAGCCTTCCCATTCTTCAAGCATCATGTTGGCATAGTTTGCTTCTGCGGTCAGTTTTCGGTCAACTAACGAGCTTCTGTGTGATATCACCTGTTCTGTTGTGATGTCACCACTTATACCTTCCATTCCCCTGTCGCTGAAAAAGACAATATCATCATTGAAGTTGATTGCTTTTCCTATGCAACCCGTCGCAATACTTGAATGTGTGTTCGGGTATATCTTGCCGTACTCACTGTCAATGGTCGGTGTGTGATAGAATACTGTTGTATTCGCCTGTGACGGCTCTTTGAATACCCACAGAACATTATTCCCTGCAACAATTGCTTTAACTTCCGCTGTATCCAAGCCCTCGTTATAGTAATCTAAATCACTGCAATATGTTGGGTCGTTGAGGCTGCAATGCCAAATCATATTCGGATAGTCCGGATTGCCGCTGAAAAAGACCCTGTTGTCAAATACCTCTAACAACGTACATTTTGTGATTTTACTTTTGTCAGCTGTCTTTTTGAAAGTGATTTCGACATTGTCCTGGCCCTCTGTCTCAGGTGCTGTCGGTGCTGTTTGAAAGGTGATTTTTCCTTCTTCAAAATCTACAGAAAAGTTTGTCTCTTGAATATAATTTACATAAATTTCCGGTGTGTAATCGGAATCGATTGACTGTGCATCCAAATAATACACCGTGCTTTCCCCGTCACCGAGAAAAGTATTTATACGGTAGTCAGAAAGCATATTCACATCTTCATGTATCGTACCGCCGCCTGAAGGCTTCCTTCCGATTGAAGTGGTCGGCACATATCCAACAACTTCACTTATTGTTTCGCCGTCATACTGCAGGTAATTTTCCCCGTCTTTGAAAAACCAGATGTTGTTATATATGAAAGCATTGCTCCTCACGGCATTAAGCCCTGTATAAAGAAGTTTTCTTCCGTAGTTGTCTTCTCTGAAAAGGTCTGTGCCGCTGTGCACAAGCATCATTTCATCGCCACCGACTTTATAAAAGAAAATGCCGTGAATTGTTGCATCAAAATTTGACATATATTCCATTTTCGGGCGTGTTCTTATGCTTTCGGTTGCTTTATAATCCTTCCACATATTCAAACTGTCCGGACTTCTCACAAGGTTGATTTCTTCGCCTCTGAAATCAACACCTCTGAAATTGCTGTAAGCTCTTGAAATTAAATCATCACTTGACATCAGATATCCACACCGCCTTCAACAGTGACACTCGCCATAATATATCGTGGGTCGAGCTGCTGCTTCATAGTTTCGTACCTTGTTGAATAAATACTGCCGTATTCCGTTGATACATCGCTTTTAAGAAGGTCACCTGCAACACCGTATGGCATTATTTCAAGTGCATCGTCGCTGAGCTCAAATTCATATCCCTTCTCATTGGTTTTTTCCGTTATTCTTTCGGGGTAGATGAAGAAATCAATTCCAACCGTGCCGCTCTCCAAAACCTTAATGATTGTGCCTTGTGCCTTAAATTCATATGCAACACCTTCAACAAGACTTATCTGATACACCTGTGAGCCGCTTTCTTTTTCAATTTTTTCAAAATCAATCAAGTCGCCCTCGCTTACTTCAAATTCCGTATACTTCGGAATTTTCTTCATTCTTGATAGCTCAAAAAGGGTTTGATTGATTACATCATTTATTTTTGTTTCAATGTCAGGGTCATCGGTCAGCACGTCGCTTTCGCTGTTCAGCTCTTCAATCAGCCCCAACACTTTCTTTTTCATTTCAAACAAAGTCATAATATCATCCCTCTATGGTTATACCGTTGTTTACATAAACAGATACAAGGTTCACAGTCGTGTTTTTTATTATTGCCCCTGTTTGAATATCTATAATCGTCGCCATCCAATAATCATAAGAAGCATTAAGTAAAGTTCCCGATTGCTTTTCGATTGAGTAATAATAAGGTTTGCCTGTTTCGGCATTTGTTACAAACACGTTCAAAGGTATTCCGTTTTTAGATGTCAACATAACTGCAACGGGAACTTTACCCTCTTCGCTTGTTGTAGCGACTGCGGAAATCATTGATATACGTGGGCAATAATTTTCATTTGCATACCCCAAATTCACCGTATCACCGTCTTCCACAGGTGCTGCCACATTCACAACACGGTTTCCGTGTGCATCAATTTCACTATGATTTTCAAGTGTGCCCGGGTCACCCTTATCACCTTTCAGCGAAGCAAGCCACTCTTTTTCTGTTCCTTCAAATCCATTTTTAACTGCAATTTCATATGCAGAATAACCGGGAATTGTTTTCAATAAATGAATATTACCTACCAATGAGTTTTTAACTTTTGTGTTCCCTGTTATGCTCATTCTGTTTCTCCTTCCTCATATGTAACCGTGGCGGTTTCTTCCTTCGCTGATGTTAAAAGTTCAACCTTGCTTTCAAGAGCTTCGATTCTTTCTGTCAAAGCCGCAACGGCTCTTGCTATTGCGCTGTTTTTTACGGGCCTTTCGGAAAGCAGGTTGAGCTCATCATCAATATCGTTGAATTCATCCGTTGATTCGTTCTCATCTTCCTTTGTATCCTCGCCCTCAGGATAGAGTTTAAATATTTTGGCGCCTTCATCGTCAAAACCGATTATTGTCTGCGGCTTAACATCTGGATTGAGCACGATTTCATACCAAAAGTCCGTAGCTTTGTTGATGGTTTCACCAATTTTGGTATCGACCTTGTCCAAATAAATTTCAATTTCTTCACAAGGAGTAGTAACGGCAAAATCCTTTTTTAGCACAACATTTTCGCACTCTTTCTTGCCGTACACATTCATTCTCACAATGTCCCCTGCCTGGAATGTATATTTTACTCCGCTTTCACTGTCTTTCGCTGAAACGGAAAAATACAGAATATCTCCTCTTGTCACATTGATTGTTTTATCACTGTCTATCGTAAACATTGTTTATCACTCCTTGTCAGACTTCTTCGTTAAGTTCAAAACCCTTCAACGATTCAATGTCACTTATCGCATCGTCAATGCTTTCAACAGGGTAAGGCGGCATATAATAACCTCTGCTTTCATCAAACAAAAGAATGTCGCCCTCATTCAGCCAGATGCGGATAAAAGTTTTTGAGTTATATATATTAACTCCGTTTGAGCCATCTTCCTCTAAGATTGTTTCAAGCTTAAGGTCTTTCAGCCCTTGCTCAACCTTATCATTCTTATAAGTTAGTTCTGTGTCTTTTTTTACCTTAACACCAGCCTTCAAATCAATGTTTGGCTGTTCTACAAATAATTGATGTTTCATTTTTCATTCTCCTTTACATATCTATTGGTACTGCCCCAATCGAGTCTATTGATATGACAAAAGAGGAAGAAGCATAACTTCTTCCTCAATGATTATTTTTTGTTGGACTTTTCTTTATCGTTCGTAGCAGACTGTTCAACATTGCCCACAACGGAGATGAAGTTAGGATTTACTTCCTTAATCTCTGCGATTCTTTCTTCCGTCATTTTTTCGGTTTTGCCGGCAATGTGTTTTTTGCCTGTGTAGCGGTCATTAAATGTAACGTTAATCAAGACTTTCTTCATTTCTTACGCACTCCTTACGCTACCGCAACAAGAGGAATTCTTACGCAAACAAGTTCATCCTGTGCGATAATTTTTGCGCCGAAGGTATCAAGACCTCTGATGTAGTCGGAGAAACGTTTTTCCATACGGCCTGCTTCAACTTCGTTAATCTGTCCTGCGAATGCGATAGCATCCTTTGAACGAACGATGCAGTAAACGTATGTATCGTCCTTATACACGTTGTTTGTGGGCTTGACTTCATAGTTGTCATAAGTGCCCACAACACCACGCTTGATGAGTTCATCATTTGCGGTTTTAAGCTCAATGAGTTCATCTTTGAAAAGACCGTAATCACGGGGGTCAACTTCGATAACGCCGGCATCGTCGAAATTCTTTTCACGAAGTGTAACAATGGCTTCATCAAATGCAATTTTTATTGCAGCCTGTGTTTTGTTTGTCGCTGTGATGATTGTTGCCGCACCTTCTTTGTATGTGGTGTTACCTGCAACTTCATCTGTGGTTGCCTGTGCCTTACCTGCAACAAGTGCACCGATAAACTTTTCACGCTTGAGAGCGAGCTTTCTCATGGCTTTCTGCTGATACTTTTCGGGAAGGCCGGGAACAGACTGTGCCCCGTCAACATCCTTCACCTGAAATGCAAAGTAGTTCTGAACGTCAATCACAAGGTCCTGACTGCTGTCTGTCATTGCTTCAATGTTGATGTCCTCACCGGTATAACCGGCAACAGTGGGATCACCGACTGCAAGAATCTTAACAGTCTGAGCGTATTGGCAGTCGCCCTCATAAGTTCTTGTGCAGTCCTTTACGAGCTTGCACTTTTCTTCAAGGTCGTCCTGAATTTTCTTTGACCATACGGTCTGAATAAAGTGTTTTACTGACATAGTTTTTACCTACCTTTCATAAGGAGAGAAGCACTACTATTTCCACTTTGTCATTGATTCACAAACTCGTTTGTACAGTTCGGGATTTTTATTGAAATCTTCGACTGTAAATTTAGCAGCTTCTTCAGGCGAATAGAAATCCTTTACTGCACCCGAATCACTTGTGGCTTGTTTCATACTTCCCATAGTTTTAATTTCTTTTTTGGGCTTTGTGGAATTGAAGATTTGATAAATCTCCGTAATAGGTGTATCGGAATTAAACTTAGATGCAAAGCTTTGAAATTCCGCACTTTTATAAACATCTTCTGTCACACCGATTTTCGCAAGTTCACGGCCTGCCTCGGTGCTCTTGATGTGTTCTGTCAGCGCAACAAACACAGCCTTTTGTCTTGCGGTCATTTTCGCTGCACCTAATTCTTTAAGGCGGTCAGCTTCTTCAATTACCTCTTCAAAGCCCGATTTGATAATTTCGTCCGCTTCTGCCTTCGCCAGGATTGCCTCTTCGTCAAAGGTATATCTCGGCATTTGAGGAATTTCAACACCTTTTTCTCTGTAAAACTGAGAAAAAGCATCCGTTATTTCCTCTACACTCTCTTTTCCCGTACCTGCTTTCAATACGTTTTCAAGAGGTCCGTACTTTTTTTCATACTCTCTGCGTATCTTTCCTTCAATACGGGATGTTTTTTTGCCTATCGCCTCTTCAAGTCTTGAGTCAAACTCTTCCCGGGAATAGACTTTCTCAGGCTCTGTGACCTGTTCGACTGTTTCTTCTGTGGTTATTCCTTCCACGTTTTCAGCACCTTCGAGAGGTACAAGATTTTCATTGCTTTCCATAATGACAATCCTTTCTAATTTTTTTCGTTGGTGTTTAGCTTCACCGAATCATATTTTTTCGTTGGTGTTTAGCTTCACCGAATCCATACAGTTTAACGACTTAAATGCTTGGTCATATAAAACGGGTGATACCCCGACCCTTCGGGGCAGACTTTGTTGACGGAACTGTTATATCTCTGTCTCATTACCGCCATTTCATCACCCTGCTGCCGTTTGTTTATGGTCTGACGGTGCAGACATATAAAAAAGCACCCCCTTAAGGATGCTTAATTAACCTTTGTATTGTATTCACATTTTTTTGTGTCAGCGTTATACGCTCCACATTCTTCTTCCAGGCAGTCTACAAACTTTGCTGTATTATTCTGATATTCGGTGTAACATGTTTGACGGCCGTTTTCATCATACTGCATAGTAGTTTGTGTAACTGTCTGTCTATTTACGGCATAAGGACATTTCATACTTTAGATTATTACCTTTCTCATTCTTCATCACTCGGCAACTCTTCCTCAGCTTCGGCGACTTCACCCTGAGCAGCTTCTAATTCCTGTTGCATCTGCATTTGATTCATTGCTTCTGCCATCTGTGAACTCTGCGACTCATCATCTCCCATAAGAAACTGCCGTGCTCTCTGCTGCATAATCTGAGCCTGCGACTGAATCTTTGCAATTCTGCGCTGTTCATTTTCCATATACTCGATAACCTCAAGTATTTTCTGCTTGGGAGCAACGCTGTCATCATCAAGCATTTTCGCATACGCTTTAAGCTCACTCAGCCTCTGGGAATTCAGCATACCTTGCACAAGAAGATTTTCCATTGTTTGTTCCTGTGCGTATTTGTCATATACGCCTTTAGGGGTAATATCAATTTTGACAGTTGCCTGAAGCTCTTTAAGAACACTTTGCGGCACTCTCACGACCTGCACAGTTTCATTGCCGAGTTCGTCTGTTATTTCTTCTTCAAGGTCAATTCCGTCAACTGAATATGCAATAAGGTATTCGAGCCATATTTTAGCAATGTCTTCAATAAAATTCTTGTAGGATTCCCTCTGCTCTGTCATTGGTGCTTGTGAAGCTTGCTGAACTGCAAGAATCGCACGTCCTGATGCATTTTCGGCGTTAACCTGACCTGTTGCCGTGTCTCCTGCACCGGCTAAATCCCTTGTTACCTGAATCAGATCTTCCTGCAGTTGCTTAACATCAGGTGACATTTGTGCAGGCGGAATTGTACCGACAATTTTTCGCACGTCGTCAACGGGCTGACCGTTGGTTTTTATAGTGCCGCCGACTGTATTAAGAGCCTGAGGATTTGACACTCTGCTTATATCAACAACCTTTTGCGGATATGCCTGATACTTGACCGTTAAAACACGTCTTACTTCTGTACGGTTGACTTCAATCTGGTTCGGGATAAGGTAACGAACTTCGCCTTCACCTCTTGCACTGCCTTCTTTTTCTTCCCATATCAAATGTGCAACAGGATAAAGTGAAATACCAATATCAACATCCTCAATAATGTCAATCCAACGGGTGGAAATCGAAAAATGCACGCTGCCGTTCTTCCTGTACATCTTATATACAAGAGTAACCATATTGTCCAGCTCTTCTTTTGCCGCTTCTCCGCTTTCCTCAAAGTTGTCGTTATCGCCGATGATATATGATGTCTTCTCTTCGCTCAAACCTTGTTTAAGAGCAAATTCAATTGCATTTGATACGGGCATACGCTTGCGTATTAAAATATAGGGCTGTGACTGTATATCGTCATCATTTTCGTTGCCATAGTAAATATCGTTTTTCTTGATAATCTCATTAACGGGCATCATTTTTTCTTGGTCAAAGTCAATATATATAATGCCCTCATCATTGATTGCGGCGTCTTTCGTTACTTTTCTGCCCCTAAAATCCATTTTGTCGTGTTCCCATACCCTGTGAGCATACCTGTTGAGCATATCACAGTAACGCTCTGACATCTTTGCAAAATCTCTGTTGGCAAAGTTCTGAGAAGAGTAGTTGATGGCGTACAAATTATCGTGTATAACAGCTACTTTATACTTAACAATGGGTTTTATAAAATTCTTCTGCACCGGCTCAACATCACCGAGCTTCGCACCTTCCCATTGATTTCCGTTATACATTCGGTAGTTTCGGTCTGTATCGGTGTATATACCTATTCGCCTGTGATAGTTTCTGCCTTTATCATACAGTTGCCATATTGGAGTCTCTCTGATTTGTTCTGTGGTCATTAACTCACATCCTTCTGCCCCGCACTCGTTCCGTCATAGATTTCAATATTATGCAAAATAGTGTCAAGTGCGTTTTGTTTTCTTTCTGCTTCTTTCTTGTCCTGCGATTCTCTTATAGCCTTCATCGGGTTAGGTTTAGGTACTTCTATAGGCTCACCCTTAACTGCCTTTTGCCCTACCTTCGCACCAATAAAAAAGCTCACTATGTTTAGTGTGCCGACAACTAATGCTAATAAAATTTCCATAACCTACTCCTTATATAACAATTATTTCTTCACCGTAATCAAACTGTGTTTCACTTTTCTTCTCTACATTGAAATGATATTGAGAATTAACATTGATTGGCTCTTGATTGAACACAACCTGTTCTCTTATCTGATGCGCAATGGCAAGACCCATCATCTCATCATCGTGCCCGCCCTCAGGAGCTTCTATTTTGCCTTTTGCATTTTTTATAATGGTCAGAAGCTCTTCCAGGGTTTCCTTATCGTTGATGGTGTCGCAGTGGTCTTTGACTATCTCAACAAGCCTTGAAATGATTGTAGGTCTCGTCAGTGGTGTGGTCTTGAAACCGAAACGCTTCTCCGTCTTCCCTGTATATTCGTCGAAAACCTCTCTTATGTACTGCTTCGGATAACCGAGTCTCTGGAGCTCCATTATCGGGTAAGTATCGAAGTTAGCTTCAATACCTATCAGTGCCCAATTGTAATAAGCACCGAGACAGTATATCTGCCTTGCATATTCAGCAGAGCCAAACTGCTGTTTGAGCTTTGCCACCTGTATTCCCGTCTTTGCATCGAGAACGTGACCGTTGAAAAAGTCGCTTCCCTCTCCTGCCGTGTCACCGCCTATACAGTATTCGGTGAATTCAGGCTGATTTGGAAGGAAATAAAGGTGTATGTAACCGTTTGTCTTGTCGTTTACCCACCGTATATTGCTTATCCGCAGTCCGTTGTAATCGTAAATAAAATAGCCGGTCTTAAGAGGCTGCGGTATATGGTCGAGCCTTTTAAGAACAACCTCTGTATCAAATACGGTTTTACCTGAAAGAAGAAAGGCTTCTGCAGGTGTACAGGGGTATTCCTGCCTGATAAGGTCTTTATCAATATACTTGTAATACTTGTTCCAATACCAGTGAAGCTGTTCATCATCGAGGCCTTTTTCATCCTTAAGCCATTCAAGTCTTTGAACAATCCACTTTATCTGTTTATCAGAGAGATTCGGGTACTCCTTAAGCCATTTTAACCTCTGACTGTTCTGCTTCTTTTCCGACCCGATAAACTGCAGAAAATCCTGCCGTGCTTCCTCGGTATAAAAGGGTATTCTGTATTCAGGTGTACGCCACCACTCATAAAAGCAGTTGATATGGGCCCCGCTGTTCCACATTTTCTGATAATCGTTGTAGCCGTTGGCCGTGCTTTCGTATATCTTGATGCAGTTACTTGTGAAGGCTTCACCTAAAGCCGCTTGAATGTATGCTATGCCGCTTTCCCAAAAAGCACACTCAGAACCATGAAAGAAGTTTACCGTTCTTGATCGGCCTACATTCTTTGTTGCCGTGTCTACCGCCCAGGAAGAGTTTATCCTCTCAAAGAGCAGCTGCTTTCTGTTGTTGAATTTCTCTGTCGGCTTGAGAGCCTCGGGAAGCTGACCGTAGGGAAACTTTGCCTTGTTCTGAAAGATAGCCTCGGCATTGTCGCTCTTATCTGCGAGGGTGTAGCCCTGAAAGTTTCTGTTAAGAATACTACAGGAAAGCTGATACGCTGTTACTAAAGTTGTAAAGCCCTGTTGTCTGCCTTTGAGAACTAGAAGTGATATTTCGGGTATCCTGCCCTCATTAAAGTCCTCAATAGCCTTGTTGAGAGTGTCAATAAAATCGTGCTGAACATCATTCAGAAAGAAAGGCAACGTCTTCTGTTTTTTGTCAACAACGATAAAAACAAGTTCAATGAGCTTTTCGGGCTTTTGCCTTATTTCTTCGAGTAAAGCTCTGTCGGCGGCGATTTCATTGACTATTGCCTCACGGAAGGATTTATCATAGTCTATGCTTTGCTTTTCCTTCCATTTTTCCTTTCTTTTTTCGATAAGAAAGTCAGCCGTATATGTCATATCAGGTCTTCTATCTTCTGTGCCACAGACACAGAACCCTTAATATTTAAGTCGGGCTTATCTCCCGCTCTGTCAAGTATTTCCTTACAGGCGGCAAGAGCAACGGGCTTATTACCGCAGTCAACGAGCTCAACAAGTTTATCGAGAGCTTTCTGAGCCTTTGATTTATATACTCTCTGACGTGCCGCATCAGCAAGCTTCAGCTGTCTGTCATACTCATCGGTAAAGGCAGGATTTTTATCAGCATTTAGCCAGTTTGAAAGGGTATTTCTCGAAATTTTCAATTCTTCGGCAATTTCGCCCTGTTTTAAGTCTGAATTTATCAGTAAATCTATGGCTTTGCGCTGTTTTGCACTAAGTCTGTTTTTTTCCAAATTTTGCACAATTTCCCCGCTCCTTTCATTTTCGACTAAAAAAATATTGTTTTTAAAAACTATAATTATAAAAATTTTCCCTGTTTTCACCTTTTTTCAAAAACGCAAAAACCGCCCGAGGAGATACGGACGGTTATGCGTGAAAAAAACATTAAATCATAGAGGATAAAATGGAATTATCGGCACTTTCTTGTGGATTTCCCATTTCTCTACAATATCATTTTATCATAAAAGTATTACCCCATTTTATCCCTTTTTCAAGATTTTTCTTCATTAAGCAGAAAAAAGAACTTTCGGCGGTATCTATAAAACGTTCTGCAACTGCACGGCACATAACCCAATTTATCAAAGCCATAGCCAAGAGTGATATTCTTTTTCAAGATTTCAATAAGACCCACAGCTTCACCGCAAGTAGCTTCAAGAGAACGGTCAATAAGTTCTATATCATTTTTTAATTTGCTCGCCCTCATAGCTTTTCTTTCTGTGGGCTTGCCCGGCTCACCGCCCATAACAGCAATTTCCGGCGGAACTGAAGACAAAGAATACAACTGTTCCAATTCAGCCTTTTTTTCTTCATATTGTAAACAAAAGGCTTTAAGCTCTGCATATCTGTTTGGACTTATGTTGTACTTCTCTGATAACCTTAACTTATATTCTCTTGACACTCTATCACTCCTTCCCTAAATATGCTTTTATCTGCCCTGCTTTTTGCCTGAGTTCGCTTAGTATCGTCTCATATTGAGTTATCTCATAGTCCTTCTCACCGTTATGAGTTTTCGCCCTCAGCTTTTTCAGAATTCTTTTAACCGTTTCTATGTTTCGCTCATATTCAGCTAACATCACCTGCATTATCTACCCCACATCCTTAAGTTTCTTAACCTCAAGACCTTCTTCATCCATAAGACCCTGTTTGATGTCCTTTTCCGTCACATAGCCGAGATTGACACTTTCGGCAATGTCGTTGATACCCGATATAATTCTGTTGGCTTTTTCACCGCCGAGACGGTAAACGTGAATAAGCACATACAAAAGAATGATGCTGACTTTATCAGACGAAGCATACACACCGTTTATGTAGTCGCTGTATAAACCCTTCGGTCTGATGCGCTCACTTTGTTTGATGATAACGTTTGCGTTATGTTCTTCCTTGAGAATTTGCAATATGCCCTCAAGTGTCATTTCTCCGCTTTGTACCTTATCGGCAACATCATTGAAGGTGCTGTGTATCTGTCCGATTCTGCTGTTTGACCATCTGAGCTTATCCGACAGCACATAATCAAGAAAGAGGGAGCATTTTCTCACCGCTTCTTTCATACCGGCATCAAAGCGTTGCTGTTTGCGGAATGTTCTGTTTGAAGCTGTGCATTTCATTGGCTGTCACCCACCATTTCTTTCATAAGGTTGTCAATCTTATTAAAGAGAAAAGAAATCTTTGTGTGTGCATTGGGTCTGTCATATCTCTTATCTTTGATATAATCATCTTTCAACCTCTCCGCAAACTCTTTTATTGCTTCGGTTTTGATTTCTGTCTCAACTTCCTGTTTAAAAAGTTCTCTGCTTTCATTAAGACCTTGTTGAAAAGCATCATCAGCATTTGTGGAAAGTATTTCGTTTTCTTTCTGCAACCTCTCATTCTCTGCCTTTTGGCGGTTGATGAGGTCAATGGCATCAAGTGTGTGCTTTTTCACACAATCGTCAATGCCTTTATAAGGGCAATCGGTTTTTTCACTACAATATGGTGCTTTCACACAACACTCCAAAGCCTTTATAATATCGTTGTCTGTCACAGTTCTTCACCGTCCTCACATTCATCTTCACAGCAAATACCTGTATATTCTCCAAAGCTATCACTATCTTCGTTGGAACAGATATACAGGTCGCTGTCACCTACGCTCTGCATATATTTGCAATTTCTACAAATCACTCTGTATCACTCCAATCTAAAGCCTGTCCACATTTTACACACTTCCCTCTTTTCGGGTTGTGTGCTTTATAATAATTCTCTGAATATCTCCCATGTACTGTATCATCGGGAGCTTTAACTTCAAGGTACTCGCAGAGATTTGGTAAACAGTTATCGCAAATCGAACACATCTTTTTGGGTGAAGATACAGAAGTATGTCCGTAAGCTATGAAAAGTTTGTTCATATCTCTTTTTGGGTATCTTTCACCGCATATTGAACAATTTTCAATATAATGTTCATACCCCACTATTAAGCACCTTCCTTCAAATAATCAAATTTGCCGTCAAGAGCATCAAGACACATATCAACAAATGTGAGGTCCATTTCGTCCGGGTCTTTGTCAAGCTCTTCGTTCATCAGTTCGTTGATTTCTTCACGGGTGAATTCAACACACCTTGTCTTCAGTATTTCTATAAACACTTCACGGGCTATTGGTTGCGGCATTGTTTAATCATCTCCTTGTATTTTATTTGATTTTTCGTAAACACTAACCTTGAGGTGTTTACTATGAATAATTTTGAATTGCCTTTAGGCTTCAGTATGGCTCTTGCTCAGAACGAACGTGCTATGGCTAAGTTCGAATCAATGACCGATGCTGAAAAAAGAGCCGTTATTGAAAGAACTCACAGTATCAGTTCTAAGCACGAAATGAAGTCTTTTGTAAAATCTCTTACCGACAGCACAGGTTTTTAAGCCTGCGCTGTTTGTTCTTCTACATAGCACCAACTCTGCGGCGGTCTTGTGATGGGTATATGCTCGTAAAGAGGACTCGAACAATCCATATCGTACTCATCTGCATTTACACGCATCATTTTCCAAAAAGCGCACGTTTCACATCCTTCATCACACCATTTCGGTTGTATCGATATTAAAACTGCTTTGCTCATTACTTGCCCTCAGAACTTTCCGCATAAAGCTCGTGTGTACCGTCAAGCAGCTTTTGTTCTTCCGTGCTTATCTGATAGCCGAGCTTTTCAAGAAATTCATATACAAGCTCAAGCACTCGGTTTTTACTGTAGGGCGGATACTGTTCATTCCAACTGTTTCCGTAACAGGTTTTCCCGGCTGAATCACCTGACTTGACATAAGTAAGAACAAGCAAAGCCTTGGGACTCTCTTTCATAAACTTTTCAAATTTTTCTGTGTCGGGATAATATGATTTATTGTCTGCATCACCCATTGCTCTGTGGATGATTTTCAAATCTTCACTGTAATAATGGCAAATTGAATGAGTAGTGAATTTAACGAGATATTCAATAATTACCTTCTCATATTTCTTCGGTGCTGAGAAGTTAAGAACAAACTGTTCTCTGAGACTGAAAGCCTTTTCAAAAAGTTCCTTAAGCTCTTTACGACGGCGGTTTGCTTCAATTTCCTTTGCGTTTTTCTTAACAGGGGCTTCTTTTTTCTTCTTTGCCTTTGTTGAGATATACAATGTTCCGTATGATATACACCAGAAATACTCTTTCTTTTCGCTGTAGCCTTTTATCAAAGTGTCTTCGGGTTTCCATTCACTGATTCTGTGTCTACAGACGTCTTCATATTTTGAAGACCAACGGTCGCTCTCGCTGATTTCTTTTGCAAGTTTTTTGATTTCTTTTTTAATCAGAGGAGTATTTTTTCTCTCCTTCTGCTCTTTAATGGCATTATCATATTTCCAATTGAAATCTCTCGTTCCTGCAGCTTCAAGGAGTTTTTTGCGTTCCTTTTTATTTTCGATTTCACAGCACTTGATATATTCTTCAAGTGTACCGCCTCTTTCTTCTGCTTCTTTAAGCTTGTCAAACGGTAATGTTGCCACCTTCATTCTCTTTCTGACAGTAGATTCCGAAAAACCTGTTTTTTCTGAAATTGCATTCACGCTTTCTCCGAGGTCGAAAAGCATCTGCACACCTTGCGCCTGTTCAATAACCGTAAGGTCTACTCTCTGCATATTCTCAGAAAGCATTGTTGCAATTTGTTCCTTTTCACTCATTTCCACAACCACACAGGGAACCTCTGTCAGACCTGCCATTTTTGAAGCAGCTAAACGCCTGTGACCGATGATAACTCTGTATTCGCCCTCATATGGTACTACTGTCAAATTCTGCATAATGCCCGAGTGCTTTATGCTCTCGGAAAGCTCTGTTACATCACCCACATCCTTGCGGGGATTATCCGGGTGATTATGTATTTTTTCGATTGCTATCATTATGATATTTTCCATTGGTTGTTATCTCCTTAATCTGTTAAATTTAAATATTCTTCTATGCATTTCGCTGCCTCTTCCCAGCCGTAGCAGATATATGCGGCATTGCCGAGCTCCCACATAAGGTCTATCCAGTCGCTTTGTTCATCGGAAACACGGCTGCCCTTTCTTCTTTTCAGTTCAATGTATAAACTGCCGTACTGTCCTCTTTTAACGGGAAGGCAGATATCACTCACACCTTCCCGAAGTCCCTCTCTTTTGAGCTTTGCACCAGTCGCTTTGCTTCTTTTGCCCTCATTTGTAATGTGATAAAGTGCTCTCAGTTCTGGGTACTTATACTCCATAGTCTCCGCCCACTCAAAAAGCGCTTCCTGTTCTTCACCTTCTGTGGGTACGGGCAGTTCATCAGCCTTCGGCTTTTTCATCGGCTTATCTGCAAAAAGAATTTCCGGCTTTATACACAGATTTACATTGCCCTCAAAGTTTCTGTATTTTGCTTCTCTGTCTGTTTTTGCTTTGTCCGGGTGTACGTTGCATTGCTTTATGCTGCAATTAAGCTTTAAACAGTAAAGACTCATCCGGTCACCTCTCATAACGGCAAATCTTCATCGTCATAGCAAATATCTGCAAAATCCGCTGCCGTGGCATTTGCGTAATAACCGTTAATGCCCTCAACCTGACTTGGCTCTTTCTCTGATGGAGTTGTCTGAGAAGCTGACTGAGGGAGTGTTTCAGCCTTACTTCCGCAAAAATGCACTTCTCTTGCAACAACTTCAAAGGCAGTTCTCTTGTTGCCCTCATTGTCTTCGTAGCTTCTTGTGCGGACAGAACCTTGTACAGCTATCATCTGACCTTTTTTGAAACGGTTGCAGACAAATCTTGCGTTGCCTTCCCAGGTGACAATATTGATGAAATCTGCTGTACGCTGTCCTTTCACGGCAACGGCTCTGTCAACGGCAATCTGAAAGGCGCAAACCTCTTTGCCGCTTGTGGTTGTTTTCAAAACAGGGTCAGCGGTTAAGCGGCCCATAAGAATTGCACAGTTAAGCATTGCTTTCACTCCTTTTCGGCGGATTTATACCGGGCAGTCTGAAAAGATTGTAAGGTTTATCCATTTCTCTGAAAAGAGAAGCTTCTCTCACAAGAAAAGCGCCGTATGCGCTCATTCCGTTTCTTTTCAACGTCCGTATCATACCTTCAACGATTTCTTCGTCATAATATTCAAGAAGCTTATCCCGAACTTCTTGTTCTGACATTCCTAATTTCACGGTATCCATTTGTTTAACTCCTTTTGTTGTATTCGGCTGACGGAACGTGATATAACTTGAAGTTGTTTTCACCGCTCGGCCGTACCATAAAGCCGTTATATGAGCCTTGCCCTTCTGACTTTGCTTCTTCAAATATACAGTCAACAAGCTTGTGATTCACTTTTAATTCAATAAGCAAATCTCTGATAAAACCTTCCTTGCCTTTTGTTATAGGTGTCATACAGATGTCACTTCTTTGCATAAGTTTTTCTGTAATAACTTTTGCATCAATGTCTGTGAAAGCTTTTTCCATAAGCTCGATGCACATTGAAAGAAGCTCAAAATCGGTCTTTTCAGAAGCTGACTTAATAATCTGTGTTCGAAGCTCGGCGCATCTTTTATACCGTTCCTGGTCAAGCACATAAATTGTCTTGTTGTGTTTTGCAGATCTGGCCGCTGTTATGTATGCTGCTTTAAGATTATTGCCTTTCCGGAAAACCTCTTCTTTGCTTATTTTTTTATCCCTTCTGTGGCCATTGAAAAGATTTGCAAGCCTGTCATAAGTTTCGTGGTCACAAAGAAAGTCGAACTCTTCGCCCAAAGCATCACCGTTCCAAGCTGCCTTCCTGATTTTTTTAAAGCGTTCATATAACTCTTTTCCTTCATCTGTCATGTGTATCTCCTAACTTTTAATATTTTTTAAGTTTTGGTTGTAATTCTTTACACATCTTCAAGTCTTGCAAAAGCTGACATAAAAATCAGCTTGAATCGTTCTTTTTTCTGCGCTTGCGCCGTTCATCCGGCGGCGGCTCTAAAACATACTTGAAGCACCAATATCCGTATTTGGTACAATGGCACTCAACATATTTATATCCCAATGGTGCCCTGGGCGGTTTCTGTTCTGAATAATGCCTTTTTGCTTCCTGAGGTTCATCCTTATCAGGCTTTCGGGCATTTCTTGTCTGATACCACCTTTTGCCACCCTGCTCGGGTGTCCAATGCTCCCAAAGATAATCTGCAAGCCCTGTATAGTCCTGTCCGTGGTCTATATCATGGTAATAGTTGTGTTCTCGTAGGTGTACGGCTTGAACAACTTCACCGTACAACCATTGTTTTCTGATAATATCCTCGGGTATTCCCTCAGAAACCATATGAAAATGTATTCTGTGTGTACTTTTACCTCTGCCTTTGTAGAAAAATATCACCGCATCGGGGCAGGCATAACGCAAACGTCTTATGTACCGTTCTTTTATGTAATTCGCTTCACTCCATGTATGTATCTCGTTTTCATCGTCAAAGGTCAGCGTACTGTACAAAGAGGTCGGTCTGAAATTTTCATTAAAGTTGCGCCGGTGTTTTCGTTTTGAAATACCGAGCCTGTGAGCTTCTCTCTCTTCTTCCGTCTGAAACCGTAACCGTGGCTTTGCCTTCTTGACATTTCTCGTTTTCGGGGCTATGGTATACACTTCTCTTTCAAGCACCGACCCCGAAAATACATTTCTTATCGCTTTTCTTTTCACTTTATTGTGTTTCACCACCTTGTTTTTCGAATTTTCAAGGCGGTAAGTTTGACATATCAGCTTAATTGTGATATACTGAATATGTAGTTTAGTTGACTTACCGCCTTCGGGTGTGGCTCACATAAGTTGCCGCTTATGTGGGCCGTTTTTTTATGTCGTTGTTCTCTTGAACAAGCTTCTGCAGCTGCGAAATCAATTCGCAATTACGCTTGAAGTAATGCTCATACATCCTTTTATACCAATTGCGGTTTTGCTTCACGCTTTCAATCTGAATTCTGAGTTCTTCGATTTCTTTGCTTAGCTTATCGTTTTTTTGCATAAGCTCATCATTGCTTTTCATTGCAACGTCCGCAAGGCGAAGGATTGTTCTTATATAACTGAATTTCGGATTCTTCGCCTTCGGTTTGCGCTTTATGAACTTCATTTTTCTTTGTCTCCTCTTTCTTTTATTTGTGATTTTGTTTTCCAAGGCTATGAGTTTTTCTTCAAACACTATGCCGAGAATAATCAGTCCAAGGCTGATGAAGAAGAATATGTTGAAACTTTCAAGGGACCGGAACAATATTCTCACCTTCCCTCAAGACTTGACTTTTCTTTCAATTCCGGTTGTGACCTGTCTGCTGATTTTGATGTCACCGTCAGAATTGCTGTTCATTGTGACTTTGCCGATGCCTGCAATTTTAACCACAAGAGAGCTGATGTCATAATCAACAAGATACGGTATGAACTGTTCCATCTTTTCTCTTATATCGGCTGCAACTTCTGCATCAGCTGCGCCTACTGCTCCGTTGAAAGGATTGAATTCAAAAACGCTGATAAGCTCCATTTCGGCATTTGCAATCTTATCCCACTTTCTTTTCTGCACATAAGCGCCGGCACAGTTGCATTGCTCAATTGCATCTTTAAATCTTTCAATTTCGGTCTTCTTGTCGCTCAGATAGACCTGTCCGCAAAATTTACAAGGTGTTTCCATTATTTAATTACCTCCGCTTTTATTAAATACCTTGATTTGTTTGCCTTCTCTACTGCCAGCTTACATTTATCAGGTGTGTTCAGGCAGTGGTTTCGGCATTTCTTTAAATTCTCGCAGTATGCACAACAATGATTGCCGTGCATATGGTCGCAGTTGAATTGAATGCACATTTTTTTCACGTTGTGGCTCCTTTCTGATACTCCTGAAGAAGCATACAAATTTCAGGAAGCTGCTTCTGAATATCAGCAAGCTGATTATGTATCGCTTGAAGAAGACTGTTTTCCCCTTCACCGTGCTTATATTTCACAAGTGCCTGTGGGCTGATGTGATATGCCCAGGCTTTGTTTTTCCTTGCAGTTCCGATTGGGAGTTCACCCTGCTGTAACTTCCACGTCAGCATTGAGTATGTCATTCCGAGATAGTCAGCGGCAATCATTGCCGGCACTTCGGTCATTGCAAGTATTTCTTCATCGGTAATTTTCTTTTTAGGTTTTATCGCCATTATTTCAACTCCTTAATTTATTTTGTGGTTGGTATGTGGGTTGGTCGGTTTTGTGTCTTGTTAACTTGCAAATTTATCAAGACCAACATTAAGAGCAGTACATATTGCAAAATACTCTTCGGCAGTAATTTTTCTTTTACCATTCATCATTGCCGAAAAAGTGTTAAGAGGTATATTTGCTTTTTCTGCTATTGCCGACATCTTCAGTCCGAGTTCCGAAATATAGCTTTTAATTTGTATTCCTAACATTATCACTCACCTCCCGAATTACAGTTTTGCTGTATTTCATACGCATTATATTACAGTTTCGCTGTAATGTCAATGGTTTTTATGAAAAAAATTTCAGTTTTTCTGTATTTTTATCTTGATTTTTGATAATGACCGTGTTATTATGTGGCTAAAGGGGGTGTTTCTATGGGAAACATACGAGACGAAATATCAAAAAATCTCCTCTTTTATAGAAAGAGGAGTGGCATGACCCAAAAAGAATTAGCAGCCTTACTCGGTGTGAAGAACTCCGCTGTTTCGAATTGGGAAAAAGGAGTTAACTCTATAGATATAGAAACATTGTTTAAAGCGTGTACAATCTTCGAAATCTCTGTTAATGAAATGTACGGTCAGTTCAGCAACGAAACAGTTGAACTTTCTGATGACGTAAAAGACATCACATATATGGCAACACAGCTTGATGCCATCGACCGTGCTGAAATCAGAGGTATGATGAAACAAATGCTTCGTGCTGATAAGTACAGCGAGAAAAGCAACTCTAAGCTGGCATAGAAAAGGTAACATAATTTATTTGGAAGTAAAAAAATAGCCGCCCACGGGCGGCAGAAAAAAATATTTTCAAAATTTTTGTGTTACTTTTTCGTTTTTTCTCAACTTAAATATGGGGTAGTGTTTTCTCACTGCTACTAATAATAAAAATACCGCCCTCAGGCGGTGGAAGGAATTAAAAATGAAAAAAGTGTTTAGCTTGCTTATAGCTGTATTGTCGTTGTGTGCTTTGTTACCCCCTACATCCGCATACGCTCAAAGGTATTCAGTTAGCGGAACGGATATCAGCGTTAATATTGATGATACTGAGTGGTATGTATTTACAAGAAACAACTTATATAACAATCCCGAGTTAGATGAGCTTGGTGTTTCTTTTGACTATATGAGTGAGTTCATGCTCAATAACGATATATACTTAGATGCTGCTTATTTTTACGCAGATAGTAATGAGTCCTTGGAGCTGTTTGTAAGTAAAAAATATATTGAGGATATTGGAGTTATTGGTCATTTATCTAAATACTCTGCTTCAGAAGTTGAGGAATTGGCGGAATCATTAGCTGAGAAATTGGGTTCAACTGAATATAGCATTTACGAAACTCAGTACAAATTTATAAAAATGGAATATTACAAATCAGGCTATTATATTATGGCATATTGTACAGTAGTAAATGGTGATAATTACACATTGACGTTCCAAACAACATCTCCGTTTATTGATTGGGAATATCAAGAAATGGATGATATCGTAGATAGCGTTGAATTTGACGTTGAGAATAATTTAATAAATAATGAAAACGATTCTTCTGTCCTCGATGGTTTGTTAGAAAAATTTATAGGGGGTACTGTAATTGCCGCAATTTTTGGCGGTATATCCCTCTTGATAAAAAAACGCCCTTAAGCGGTGGAAGGAAGGAAAAAATGAAAAAACTACTGCTTATTGCTTCCACACTACTAATCCTTATCCTCTCAGCTGTTACTGTCTTCGCTCACCAGGGCAGAACCGACAGCAGCGGTGGACACTATAACCGAGATACCGGAGAATATCATTATCATCACGGATATTCAGAGCACGAACATATTAACGGAGTTTGTCCTTATACCTCTGATGATAACACTTCAACTAAAGCTTCAACAACCAAACAAGATAAAGTTCAGACAACGAAGTCAACCACAAAACGAACAGCTCAAACAACCACCCAACCTTCAACCGTAAAAAATATAATAAACAAAATAATAGAGTTTATCAGCAACTACTCTTACATTATTTTTTTCCTTTTGATAATAATTGCTCTTTTAGGAATCCTTATAAAAGACAATATTATTTTTCGGCACAAAGGTAAATAAAAAAATACCGCCCTCATTAGGCGGTAGGAAGAAGGATGTTATGAAATACAAAAGAATTGATTTTTGGTTTATTGCTCTTATTGTACTTTCTGTTGCTTTAGTTGTGTTGCTTAATACAGTTTCTGATTTGAAAGATAATGAAATTTTAGAGTTGAAAGAACAAATTGAAGAAATTAACTCAGAATGCATTAAACTTGAAGATGATTGTAATTTTTTATTCATCGATGCTGAGCGTATGTGGAAAACTGATGCGTTTATCTGTTGTGTAACTGAAGACAACAAATATTATCACAAACCTTTTAACTGCTTTTGGGAATCAGAGGAACTTATTGATGTTTTCTTGTTAGAACAGGCAGAAGAGCAAGGCTATACTGCTTGCACGGAATGTTATAAAGATAATTGAAAAAAACACATTCAGGGAAAGGAAAAAAACATGGATATCAACTCACAAACAGACAAAAAACATTCTCTCTCCGCAGAAGGAACAACAAGAAAAAAATACGGCAATTACAATGTCTACGGTGATGATATAGGATATCATCCTACCGAAGATAGCGCCCCTTTCCAAGAAACTTCTATGCCTGTTAACGAATCTGTTACTGAAATTGAACCAATTGATATTGAGTTCAGCAGATGTGAAAAATGCGGCGTGGCAATTCTTGATGAGGACAGACTGTGCATTCACTGCTATAGAAAAAAGGTAACAATTACTGTTGTACTTTTTATTGTAGCTTGGATAGCAATAGCGGTTCTGACGGATGTACTTTTTGGCGAAGCATATACATTTGGCAGCATATTTTGGTTTGTTCTGCTTCCTTATCTTATTAGAAAAGACCGATTTATAAATAAAAGAAGATTATATCACTCAATACCTGTCACCCCTGAAGAACTTACCCGTGAAATTATCCGTAATCCCGAATTCGCAGATAAAATTAAAAAGGAATACGGCTTTGACGATAATTTGAAGTTAAATAACGAGTTCTTAGTCACCCCTGTGCAAAAAGAAATATATAAAAAACTAAAAAAGTGCAAATCAAATCTTTTATCCGAATATCCCAAATATCTTTACTTTGTCAACGGTGCATTACCTACAGATACCATATACATAAATACAACTGTGACTACAGATGTAAAAGTTCCTTCAACCAATGCAACTCCAATTAGCGTAGGCTATGGATCCGACAGTCAAGTATCTCGAAACTATAAAAAATCTTTTGTCGCTGTAATAATAGCCTTGGTTATTGTCTCTACTACTTCAGTTGCAACGATAGTACATCAGCAAACCATTATACAAGAACAAAAAACATCATATGCGGAATTGGAAAAAAGCTACGATGATATAAGCAAAACTTATTCGAACTTAAAAAATAATTACAATGAATTAGAGAACGAATATGATTCTATTCTTGATGAATATAAATTTTACCACTATTACGCTGTTTGCGTTGACGAGAATGACCGGTATTATCATTACTACAAGTGTGATCGCTTTGATGATAGTTATTTTTGGATTTATAACTTAGAAGCAGCTGAGTCAAAAGGCTTCAACCCTTGCCCAGTCTGTAGAAGTTCATTCAGCTACTACTCAGGCGGTGAAGGAGTTGATTGAAAATAAGCCCTCAAACGAGAGCTAAAAATAAAAAACGCCCTCACACCCGACCAAAGCTGTGAGGACAAAGCGAACAAATATAACCACATACCAACCACGATACAAGGAGATACTCTGTTCGGCTGTATCTTATTGTATCATACCTTTTTTAAAAAATCAAGGAAAGGAATGATATTTATGAAAAGAAGTGCTAACGGCACAGGAACAATTTACAAAAGGAAAGGAGTCAGCAAACCCTACATAGTCTACGGCAAGGCTTATAACGAAAATGGGGTTATGAAAAGGGAATATCTCGGCTCTTTCAAAACCCGAAAGGAAGCTGAGGAACGACGAATAAATTACATAGTCAATCCTGATATCAAAAAGTCCGACATTACCTTCAAGGAAGTTTATGATGATTACATCAAAACCAACCGCTTCAAGGATCTTACAACTTCCACACAACTAAATTACCGTGCAGCATATAAGCATTGTACACGTTTGTATGCAGTTCGCTTTGCAGAGCTCCGTACAGCTCAGATGCAGGAAGTCATAAACTCCCTTGCAGAAAAGGATTTTTCAGAATCAAGTGTAAAGAAAGTTAAGTTGTTATTTTCAATCCTTTTCACTTATGCAATGCAGAACGATATTGTTACAAAGAACTATTCAGAATTTGTCACTATGCCAAAGTTTGAGCACACAGAAAAGAGAGCTCTGACCGACCTTGAGATACAAAAGATTGGTGCAGCAGCTCTCCAGGGCAACAAAGCAGCTCAATGGGTGTACTATATGATATATTCCGGTTGGCGTATAGGCGAACTTCTCGAACTGACCGCTTTCAACTTTGATAAGGTAGAATACGCTTTTCGTGGCGGTAAGAAAACTGAAGCAGGCAAGAACAGATTAGTCCCCGTTCATTCTGAACTGAAATGGATAATAGATAAGCAACTTGAAAAGAAAGGTGAATCTGTCTTCTGTATGGAAAGTGGTAAGCCAATGACTCCAAACTATTTCAGAAGTTATATGTTCAAACCTCTTTTGGAAGAATTGGAAATTGATGCGAGCATTACTCCTCACATAACCCGTCACACGTTTGCAACAAAACTCAAACAATCCGGCGCTGATGATTTTTACAGAAAAAAGCTCCTCGGCCACGCAAATAAATCTGTAACCGACGATGTTTACACTCACGCAGATATTGAAAATTTACGCAAAACAATAGAGCTTTTAAGTGTAAACAATGTATGCAGTTTGTATGCAATTGAAAAAAATATTGCAAAAAATGAGGTTGTATGATAGAATAAAGTATGAAAGAAAAAAGTCCCGAAACGCCCTAATTTAGGACTTTCGAGACATTTTATTTTGGTGATCCATCGGAGATTCGAACTCCGGACACCTTGATTAAAAGTCAAGTGCTCTGCCGGCTGAGCTAATGGATCATCTCTGACAGCGTGATATATTCTACCCTATAATGAAAAAAATGTCAATACTTTTCTGCAAATTTATTATATAAAAATTTCGCTGAATTATACATTGAATAAAATTCAATTCAGCAAGCCTCGCCTTTCGTAAGAGGCGCAACAATGACTTAAGATTTACAACCGAAAGGAAATGATATAAGATGAAATATGTTGTAGTTCTTTATGACGGTATGGCGGACTATCCCGTGCCCGCACTTGAGGGCAAAACGCCGATGATGTGCGCAAACAAGCCCCTTTTTGACTCACTTGCTCAAAAGTCAGAAGTCGGTCTTGTGAAAACCGTTGATGACACCTTGAAACCCGGCAGCGACGTTGCAAATATGAGTGTTATGGGCTTTGACCCGCTCAAATATTACACCGGCCGTTCACCCCTGGAGGCAGTCAGCATCGGGGTTAAGCTTCTTGACGACGACGTAACACTCCGCTGTAACATTGTTACCCTGTCCGATGAGAAAAGATACGAAGACAAAACAATGGTGGACTATTCTGCCGGTGATATCAGCTCCGAAGAAGCCGCCGAGCTGATAAAGGCAGTTCAGCAAGCTTTCGGCAACGAAAAATATACATATTACAGCGGTGTAAGCTACCGCCATTGTCTCACCGTTCACAAGGGTACAACCGACCTTGGTGATATGACTCCGCCCCACGATATCAGCGGCAGAGTTGTTGGTGAATATCTTTCAAAAAGTGAAAATGCCGTACCCCTTATCGATATGATGAAAAAGAGCTATGATGTGCTCAAAAACCACCCCGTCAACCAAAAGCGTATTGCAGAGGGCAAACGACCCGGCAACTCAATCTGGCTTTGGGGTGAGGGCAACAAGCCTATCCTCCCCTCTTTTGAAAGCCTTTACGGACTGAAGGGTGCAGTTATTTCCGCCGTTGACCTTCTCAAGGGTATCGGCATCAGCGCAGGTATGGCAACGCCTGAGGTTGAAGGCGCAACAGGCTATATCGACACCAACTTCAAGGGCAAGGCTGAATGTGCACTTGAAGAACTCACAAACGGCAAAGATTTTGTATACATACACATTGAAGCTCCCGATGAATGCGGTCACAGGGACGAGCCCCACAACAAAGTCCGTGCAATTGAGCTTATCGACGAACAGGTGCTGTCAGTTCTTCTTCCCGCTCTGGAAGAATACGATGATTACAAAATTATGATTCTTCCCGACCACCCGACACCCATTGTCACAAAAACCCACGCACGTGACCCTGTACCCTATATGATTTATCACAAGCTCAATCCGCAAAACGGCGTTGACACCATCAATGAAGAAACGGCAAAAGCCACAGGCAACTTCATTGAAAAGGGTGCAACAATTATGGGGCGTTTTCTTAAAAATTAATATAAAAATACAGAGGAGTTTATATATACAGATATAAACCCAGTCGTACCGATACTGAAACAGGGATGGAGAATTCTTATCAAAATCAAATACAGAAAACAATAAACTTGGTTATGAATATATAATTTCGCACAGTATAAAAGTTGCTCCTGAGTTGGTTAATTATGTTAGGAACCATATTTTCAGAGGTTACGCTGATGAACGGTGTGCTAAAATGGCAGCCTTAATTGTTCATAAAGATAGGTTCCGGCAACAAAATTCACCTGAAACCATAAACAATAATACATCAACATATAAATCTGAAACTATTGAAAAAAATCTAACCCATATCCCTCAAAAAAATACAATTTAAATCCTTATAAATTCGAGGGAAGAAAAGATTCAAGAGACTGTGGTGTGGAAATATTATTAAGGTTGAATCCTTTAGAATCATACGGAATTTACGATTAAAATAATTAACGGACAGACGCTTTGTGATAAGATACACAAAGCGTCTGTCCAATACTTCTTTCTATCCCCTAAAACCTACCCCTACATTATTCTTCCATCTGTTTGCCGAGAAAGCCTGCTGCAACCTGCGTCAGCTTGATATCCGTCTGGCTGGGGGCAGCCGCCTTTTCACCGCAAAGAAGCATCACCGCACCCATCACGTCACCGCCGCCGATAATCGGATTCATAACCGCAATTTTGACAGGCATATCCTCGCTGACAACAAGCTCGTCTCTGTCTGTGCCGAACACGAAAGAAGCCCGTCTTTCCATATAGCTTTCAACCATAGGTGAAATACGCTTGCCCAACATCTCTTTTTTCGGCATACCCGAAACCGCAATAACGTGATCTCTGTCGCAGATGATAACTGCAAGTCCGCTTGTGCGGTTAAGCACGTCAACGTACTGCTTTGTGTAAGGACCAAGCTCACCAATCGGTGAATACTTTTTGAAAATGACCTCGCCGTCGGCGTCGGTATAGATTTCCAACGGGTCGCCGTTACCGATAATACTGACATCGTAAACCTTGTCCTTATGGTTGTTCCTTTTAAGGACTTTTTGGCGTTTGAATACTGAGATATCTACGATGTCTGAATTAAAATTTGCGGCTTCCTCCTGCTGTTCGGGAAGCATTCCGCTTGTTAAAATCGACTCTATATCTGCCTTTAATTTGATGTGTATATGGTCTTCATAAACATAAATTCTTTCAATAAGAAGCTCAAGGTCATTTTTATCAAGCTTATCTTTATTAAGAATTTCATCAAAAATGTTAATAGCAAGATTCGCTATACGGTTAACTCTTATAATTGTGTTATGCTTGTTTTCAGTAAGCTCAATCTGATTTTCAAGCCCCTGAATTTTATCATCGCACTCGGCAATCATTTCTTCATAAAGCGATTCAATGTGAGCTTCTTTTTCAGGATGCTTTATTACTTCTCTGGTCTTTTGTCTGATATAAATTTTGCGTTCTTCTCTTGCTTCATCAAGCTGCTTCTGAAGAAGATTCACCGTGTTTCGGTTACTCTTGATAGCATCCTTTTCTCCTGCAATAGCCTTCTGCAATTTTTCAATCATATCGGCAGAAGTCATGCGGATTTCGGTAAGATACTCTTTGACAGTTTCGTCGAGCATATCAACTCTTGTATGGTGACTTGTACATGCTTTAAGACCTCTTGTATGATACGCACCGCAGCGATAAGCGTCGGGCAAATCGGCTCTGCTCATAGGAAACATCGGACTTCCGCAGTCACCGCACTCCATAAGCCCTGAATAAACATTGTCGTATTTCTTAACACCACGGTAATTGTTGGTGGTACGTTTTTTCATAGCTTCTTTAGCAAGAGCAAAAGTACGGTAATCAATGATTGCCTCGTGATTATTTTCAAATACGATATGGTCATCTTCATCTATCTTGATGTCTGCTCCGTTGATTTTCTTTCGGGTGTATTTACCCTGACGGAGAGTGCCGATATAAAAATCGTTTGCAAGTATGCCCTGAATGGTAACAATACTCCATACAGGCTTTGCTTTGATTTTGCACTCCTCGCCACGAGCTTCTTTTCTTGCCTTCTCACACATCCTCGGTGTGGGAATATTTTTTTCGGTCAGGTGGTTTGCAATTTTTTTGTAACCCCAGCCGTCTATATAAAGAGAAAAGATTTCTCTGACAACCTCAGCCTGAACAGGGTCAACCTCAAATGCCATAGTTTTTGTGTTAGTAATAACATAACCGTAAGGCACGGCACAAATCCATCTTCCGTCTGACTGACGGCGTTTTATAACGGAACGAACCTTTTTAGAAGTGTCGGTAACAGGCATTTCATTTATAAGGAACTGAAACTGAATTTTAAGCCAGTCATCATCATTCGGAAAGTCGATAACATCACCGATAGATATAATTCTTACTCCTGCATCACGCAAATCTTCAAGCTCAACAAGACCACGGCTGTTTCTTCTTGAAAAACGGGAAAAGTCTTTGACAATAAGAATATCTTTTCTGCCTGAAACCAATTGTTTACGCATCTTCTGATAGCCGTCACGCTGTTCAAAGGTGTAACCCGATTTATCTCTGTCTTCATAAAAAGTAAGAGTTGAGCCGGGAAAATTCCTTTTCACATAATCCTCAATGATTGCCTTCTGATTCTCGATTGAGGTATTATCACGGTCAAGCTCAAGGTCAACTGAGATTCGGCAATAACCTGCTATATCAAATTTTTCAATCATCTTCAATCCTCCTTTTTATCATTCACCACAGCTTCTATCATTCCTGTAACAACGGCGTTAAGCTCGGCAGCATTCTTTTCTGTTATTACGGAAGTTCCTGTTTCTTCTTCAAGCTCTCTTCTCGCATTTCCTGCAATTTTACCGCCACGCTTGGCGACGGCTCTGCTTTCTTCAAAGGTTTCCGGTTTGGTTTGTGCAGAAATATCTTTTGTTGCAGTTTCAGCAAGCATATTTAAAATTATTTCTGTTGTACTCATATTATCACGAAGATTTTCTTTTTTAAGCCCTTTGAGTTTTTTATACTGGCGTGTTGTCATACCTGACCAGGCACGTGTAATTTCATCTGTCAGAATTGCATATTCTTTTCCTTTTTCAACGCCACGGGATTGCCATTCTGCTGTCAGTTCATTACGGACACGGATAGATAAAATACGCTGATGAATCCAATCTTCACTATATCCCTTTTTGAGATATGTATCAAGCGCTCTGTCAATAGCAAGTTCCGGGTCTATTGTTTCCTCAATACGCTCTCTGCCCACTTCGGCAAGCCACATTTTGAAAGGCTCAGCTTTAGGTGAAGGAACAGATTGAATAATACGAAGAAGCTGCTCGGTATCGGCAACATCAGTCAGATATCTTTTTCCGTCTTTCGGTGATTTCATTTTCAGTTGGTTACAGTTTGTAACCAACTGATTACCTTCCGCCTTGATGCGATGTTTCAGAACCTTCCAATAATTTTTTGCACCATCATAAGTTTCTTGTTCAGTCAAAATCCCAACCACATCAACAACAGAAAAATACCACTCTTCTTTCTCTTCATTCCAAGCAGAACGTATAGGTTGGTTTTCATACAATTGGATGTTATCATTCATTTTCAATCATCCTTTCAATAAAGTCTTGCGTTTTTTCTCTGTTTCTGACAACATTGTACCACGAGTTTTAGGAGTAAGTCAACACTTTTCCATAAAAATTTTTACCGCCGATATTTTTCACCGACGGTAAAACAGAAATCTATATACAATAATTATATAATCAAGTACGATTTATGTATTGTGATGTGAGTAACCACATCACGTTAAAGTCAGATTGAAAGCTCTGACTTCTTTGCCAAAAGCTCCATATTACGTTTCATCAGCATATACATATTGTCCTCAAGACTTTCACTGCCGGACTCGAAAACCACAGGAAGATAATTTTTATTCTTCCATTCTTTGAATTGAAGTTTCAGTGAATCCATCAGTTTTTTGTCTGCCGCTTCTGATTTTGATAACCAAAAGTAAACGACTTTGCGGGGAGCGTCTCGCACTTCTATTCGCAATAAGCCACACCTCTTAATTTATTTTTTATTTTTATTATTTCCATTTAATGCCTCCTTAAACAAAAATTTTATCGTTCCCAGCCGCCACGATTACGAGCCCTGCGGCTTTCTCTTTCAAGTTCCGTCGCTTTATCAACGAGCTTGTCAACCTCTTCATCACCAAAAACTTTTCTAAGAAGTCTGAACTTCAGTACATCTCCGACGAACTCTTGATTTTCCTCACGAAGGTAATCGTTCTCCTTATCCAATTCATTCACTTTCCTTTTATCAAGTCCTGCTCCTATCTTCAAGCCAAATACTCGGGATTGAAGCTCAATACACTGCTTTGCCAATCCTTTTACAAGACCAATCAATTTATTAAAAATCGGCTCAATGAATTTTGTCTTGTATGTTTTAGCAGTCATCAGCGGCGGAGGGTCAGGCAGCTTGAATTCATCCTGCTCGTAAAAATCTTCTGTCAGTTCATCTATGTTCACTTCGTACTTTGTGAGTGTTTCATACTTGGCTGTCAGCTCTTCGACCTTGACGTTGAGTTTCTCTGTCTGTTGTGTAAGTTCTTTAACCTCTTGCTTACGCATTTTCTTTTCATAATCATAAACTGACAAATGCTTTTCATGTGTCCCCTTCTTCTCCCACTGAACACTGTAACGCTTCATAACTTCTTCGAGAGCTTTCTTTTCGCTTTCAACCCAAAGACTCCATTCAGTTTCCTGCCGTGACTTTCCGATAAAGCCTTGGTTAGCGAGAGCTTGCTTGAGGGACACTCTCGTATCAAGTCCCCGTTTGCTTTCAGTAGTGAACGGTACAAAGTCAATGTGCAGATGCGGAGTTGCTTCGTCCATGTGAAGGTGAGCTGAGAAAACATACAAGTAAGGATTTCGTTTCTGAAACTCACGATAGTACTCGTCTAGTATTCTTTCGGCAAGTTCACCCTCAGGAGTTTTCGCATTGGTATCTTCGTGATTGCCAATCTGAATTATGATTTCGTGAAAAAGTTTTTCCTGTCTGCCCGTTCTGATTTTTTCGTAGTAGTTTTCGATTCTTCTGTCGGCTCGTTTTTGTTTTTCGTTATATGTTTCAAGTGCATAGTCAAACAAGTAGTGATACACTTCTTTTATATCTACATTGCAGTACTCGGTGTTCAGATGAGTTCTTTGCGGGTCAGTGTTCTTTGCATTGAACTCCCTGCTGTTGTGATTGACCGAGCCTTTGCCTACCATTACGCTTATCGTTCTTCTTATAGAACCACCTTACCTTTCGTCTTTTACAATCTACAAACCTTATAAAGAGTTCTGTTACTCTTGTCAAGAGTAACGCAAAAGCACTTATGACCATTTGAGCGTTCAAAAGTGCCATTGCGCCCTACGGGGTTAGGAAAACCGCATATTAATTTCCATCAATATGCAGTTTTCCGTGTCAACCGTGACGACCGTGACGACCTTTGTGGTAGTGGCAAATAAGTTGTCACGGTTGACACGGTTGTCACGCCTGCAGTACGAACTTGATTCGTCTGCCTGCGTGAGTGCGCCTGCTTTCATAAAGAATGCTGTACTCGTTAAGCAGTCGCCCTGCGGTGACATTAAGCTTCATTCCTAACTGAATGGGCGTAATGTCCGTCCCAAGAAAATCTCTGAAGTCGGAAATGCTTCCGTCCCACACGGGATTTTCCTCTGTAATTTTTTCTGCAATCAATTCAAGCAACGGGTCAGGCTTTTCTTTCCAAAGTTCTGTTTCAACTTTTTCAAGTTCCCACACAAGTCGCTCATCATTTCTCAAAAGAAACAGTCGCTGGTCTTGTTGGTCACGGCCGGAGATGTCAAGCGTTGCCGTCTTTGCCGTTCGCTTCTCTTTCTGTAAGAGAAAAGCTCCGTCAGCGGCACCGAGTAAACCGTTGGTACCCGAAATCATATCGAACTTGTCTCCTGAATTTTGTTTGCGTGTGTGATGCACAAGGAGAAGACAGATACCGTATCGGTCAGAAAAATTTTTAAGCTGCGCGATTACCTCGTAGTCATTTGCGTAAGAAAACTTTTCCGCACCCGACTCTCTGACCTTCTGCAGAGTGTCGATGATGATAAGTCTTGTGTCGGGATTCTCCTCAATAAATTTTTCAAGCTGTTCAAAGAGTCCGCCGTTGAGATTCTTTGCCGACACGGAGAAAAACAAATTGTCTGTGCCTTCCGTTCCGAACATTCGGTAAAGTCTTTTCTGCAGTCGGGAGTAATCATCCTCGAGTGCAAGATAAAGCACCTTGCCTTGTCTGACTTCGTTCTCCCAAAGAGGCTTACCCGTACTCACGTGATAAGCGAGCTGTGCCATCATAAAGCTTTTACCGACCTTCGGTGCACCGACGAAAAGATAAGTACCCGGATAAAGAATACCGTCAATGATTGCAGGCTTACTGAGATACGCCGTATCGTAAAGCTCACTCATTGTCACCGTCTTCATATATGACGGATCCATAGCTTTGCGAAGTTCTCTTTGCATCTGTGCAAATTTCTCTTCAAAGCTATTGATATTTTCTTCCCTGTCGGATATAATATTATCGATAGGTTTTTGATTTGACTGTCCTTCATCTGGTGGTGCAGATGTGTAAGGGACGGTCTTTTCTTTTTTGTTTTCAAATTCTTCTGTCATTTAATCCTCCATTTTGTTTCCAGGTAGCAATGCGTCACTATTTGCTGCCCTTATTTTTTTTGACACACCTTTGGCACCTCCTGCGATTTATTATAGAGAGCCATTGACAACAAATCAATAGATTTGTATAATGTTCTTTAGAGTGACATGAATTCTACAAAATCTTAAAAATTAACATTATCCAAAAAGAGGGCCGCTTATGGAAAAAGATTATTCGGAATACGAGAAAACGGAGTATGACTTATATTTAAAAAGACGTGCCAATCTTAAAGATGCACGCCTTGATTATTTTTCTAATTCAGCTCGCTTCAATGTCGAAGACAAAGTATTCCACATCAGCGTTGACGACTATAACGAGCATATAAACATCGATTGGCTTATTGAAGAATACGAAACAGACAGAGCCAAACGTGAGGGAAGAGAATACAAAAAGGAAGATCCCGAGCCTGAAGTCGTAGAGGAAAATCTGAAAACAAGTCAGGAGTATTTTGATAAATTAAGAACAAAATATAATTTTTGTCCCGGCATTTGTTGCGGTGTTAATATTGAGGAGACAGGTAAGTTGGAAACTCCTCTTATAAATGTTTTCAGTGGTGCCGGCGTTACATTAAAGTACGGTGAAGGTATCCTTGATTTTATTTACGCCGATTTTCTTACACCGTTAAAGGAAGCAATAAAAAATGCACAGTTTGAAAATTTTTTGATTGAAACTTTCCGCAAAGAAAAAGATGCTGATACATCTGAAAAAATAAATCTGCCCGAAAAAGAAAAAGTTTATAACGACACACAAGAAATCGTTGAAAACTTTTTTGATTATGAAAACTCTTTTGATATTATTAAAGACATTGCCTACGCTTCTCTTTATTCAGCAATTTGTCCGCCTGTATTCCACACAAGAATATTTGCAAACACGGATATTCTGAAATGGTACGGCAGTTATCTTTTATATTTAAGAGATGAATTCAGAGAGATAATCGAATTCTGCTATGATGAAGATTTTCATCCCGAAATTTTAGGAAATCTCTATCCAAGTGAAAGATTTAACATTTACAGAAAAATTCACGATTTTCCTATAAAGTTCAGACGCAACGAAGAATTTACGCTTACTCATAAAGGTGCTATAGGTAAAGAAATGCCTTACGGGTTATCTCTTGAGGAAATGATGAAAATCTTTAGCACACATGACCGAGAGCCAACCGAAGAAGAGAAAGCATTTGCCGAAAAATATAATTATCCGGTCGAGGACTTATTGTTTTATCTTAGAAACCACTCGTTTATAAGAATTAATTATTCTTTTCGGTCTGTTGCAGAAATTCTTGAACTTGAACTTACAAAAATGTTTGAGCAGAATGTTCACTTCCGCAAATGCAAACGCTGTGGCAAGTATTTTATAATGAAGGGCAAATATGACACCCGTTACTGTGACAGAGTTGCAGAGGGCGAAAGCCGTACCTGTCAGGAAATAGCCGCTGCCGAAAACTATAAAGCGAAACACGCTGACGACAAAGCAACTGCAATTTACAGCAAATATTACAAGCGTTACTCTGCAAGAGTTAAGGTCAATCAGATTAAAGAGCCTGACTTTAAAAAGTGGAAATATCAGGCAATGACAAAGCGTGACGAATGTACCGCTGAGGTTATCACACCTGAAGAGTTTACCGAGTGGATGGAAGAATATTTTCCCAATAGGAAGAAAAAAGATTGATAGACATAACAGTAACCGCCGAGGATTTCTCCCCGGCGGTAAGCTTATTATGTATTAAAATTTATCCGAAAAATGGGATCATCGTAATAAAACTCTCCGCAATCGCAAGACTACTGAGCCCAATCAAGTTGATAGAAGTTTTCAGCAGAACTGTAATTCTTCGAAACTGATTTCCGTTCTCATCTGTTCCGACAAGAGAAAGGAATCTTTCGTTTTCGGCACCGTTGGTACATGTTATGCCATTTTCAGCACTTCTTCTATAGGCCCTCTGAAGCACTCCTGCTCCATAGGAATTTCATCATTTAAATTATTGATAAATGAATTGAATTTATCTGCCTTGAGAGAAACAGGGAGCTGATATTTTGTAACAAGCTCAATTACCGCTTCTCTCTTATCGCGGTTAGTTCTTGCGGTAAAGCTTTCAAAAATAACTTCTGCTGAATCCTTGGGTGAAACACCGTTAAGAGTGATTTCAATTCTGTTCTCTGTCTTTTTGATTTCAGCATTTGCTTTCTTGCCGTTTACCTTTACGCTGATATCCTCAGCATCAGCCACATCCTCAAAAATGAGGGTGTAGTTTCTTTCACAGGGTATCACTGTAAAATCACCCTCTGCGGCGCAGATATCGAATTTAAGGGTATTGTTCTTTTCGCTGACAGTATATTTTGTGATTGCAAAGCTCCCATTTTTGAACTCATTGCTGAAGCCGTCATCCTCGTAAAGCTCAAAGGTGTTATTACCTCTGTAAATGCGGAGAACCATATCACTTGGATTTTCACTTGAATTATCTCTGTCATTTGCCGAGAGAGGTATAATTGCTCCTTCTTTAGCAAGAACAGGAATGCTTTCAATGCCGCGGTACATTGTGATTTTCTGACCGCCGTTATAAATTGCGCCTGTATAAATATCTGTCCATCTGCCGTCGGGAAGCCATACCTCTGTTGATGCAAGATAGGTTTTTGAATTTATCTTTCGTGTTATAGGTGCAACCATAAGCTCTGAGCCGAAGAGATACTGATTTTTAACCTCATACGCCTGAGGAGCCTCAGGATATTCATAATACATAGGCTCACAGAGCGCTATACAGTTCTTATGTGTACGGTAATTCATTGAGTAAAGATACGGGATAAAGGAGTGACGCTGACGAAGGCAATCAGTAACAATAACCTCAGCCTGAAAATTATGCTTCCAGGGTTCTTTACCCATAAATTCATTGTTTGTTGAGTGAAGTCTCATAATCGGATTGAAAAGACCGTACTGCACCCAACGTATGTAAAGCTCATCATCCTTGCTTTTTCTCATATGCCCGCCGATGTCGTGGCTCCACCAGGTATAGCCCACATTAGTGGCAGTATTGGTAAAATAAGGCTGGAAGCGAAGACTTTTCCAAGAAACATGTGTGTCACCTGAAAAGCCGAGAGGATATCTGTGAGAGCCTACCTCAGCAAAACGGGAGAGGATAAGAGGTCTCTTTTCTCCTGTTTCATTGGCAAGCGTATGATAATGGTTGAGTGCCCAAAGAGGGTCAAGGTTTTTCATCTTTGAGTTTTTGCCCTGTTGCCAGTCAATCCACCAGAAATCAACTCCGTCATTTTCGTATGGCTTGTGGATAAGATTAAAATAAGCATCTACAAATTTCGGGTCTGTTATGTCAAACTCTACTGTTTTTCTTGTAGCAGGGTCCACATCCATAGCCTTTGCCACGTCTTCATACATGTCCTCGAAAAAACGTATGCCCTGAGCAGGATGAAGATTAACAGTTATGCGAAGATTCTTATCTTTAAGCCACTTAAGGAATTCCTTGTAATCGGGGAAAAGCTCTGTATTCCAGCTGTAACCTGTCCAACCGTCGCCTTCAAAAGCAGTACCGTCAGAATTGCCAAAACGTTTCTTTACATCTACCCAGTGCCAGTCCATATCTATAGTAGCAACGGTAAGAGGAATTCCTTTATTGATGAATTTCTGCATAAGGTCTTTGTATTCCTGCTGAGTGTATGCCTTGTATCTGCTCCACCAGTTACCAAGGCAGTAACGGGGTACAAGAGGCACCTGACCGCAAAGGGAGAAGAAATCCTTAAGACAGCCTCTGTAGTCGTGGCCGTAGGCGAAATAATATTCATCCTTGGTCACCGTTCTTTCGCCGATAGTGCCGTCCTCATTGAGAATAAGGCTCTTGCTGTCATCAATGACGGAAACACCGTCCTTTGACATAAGTCCGTTTCCGATTTTTGTTCTGCCGTCAACATCGTCAAGAGTACGGTATGTACCCTTGAGGTTGCCACTTTTAAATTCCGAAACTTTTTTCCCACCGACAAGAGAAATGCTTGCCATTTTTCTTTTAGCGGTATCATATTCGAAAACAGTATCAGAGGTTGAAATAATGACCGCGTCACCGTTTTCTTTTATATCAAAGTCCGGTTTATCAAAATTTCTGTTTATAACGGACTGTGTAGGTTCATCGGTAAAGCTACCGTTTTTGTTATATTCGACTCTCAGGAGTCTTGATGTAAGAACCGAAAATCTTATGTTGTTTTTAATATAAACAAATCTTTCGTCAGTTTTACTGTCCGACTTCCATCCGAATGTTTTTAAAAAGTACTCTGTTGTGTTGTTCATGGCTTTTACCCCTTTCGTTTCAACCATTTGTTCAAAGAACTTATAGAAGAGTTCAGTCATAGAGAAATGTTATGTACTAATTTAAATCAGAGTTTTAAATTCTTCATAAGCCTTGGGGTTCGCAAAAATAATATCGTTCGGTGTTGAAAGACTGATTTCTTTGCCTTCGTAGTTTATTACTATGCCGCCGGCTTCTTTTACAATCAGCGTTCCTGCTGCAATATCCCAGGGCTGTAAAGCTTTCTCAAAGAACACCTCACCTCTGCCACAGGCTATCATACATATATCGTAAGACGCCGTACCGCTTCTGCGAATATCACGGGAAATATCAAAGACTTTTCTTAAGAGTGCGAAAGTTTCGTCCGTATTTTCGGGATGATAGGGACATGTTCCGAATAGAGCAAGTCCGTCTGAAAGAGGGCGTTCACTTACATTTATTCTGTCACCGTTCAGATATGCGCCCTTGCCTTTTTCGGCACTGAAAAGCTCGTTGGTGTATGGGTTATACACAACGCCTGCAATAGCTTCGTTTTCCTTGCAAAGAGCAACTGAAATGCAGCTGCAGTGATAATCCTGCATAAAGTTTGTTGTTCCGTCAATGGGGTCTATTATAAAACGCAACCCATTGGTTGAAAAATCATTTTCTGTTTCCTCGCCGATAAACTCAGCATCAGGGAAAGCCTTACCAAGCTCCTTGAACAAGAAATCCTGTACGGCAACATCGTACTTTGTTACAAAGTTTTTCTTGCCTTCTTTGGCAGTTACACTGTCTTCCTGATTATGTGCAGCAAGAATAATCTTTCCTGCTTCTTTTACTATGTTGGTTATTGCTTTGACCATAATTTATCACCCTTTATTAATTTTTGCTTTTTTATTCAGTACTGCCGACACAAAGCAAACTACAAATGAAACAGCAGTAAATATTAAAATACAAACGAACACGTCGTTCCAGCCCTTTGTATCCGCAATTTTGCCCAGCATTGATGTTGCAAGAGTGCTTCCTATATAGCAGAAAGTATTGAGAAGCCCTGCTGAAAATCCCGAATCAATTTTATCTCTTGAATAAAGCGGTACAACACTTGTTATAACATTATTCACTGCTGACATAAGGCAGGCAATGCCACCGAAAAGCATAAGGGTAAGGGGTACTGATTTAAGATTAAGTGTCAGTATTATAAGTAAAGTAAAGATTATTGTCACGAAGTAGAAAATTCCGTTAAGAGCGTTTTCGTCCTTCTGTTTTTTATGAAGTGCATTTACTAAAGATGTGCCGAAAATTGACAGCACCGGAAGAAGCAGAGTAACAATTATAGAAAGTGATGAAGGTACACCGAATTCCTCTTTCAGAATTGAGGGCACCCAAGTGGTTATGCCGTCTTTTATGAAACCGTTGGATATTGCCGATATGAGTATAACAGCGATACTTATAATAAATATTGGTGTAAAAGACAAGCTGCTTTTTACTTTTCTTTCGGCAACCTCTTTTTCTGTCTTTTCTTTTTTGACGGTACTCATACCGATAAACCACAATACTGCCACAGCACCCACAAGCACTGATGCAACATAAAATATAGTTGTCCAATCAAGTCCGAGATATGAGAAAAGAGCAGCAAGACCATAAGCGGAAAATGTACCTGAGGCGACAGTAGTACTCATAACCATAACTGCTTTTGAAAGCTTACTGTCGGCAAGATTATCTGATAAGGTTTTGATAAGGGAAGACCAAAGAATTGACTGAAATGCACCGTTCAGGAACCAAAGATATTTCATAGAATCTATTCCCTGACAAAAGGTCATAGCAAGGTTGATAATGCAGGATGCCGCTAAAGCTACGGTAACGGAATATTTGGTGTTATATTTTTTCGAAAGCAGACCGTTTATAAGTTGACCTGCACCGTAAGCGAAAAAGAAAAATGAACTGACAGTTCCTGCCGCCTCTTTAGTTGTGCCCATCTGAGACAGAATTTCAACCATTGAAGCGTTATAGTTAAGTCTTCCTACATAAGCAACCGTATAAGCGGCCCAGCAGAGAAAAATAAGAAAATTTGATTTTTTATTACTTAAAGAGTTCAACATCTTATTCACCTGTACCCGTAATTACCTCTTTGTCAATTTTGCCGACGAATATATTTCCCTCTGTCAACAGTTTATCCTCATTGGGATTTTCAAATATAATTCCGTAGCTTGGCGAATCGGTTTCTTGGGGAGCAAGAAACGCATTGTTTCTGACCGTGAGATCATAAACCATAGGTCTGAAGAATATGTAGCCTCTGCTTTTACCGATTCTTCCCGAGGGTCCGTCAAAAATATTGTTTTCAATAAGAATATTGTGGTGGTCAATATCTCCGTGGTGACCAACTCCGGGGAAACCGTCACATTTGAAAATGTTGTTTCTGATTACTATATTACGGCAGACTGTGTCATCACACTTAAAATCAATGAGAGTACCGTCACAATTATAAACAGGACCGTAAGAACCGGAACGTGACATATCAAGCTGAATCTCCTCATTGAAAAGAATATCTGTCTTGAATGTGTATGAGGGCCCGTCAAAAACACAGTTTTGAATAGTTGTGTTTTGAGTTCCGTTAATTTCAATGCAATGCCAATGAGCACAATGACGGAATCTGCAGTTATCAATGGTAATATTGCTGCAATGAACTGTGTTTACAAGGGTTATACTTTCATCAAGATTTTTGTTACCGTCAAAGATACCGCCTGAAATCACAACATCGTGTGTGCCTTCATAAGCTCCCCATTCAGGTTCGGAATAGGAAGCAAGAAGATATCTTGTCAGCGGTTCACTTTTGTCGCTTCTGAGAATGACTGCATTATCCGAAAACTTCAGATGCTGATACGAATAGAAAATAAGTGCAGCAGAAATAAGATATGTACCGTCAGGGAAGTACACCGTACCACCATCTTTCACTTTGTCTATACACTCCTGAAGAGCTTTTGTATCGTCGTGAACACCATCAGCAAAAACATTTTTATTGTCAGTAACTTTTATAAAACTCATAGGAACTTCCTCTTTATATTATTGTTATTTCTCTTGCGTTACCTCTGTCTCCACGATCAGTAACATATTGCACTGTACCGCCGGGAAGTCTGCTTTCGAAAGCAAAGTGCAGATGTCCCGAAAGAACAGCTTTTATCTGAGGTTCACCGGTAACATAGTCGTAAAATGCCTTTGAAGCTTCTGTAGGCTCCGTGTCATCTCCGATAACTTCAGGATGAAGTGCGGTGTCAACGCCGAGAAGATAATTTTCATTGTTCCAGAACTCGTAACTTTTTTTGTAAAGTTCCTCTTCGTATAAAGGGGCGTGCATAAAAAGTATAACGGGATAACCTTTTTTTACTTCCTCTTTAAGCATTTCAAGCTGTTCATATTCCACCTGATGATAAGCGTCGTCTATTCCGACAAAATTAACACCGCCGATGATATGAGAATTAAAGAAGATATTAACAGGATATCCGCCGATTTCTTCCAAACTGTTAAGACGGTAAGCCATATCCTCTTTTATGCCGTCGTATTTTGCATATTCGTGATTGCCTGCAACAAAAAGAAGTTTATCTCTCTTTAAAAAATCCTTCGCAAATTCCACGCAGGGCTTTGATATGAAATCTATAAGATCTCCTGTGTGAACGATGATATTACAGTTCTTTTCACCGTATTCCATCATTTCTTTAAGGTTTTGTACGCTACTTTTTTCATCACGCTTTTTACCTTGATTTATTATGGCTTCAGTGTCGCTTTCACAGTAAAACGGAAGATGTGAATCCGTAATATGTAAAACCTTAAGTGGTCTTTCAAGACCAATTTCAATAATGTTTTTTGTAATATTAATCATTATTTTGTCCTCATTTATAAAATACGTTTTAAATATGCCCCGGCTTTCAGGATGTGACAGTTATTTTATATAATCTCGGATTTGTGATGCTCTTTTGAAATTCTCGGTGCAGCACCTGTCAGGTGTGAAATATCACGGTATTCACCTTCATAATCGGCGAACAGTCCTTTTGGAATCTGTGAGGTCCAACCTTTTTCGTCAAAGTCGGGAGCCTCTATACCCATTGCATAAAGAACAATGGCAGCAAGGTCGCGGATATTCATTTCTTTTATTTCGCAATTGTTTATGCCTTTACCGACAGCGGCAAAGGTGACGTGTTTTTCTTCGTCTGTCCAGCCGCCGTGATGTCCTTTGCCTTCCTCGTCGTTGGCACCGCCGTGGTCTGCTATAACAATAGAGAGTGTATCGTCAAGTATACCTGCGCCTTTGACTGCAGAATAAACATCACCGATAAGCTTGTCAACCTCGTGAATGCGCTCAATAAAAGCAGGAAGTCCGTAACCCGCTGAGTGGCCTGCACCGTCAACGCTGTCAAAGTGAACAAAGAGGAAGTCGGGTTTATTTTCAAGGATATAATCGCAGACAATCGGTGTCAGTTCGGTGTCGTGTGCCGTGGCGTGAGAAACACCGATATTGTTTTCAACTATACCGTAGGTGATGGGATTCCAGTCACAGTATGAACCGAGAACAGCATCGGGATACGCTTCTCTGATTCTTCTAAAAAGCGAAGGGAACGGAGAATTCACATCATAAGGGACAGTAGATACAATGCCGTTTGTAAGTCCGTGGATTTCGGGTCCGACACCGATAAGCATTGAGCCCCAACACTCCGCACTTATGGTAGGCTTTGAAGAAAGTGCATTGTATGTAATGGCACCGTTTTCAAATATTTTATCAAAAAAAGGCGTGTCGGCATCCTTGAACCAGCTGCCTGCACCGTCAACACCTATAACTACTATATGCGAATATTTTTTTTGCATTTATATTCCTCTCTTTCTGAAAAACTGTAAGCCTCCCTGCGTGTGCAAGGAGGCTTCGCTTTTTTAGTTCCATTCCTTGTTCATTACAACAAATGTCATTCTTTCCTGGATGCTTTCGCCGCCGTGGTTAGTTCTGATGCCACCGTGGTCAGAAGTAATAATGATAAGCCAGTCTTCTGTTTCAAAAGTTTCTCTGGCTTTTATTGCTTCGAGAGTTTCAAAAGCACAAGCATCGGAATCTTTGAAAGCCTGCTGATATTTGGGATTATTGATAGTGAAGCCTTTACCGTGTCCTGTTGAATCAGTATGCTCGTAAATTACAAAAACAAAATCAGCACAATCCTCTTTCTTCACTTCCTCAAGTACAAATTGATGCGACGCTTCGTTGTTTTTGCATTTGTTGAAGCTTACACCGAGATTGTTTTCTTCGCAATACTCTTTTTCAAGAAGATATGTAGCATTTTTTCTTGAAAAATGGCCTGCCCACTTTGTTATAAAAGAAGCGCTATCTATTACTTTTTCTTCTGTAAGAGTGGTCATAAGAGTCTTAGTGTCCATACTCTTAGTAATATCATTGCCTGTAATTCCGTGCTTATCTGCCCATACTCCTGTAAGGATTGAACACCAACCGGGTGCGGTTGAAGTATCCTGAGTGTTAATTTCGGGATAATTTACACCGCCACAGTAGAGAAGATTAATTGAAGCACCGTCCTGAAGCAGTGCATTTACAGCGCTGTTTTCCTGCTGGGCTTGTGTGAGCACATCAGCGCGACAACCGTCAAAGCCGATAATAATAGCCTTCTTTTCGGTTTTACCTTCAGGTAATTCTGAACGGAAATGCTCATCAATAATACCATAAAGGTCAGTCTGAGGATATGCTGTTTCAACAGTATTTTCGTATCCTACAGAAGCTACATTTTGTCTGTATAATTCCTCGGTATCATTTTTATCTTTGGAATATCTGTTCGTATAAAGACCTATTCCTGCACCTACAATACCGATAACAAGAGCAACCGCTATAACAGCAGTTATAATCTTCTTTTTGTTTTTCATGATAATATCTCCTTTTTGTTTTACTTATATTCTTTTGCCTGAAAATTCCTAACTAATCTACATTTTCTACTATTTCAAGTTCCCTTTTTAAAATATCAGGTCTTCTTGTGGTAATATTATCAGGTCTGTAGGATATGATTTCGTGCATTTCTGTTTTTTTATCAACTGTCCATATGGACACAAGAAGGTCATTTTCCCGGAATAAGTGCACAAGTTCAAACGATGCATTATCCTTGTTAAAGTTTATACCAATCGCTCCTGCATCTTTAACCTTTTTAATAAGAGATTCAATATACTCTTCGTTCTTATTTTTCGCTTTATCAAGCTCTAGATACATCTGCTCTTTCTTTTCACCCTCAACATCATATCATCTCCAAGATACTATTTTGTCTAAGTTTAACACTTTCAACTATGATTTTCAAGGGATTTGGTAAAATAACACAACAAAAAAGTAAAATCCACAGATTGAAAATTTTGGCATCAGTGTGATATAATAACCTCACGCCGTCACGAAAAATCAATCATCGATTTTGGTTCCGGCGGAGAACATTGTATCATGCCCGTTTCGTCACGATTGCGTCTTACGGATATGATATAATGAGCACGGCAAATAAGAATCTGAAAAAAACATTATGATGTTACAGGGCGTTTTATCAAAAACTAAAAATCAAAGGAAGTCGGATAAATATGAAGCTTCAAAGCAGTAACAAATTTCTTGAATCTGCATTTGAATGGGCAGTAAATAAAACCAATGCTTTCATTGTAACCGGTACTAAAAACGGTGATATTAACAAGGGCGAAGGTAATAAATGGTACGGTCCTGACGGCAGAACAATCAAATCTCCCACAGAGCCGTGGGCTCAGCCGCAGGACTATAAGCCTGCATTCTGGGCAGGTTACTTTGACCGCACAGCCTTTTATATCCGTGATTTTGCCCATCAGGCATCAGGCGCATACTATGTAGGTCTTGAAGAAGAAATTTTTAATATGTATTATACTTTCGTAAGCGGTGCAAGTGAAAAAACAGGATGGTTTGCACCCTGGGCATTCAATTTTGACGGCAGTGTTTACTATATGGATACACCTAATTACAAAAGGTTTGTCCGTGAGATAACGGCACAGTTTGAACTTTGCGAAAAGGCATACAGTCTTTATCTTCTTACAGGCGACAAAAGATATGCCGAGGACAGTGTAATATTTAACTTCATTGAAAAGTCTCTGACAGTTTTCATTGATAAGCTTGACGGTACGGTGCTCAAAGAAAAAAACGGTATTCCTGAAGGTAAGGGTAATATCTTTGAAACATCTTCCACCTATAATGAAAGAGGCTTCAAGGCGGCTGAAGCCGGTGACTGCATTGCGGCAATGTATCAGGCAATTCTTTCTTATGCGAATATTCTTAAAATCAGAGGCAACACCGAAGAATCAGAAATTCAATTTAAACGGGCTGAGGAATTGAGAGAGTATTTCAATAAGGAATGGAGTGTTGTCAAAGGTACCGATATGTTCGCCTACGCCATTGACGACAAGGGTAAAAAACATTACAAATGGAAGAAAATGGGCAAAGAAATTCACGGTGGCGAAACGCTGAAATTCATCCCGTTTAAAAAGCTTGCTTATGAGGGCGAAAGAAATGATAAGCTTCTTGACTATATTCAGGAGTGTGAGCTTAACCCAAAAACAAGAGAGGATAACATCGAAAGCTTTACATACCTTCCTGACATATTTTTCCGTCACGGAAGAAGTGAAGAAGCATGGCACTGGATGAAGCATATAATCTCACAAAAGGATTTGCCCCACGAACATAAATCGCAGGGCACAAACGGAGATTATCCGGAGATTTCATTCACTTTTATTTCCCATGTTATTGAGGGTATGATGGGTATTTCAGTTAATGCAGTTACAGGCGAAATAATTGTTACCCCTTGTTTGCCTAAAGAAATTACAGACATCAGACTCTTTGATTTAAATTTTGGTGATTATTCAGCAGATATTTTCATTGAGAACAATGAGATAACCGTGCACAGTCACGGTAAAAAGCATTTGATATACAAATCTCTTTAAGACTTGAAACTTAAAGCCTCCCTGCAAAAAAGCAAGGAGGCTTTCTTAATAAAAATATTTTATTTCCATTCCTGATTCATAACAACGAATGTCATTCTTTCCTGTATGCTTGCGCCGCCGTGACCGGTGCCGATTCCGCCGTGGTCGCTTGTCACAATAATAAGCCAGTCTTCACTGTCATAGGTTTCTCTTGATTCGATAGCCTTGATTAACTCATATCCGTAAGCATCTTCTGTCTTGAAACCGTTTTTATATATAGGATTATTGAAGGAGAAGCCAAAGTCGTGACCGGCAGAGTCTGTGTTTTCATAGATAACGAAAACGAAATCGGCGCAGTCCTCTCTTGTTACTTCTTCCATAGCACCTGTATGAATATCTGATTTATTTTTGCGGAGATTGAAGTCAATGTCAATGTTGTTTTCTTCGCAATATGCTTTTTCATCTTTGTATGTTGAGTCACTGTCTGTGAAGTGCCCCTTCCACTTTGTGATGAATGCGGCATTGTCAATAACATCATCTTCAATAAGTGTTGTCATAAGCATTTTTGGTTCAACGGTTTTTATTTCGCCATTCCAGTTTATACCATGAACATCAGACCATACGCCTGTAAGCATTGAGCACCAACCGGGTGCAGTTGATGTTGCCTGAGTGTTTTCTGCAGGATAATTCACGCCGCCGCAATAGGTAAGGTTGATTGAAGCACCGTCATTAAGCAGATAATTTATTGCTCCGTCGTCCTGTCTTTCGGCAAGGATGTCTGCACGGCAGCCGTCATAACCGATAACAGCAACCTTTTTTTCGGCTTTTCCTTCGGGTAATTCAGCTTCAAAATGTTCTTTGATTATGCCGTAAACATCGATAAACGGATATGCGCTTTCTATAGTGTTTTCGTAGCCGACAGAAGCAATATTCTGTCTGTATAATTCTTCGGTATCTTTTTCATCGGTATTATATCTCATAAGATAAAAATATATACCCGTTCCGATAAGAGCCAGAACGAGAATAACCGCTATTACTGCGATTATTAGTTTCTTTTTGTTTTTCATAATACTTTCTCCTTTTCATCAATTACCCGAGGAATATTCTTTGGATAATTCTAACACTTTCTTTCGTGGTTTTCAAGTGATCTGGTTAATATCTGTGATTTATTTGCACCTATCTATTGTTTAGGATTTCTGTTTATGGTACAATGTATATAATAAAAAGCTTCAATTGACAGAAGTATTGTACTGAAAGAGGTTTTAATATGATTTACAATTTTTATCACATCACTGACGTGCATTATTACAGTAAAAGGAACTTCAAATGTGATTGGCGGACCTTTCCTCAGCCAAGCACACAGATATGTATTCTGAAAAGCGAAGAAGCTTTCAAAAAAGCTCTGGAAATAATAGAAAAGGACAATGACACAAACACTGTCATTATTACAGGGGACCTTACAAACCACGGCGAATCATACAGCCACGAAGAGGTAAGAGATTTACTTAAGGATTTCACGGAAAAAGGCGGAAGGCCTTTCGCTTACCCAGACAGTCATGACTATCCCCATTTTTATATTTACAGTTTCGACGAAAAGGGTGAAAAAATCCCCGTAGAGCATCTGCCTGAAGAAGAAGTAAAAAAGATGTACTACCCTTTTGGCAGAGATAAAGGCTTCAATGTATATGAGGGTGACGATACCACATTTATCGCTGAAATTTTGCCGGGACTTTATCATATAGCTATGGGCTATGACTCCACTGACAACGGTCCCGTTTTTTCTGATGAGCTTATGGCTTGGGTTAAAGGACATACAGAAAAAGCAAAAGAAAAAGGTGCAACAGTTATCTGCAGCACCCATCGTCCCATAGTAACTCCATCTCCTGCTTACAAGATAATGGGTAAGGGACACACCTTCTCAGACGGTGAAAAAAGAATAAAAGAGCTTGCCGATATGGGCGTAAGACTCTTTTTCAGCGGACATTCACATATTCAGTGTATGAAAGAAATCACAACTGAAAAGGGCAACAGAATTTACAGTGTACAGACCTCATCTCTTTCCGGATTTCCTCCGAAAATGAGAAAGATTACAATTGATACCGAAAAAGGTACTGCAGATATCCGTACAATAGATATTGAGCTCCCTGACCTTGGTATGACCTTCAGCGAATATGCGAGAAAAGGTTTTCTCGGTATAATTGAAAAAATCCCCTACAATATGGAACATGACGTTGAAGCTTTCGCCAACACCGAGGGCGGCATTTCACTTCCAAAGGATTTGATTATGAAGCATCCGAAAATTGTAATGTTCCTCGGCAGAAAGCTTAACGGTCTTACTTACAGCAAGGTTGCAAAATTTTCAAGAAAATACCACGATTTGAAAGCAATCGACTATGCAGATAAGAAAGGCAGAAAATTTGTAGACCTTATCATGGAATTGGTAGCGAACCTTTATCGCGGTAATGCTCCTTATTCACCCGACACCGTAGAGTACAAAATAACAATGGGTAGTTTTAAGAAAATCGAGAAACTCCTGTCAGCCTTACATATAGATATTAAAAAAATACTCACCGGATATACATTATCAGAGTTTGTTGAGCCGCTTCTTTATAATAGCGGTCTTAATGATGATAATGTAACAGTCAGATTAGATTGAATTAAAAAGGATTCTCTCACTTCAGAATGAGAAGCAAATACACTGATTTGTCTTGTTTTGAAGAATAAACTATGATATAATCGCTTACACAAAACCAATTGAAAACATCAGTACAGGAGGATTACCATGACAAAAATAGCATCTTTTTTTACGACGATAGCATTGATATTTTCCTACCTTTTCGGTTTTGGAACGAGTACCGTAAGTGAGGGCTTTGAACTTGTGAGAAATGAAAAACTTCACGCTCCGGTTTCAATGTTTTCGGGACAGGGTCTTTGCTATGACGGAGAATATTTTTACGGATCGGGTTCGCTTACATTCATTAATTTTACCGGCCTTGTAAAGTTCGATGAAAATATGAAATGTATTGAAAAAAAGTCAAACGCTGTCCCAAAAGAGTTTTATGAAAAATACGGCAGTAATCATATCGGAGGCATTGACTGTGCAAACGGTTATATATACGCCCCTGTTGAAGGTGAAATCGACGGTGAGGGTTATCTTTATAATTTTATTCTTCTTTATGACTGCGAAACCCTCGAATACACAGGTACATATTACGATATGACAAGCGAATACCTTACAGACGGTATTCCCTGGTGTGCAATAGACAGAGAAAAGGGTTATCTTTACACTTCAAAGTTTGACGGAGTTACCGAAATACTTCAGTATGACCTTGAAACGATGAACTTTATAAAGACAATTCCTATTGATGAGGAGCTCAACAGACTTCAAGGCGGTTCTGTGTATGAAGGGATTCTTTACCTTTCCTACGACGTCTCAGACAGCACGACGGAGCAGGTGCTTGCAGTCGATCTCACAGACGGCTCTGTCAGTGTAGAGTTTACACGCTCTCTTCCAAATTATGACAATGAAGCAGAGGATATCTGCGTTTATCCGTTATCCGACGGCACATTGTTCCACATAGTCGATTATGATATGCTTATCAATACAAATATAAATCATTATAAACCGGTGTCTGAATAACGGTGTAAATTATCTTTTCCTTAAATAAAAAACTCCCTCGAATCAAATTGAAACGAGGGTTTGTCAGCAATATGGCTGTCTCACTAAAAAATGAGACAGCCTTTTTTATTTGATTTATTATTCGCTCTGTAAGGCTTCTTCAGTATCAGCCTTTGCTTCTGCAACAGCCGCTGCTTCCTTGCCTTCTTTTTCTCTTTGCCTCAGCACACTGATTATATGATTGAATTTATTATCATCATAATCCCAGAATAATGTGTAAGGCAAGGTCATAAGCAGATATAACCTGCAAGGTCAAAGCCGAGACCTATAACCATACATTTTACTCTTACATCGTCCAATGCTGTATCAGTATGTTCACTTTTTTTCAAATAACGTTGCAGTTTTTTTGTTTGCTTTAGTCCGGATATACAACTGTTCTGCCTGTAAATAATTCTATTACTGAATGCCAGAGATTCATACAGATTTTCTGAGCCTTGCCCTTAACTGCAAGCTCGAAAGCAATTCTCCATGAATACTTATCGCCGTTATCCTTTGCAGTATTTATGTAATCAAAGTCAAAGACATCATAAAGACGCTCTACTCTTGTTTCATAAGTAGATGTGTCGTTTTCATCAATCTCAACTACACGGTAACCGTACTGAGTTGTATAAGCAAGCCCCTTATAACGAGTCATAGGAGAAGTATAAATATCAATATTCTGATTTCTTACACCGAAGGCATTTGTGTGGTCATGACCTGTAAACATTGCGAGCACATCACCGGTTTCAACCAAAGCATCGAACTGACCGTCGTTGTAATAACCGGGACAGGGCTTTTCGTTGAGCTTGCCGTAATTGACCTGCTCTTCGTCAAACATATAATATTCGCCTTCGTTGTAAATATGCGGGAGTGCGTAAGGCTTCTTTGAATCTACCTTTTTAAGAACATCATAGATTTCGGGTACAATTATATGCTGAAAAACAACAGAGTTTACGGTTTCACCGCCGTTTTCTTCTTTGAGCTTTGCTGCTGTTTCTTTGTACCATTCAATCTGCTCGGTGCGTACACGGTCATAATGTCTTGGCTCATCTTCATCATAATCGCCTGAATCAAACACCCAGATATTGAATTTAACTTCATCACTGTCTGAAGCAAGTACGGGAATATTGAATGTAGCGCAGTTTTTGAAATTCGTACTGCCATCGGTAGATATTACACAAGAGAAGGTATTGTAATATTCCATAATATCTTTTCTTGTCATCGGGCCTTTCTCTGCATCGTGATTACCGAAGGTTACGGCAACGGGAATCTTTCTTGATTCAAAAATATTCATAAGAGCATTGATAAGCTTCTTGGTTTTTTCCGGATCCTCGTCAGGATGTGTATTATCACCTGTAAGTACAACCAAATCAGGTTTTTCCACATCACAGGCTTCTGCAATTACCCATACCGATGCATCAAAATGCTTATCATAATTAAGATGGGTATCGGCAATATGTAATATTTTAAGCTTACCGTTTTCGTCGAATCTTATTGTTTTATCGGTTTCATTCTGAGCATTTGCAGGGCTAAAATCAATATTTGTATTTTCAGGGTCAATTTCAAAATAGATTATTGATGCCACAAAGAGAGCAACCAACACCGCAAAAATGATGAGAATTTTTTTTGCTTTTGACATTATAACATCTCCTTATTCAGCAGGTTTCATTCTGTAAATATTTACTTCATAAGCACGAAGCTTATCTGAAGAAACGGAATAATTTGAAAGCACACATTCGCCTTCAGCATGTTTTGGTCTGTCGATTTCGTTTTCTGCAAGGTTCATTTCAATATAGAACTTTCCTTCGTCAGACTCTCTGTAAAAACAATAGGTTTCGTCATTTGTTTCAATGGGTCTGAAATCACCGTAAACCAAAGTCGATTTGTTTTTCTTACGTAGCTCCATAAGCCTTCTGTAATAGTGAAATGGACTTGTTTCATCCTGAAGCTGAGCTTTTACATTACATTCCTTATAGTCACCGTTAACACGAAGCCAGGGCATACCCGTTGTGAAGCCTGCATTTTCACTGTCATCCCAAGGGATGGGAGTTCTCGCGTTGTCTCTGCCGCCCACTAAGATTTCTGCAAAAACATCCTCAGGGCTTCTGCCCATTTCAATGTTTTCGTTGTATCTGTTTACAGCCTCAACATCACGGATTTCACTCATATCCTTGAAATCGCAGTTCATCATTCCCAATTCTTCACCCTGATAAATATAAGGTGTGCCGCGTCCCGTAAGAACCATTGTGCCGAGAAGCTTTGAAAGAGGCTTTCTGAATTTCGGGTTCGGATTTACCTTTGACACCATTCGCGGATTATCGTGATTTTCGATAACCAATGATGGCCAGGATGAACCGCAAAGAGAGAACTGATAATCTATAAATGCTTCCTTTAAATATTTAAGGTTATATTTATAATCTTGATATTTGGATTTGCCCGGATTTTCAATATGGTCAAAGAGGAATGCCTGACGGACTTCTCCTCTTGAAGCGTCGGAGATAAGCTTTACCATCTCAATACCCGTGCTGCAGGGCTCTGCAACGCAGAAGGATCCGGGGAAGTTTTTAAAGGTCTTTTCATTAAGCTCACTAAGATACTCGTGAAGTCTCGGTCCCCATGAGTAATGCTCGGCACCGCAACCGAAAAACTTGGCAACAGTCAGGTCACCGTCAGGAAGTCCGGGAGTTTTTGAAATAAGCGTTATAACATCCATTCTGAAGCCGTCAACACCCTTTTCGAGCCACCGGGAAACCATATCGTAAACTTCTTTTCTCAGTTCAGGGTTATCCCAGTTAAGATCCATCTGCTTACTTGAGAAAAGATGCAGTGCCCACTCGTCAAGCTCGGGATAATAATTCCACGCAGAGCCCGAGAAAAACGATGTCCAGTTATTCGGAGGGATTCCGTCACCCTTGCCTTTACGGAAGAAATAATAATCCTTATATTTCTCGTCACCTGCAAGAGCCTTTTTGAACCATTCGTGTTCATCGGAGGTATGATTTACAACAAGATCCATAATCAGCTTCATTCCACGCTTATGGATTTCAGAGAGCATCTCGTCGAAATCATCCATTGTGCCGAATTCGGTCATAATTTTCTGATAATCACGGATGTCATAGCCCATATCGTCATTAGGCGAATCGTAAATGGGACTGAGCCATAGCACGTCAACACCCAACTCTTTAAGATAGTCGAGTTTTGAGATTATTCCCTGCAAATCACCGATTCCATCACCGTCTGAGTCCATAAATGAACGGGGATAAATCTGATAGATAACCGCTTCCTTCCACCATTCGGGGTCTGTTTCCTTTTTCGATATAACCTTTTCGGGATTACCGTTCAGAATATCAAGAAGATATTTCATAGCTTCATCCGTGAGTTTATCACCCAGAAGCTCTGCTACAGTCATACTGCAGAATGCCGCATCCGAGAGAATAGCGACATCTAAGTTTTTACGGTAAACTACCTTTTGAGCAATATCGTAACCGACAGGATTGTTAAGCACATCAGAAAGAGTGCTTTCAGATGTAATTTTCATAAATATATTTTTCCTCAACAGTTTACTTTAATTATCACCGATAGCTTCTTTTACCTGCTTAATGCTTTCATTTTCTTTATGGCGTTCCTCACGGATTACTTCAAGTTCACGGTACATCTGCTCTTTCTTTTCACCTTCAACATCATAGAAGAATTTAAGAATAAGGGCTTTGAGAACATTTGCAAGAGTGTAGCCGAAGAGAAGGAATGCAAGAATTTTAAGGCAGGTGTCAAGATATGTAGGCTGAGCCTGCATTGTTTTAACGAGGTCGCCCTCTGTTGAGGACATATATCCCGCCCAGGCAATCATATAAGGAATTGCGAGTTCTTTAAGATAGTTGCAACCTGAGTTTATCCAACCGGGAATGATACCCTGTACGGCTTCCATTCTTTCACCGGTCTGCCATTCAAGATAGTCATAGAATTCAACATCTAAGTGAGATTTTGAAAGCTCCTGGATACCGATACCGATACCGAAAATAAAATAGAATACATAGAAGAATATACTGTTCCAGCCTTCAAAGAATCTGATTCCCATTTTTGCTTCAACAAAGCAGATACCGAAAAGCACACAAGCAGCAATCGGTGAATAGATACCGCAGAATTTCAGCAGCCTTGTGGGTTCATGCTTCTTTGAAAGCTTTGTGCAGATAAGGTTACCTACAACCGTACCTACAGCAGTAGGAAGTGTGAGAAGAAGATTCTTTGATGATCCTACTGTAATTGCAGCGAGATATGTTGACATTTTGCCGAGCCAGGCGAAATTGTTTACCCACTGCATATATTGGAAAGCTCTGTAGTTTCTGTATTTGAAGAGAGTAAGCAGAGCCTTTGAAACCTTGACTTTTTCTTTCTTAGGCAGCTCGATTCTTTCCTTACAGAAGAGAGCGCACATAAGGTTGCCGAAAGCAGTAATTGAAGCAGCAACAAGAGCAAGTGTCATATACATCTTGTTCTTGTCATCGCTGAAGATACCGTAAACAAAGGTTGCGATATACGCTCCGCCATAGCCGATATAATAGGACAACTGCCAGATAGTTGCAACGGTCTTCTTTTCCTTGGGATTGGGAGAAATAACCTGCACGATATTCTGACCGGCATTATTAAATGTGTTAAATATGGTCTGACAGCAAGCAATACCATAGCGGAAAACAGTCATCTGCTGAACAGTCCAGCCTTCGGGTACATAGAAATATAACGCTGTGAGAGCGAATATAGGGATAAGACAAATAACATACCAATGACGATATCTGCCCCAACGGGTTCTGGTTTTCTGAATAATAATACCGGCAATAGCACCTACTGCAATACCTAAAATAGTTGTAATTGTAGTCTGAAGGGCGAGAATGTCTGCAATTTCGTCTGAGCTGACGCCTGCGGGGCCAAAATAAAGTTCGTGCAGGAAGGCTGCTGCAAGTGAACCGGTAAGTGTGGTACCGAACATACCGCCGATTCTTGAAAGCATAACACACACATATTCAAATTTTGACAGGTACTTGCCATCGTTTCCTGTTAAAGCATTCTGAGGAATTTCCGCAGAAGAGGCTTTTTTGTTTTTCAACATCATATCATCTCCATTAGTTTGTTTTGTTTGATTTTAACATATTTTTATAATCAAAACAATAGATTTTATCCGATAAATTAAAAAATATGTTTACCGGCAGAAAGCTCGTATGCCTTTCCGTCTATCAGAGCAGTGGAGTCAACGGGAGTATCTATTTCATAACGCACCTTGCCGTTTTCGTGCCACCAGCGTGAAGACACCTTTCCATTTACAGTGTCGATTTCAGCCTTGAACCAATCAACGCGGTCATCGGGAACAGGTGCAAAATGAATTTTTGCAAAACCGGGGGCATCCTCCACTGTATTGATACCTGCCACAACACCGTACATCCAGTCACCCACTGCACCGTAAGCATAGTGGTTATAGGAATTCATTGAGGCGGGCCAGATATCACCGTTTGGCTTAATGCCGTCCCAATGCTCCCAAATTGTTGTTGCTCCCTTGCTGATGGGATAGAGCCAGGACGGATATTCCCTTCTCAGAAGCAGAGTGTATGCAAGCTCTGTGTAGCCGTAGCGTGATAAAACGTGCAGAATATAAGGCGTACCTACAAAGCCTGTCTGTAGCTTATCTCCCTCTTTATGAATAAGCTCTGCAAGGGAATCTGCAACCTGTTGAGGCTTATCCGTAAGCTCAAACTGAAGAGCCATAATATGCTCGGTCTGAGTCTTGAAATCATCACGGAATTCCTTTATAAAAGCAGAACGGATATTTTTATGAAGCTCTTCATAAGTGCTGACATCGTATCCCAGCACCTTTCCCATTTTAACAAGGATATTTACCGAGTTGGCATAATAGGCAGAGGCAACAAGGTCATCACGGGTAGGCCCCTTGCATTTACCGTATTCGCCACCGAGCTCAAGCCAGTCGGCATAATGGTCACCGCCAAACCACAGATTTTTCTTGGTAGTAGTTTTTGTTATGTAATCCACCCATTTTCTGACGGGCTCGAAGAGATTTTCTATAATTTCAGTATCACCGTATGTAAGATAGCATTGCCAGGGACAGATAGCGATTGCATCAGCCCAGGCGGTGCTGAGTCTCGGCTTTCTCGGATAGATGCTTGGTATAAAGTCCGGAACACCGCCGTTTTCATACTGCTCGGCTTTGACATCACCGAGCCATTTTTTGAAGAATTTCAGCACATCATAGTTATAGCTTGCGGTACGGATAAATACCTGAGCATCTCCCGTCCACCCTAATCTTTCATCACGCTGAGGACAGTCGGTGGGAATATCAAGGAAATTACCTTTCTGACCCCATATAATGTTGCTGAAAAGCTGATTGAGCATCGGGTCAGAGCTTTCAATATATCCCGTACGTTTCATATCACTATGCACGACTATAGCAGTGAAGTTTTCAGGTTTGATTTCAGTCGGATATGAGTCTATACGGACATAACGGAAGCCGTAAAAGGTAAGATTCGGCTTGTAGGTATGTACACCGTCCTTGCAGGTGTATTCATAAAGCGCCTTTGCCTTACGGTAGTTTTCATTATAGAAATTGCCGTCCTTGTCAAGAATCTCACCAAAGGAAAAGGAAACCTTGTCGCCCTCTTTCGCATCAAGGGTAATTTCAAGATAGCCCGTCATATTCTGTCCGAAATCCAGAACAGTTTCGGCCTTGGGTGTGGTAATAATCTTTTTCACACTCAGTTTTTCCTGCTCTTTTACAATTTCACCCTGCTGAGCAATGAGTAAATTCTGAGAGTTATCTTTGGCAATTTCTGCACAGGTGTCATAAAAAGGTATATGAGTGGCATCGTACTTAACACCGTCATACAGATGGCAAAAACGCAGATTGCTCTCTGCAACAAGCCAGCTTTCATCGGTGCCGATATACTCTTCACTGCCGTCAGCATAGACGATGTGAAGTTCAGCTATAATTGCCTTAGGCTGCTTGTTTTTCAGTCGCCAGAACCAGCCTTCAGCGAGTTCTAAAACCAGAACATTATCTTCACACAACATTTCAGTCACATCATAGGTCTGAACTTGCAGACGGTTATGATATGATGTCCAGCCGGGTGCCATAATAAAGTCCCCCACACGATGATTGTTGAGAGTCGCTTCATATACGCCTCTTGCCGTCACGCTCAGAGTGGCTGATGACACCTCTTTATCAATACAGAAATCCTTTCTGAAAAGAGGGCAGGCCTTATCCATATTATAGAACGGGTGTATCCAATTTGCTTTTAACATAAAGTCACCTCACTGCTGTTTATTAAAGTGTTTGCTTTAAAATTTTCACGCCTTAATTACGGGAGCAGACAGAATGCCCACTTCTTTAAGTCTGTATTCATAAGTCCATTTTTCGTCTTTCGTACGCCAGGCATCAGGGCCGTGCCAGTCAAGAGCAGTATCAGCATTGTGAACTGCACCGAAGGAATTGAATCTGTGTGTGTAAAGCTTTATATCCAGCTTATGTATACCCTTTGTCAGCCCCGTAATGCGAAGGCTGTTAGGCGAAAAGACAATATTGCCCTTATCCTCACCGTCAACGAGCACCTTAATGAGAGCACCTCTGTACTGAGGTATCATAACCTCAATTTCGCCCTTTTCAGCAGATATATCGCCTATATGATATGTGATGTTTCCGCCGTAAAAAGCAAGGCCCTGATTTACAATATCACCAAACCACAGCTTTTCGGAAAGTTCTGTCAGCTGAGTCTTCCTGCCCGTAACCTTAACACCGAAATCACCTAAAAGATAGCACCATTCTGTATTTGTACGGTTACCGAGGGGAAGCTTTACTGTGATAATATTTTTACCCTTAGGCATATCGGGAAGTTCTACGGTCTTTATTGCCTTGTCCACATACCAGCCTATTACAGTATTTGGTACGCTCTTTCCGTTAAAGGTTATTTCTGCTTTTTCGGCATCCTCGAGAGCGAGCACGGGATTTTTCACATCAATAAGAGAATCCACAGTGAACCTTAATGTAATTGTATGCCGAGGCTCTTCGGGCGGTATAACCCAGGGCTGAGCAACGGCGCCGTTTCGTTCCTTAAGTCCTGCAATTTTTCTTACTATGTTATCGGCTCTGAGAATTTCTTCTTCTCCCATAAACTCACCGTCATCCACGCTGAACTGACACATATCAAGAAGAAGTACATTCTTTTCATCAAGTGTATAGGGAACCTCTGATGAAATCTTTACACAGTCAAGCTCTTTTTTATTTGCTGCTGAAGCGGCTTCACTTTTACCGTCCTCGATTTTAAGAAGAAGGCTGTCATAGTCAAACATCTTCTTTCTGATTACGGTGTTACTGCCCACATAATCAACATCAGCAGGATAAGTTTTGCCTGTAAGCGTATCGTATACCGTAACCTTCTTTTCACCGTTCAGAATAATTCGCAGATTTTTGTTGCGGAAAACATCCTTGTTGTAAGGCTCACAGCAATGAGAAATGAAGAGCCATTGGCAGTCATTGTCCTTACGGAGCTGATATATGAAATCGTCAGTAAGCTTGCCATTATCGTAACGGAGAGTTACTGTTCTGTTATCATCGAGTACAGAAAGAAGTCTTGCTCTGTCAAAGGAGATACATACTGATTTTTCATAAAGCATTCTGCCTCTGTCAGATTTTACCGCATTTTCAAAACTCGGTGCATTGCCCATAAATACAAGTTTTCCGCCCTGCTCTCTGAACCTTTCAAGTCTAATGAGAGTTGAAGAACGTAATGTTTCACAGTCGGGCACAACAATGGCATCATATTCCATTCTGCCCACCTTAAGAGGATTGCCACCTTCTTTGCATAAAGACGGAAGAAGAGATTCGCTTATAAAGTTAAAATCTATACTTCCCTTTAAAAGCCACTGAGTAACATCCTGAAACTTTTTATCCATAGTTTCACGGATAAGGTCAGATTTATCGTTGGGACCCCAGTGAAGCCAATAACTTTCAACGGGATGAATAACGCCGACCTTGACTACGGGCTTACCTCTTGTAAGAGCCGTGTTGACTCTTGCAAAATGGTTTTCTATGTAGGGATATTCCTTATACCAGGGAGACTGATAATGAATTGATGCAGGATAGTCACGCTTTGCCTCACCTGCCATTGAAGCCCAGGAAAGATGGGGAACACGGATTGTTACACCGAGTGCCGCCTGCCAATCACCCTGAAGCTTGTGCCCTCGGAAGTCATAATCCCAGCCCGTAACGCCGTAAAGCTCGGAGAGAACTCCTTCATAGCCGAACTGATGTGCCGCAGACTGTGCCTGCTTTGCCGTTGTGAATTCATAACGGTTGCAGAGCATATCAATACCGGGCAGGTCAAAGCCTCTGTATGAGCGCATCGCTTCACCAAGTGCGGCTGTCTGACTTTTAAGTGTAGGCTCTTCCATCATATGACCTGTAAGCGCAATGCCGTTTCTGCGGCACCATGCTCCTACCGTATCGGCAAAGGCACGGGCAAAACGCTCTGCAATATGGTCGTGATAATGATAACGGTGCACGCTGACCTGTCCGTCCTTTAAATCCCAGAACAGCTCAGGAAGACGTTCGAGAATATCATCACCGTACATCTGCTTATAGGTTTCGGGAAAATCGTCAGTCCAGGGTAGAGTTACATCGTCCTTGTCGGTAGAGTTGTTGAAGGTCTGTTTGCGTGAAAACTGAGGCTCATCGGTGAAAATTGCAGGAACAGCACCGCCGAAGTCCTCACCTACAGTTTTCTTATATCTTTCGTGAGTAATTTCAATGAATTTTTCAATAGCCTTTTTGTTGAGGGTGTCAACATAGGTCTGATTATTATATCTGCTCCATGGGGTAGCGATTTCCATATAGACATACCACTTGTCACCCTCGGCAGCAGTGTCTTTTTCTATACGCTTATAGGATTTGAGAAAGCCCTCTGCGTCAAGGATAACATCATATACGGCTATAAACTTACCCTTGCAATTTCTTCCGCCCTCTGCGCGGGAAATATTGTTAGAGTAAGTGTCATTGTTTTCCTCGTAGGATCTATTGGTAAAAAGCAGATATCTTGAACGGTATTCGGGATTTTCCGTTACAAGACCGCCTGCAAAGCCCGATGGCCATCTGTCTTCGTCATAAAGCCAGGAGAGCATATTTTCTTTTTTTGCTTTTTTCACACAAGCCTTGATAATATCCATATATTCCTCTGAAAGGTAAGGTGTTACAAGACCTGTTCTGACGTGCATATGAAAGCCACCAAGACCCATTTCCTTGAAAATATCTATCTGTCGGCAAAGCTCGTCCCTTTCGAGCTTACAGTTCCACGCCCAGAAGGGTGTGCCTCTGTATTCGCTTGTAGGATTTCTGAAAAGTTCGTCAGAGAGCACTTTTTCTGTGTTTTTCTTATAAAGCATCAGTATCACCTTTTTTTAAAGTGTAAATTCAGCATCGTTATCGGAAAAGCCTTTGTTGTTTCCGATAGTATCAAGAAGCATGCTTCTCAGGTCAATTTTAACTCCGTCTTTACTGAGTTTCGGCTCAATTTTTTTAAGCACAAAGGACAATCTTGAAAGAATACCAGAAAGGAAATTATATCCCGGTGTACCTTCAACATAAGGTCCGTCACCCAAGAAAATGCTTACACCGACCTCGCCCACAAATTCAGTGAACTTTTTCTTGTCGAATTCTTTATCTCTTTTTATAAAGAAAAGCCGCTTCACTGTGCCGACAGTAATTTTATCGAATCTCTTTCTTGCGAATGACTTCAGGTGCTTGACGATACCCTTTCCACCATTCAGTGCACCGTGCACTCTTGCAACTATTGCAGATGAGAAATGACTGTCAAAATATTCCTGAGGTGTAAGTCCCTCTAAATCCCAGTCGAAATCGGGCACACCGAAGGATTTCACTTTAAGAACGGAGTTTTCGTCAATTGTGATTTTTCTGTATTTACCCGGACTTCCCACAAGGCAGGCAGTACATATATCAATAAGTCTGTTGCCCTTTTCGGAGTAAAACTCATTTATGCTCTGAATGTGCATATGACCTGTGAGAATGAGTTCAACGCCATTATCGGCAAGGAAAGAGGCAACCTTTCGCCAATCCTTGATTTTTGCATCGCCCACCAAATCAAAAACGGGCACAGACGGAATAATCGGATAATGGCAGATTGCAAAGACAGAGCAACCGTCTTCTTTGGCTTTGTCGAGCTGCTCTTTTGCCCAGGTCATAAGTCTGTCGTCCATTGCGCCTTTGGCCTGACCCTTACTGTCACAGCAGATGGCAAGCATACGCACTCCGTCGGTGATTTCTGCCACATAGGAATGTGTGGCTTCATCAATGGCTATGGCATCACCAAAGCCGAAATCACGGTACATATCACAAAGGTCGTCAAAGTCAGTTCCCTCAACAGGCACACGCCCG
>CAYUVR010000007.1:0-62831 GCA_964448225.1 uncultured Faecalibacterium sp. | reverse complement strand
TTTACATTGTGGCGTGTTATGAAAACGGGCTGTCACACTTTCGTGCAACAGCCCCATAATTTTTATCTCATATTATTTCATAAGATATACTCTTGTTTCATAAGGTCTTGTCATAAAGCCGTTATGAATTGTAGGATTGCTCTCATAGTTCCAAAGCATAAGCTCAGCAGCATTAAGGTCAAATTCCTTCGGTGCCCTGAATTCAACTTCTCTTTCTGTAAAGGAGCAAAGAACAAGCATTTTTTGACCTTCATAAGTTCTTACATAAGCGAAGATATCCTTACAGGTCTTGAGCATTTCAAAGTCGCCATACTTAACGATGTCATTTTCTTTACGGAACTTAAGAAGCTTCTTATAATAGTTAAGAATTGAATAAGGATTCTTCTTTTCAGCTTCAACATTGATTTCTGTGTAATTGGGATTAACTTCAAACCAAGGCTCGTCAGCTGTTGTGAAGCCTGCATTCTTTTCTGCACTCCACTGCATCGGAGTTCTTGCATTGTCTCTTGAAGCGTACATACAGAACTTCATTGTGATACTGTCGGGAATACCGAGTTTTCTGAACAATGCATAAGTATTTAATGAGGAAACGTCCTTATATCTGTCGATTGTAGGAATCTTCGGGTTAGTCATACCGATTTCCTGTCCCTGATAAATAAAGGGTGTACCGCTCTGACAAATATACATTGTAGCAAGCATCTTACCGCTTTGCTGACGGTATTTTTCACTTCCGTAGCGGGAGATGATTCTGGGTTGGTCATGATTTTCAATGTAGTTAGCATTCCAAGCCTTGCCGTAAAGATCCTTCTGCCAACGAGCATAAACCTTCTTAAGCTTACCCGGTTTAAAGGGTGTCACGATCCAGTTTGTGATAACATTGTCACAACCCATATGTTCAAAGTGGAACATCATATTAAGAAGCTGGTCATCGCCTTCCTTGATGAATTCAAGAGCTCTCTTTGTTGTCATCATAGGAGCTTCGCCAACGGTAAAGCAATCATACTGATCGTAGATTTCCTTAAACTCACGGAGATATTCTTTAAGGTGAGGACCATTCATATAATGTTCGATACCGCAAGCTGTGGGAAGCGGGAAACCGTTGGGAAGACCCTCTTTCTTGGAAATAAAGGTGATAACGTCTTCTCTGAAGCCGTCAACGCCCATATCAAGCCAGAATTTAATAATATCCTTAACTTCCTTACGAACCTTCGGATTGTCCATATTAAGATCAGGCTGTTCCTTTGCAAAAACGTGAAGATAGTACTTATCAATATCCTTGCAATATTCCCAAGCCTTGCCCTGGAAAGTTGAAAGCCAGTTGTTCGGCTCTTTACCCGGTTTTCTGCCCTTGCGCCAGATGTAATAATCGTGATACGGATTATCTTCGCCTTTCATACTTTCCTTGAACCATTCGTGTTCAGTTGAAGTATGATTGACAACAAGATCCATAATTATTTTTAAACCACGCTTGTGAGCTTCCTCAATAACAGTCTTAAACTCTTCAAGAGTACCGTAGTCTTCAGAAATGTCACGGTAGTTTGCAATATCGTAGCCATAGTCGGCATTTGGTGAAGGATAAAGCGGTGAGAACCAGATGGCATCAACGCCCAGTTCCTTTATGTAATCAAGCTTAGAAAGAATACCTTTCAAGTCACCGATGCCGTCGCCGTTGCCGTCGCAGAAGCTGCGAGGCCAAATCTGATAAACGGACATCTCTTTGTACCATTTTTTCTCCATAAGTACACTCCTTTAAATTTTTATATTAAGCTTACAAGGGCGGATAAAATCCGCCCTTGAATTACTTCTGAGCTGCAGCCTTTTTTGCTTCGATTTCCGCAACCATTTCAGCCTGTTTCTTCTCTGTGATGTTATAGAAGAGCATAGGAATGATTGTACCAACCATGCTGAGAGCACCTGAAAGTACAAGCATTGTCCAAAGTGTTTGTTCGCCTTCGGGAGTAATATAGATACCGTCAGCAGCTGTGGGATTGATTGTGAAGTTATAAGCAATAACACCGATGAAAGCACCAACAGCCATACCGATTTTGTTCATAAATGTCTGCATAGCAAAGCAGATACCTTCGCCTCTTTCACCTGTTTTCCATTCAAGATAGTCCACAGTATCACCAATCATTGCATAAGTGATAATGTTATTAACACCCTGAGGAAGGCCAAGAAGAACAAGACCAATTGCACAAACAACGAGTTTCCACGGAGCATCGTAACCTACAAAATACATAGCAAACATTACAACTGCACCAAGGATGTGCACATAAATGTATGTCCACTTCTTTGTGAATTTCTTGCTCATCCAAGGAACAAGAAGAGATGCAATGAGACCTCCGGGAACAACAAGAAGTGTTATAACTGAATATAAACCTTCGTTTTTAAGAACATACTTTGCGAAATAAAGACCGCCTGTGTATGTATAAACCATTCTTGCGCCGCCGAGGATACCTGAGAGAACAACAAGAAGAAGCTGCTTATTCTTGAAAAGAAGCTTGAGGTTATGACCAAGTGAAGGAGGTGTTGTGTCTGTTGTGATGCGTTCCTTTGTATGCTTGAAGCCATAGTAGAACATAGGAATTGCAGCAAGAACAAATACCAATGCACAAATAAAATATGTCCATCTGAGTGTTTCTGCATTCTGGTTGATGAATTCGGGCATTACTCTGCCGACAAAGCTCTGGGCTGCCTGAAGTCTTGCTTCAGCCTCAGTGAGAGCAGAATCGCCGCTTAAAAGGAATTTTGTCTGCAAATCGACTTCTGAAGCATGGTTTGCAATAATAAGATCGATATCGTCAGCACCATACTTATACTTGGCTGTAACAGCATTTGTAATAATAGGAACACCTACAGTTACAATACCGGCACCGAGTGTACACATAAGACGAACTACAGTAAGAATATTACCACGGACAACAGTATCGTTTGTCATATTGGTAGAAAGAGCCCAATAAGGAACATCGCAGATAGTGTAAACAACACTCCATATAACATAAACTATTGCAACAATAACAAAAGTAGTTGTGGTACCCGGGGTATAAAACGGCAGGAAACAAGCAATTGTCATAACTGCAATAGGAATTGCCATCCACTTAAGATAAGGACGACATTTACCCCATTTAGTTCTGGTTTTGTCAACAACAGAACCCATAATAGGGTCATTACAAGCGTCAAAAATTCTTGTTCCGAGCATAAGAAACGCAACGGCCATCGCACCTTTTAACGATCCTACATAAACATCATCAGAGCCGAACAACAAAGCGTCGGTCATAAAAATAGTGATGTATGAGCCGATAATGGTGCAGATAAAATTCTGTCCAAAGCCTGCAATACCGTAGGCAATGGCTTCCTTCGGCTGAACGCCCGTATCGGGAGTAGTGCCAAAGACTTTGTGAAGTAATGATTGGATTTTCATTTTTCAACCTTCTCCTAAATGTATAATTTTCATAAGAAGTATTTTATCATATTAAATAAAAAAAGGCAATAGTATGAAATTAATTTTGTTGAAAAGAGTGAGTTTGTTAATAGAAAGTTCAAAAATATACCTATATATAATAACTCCCCCAAAGCAACAAGGAGAGTTATTTCTTAAATATTTATAAATATCTTTTGAGATAGTGACCGGTGTACGACTCTTTACACTTAACAATCTCTTCAGGTGTGCCTGTTGCAACAACTGTTCCTCCCCCGTCGCCGCCTTCAGGCCCGAGGTCGATAATATGGTCTGCACACTTGATCACATCAAGGTTATGCTCAATAACAATAACGCTGTTTCCGTTATCAACGAGTGAATGAAGGACATTGATAAGCCTGTGAACATCGGCAGTGTGAAGTCCCGTGGTCGGTTCATCGAGAATATAAATTGTTCTTCCTGTTGCAGGCTTTGAAAGCTCAGTCGACAGTTTGACTCGCTGTGCTTCGCCGCCTGAAAGAGTAGTAGCAGGCTGACCGATTTTGATATAACCCAAACCAACATCATAAAGAGTTTTCAGCTTTTTATAAATCTTCTTATGATTTTCAAAAAAGTTCATTCCCTCTTCAACAGTCATCTCAAGCACATCGTAAATTGACTTGCCCTTATATTTGACACTCAGAGTCTCGCTGTTATATCTCATACCCTTACACACTTCGCAAGGGACAAAAATATCAGCAAGAAAATGCATTTCAATTTTAACAATACCATCGCCCTGACAAGCTTCACAACGTCCGCCTTTGACATTAAAGGAGAATCGGCTTGCATTATACCCCTTCGCTTTTGAATCAGCAGTTGCAGCAAAAAGCTCACGGATATCAGTAAATACACCGGTATAAGTTGCCGGGTTTGAACGTGGTGTTCTGCCTATTGGTGACTGGTCAATATCAATAACTTTATCCAGATGCTCAATGCCTTCCATTTTTCTGAACTGACCGGGGATTTTCTTAGAGCCGTTGAGCTCATTTGAAAGATGTTTGAAAAGAATTTCATTTACAAGAGAAGATTTACCCGAACCGGATACACCTGTTACACACACGAGCTGACCGAGAGGAATTTCAACGTTGATATTTTTAAGATTATTCTGCCCTGCTTCAAATATTTTTATCTTCTTGCCATTACCTTTGCGTCTGGTTTCGGGAATCGGAATCTTTTTTTTGCCGCTTAGGTACTGTCCTGTGATTGAGCTTTCACAATTCATAATATCCTGAACTGTGCCCTGACAAACCACATTGCCACCATGAATACCTGCACCGGGGCCAACATCAACAATATGGTCAGCTTCAAACATAGTGTCTTCATCGTGTTCGACAACAATCAAAGTGTTACCGATGTCTCGAAGATGCTTCAAAGTGACGATGAGCTTTGCGTTATCACGCTGATGAAGACCGATACTCGGCTCGTCAAGAATATAAAGCACACCGACAAGTGACGAGCCAATCTGTGTTGCAAGGCGAATTCTCTGACTTTCACCGCCTGAAAGAGAGCCTGACTGACGGGAAAGAGTGAGATAATTAAGTCCTACACTCTCAAGGAAAAAAAGACGCTCTTCAATTTCCTTGAGAATAAGCTTTGCAATCATCATTTCTCTTTCCGTAAGATTATCCTTAAGTGACCTGACGAACTTCAACGATTCTGTGACAGACAAAGAGCATACTTCATATATATTCTTTCCGCAAACAGTTACGGAAAGTGCCTCCTTGCTGAGTCTGGCACCACCACATTCTTTGCATTCATTTGTCGTCATCAACGATTCAATCTCTCGCCTTGAAAGTTCTGAAGATGATTCGTTATATCTTCTTTGAAGATTATTGACAATGCCTTCAAAAGCTGTGAAATAAGTTCCGCCTCCGTAACTGGTTGTGCGTTCCATTTTAAGCTTTTCACCGTTTGTTCCGTAAAGCAGTGCATTATATGCTTCAAGGCTGAAATCTTCAATTGGTGTGTCAAAAGTAAAGCCGTATTTTTTACCCAGAGCATCAAAGTACATACCGGCAATACTGCCGGAATCCTTTGCAGACCAACCGAAAGCTTTTATAGCACCCTGACGGATAGACAGCTTTCTGTCGGGAATTATCATAGACGGTGAAATTTCCATATAAACACCGAGTCCGGAACACTTTTTGCATGAACCGAACGGGCTGTTGAAAGAGAACATTCTCGGTGCAATCTCTCCGATACTTACGCCATGCTCAGGGCAGGCATAATTGAGAGAAAACATCATTTCGTCTCCGTCGATTGCGTCAATAATAAGCAGTCCGTCGGAGAGTTTTGTTGCTGTTTCAATCGAATCACTCAAACGTGATTTGATACTGTCTTTTATGACCAATCGGTCAACAACAACTTCAATATTGTGCTTTTTGTTCTTTTCAAGCTTTATCTGTTCCGATAAATCATAAGTTATTGAGTCAATTCTGACTCGAACAAAACCTGACTTTCTGACATTTTCAAGTTCTTTAAGATATTCACCTTTTCTGCCTCTGACTATCGGTGAAAGAAGCTGAATTTTTGTTCCTTCAGGCAGCTCTAAAACCTTATCAACAATCTGGTCAACTGTTTGCTGTTTGATTTCCCTTCCGCAAACGGTACAATGGGGAACGCCTATTCTAGCATAAAGCAAACGGAAATAATCATAAATTTCCGTAATGGTACCGACTGTTGAACGAGGATTTTTTGATGTGGTTTTCTGATCAATTGAAATAGCCGGAGAAAGGCCTTCAATATAATCAACCTCCGGCTTTTCCATCTGGCCGAGGAACTGACGTGCATAAGAAGAAAGCGATTCAACATAACGCCTTTGTCCCTCTGCATATATTGTATCAAAAGCAAGAGAAGACTTACCGGAACCGGAAAGTCCCGTGAACACAACAAACTTGTCTCTGGGTATAGTCAGATCGACATTTTTAAGGTTGTGTTCCCTCGCTCCTTTTATAATCAAATCTTTTTGTGACATAAAACACCAATCCTAATATTACATCATACTTTTAAGCTTTTCAATTTTATCTCTGAGCATTGCCGCATATTCGAATTCGAGAATCTTAGCCGCATCCTTCATTTCAGCAGTAAGCTGCCTGATTGCCTTTTCCTTATCAATGCGTGACAGACGCTTGAAAGCTTTGTCTGTGTCAACAGCCTTGGTTGAAATTTCAAGTACATCACGCACTTCCTTGATAATGGTCTGCGGCACGATTCCGTGCTTTTCGTTATACTCATTCTGAATTTTGCGTCTTCGCTCGGTTTCTGTTATTGCATACTCCATTGAGGGAGTTACACAATCAGCGTACATAATTACTTCGCCGTTTGCATTTCTCGCCGCACGGCCGATTGTCTGCACAAGAGATGTTTCGGAACGAAGGAAGCCTTCCTTATCAGCATCAAGAATAGCTACTAACGAAACCTCAGGAATGTCAAGACCTTCTCGCAGCAGGTTAATGCCAACAAGAACATCAAATTCTCCAAGACGCAAATCACGGATAATTTCCATACGCTCCATTGTATCAACATCGTAATGCATATATCTGACCTTGAACCCCAAATCGTCAAGGTAGTCTGTTAAGGATTCAGCCATTTTCTTTGTGAGTGTTGTGATAAGAACTCTCTCTTTTCTCTCAATTCTCAAGTTGATTTCACTAACGATATCGTCAATCTGTCCCTCTGTTGGTTTCACAGTAATAACAGGGTCAAGAAGTCCTGTAGGTCTGATAATCTGTTCAACAATCTGCGAGCTTTTTTCTTTTTCAAAAGGGCCTGGCGTTGCGCTTACAAATACCTTTTGCCCCACAAGCGAATAAAATTCATCAAATTTCAAAGGACGGTTATCAAAGGCTGAAGGTAAACGGAAACCGAAATCAATAAGGCTTTCTTTTCTTGACCTGTCACCGCCATACATCGCCCTGAGCTGAGGCAGCATAACATGGGACTCATCAACAAACAAAAGAAAATCGTCGGGGAAATAATGAAGAAGTGTGAAAGGTGCTTCACCAGGCTCTCTTCCGGCCATAATTCTCGAATAGTTTTCAATGCCTTTGCAAAAGCCTGTTTCCTTGAGCATCTCAAGGTCATACAGAGTTCTTTCTTTTATTCTCTGAGCTTCAAGAAGTTTGCCCTGTTTTGTGAATTCAATGACACGTTCTTCCATTTCATATTTAATTTCAGCCATTGCGCTTTCGAGTTTGTCGGGCGATACAACATAGTGCGAAGCAGGATAAATTGCCACATGAGACACATTGTTTTTGATTTCACCCGTTAATGGATTTATTTCTGAAATTCTGTCAATTTCATCACCGAAAAATTCAACTCGGATTGCCGTATCACTCGTGTAAACAGGATATATTTCAATAACATCACCACGAACTCTGAACTTGTTTCTGACAAAATTGATATCATTTCGTTCATACTGTATCTCAACGAGCTTGGTTATAAGTTCATCCCGGCTTTTTTCCATTCCCTGCCTGAGTGAAATAACCATATTACGGTAATCAATCGGATTACCCAGAGAATATATACACGAAACACTTGCCACAATTATTACGTCACATCTTTCGGAAAGAGCCGAAGTTGCAGAGTGTCGGAGTTTATCTATCTCGTCGTTGATTGCAGAATCTTTTTCGATATAAGTATCCGTAGTTGGAATATATGCTTCAGGTTGATAGTAATCATAGTATGACACGAAATATTCAACGGCATTTTCAGGAAAAAACTCCTTGAATTCACTGCAAAGCTGTCCTGCAAGCGTTTTGTTATGTGCCAGAACTAAAGTAGGTCTGTTAACTTTAGCTATAATATTAGCCATAGTAAAGGTTTTACCTGAACCGGTAACACCCATCAGAGTTTGTTCTTTATATCCCTTGTTGATTCCGTCAACAAGAGCTTCTATGGCTTCCGGCTGGTCTCCTGTCGGTTTATAATGCGAAACCAACTTAAAACTTTCCATAATAAACCTCCTTCAGAACATTTGTTCTTATTATAGCATACCCATTTGTTTTTTTCAAGTATTATCTTCATTTATGAAGCAAAAATTCCTGAACAGCTGTTCAGGAATTAAAATTTTTCATCTCAAGTCAACGGATCCAATCCATAAAAGATATGTGCAAATCTCGGCATATTCACAAGAGAATTATATGATGTCTCAGAAACAATGATATGGTCAAGCAACTGCACCTTCAAAGTTTTTAGAAGCTCATAAGACCTGACCGTCGCACTGATATCTTCATTTGACGGCAAAGTTATTCCGTGTGGATGGTTGTGTGAAATAATAACGGAAGTTGCATTCGTTTCGAGAACAGCGGCTGTCAGCTTTCTTAAATCAAATTCGGATGAAGAAATATCGCCCTCGTTTATCATCCTGCAATTCAAAAGACAATGATTTGGGTCAAAACACAAAACATACACTCTTTCTTCATTTGCATCTACATACTTACCCCGGAGGAATTCAACAATTTCTTCTGTTTCTTTCAGTACCGGTTTTCTTTTGGTAATATCGTCCATATATCTTTTATATAAGGGTAATATCATAGAAATTAGACAGGCAGCATTTTCAGTCATACCGTTAACAGACACAAGATCTGCTGTTTTAGCTTCAAGCACTCCGGCAAAAGAACCGAATCTGTCAATAAGCTCGTGTGCAATCGGATTCGTATCTTTGTACGGAATTCCGAAAAATAAAAGCATCTCAAGAATTCTATGGTCAGGCATACCGTCAAGACCGTTCGCATAAAATTCTTCACGTACTCTGCTTCTGTGACCTTGATGTATATTGTCTTTTTTATTCTTCTTAGTGTTATCCTTCTTGATTTCTTCCATATAATTCTCCTAAGTTTTATAAAAAAGAAAGAGCCTTTAAAAGGCTCTTTGCTGAAAAGTAAAATTAAATCAGATCGAAATTTCAAGAGCCATCTTATACATATCGAGATCGACTGTATTTTTCATATTAAGAGCCTCGAAAATATCAAAATCAAGAATCTTCTCTTTCTGCATTGCTACAACTCTGTTGCCAATGCCTTCTTTAAGAAGCTGAACTGCGTGATAACCCATTTGGCTTGCAACAATTCTATCCTTAGATGTGGGTGAACCGCCACGCTGAACATGACCGAGAATGGTAGCTCTTGTTTCAACACCGGTTTCAGCCTGAATTCTCTTTGCCATTTCTTCAACACCACCGATAGCTTCGGAAACGATGATGACAAAATGAACCTTGTTGCTCTTTTGTGTTCTCTTCATTCTTTCGATAACATCACGGTCAAAATTATAGGGAACTTCCGGAATAAGAATTGAAGTTGCGCCGCAAGCGACACCTGAAGAAAGAGCAAGATAACCTGCACCTCTTCCCATAACCTCAACAACTGCACAACGATCGTGTGACTCAGCAGTATCTCTGATTCTGTCAACCATCTGCATAATTGTGTTCATTGATGTGTCATAACCGATTGTGTAATCGCAGCAACCGATATCGTTATCAATTGTGCCGGGAATAGCAACGCAGGGAATACCACGCAGAGAAAGATCTCTTGCGCCTCTGAAAGAACCGTCACCGCCGATAACAACAAGACCTTCAATCCCTCTTTTTTTGCAGGTCTCAACAGCATCAGCCATACCTTCTTCTGTTTTGAAGCGTGAGCTTCTTGCAGAATAAAGAATTGTGCCGCCTCTGTTGATAATATCGGATACAGAACGAAGATTCATTTCATACATATCATCTTCCATAAGGCCGTTGTAACCTCTTCTGATTCCGTACACTTTCATTCCAAGCTCACAGCCTGCACGAACAACAGCTCTGATTGCAGCGTTCATACCCGGTGCGTCGCCGCCGCTTGTTAAAACACCGATTGTCTTAATCATTGTAACATCCTCCTGATTGTACCTGTATGAAGTTCTGAAAATTAAGATTATATTTCGTCAAAATATTTACAGTTTAAAAATAATCATTGATTATTATACACTTTTAGTCCTAAAAGTCAAGGTTTATACACAAATTCACATCATTTCTTACATTTTTCTAAACAATATGTTTAATTTCGCACAACAACATTCTCTTCTCCAAGAATATGCTTCATTTCGTCAACCATCGGCTCATTCAAAGAAACATGGCCGACAGCCTTATAAACCTTTGTATCAGTATAGTAGCAATAAACCGGGAAAGTTCCCGAGAAAATATCAAGCAAGAGATTAACTTTTCTTTCTGCCTTTGTATTATCCGAATAAAGACGAAGAAAAATACCTTTTCTTTGCTTTTTTTGAGGCTCAGAGTTTTTTTCGTTCTTATATAAATTAGTAGGATTAGGCTCAATAGTTTCACAGATAACACTCGGCTCTCTGTCCTCTCGCATACTGAGTCTGCCTCTTATCAGCACGATATTACCAACCTGCAAAAGCATCGCTCTGTCTGCAAACAGTTTTGAGAAAACAAGACATTCAACGGAAGAAGAAATATCTTCAATTTCAACAAAGCACATTGTGGAATTGTTCTTTGTTGTTTTCTTTTCGAGCCTTGAAATTATACCCATAATTTTTACTTTTGAGTTGTCCTTGAACTTTGAACCGAAAGAGCCGTCACTGTCAATTATATCGGATATTCTGTCAGCGTTAATTTTTTGACTCAGTTCTTTGTATTCGTCCATAGGGTGACCGGATATATAAAGCCCTGTTATTTCTTTTTCAAAACGCAAAAGTTCATTATACGGCATTTCCTCAAGGTCAGGTGCAGACACCTCATTCATATGAGAAAACTTTGATCCTTCATCAAAAAAGCCTATCTGACCGATAACATTTCTGTTTTTATCGGCGTCAAGTTCTGCCACAATAATCGGGAGCATATAAAGCATCTGTCGGCGATTAAGGTCAAGTCCGTCAACCGCACCGCACTTGATAAGGCTTTCAACGGCTCTTTTGTTGAATTCCTTGCCGTATACACGTTTGCAGAAGGAATAGAAAGAAGTATATTTTCCACCTTGCTCACGGTTATCGATTATCGTTTTGATGAATCCCCTGCCAAGATTTTTGATGGCAAGAAGAGCAAATCTGATTGCACCGTTTTTAACGGTAAAGCCTTCAAAGCTGTTGTTAATATTCGGTGCAAGCACCTTGATGCCGATTCTTGTACATTCCGCAATATAAGTTGACACTTTTGAAGCAGAATCAAGAACACTGGTCAGAGTTGCTGCAAGCAGCTCACAAGGATAATGGCATTTAAGATACGCAGTCTGATAAGACACATAAGCATAGGCCGCTGCGTGTGATTTATTGAATGCATATTTGGCAAAATTCGACATTTCATCAAAAATAGCATTAGCAGCCTCAACACTGACTCCGTTTTTGACGGCACCGCAAACACTTCCGTCAGGCAGACCGCTAATGAAAATCTGTCTTTCTTTTTCCATAATGTCGATTTTCTTTTTACTCATTGCTCGGCGCACAAGGTCAGCTCTGCCGTAGGAATAGCCAGCGAGCTTGCGGCAGATTTCCATAACCTGCTCCTGATATACCATACAGCCGTAAGTAACATCAAGGATATCTTTCAGTAACTCAGACTTATACTTTGTGTCCTGCGGATTATGCCTGTTATTAATATAAGTATCAATTGAGTCAGCAGGACCGGGACGGTAAAGAGAAATAACTGCAATAAGATCTTCAAGGCTCTGAGGCTTAAGACGGGAAAGCACACTTCTCATTCCGGCTGATTCATACTGAAACACGGCATCTGTTCTGCCTTGAGACAGCATTTCAAAAGTAGCTTCGTCATCATAGTCGATTTTATTCAAATCGAAATCGGGATTTGTTCTTTTAATCATCTTCACAGCATCATCAATAACAGTCAAGGTGCGAAGACCCAAAAAGTCCATTTTGAGAAGTCCAAGCTGTTCCAATGTTACCATTGTGTACTGCGTGACAACACTTTCATCATTAACTGCAAGGGGGACATAAGAAGCAACCGGATCTCTTGTGATTACAACACCCGCAGCGTGAGTTGAAGCGTGTCGGGGCATACCCTCCACCTGTTTCGCAATGTCGATAAGCTTTTTAACATCATCATTTGAATTGTAAAGATTTTTCAACTCCTGCGAACGCAAAGCTTTATCAATTGTAATTTTCAGTTCATTCGGTATAAGCTTTGCAACCTCATCAACAGTAGCATAAGGCAAACCCAAAACCCTGCCCACATCACGGATGGCTGCTCTCGCCGCCATTGTGCCGAAAGTAACAATCTGTGCTACATGGTCAGCTCCATATTTTGAAATAACGTAGTCGATTACTTCTTGACGTCTGACATAACAAAAATCAATATCAAAATCCGGCATACTGACTCTTTCGGGGTTCAAAAATCTTTCAAAAAGAAGATTATATTCGATAGGGTCAATACCTGTTATGCCGATACAGTAAGCTGCAAGCGAGCCTGCACCCGAACCTCTGCCGGGCCCAACGGGAATATTTCTGCTTTTTGCATATCTTATGAAATCGTGGACTATAAGGAAATAATCCACATAACCCATTTTGTTTATAACTTCAAGCTCATAGTTCAGTCTGTCAATATAGTTTTGAGGCGGATTATCACCTTTGTGCATTGAAAGACCATAGAAACATTGATTTTTGAAATATTCAAAATGATCCATATTGTTCGGCACTTCAAAATGAGGAAGCTTTGTGTTGCCGAATTCAAATTCAACATCGCACATATCGGCAATTTTCTGAGTATTTTCAACAGCTTCGGGAATATCTGCAAAAAGCTCAAGCATTTCTTCTTCACTTTTAACATAAAACTCATCTGTACTGAATTCGAGTCCCGTACTTTCACCGAGTACGTGGTTAGTCTGAATACAGATAAGCACCTGCTGAACAGAAGAATCCTCTTTTCTTAGATAGTGAGCATCATTTGTGGCAACAAGAGGAATACCTGTTTCTTTTGAAAGACGCACTAAATCGGGAATAATGTCGAGTTGCTCACGAAGTCCGTGATTTTGAATTTCAATGAAATATTTCCCCTCACCGAAAAGGTCACGATACCAAACAGCAGTTTTTTTTGCTGTTTCATAATCCCCTCTCATAAGTGCCTGCGGTATCTCACCCGCAAGGCAACCTGAAAGAGCAATAATACCTTCGTGATGTTTTTCCAGAAGTTCACGGTCAATTCTCGGCTTAGTGTAAAAACCTTCTGTCCAAGCCTTACTTACCATTGCAATTAAATTTTGGTAGCCTTTATTATTTTCACAAAGAAGAACGAGATGATATCTTTCATTGTCAAGGCCGTGAACTTTGTCGTGTCTTGTTCGCTGAGCAACATAGCACTCACAGCCGATAATCGGCTTCACACCCTTTTCTTTTGCAGCTTTGTAAAAATCAACAGCACCGTACATTACTCCGTGGTCAGTAATTGCAACTGCATTCTGTCCGAGCTCCAGCACCCTGTCCATAAGCTTTCCTATTCTGCAAGCACCGTCAAGAAGGCTGTACTCTGTATGAAGATGCAGATGTGTGAAGGACATATCATCCCCTCCTTTTCAAATTATTTCACTTTTAGTCTTTCGACTAAATCTTTATCAGGTTTAGTAATTATTGTCCAATATTCGTGGTATATTACCATACCCGCCTTGCCGCCGTTGGGCTTTTTAAGCTGTTTCACCCTTGTATAATCGACAGGTACAAGAGATGAGTTCTTAGCCTTACTGTGGAAAGCTGCAATAGCTGCCGCCTGTTCAATGGCAAGGTCAGATATTTCCTTTCCCTCACCGAAGATAACAACGTGTGAGCCCGGAGTTTTCTGTGTATGAAGCCACATATCGTTTTTGCCTGCAGTTTTCAGCGACAATTTATCATTCTGAATATTATTTCTGCCGACAAGTATTTTAAATCCGTCATCACTTCTGAATTCAAGCGGCGGAAGTTCTTTGGGTGCCTTCTGTTTTTTGCCCTTGGTATTTTTGATGTATCCTCCATCGGATAACTCCATTCTGATGGCTGAAATCTCGTTGTCTGTGTCAGCTCTTGAAAGCTCATCCAACACGGATTCAAGATATTCAATTTCGTCTTCACCGTGCTTGATTAAATCAACCAGCATTTTTTCTGCTGTCTGAGCTTTGCGATATTCTTTATAGTATTTCTTTTGATTTTCCTGCGGAGAAAGTGCCGGACTGCAGGGAATTTTTATTAGTTTGCAGTCATCATAATAGTTTTCAACCTCGTAATAAGTGACACCTTTTTGAAGATAGTGCATATTTGCAATAATGAGTTCACCAAAAAGTCTCATCTTATCTTTGTCTTCACAACGCTTAAGTTCTTCCCTTTGCAAAGCAATTTTTCTTGCAGTTCTTTCAATTAAATTGTTAAGAAGCTTTATAAGCTCATGCCCTCTGTGATTGATGCGGTTAATTCGGTCACGCTCAAAATAAAAATCGTCGAGCAGCTCTGAACAGCTTTCGTATTCTTTAACCTTAAGCTTATCGCCATATTGTCGAATCGGGTAATGAGACAAGTCCTTCGGCTTATCGTTTTCCTCTGTCAGGAAATAAACTTTTGACAAAGTGTTGAGATTGTTTTGAATTTGTGTCAATTCAGCCTTTAATATATCAACCTGAACCGAACTCAATAAACTGACAAAAACATCTTCAAATGCCGTTCTGTGAGCAATTTCACGGCTTACAATGGGCGAAACTCCCTGAACGGTATTCAAAACTGCTGAAGAAAGATACTTATCCTTTTGTGTAAGGATTCTTTCAATAACCTGTTTAACATCAGCGGATTCCAGACTTAATTTGTCCTGTTTAGGAGGAAGGTTATACCCGAGACCCGGAAGTATTTGTCTGACGGAGGAGGTTGTATAATCAACCCTTTTGATTGAATCAATAATTTTCCCCGATGAGATAAGAATAAGATTAGAATACTTACCCATAATTTCGATGCACAAAGTCAGTTCGATTCTGTCTCCTATTTCATTTGTCGCATCAAAATCTATAAAAAGAATTCGATCGGTTTCAAACTGCCTTATATTCTCAATCAAAGCTCCCTGAAGATACTTCCTCATAAGCATACAAAACATAGGCGGGACCGGAGGATTGTCAATGTTGTGTGTGGTGAAATGAACTCTGGGACTGTCGGCACGGACACACAAAAGAAGTTTTTTTGTGACACTTCTGCCTCGCAAGTTGAGGATTATTTCATCCTTGGTGGGCTGATTAACTTTGTCGACACGAAGTCCGACCGCCTCATTCAAAAGTTCAGTTCTGACTTTTCTTAAAAAAATACCGTCTAATGCCATAATACACCTTTATCAAATGAACTTAACAGGGTTTGACTGCTTTAAAATTGTACAGTCAAGTGAGGGAAACTGTTTTTTTATTAAGCCCATCAGTCTGCCCATTGCTGTATTTTCTGTTTCAAAATGTCCTGCTGCAATAACAGTAATACCCTTTTCCTTGGCTTCAAGCATCTCGTGATGGCTGATGTCTCCTGTCACATAAGCATCTGCGCCCATAGCAATTGCATAATCAAGAAAATCCATTCCTGCACCGCCGCAAACGGCAACTTTACTGATCGTATTTTCACAGTCAACAACTCTTGAAACAGTGTTCAGTTTCTGACTGACTTTTTGGGCAAAATCCAAAGATGAGATCTCATCGACCTGACCAATTCTTGCCATAGGAAGCGGACATTTTTCACAGGGAACACCGACTGCATTTTTTATACCAAGCACTTCACAAAGAACATCGTTTACACCGCCTTCGGAACAGTCGAAACAAGTATGAGCTGATATTGCACTTATGCCGCTTGCAGCGAGTTCATAGGCCGGATTGCCTTTCAAAAAGTTTTTCTGTGCTCTGAAAATAATCGGGTGATGCGTAATAATCAAATCAGCTTCAATCTCTTTTGCGTGGCTGAGCGTTTCCCCTGTGAGATCAAGGGCAAAGCCAATCTTTTTCACTTGTTTTTCATCATCACCAACCAAAACACCGCAATTGTCCCAATCGCATTTTGTGTCATAAGGTGCAATTTTATCTATGTAATCGGAAATGTTTTTTACGGTAATCATACATATACCTCCGTAACTTTCTTCTTGATTTCATACACGAGTTCTTCTAGTTTTTCTTCATCCTTAATGCCTGCATTTTTCTGTGCCGCAAGCTTTTTTTCTAAAGTAAAAATCATTTTGTCTATATATTTTTTTGTGACTTCATCATCATTTTTCAAAAGCTCACCTAAATAGTAATAACTTTTGGAAACATCGTTTTTTTCGCCTGTGTAAACAGCAGACATCGCACAGTAGAGTCTTTTTCCGTCAGTTGCAGTTCTTTCTCTTATAATTTTGAAACCATTTTCACAGAAAAACTGCCGCAAAACCTCAGCGTGTGTCATTGGCTGAGCAACTATATTTATTTTATCACTATATACCCACTTTGCTTTTTCAATTATTTCCGCAATAAGAATTCCACCCATACCCGCCAACACGATATCATCAGCAGAATTTTCAGGTATGTTCTGCAAACCGTCAGACAAAATCAACTGTACTTTGTCAGTGATACCACAATCAACAACGGTTCGTCCGGCATTTTCTAAAGGGCCTTTTCTGAGGTCCGCTGCAATACCTTTGGGGCAAATGCCTTTTTCGATAAGATAGCACAAAAGATAGGCGTGGTCAGTACCGATATCAGCGGTGATACTTCCCTGACGTACAAGTGAAGCGACTATAGAAAGACGTGAGTCAAGCTTAACTTTGCTCATTTTTACCTCCGAAACAAACAGAGCCACCCGAATTTTCAGGTGGCTCAAGGTTGAAAAGCTTTATTTTGAAGCAAGATATTCGTTGATTCTTGCAACGATAGCATCAACACTTACACCGTGAACTGCGCAAGCTTCTTCAACGGTTTCACCTCTTGATGCGGGGCAACCAAGGCAATGCATACCCATTTCCAAAAAGAACATTGCTGTGCCGGGTTCCTTATCAAGAATATCACCGATTACCATATCTTTCGTAATTTCTTTCATTGTAATAAACCTACCTTTTAAATTTTATTTGCCGAGTTTATTCTTCAACCCGATGGCTGCTTTTGCTTTTTTAGCGATATTTTCAGCATCAAGTCCGTAAATCTTAAGAAGTTCAAGAGCAGGGCCTGACTTGCCGAATGTATCATTTACACCGAGACGAACAACGGGTACAGGATACTCTTCTGCAAGTACTTCTGCAACTGCTCCGCCGAGGCCACCGATTATGCTGTGTTCTTCAGCTGTGACAATTGCACCTGTTTCTTTTGCAGCTTTAACGAGAATATCTTTATCAATAGGCTTAATTGTGTGGATATTGATAACACGTGCATCAATACCTTCTGTCTTCAATTCCTCAGCAGCAATAAGAGCCTCATTAACCATAAGACCCGAAGCAACGATCGTAACATCGTTACCGGCTTTGAGTTCAACACCCTTGCCCAATTCAAATTTATAATCTTCTGAGTTTATACGGGGCACAGCAAGTCTGCCGAATCTCATATATACAGGGCCTTCGTGTTCAGCTGCGGCGAAAACTGCCTGCTTTGCTTCAACATCATCAGCAGGGTTAATAATAACCATATCTGGTATTGATCTCATAAGAGCAATATCTTCACAGCATTGATGGCTTGCACCGTCTTCGCCAACGGAAATACCGGCGTGTGTTGCACCGATCTTAACGTTAAGATTAGGATAAGCAATCGAATTTCTTACCTGTTCAAAAGCTCTGCCTGCTGCAAACATAGCAAAGGAAGATGCAAAAACAGTATAGCCTGTTGTTGCAAGGCCTGCAGCAACACCCATCATATTACCTTCTGCAATACCGCAGTCAATGAACTTATCGGGAAATTCCTTTTTGAAAGTGATTGTTTTTGTTGCCTTTGCAAGGTCGGCGTCAAGAACGAGGATATCATCCCTTGCACCAAGTTCTTTCAAAGCGGCACCGTAAGCGTCTCTTGTTGCACATTTGATTACATCAGACATAATTACACCTCCAGCTCTGCCATAGCGGCATCAAGTTCAGCCATAGCCTGTGCATACTGTTCAGCATTGGGAGCTGAGCCGTGCCAGTCGCATTTATCTTCCATAAACGATACACCTTTGCCCTTTACCGTATGAGCAACAATGCAGGTCGGCTTATCTTTACATTCGTCAGCCTTATCGAAAGCTTCTTCAATTTCTCTGAAGCAATGGCCATTGATTTCAATTACATTCCAATTGAATACCTCAAACTTTTCCTTAATTGGATAGGGTGAATTAACTTCATCAAGTGAACCGTCAATCTGAAGGTTGTTATAGTCAACAATTGCAACAAGGTTATCCAGTTTACGATTGCCTGCAAACATAGCTGCTTCCCAAACCTGACCTTCTTCAATTTCACCGTCGCCGAGAGGAACATAAACCTTGAAGTTTTTGCCCTGAAGTTTTCCGCCAAGAGCCATGCCGCAAGCGGCTGAAATACCCTGACCGAGAGAACCTGTACTCATATCAACACCGGGAGTATATCTCATACTGGGATGTCCCTGAAGAATTGAGTCGGGCTTTCTGAGAGTTTTGAGAAGCTCAACGGGGAAAAATCCTCTGTGAGCAAGTGCCGCATAAAGAGCAGGTGCAGTATGTCCTTTTGAAAGGACAAATCTGTCTCTGTTTTCATCATCGGGATTTTGCGGGTCAACATTCATCTTCTCAAAATAGAGATATGTGACAATGTCTGCAATTGAAAGAGATCCCCCCGGATGACCTGACTTTGCGTTGAATGTGCCTTCGATTACACCCTTACGCACATTAACAGCAATTTTTTTGAGTTCTTTTTTTCTTTTTTCTTCCATTGTTATCCTCCTTATATATGAGCATAGTTTTTTATAATATATTCAACTAAATCTGCAACAGCACCGTTATTACAATGACATGTTACCAGCTTTGCAATTTTCTTCATACCTTTAGGTGCTTGTCCGCAACAAGCGGGAAGTCCGACCTGCTTGAGCATTTCATAGTCATTGAAATAGTCCCCGATTGCGGCTGTATTTTCCTTCTCAATGCCAAGAAGCTCGGCAAGTTTCAGCACTGCCTTACCCTTATTGGTATCTTCGTTAACCATTTCGTAGCTGCAAACTGAAGAGAACATCAGATTTTCGGTTGTGTTTGACATACTTTCAATGAACTTGCTTACAAGCTTCAGTTCAGTAGGAAATCCCGTGAAAATAACCTTATACCAATTATCTTTGGGCATTTTATCAAAATTATAATAATATTTCACAGGTAATCTTGCGTTAATTGCAAGAATTCTTGCCGCAACGGTCGGTCTGAAAAGCATAACAGTCTTGTCAGTAATGACCTGAAAAGCAAGATACGGATATTTCTTTGCCGTTTTTCTGACCATATCAATGCAATGCTCATTCAAAGGGCTTGACCATACCATTTTTTCTTCAGCAAAATCATAAATACCTGCACCGTTTATTACAATAGCCTTGCCGTCAGCAATATCGAGCCGTTTAAAATGCTTACGCATTGACTCAGGAGCCCTACCAGAAGCAAGAGTGAAATTGCCTCCGTAATCATCAATAAATTTATGAACCGCATCATAGTTTCTCTGAACAAGCTTTCTTCGCTTATTATTGATTGTTCCGTCAATATCTGAAGCGATAAGCCAGCCGGAAAGTGCTTTACCGTTTTTTACCATTATTTTTTAATCCTCCTCAGAAAGTCGGTGAAGTATTCGGGAAGCTCGCTTTTGATTTCAATATACTTACCTGTTCTTGGATGTTTGAATCCAATAAGTCCTGCGTGAAGGCATTGCCCGCCAAGATATTCAATGACTTTTTTCGGGCCGTAAACAGGATCTCCTGCCACAGGATGTCCTATGTATGACATATGAACTCTTATCTGATGAGTTCGTCCTGTTTCTAATTTTAAACCAAGATGTGTGAACTCTTCATATTCATCAATAACCTTATAATGAGTGACAGCATTTTTTGAATTTTTAGGCGTGACAGTCATCTTCTTTCTGTCAACAGGATGTCTGCCTATGGGAGCATCAACTGTGCCTTCAAAATTTTTAAATTTGCCATAAACCACACTCTGATATTCCCTTGAAAAAGAATGTACCTTTATCTGGTCAGCCAACGAAATATGTGCGAAGTCATTTTTTGCCACAATCAAAAGACCGCTTGTGTCCTTGTCGATACGGTGAACTATTCCCGGGCGTATCACCCCGTTTATACCGGATAAACTGTCTTTGCAATGATACAAAAGAGCATTGACAAGTGTTCCGTCAAAGTTACCTGCTGCAGGATGCACTACCATTCCTTTAGACTTGTTGACAACAAGCAAATCATCGTCTTCATATCTGATATCTAGCGGTATACTCTCTGCCTTTACTTCCAAATCCCTCGGTTTTGGAATCACAAGGGTAATTTTGTCGCCCGATTTCACCTTATAATTTTTAGTAATAACTATTGAGTTCACAAAAACATTGCCGTCATCAATAAGCTTTTGCACGGCAGAGCGAGAAGATAGGTCGCACTTTGAAAAAATAACCTTGTCGATTCTTTCACCCGAAAGCTCATCATCAACCATAATTATATGCGCATCAACCATTTTCTACCTGCGCTTTCTTTTCCCTCTGCTCCTTAAAAATCAGATATACCTGATTAAAAAGCAGAAGAAAAGCTGAAACGGTAATCAGACAGTCTGCAAAATTGAAAACATAAAAATCGATAAACAATACCTCAATAAAATCAATTACAAAACCTCTGAAAATGCGGTCGATTATATTACCGAAGCCTCCGGCGCAAATCATTACAAGAGAAACATAATCAACCTTGTTTGTGATTTTTCCCGAAAAAATCAGAACGGCAACCACAATAAAGCATATTACGGAAAGAACGGTCATAACAGCTGTTTTTCCACCCATAAATCCCATCATAGCCCCGTCATTTTCCAAATATCGAAGCTGAAGAATGTTTGGAATGAGTATCTTTGTGCCGACAGGTTTCAACAAAGTGTCAACAACGTATTTTATTAACTGGTCAACAATGACCAAGAGCACTATAATTGCAAGTGCGATTATATTTTTCTTTGCTTTACCGGAAAATATACTATTCAAGAGTATCCTCACTAAAAATAATAATTATTCTTCAGAATCCGTTGATTCCGAAATAAGGTCATTAAAGCCGAAAGTTGAATCATCCTGTGATGTGCCGTCGAAAATCTTTGAAAGGTAAGAATTAACATCCGGCATTTCAGGTGTTGAATGTGAGAAAAGATCCAAATCAAGACTTTCTTCTTCCTCATCAAACAAACCGTCTGCGGATTCATCAGGTATTTCATCGGCTTCTTTTCCTTCAGCTACAGGTTCTTCTGCAACTGCGGTTACTGCTTCAATTTCAAAATCAAAGGCAGGTATATCCTCTGCGGAGATTTTTTCAGCCTCAACTTCTTCTGTTGCATATACCGAATTTTCAATCTTTTCGTAATCACCGACCGCTTTTGTCGCTGATTCAGCAAGTTTGATCAAAGAAGCAAGCTCATTTTTGATTTTTGCAGTTTCTGCTTTGATAGCATCAAGTTCTGCATTTGCGGAAGAAATAACCTCATCAGCCTTTTCACGTGCTGTTTTTGCATCACTGTAAGCCTTTGCTACAATCGAAGCTGCCTTATTGTTTGCATCTTCAATAATTGTACTCACTTTAAAATTAACTTCTTTAAGATAGTTTTCTTTGTATGAATCAGACTCAGATTTCATATTACTGTAAGCAGTCTGAAGTTCTGTAAGCTTAACGTCAGCCTCGTGAGTTTTGTCAGCATAATACTTTTCAGCCTCAGCTGACTTTTCTCTGATGATTTCATCACCCTTCGCAGTAGCTTCGCTGATAATTTCATCCGCTGCAGCCTTTGCTTCATCCAATTTAGTGTTGGCAACTGTCTGTGCAGAAATAAGTGCATTCGCAATTGCAGCTTTGTTCTGATTATATTCGTCAATTACGGGTGAAAGAGAAGAAAGTCTTTCGCCAAGGGTGTTGTTATCGTTAAAAAGCTTGGTATAGTTCTTATAAACCTTCTGGATAAAAGCATCCACCTCGGCTGCTTTATAGCCGCCCTTACCGCTGGGTGTGAAGCGCTGTGTGCTGATTTGAAGAGGTGTCAACATAATAATTTCCTCCTAATAAATTATTTGAACGATTCAAGGTCAATCTGACTGAAGAAGTCACCGAACAGTTCAACTGATTCGGGAACAAAAGCACAGATATTTTCAGCAAATCTTGCAAAAACCGACTTTGTGACAAACTTTGCACCATCAAGGAAGTCCATAGCTCTTACCTTTTGATCCTCTGTAAGAAGTGAAAGGTTGACAACAACAATTGTATCCTTTTCCATCATAAGAGAAGCAACATTCTTTGCATCGTAGATATCACGAAGAAGAATTGAGTTGAGTTTAAACTTGTTGGCAGGTCTTGCTGTGTTCATATTATAGATGCTGGCGCCACTCTTAGGTGCTTCAGCTTTTTTCTTTGTCTCTTTTTTCTGAGTACTGAAGTTATACTCCGGAACATTTATTGTACCCTGAGGCGAGTAGCTGTAATCATCCTGTGAATCATCGTTGTCATATTCATAGATGCTTGAGTTCACCGTTGCGTCGTCAAGAACATCATCTTCGTAATCATCGGAACTGATTGCTGAATCGTATTCATCATATTCATTTGAAACGAAATGCTCACTTAATTTATCCTTGATATTTTTTACAAATCCCATTTTAAAAAACTCCTTAAAATCAATATATTCTTTGTCCGAAAAGAGCAGTTCCCACTCTGACAAGCGTTGAACCGTTCAAAACCGCTGTTTCATAATCTGAAGACATACCCATTGAAAGTATGCTCATATCTACATTATCTAACTTTTTATCTCTTATGTCAATAAATAATTCGTTCATTTTTGAAAAATATTTATTGAGTTCACTTTCGGTTCCACAAATCGGTGGAATTGTCATAAGGCCTTTAATTTTAATAGCCTTAAGCGATGAAATCTCATCAATCATTTCAAACAATTGAGACTTATCAATTCCGCTTTTGCTTTCTTCTCCGCCGATGTTAACTTCAATCAGACACTCTGTGATAATGCTTGCCGTTTCACTTCTTTTTGAAATTTCATTTGCAAGCTTTACGCTGTCAACAGACTGTATCATTGATACCTCTGAAACAATTTGTCTGACTTTGTTTGTTTGCAGATGACCAATAAGGTGTGCACTGCAATTATCCAACTTCAGATGAGGTTTCTTTGACAAAAACTCCTGAACTTTATTTTCACCGATAAGGTCAATACCGCAATCAATTGCATGATTTATAAAAATCGGCTCAACAGTTTTTGTTACAGCCATTAGCTTGACATCGTTTTCATTCCGACCGCTTTTGACAGCTGAATTTGCTATGCGTTCTTTAATTACATTGACGTTATATTCAATATCACTGAATCTCTGCTCAACTGATAACTTTTCCATCTTCAATGTTTGTTCCTTTCACTATAATACTGTCATATGCTTTGATTTCACGGTAAGCGGAAGTAGCTTTCTCGTCCACTATACTGTTGCCTTCATCGTCCTCTGTATAAAAAACATATTTCTCCGCTATGACATATCCTTCACCGTAATAAAGAATGTTGACAGGAGTGAATGTCGCCACATTACCTGCAAGAACATATACACCGTCAATTCCATCCTCGTTTTTGACAAGGGCATCATTACTTATTCTGAAGCCTTCATATTCTTCAATTGTTATTGCAATCTGTTCTTTTCTCAAAACCGAAAGCTGTTCATTAAGATATTTGCACTTAAGCGTTACGGTAATCATATTATCTTTGAGGTCAGATACATCATAAACCGTCATCGGTATATCATAAACACCTCTTTCCGGAAAATCAACAGAGACGCTTTTTCCTGTTTTTATGATTGATGCATCTTCAATTGAAACATCAAAAAGCATATACCATGTGTGCTGTGCAATTATTTTTCCGTACGCATCGCTTACCGCTTTAGCTTCGGAATTCAACAAGGCTGAGGCCTCCATATTAGAGATATTTTTATCAACAACCTCCTGATAGCTCTTAGCTTCTTCATATCCGTCAACTTCACTCACAAAATATCCGGCAAAAGGAGACTTGACATAACCCATTTTGGATAAACTTGCCTCAAGGGATTTAATTTCATTGTTATATGACTCTATAAGTGCAGTAAAATCAAAGCTTTTTCCTGTTGCAATCTGTTTCAACGTCGCATTATCGGCAAAGCTGTCCGCAACATCATAAAGTTCAGAATAATTACCTGAGGATATAATTTCAGAATAATTCTGAACAGAAGAATAAATCTGAGAGTTCAAGAAAATAACATTAACTCTGCTGAGTTCTTCCTGACTTTTCATATTTTCAAGGTTGCTCTTTTTATCTTTAAGTTCTTGAAGTTTAAGGTAAGTATCAGCTTGATTTTCGTTTGAAAATGACACAGCAATTGTATCGTTAACGGCAACGTTAACACTGTTTGACACAACCGGTACATAAACCTTATCGGAACTTTTATAAAGAATTGATGTATTTTTTCCGTCAACGCTTTTGTTTTCATCTCTGACCGCAAAGCCTTCAGCACTCAAAACCTCTTTTTGAGTAGACTTAAGTGCATACTCTGTTTCAATCTTGCCTGTACTGTCAAAATAAATGCCCTGTATTATATATAAAACAATCGAAACAGCAACAAAAATCAAAACTGCAACGGAAAATTTTTGTCCTTTGCCCTCTTTCATTTCAATCTCCTGTGTTCTTCAATAATATTAACAGCTTCGTCTGTAAGCTCAGCCTTAGTGGACTTGTCAATTTTAAGCCAGTGGATTTTTTCATTTCTTCTGAACCAAGTGAGTTGCCTTTTTGCATACCGCCTTGTTTCCATCTTCAACTTTTCAAGTGCTTCATCAAGAGACACATGACCGTCAAGATAAGGCTTCAATTCTTTATAACCTATCGCCTGCTTTGCAGTTTTGGAAAAATCGCCTTTGAAAAAGCTTTCAGTCTCCTGCAAAAGTCCGTCTTTCACCATAAGGTCAACTCTCAGGTTAATACGGTCATATAAAACTTGTCTGTTTTCGGCAGTAATACCGATTAAACACCAATCATATTCACTTTCGTGCAGATGTGAATTCTCACATTGCTCAGTTATTGTTCTGCCTGTGGAATAATAGACTTCCAAGGCTCTTATAATTCTTTTTGTGTCATTGAGATGAAGCTTTGAAGCGGCAACAGAGTCAACTTTTTTCAATTCTTCAAAAAGAACTTCACTACCCTCTTGCTCCATTCGCTTTTCAAGTTTTTCCCTTATATCGCTTTTTTCATAGTCAAGAAATTCCGTGTTGTTGACGAGAGTGTCAACATAAAGTCCCGTTCCGCCGACAACAATCGGAAGCTTGCCTCTTGAAAGAATATCGTTAATAGCCTCAACGGCTTTTTGCTTATAAGAAGCAACAGAAAAACTTTCACCCATAGGCAGAAACCCAATCAGATGATGGGGTATGCCCTGCATTTCCTCTTCTGTCGGCTTTGCAGTTGCAATATTCATATTTTCATAAATCTGCATTGAGTCAGCAGACACAATTTCACCGTTTAGCCTCCTTGCAACTTCAATCGACAAAGATGTCTTTCCTGATGCTGTGGGACCAACGATAACTGCAACTAAGGGTTTGCTCATATTGATTCTCCGTTTACTGAATTCGTCCGAACTGCTTTTCCAGCTCGTATTTTGAAAGTTCTATAAGTACGGGGCGGCCGTGTGGACAATATCTCACATCGTCGTCATACAAAACCTGCTCTGCAAGTACTTTCATTTCTGCCGTTGAGTTTTTGTATCCAGCCTTAATTGCGGCTTTGCAAGCGGCCGTGTGGTAGATTCTGTCAATTTTTTCCGGCTCGGCATTCATACGGTTTTCACAAAGATATGAAGCAATTTCAATCACAGTATCTTCAATATCATCGCCGGAAATAAGCATTGGACATTCTCTTACAATTACAACGCCGTCGCCGAAATCTTCAACAAGATAACCGGCTTTTTTGAAAACAAGACGGTTTGCCAAAACAACATCGTACTCGTTTTTGCTCAAAGTAACTGTTACGGGAGTTAAAAGCACCTGTGAGGAAACCTTGTTTTCGGCATTTTTCCTCATTTTATTATAAATGATTCTTTCATGAGCAGCGTGCTTATCAATCAAGCACACCTTGTTATCATACTCACAAATGATATATGTTTTAAAAGCTTCGCCGAGAAGTCTCAAGGGTTTAGGCGGCATTTCGCTTTGTTTGATTGCTTTTATTTCAACATTACGATTTGAAACAACGGGCTGTGGTTTAGCGGTGGAAACCGGAACTACAGGTTTGGTTGCTGTTTCTTCTTTTTCCGGACCGGCAGATTTTGCCTGCATAAAAACTTCCTCTGCCTTCTTTGGCTCAGTCGGTTTAGATTCAGTGGGTCTCACCGCAATTTCGGAAGGCTTGATTTTGTTTTCCTTCTTCTGTTTTTTGAAAGAACTTAACAAATCAGGTTCATCATTATCCTTTTTATGGCTGTTGCCTGCGTTCGGGGCAGCAACAGAGGTCTGAAATTGTGCAGAAGACATTTTGTTCCAGAACTCTTCAGGCTTTGCCTTAGGTTTGACAGGCATTTCATTTTGCGATTCAACAGGTGCACTTTCAACTTTAGTTGGGGTCTTAATTTCCTCGTCAATCATCATAAACTGCACTGCTTCGGGATGAACCTTTTCTGTTACCTTGTTGAGCTTTGCAAGGTCAACCTTCGGTGCAGAATCAAACTCCTCGATTGCGCTTTTAACTGCATAATAAACTGCTGACGAAACCCGTCTTTCATCGCTGAAACGAACTTCCGTTTTTGCGGGATGCACATTGACATCAACCGTCTGAGGCGGAATTGTTATATTCAGCACACAGCTCGGGAATTTACCGACCATAATGGAGTTTTTATAAGCATTTTCCATCGAAGCCATACAAGAACGTGACTTGATAAATCTCTTGTTGAGATAGAAAAACTGCATTGAGCGTGAAGGCCTTGCGGCAAAGGGTTTGCAGACATAACCTTCAACCTTAACGCCATCAAGCTCATAGTTAACTTCAATAAGAGAATCGGCAAAAACTCTGCCAAAAACAGAATATATGGCAGATTTGAGTCTCGAATCACCGGGTGTAATAAGTGCCTGCTTACCTTCACGGATAAATCTGATGCTCACTTCCGGATGAGAAAGAGCTATTTTGTCAACAACATCGGCAACTGCATTTGCTTCGGAAACGTCCCTTTTCAAAAATTTCATTCGTGCGGGAGTGTTGTAAAATAAGTCACGCACAATTATTGTTGTACCGTTGGGACAACCTGCAGGCTCATATCTTGTCTGAACTCCTCCGCTGATTGCAAAAGATGTTCCGCTTTCTTCTTTTTCTGTTTTCGTGAGAATTTCGGTTCTTGAAACGGCAGCAATTGAAGCGAGAGCTTCACCTCTGAAGCCGAGAGTGAAAATTGAATTAAGGTCGGCTTCATCACTGATTTTGCTTGTGGCGTGGCTTAAAAATGCCTTGGGCACATCTTCTCTTTCAATACCACAGCCGTTGTCGGTGATGCGGATATAAGTTACACCGCCGTTTTTTATTTCAAGGGTTATAGCCGTAGCACCTGCATCAATGGAGTTTTCCATCAGTTCTTTAACAACAGATGCGGGCCTTTCGACAACTTCACCGGCTGCTATCAATTCAGCTATGTGTTTTGATAATACATTGATTTTTGCCATAAAGTCATCGCTTCCTTTCTTTTAATCTTTCTGTAATGTTATAACTGTGTACCCCTTGCTTTTTTAACAAGCTCGTGCAGCATTGTAAGTGCTTCCAAAGGAGTCAGAGTGTTTACATCTATATTTTTAATTGAGTCGATAAGCTCGTCATCAACCGTAGATTTAAGTGAAATCTGAAGTTCCTCTTCTTCATCAGGAACTTCAATACTGTTCATCACCGTCCTCGAATCGGGTGCATTCTTTTCAAGCTCACTTAAAATCATTCTCGCTCTTGAAACAACGGGATTAGGAATACCTGCCAATTTTGCAACCTCAATGCCGTAGCTACCGTCTGCACAGCCTCTCACTATTCGTCTGAGGAAAGTAATTGTATCTCCCCGCTTTTTGACTGAGATATTATAATTTTTAACACCTTCGACCTGATTTTCAAGCTCAGTGAGCTCGTGATAGTGAGTTGAGAAAAGGGTTTTTGCACCGACTTTCTTTTTGTCAACAATATATTCGAGTACTGCTCTTGCTATACTCATACCGTCAAAGGTTGAAGTACCTCTGCCCACTTCATCAAGAATAATAAGGCTGCGACTGTTAGCATTTTTCAGAATTGTTGAAACCTCATTCATTTCAACCATAAAGGTGGATTGACCTGTTGCAAGGTCATCTGATGCACCAACTCGTGTGAAGATGCTGTCGACAATGGAAAGCTCTGCCCTTTTAGCCGGAACAAAAGAACCGATTTGTGCCATGAGGCAAATAAGTGCGACCTGTCGCATATACGTAGACTTACCTGCCATGTTGGGACCGGTGATAATTGCGCACCTGTTTTCATCGCAGTCAAGGTGAGTATCATTGGGTACAAACGGCATATCGCCGAGCATTGCTTCAACAACAGGGTGTCTACCATCAATAATATCAATAGCAGTACCGTCAAGCATTGTGGGACAAACATAGTTGTTTCTTACAGCAACATTTGCAAGTGAACAAAGTACATCCGTAACTGCAATGGCACCTGCGGTAGACTGAATACGGTTAAACTCCTTTGCAACAGATTTTCTTATCTGGCAGAAGATTTCATATTCAAGTTTGATTATTCTTTCCTGAGCACCGAGAACCTTGCTTTCAAGGTCTTTCAACTCCTGAGTAATGTACCTTTCGCAGTTTGCAAGAGTCTGTTTTCTTATGTATTCATCGGGCACAAGCTCTTTATAAGAATTTGTAACCTCGATATAATAACCGAAAACTCTGTTATAGCTGATTTTAAGCTTGGGAATTCCTGTTTTTTCTTTTTCCCGTGCTTCAATTTCGGCAATGTATTTTTTGCCGTTATTCTGGATATCACGAAGAGAATCCAGTTCCTCGTTGAATCCGTCATTTATAATATCGCCTTCACGGATACTGAAAGGTGCATCTTTGTTGATTGCGGCATCAATAAGCTCCTGAACATCGGTTAAAAGGTCGAGTGAAGCATATTGCTGCTTAAGGTATGAACTTGTGCAATCGGAAAGAAGTGCTTTGATATCGGGAAGACGGTCAATTGTCTGTTTTAAACCGTTGAGATCCTTTGCATTTGCCGTTTCAAAAACAACTCTTGTCAAAAGTCTTTCGATGTCAAAAATGTTGCTCATTGCAGCTGTAAGTTCTGATAACTTAATACTGTTGTCACAAAGCTCTCCTACAGCATTGTGTCTTCTTGTAATTTGAGCAAAATTTACAAGAGGTTTTTCAAGCCATGAACGAAGAAGTCTTTTTCCCATTGAGGTCTTGGTCTTATCAAGCACCCACAAAAGTGAGCCCTTCTTCTCTCGGCTTCTCATCGTTTCCACAATTTCGAGGTCTCTCTTTGTGGAATAACTGATTTTCATATGCTGGGTTTCTGAATAAAGATTGATTTCTCTAATATTCTGAAGATCGTTTTTCTGAACATTCATCAGATATTTTAGGGACACACCCATTGCTGAAATGGCATTAGGTATGGAGTGGAGATTAAGTTCTGCAATTTTTTCTTTTGAAAAATGCTCTTCACAAATATTAAGACAGTCTGCGTAATCAAAATAACTGTCTTCGGGAAGCTCGCAGGAAGCTTCAATTTTTTGACTGATAAAATCGGAAACAGCCTTGTTTTTTGCACAAACGCTGTTCAATACGATTTCGCTCGGTGAAAACACTCCAAGCTCATTGATAATTGAAGAAGAAATATTCTTGCTGTTTTCAATAAATGTAAGATTCAGCGTGCCTGTTGATACATCGACAAAGCATATACCTACACCTTTTTCATCAAGATAAATTGAAGTGAGGTAGTTATTCTTCGCTTCATCAAGCATATTGTTTTCGATGATACTGCCCTTTGTGATGATACGGACGACATCTCTTTTAACAAGACCTTTAGCCGTTGCAGGGTCTTCAACCTGCTCACAAATTGCAACCTTGTAGCCGTTTGAAACAAGCTTTGCAATATAACTTTCAGATGAATGGAAAGGAACACCACACATAGGCGCTCTTTCACCGTTGCCGCAAGCCCTGCCCGTTAAGGTGAGTTCAAGAACTGCAGATGCAGTTTTTGCATCATCAAAAAACATTTCATAAAAGTCACCCAGGCGGAAAAACAAAATAGTGTCCGGGTATTCTTTTTTTATTTCAAAATATTGAGCCATCATCGGCGTCATTTCAGACATAATTGTTTTTCCTCCTGTGATTTCAACTTCTTAAAATTAAATAATCAGTGACAACCGCTGCATGATGAACAGGAACCGCCGCAATCGTGGTGATGCTCCTGTTCAGGCTCACAAGTTTCAGGGTCTGCACCGTTAACACAAAGACCGAGAATCTGCATAATGTAGTTCATCATAGCATCAACTTCAGCTCTTGCTGCTTCATAAACCTTCATTTTGTCGTTGTCCATAAACTTTGTGTATACATCGTTGAACTGCTCTTCGTATTCCTGCATTTTTGCGGAATCGGGAGTTTCCTTTGATGCTTCCATCTGATAGTTCATCTGTACCATCTGAATCTGACCCATAAGCTCATTGAGCTCTGAATCACTTTCATTAGCCTGTCTTGCCTTTGTGAAGTTGATGTAGCGTTCATCCTGCTGAATTGCAGCACCAAGTTCACGAGTGAGTTTGATAATGTCCATTTCTGTGACTCCTTAAAAAAATTTTTATAATAAAACAATTATTATACTTTTTCACCGTAAACAATCCACGTTCTGGGATTGGTTACTTTGACATCGGTGAATGTACCGATAAGGTCCTCTTCACCGGGAAATTCTATAATTACGTTACCCTCAGTTCTGCCGGAAAGCATACCTTCACCTTTTGCTTTACCTTCAATAAGGACTTTATAAGTTCTGCCCTTCATCAATGCAGTTCTCTCGCCTGCAATTTTCTCCTGAAGGTCTGTCAGTTCTTTAAACCAAATGCCCTTATCTTTTCTTGAAACGGGGTCAGGCATATCGTAAGCCTTTGTACCCGGTCTGGGCGAAAAGATGAAAGTGAAAAGTGAAGTGTATTTCACCTCTTCGATAAGTGAAAGGGTCTCCTTGAACTCCTCATAGGTTTCACCGGGGAAGCCGACAATAACGTCACTTGTAACAGAAAGCTCCGGCATTTTTTCGTAAGCATACTCTATAAGCTCAAGATACCTTTTTCTGTCATAATGTCTGTTCATTTCCTTGAGAACTCTGTCGTTACCTGACTGGAAAGGAAGATGCAGATGTTTTGCAACCTTTTCACATTCAGCCATTGCGTCAATAAGTTCAAAAGTACAGTCTCTCGGGTGTGAGGTCATAAAGCGAATGATGAAATCACCTTCAATTTCATTTATTGCCCTCAAAAGTGCAGGAAAACGTTTATCTTCCGGTAAGTCCTTATTATAGGAATTGACATTCTGACCGAGAAGTGTGATTTCCTTATAGCCCTGTGAAACAACCTCTTTTACTTCATTCATCACCGCATCAAAGTCACGGCTTCTTTCTCTGCCTCTGACATAAGGAACAATACAGTACGAGCAAAAATTATTGCAACCGTACATAATTGGAATCCAAGCCTTGAAAGTACCGTCACGCCTCACGGGGAGACCTTCAACAATGTTGCCGTCAGAATCCGTAACATCAATCACCCTTTTGCCTGTGCAAAGACATTTATAAATAAATTCGGGAAGTTTGTGTGAAACGTGTGTTCCAAAGACCAAATCAACAAACGGATAGCTGTTTTTGAGCGTTTCTGCAACACTTTTTTGTTGCGTCATACAACCGCACAAAGCGATTATGAGATTCGGGTTACTCTTTTTATATTGTTTGAGCGCACCGACATTACCGAAAACTCTGTCTTCAGCGTGTTCTCTGATTGCACAAGTGTTATATAAAACCAAATCTGCGCTTTCAGGCGTATCTGTGAAAACATAACCCATTTCTGAAAGAATACCTTTCAGTCTTTCACCGTCAGCAACATTACCCTGGCAGCCGTAGGTATGAACAAATGCTTTGGGAAAATCTTCAAAACGGGATGTCAGCACGGTTTTTACCATCTCTGCATATTCTTTTTGTCTGTCCAGTTCCTTCTGCGGAACGGAAAATTTATTATCCAAAATTCCACCTCCGGGAATCATTGAGAATTACTTTCTTCTTTTAATTTATCTGACATTGATATAAGCCTTTTCAGTCTGTGGTTAACAGCGGAACGGCTCATCTTCGGCGAACACATTTCACCGATTTCCCGAAGACTTGCTTCGGGATTATCAAGCCTGATAAGTGCAACTTGCTTCATATCGTCTGTGAGAGTGACAAAAGCACCGCTTGCTTTGAGTGTTTCAATTGCATTAACCTGGTCAAAGGCTGCGTCAACTGTTCTGAGAAGGTTTGCACTTTCAAAATTGTTTCGCCTGTTTGTCAGATTGCGGATATCTTTATATATTTTGATGTTCATTATTTCCATAGAGGAGTTTGATGCACCCATAATTGTCAAAAGGTCTTCAATACTTTCACTGTCTTTGATATAAATAACATTGACATAACGTCTGACCATATGCTTAGCCTTGAGTCCATAATCTGTGAGAAGCTTCATAAGATCCATACTCAAAGTCTTAAAAGGAACAACGAACTCAATATGATAACTCTTGTTCGGGTCGGATGCCGTTCCGCACGAAAGAAAAGCACCTCTTAAAAATGCCGCATCGCAGCAGTTGAAACCATCACCGTCTTCGCTTTCATTTCTCAGGTTTCCCCTGTCAATACGAAGAACTCTCTCATTACCCGTTGAAGAAAAACAAGACAGCACCCTTCTTCTTTCCTCTTCTTCAGAAAAATCCGCCGTTATTTTGCCGGCATCGGAAACCGTTTTCAGAGCTTTGACAGAACAGGCTTTTTCTGCCATTTCAATATATTTATCTGCTACACCGTTATGGTCAGTCATAAGTGAAATTCCGCTTAAATTGAAGTTTCTGCCAAAAAGCAGCATACCGTACGCCATAGCATGGACACAACATTCAGGCATATCTTCAATTTTAATAAGTTCATCTTTTATTTTTGACGAAAAAGACATTTTAACCCTCCTGTTGTACTTTATTTTAATTTATGATTTTAATTTCAGTTTCAAGTTCAACGCCAAACTTTTCTTTAACAGTATTCTGACAAAAACTGATCAGCTCAAGAACATCTGTTGTGGTTGCGTTTTCATAATTTATGATGAAACCGGCGTGCTTCTCGCTTACCATAGCGCCGCCGATTCTCTTACCCTTCAGTCCGCTTTGTTCAATGAGCGCACCTGCAAAATATCCTTCCGGGCGCTTGAAAACGCTGCCCGCACTCGGATATTCAAGAGGTTGCTTGTCTTTGCGTCTGCCTATAAGCTCACGCATTTTTTCTTCAATCTCTTCTTTTTTACCTTTTCGAAGTTTAAGAACAAGGGAAGTTATGATGTAATCCGAATCGGAATATACGCTGTGACGGTAAGACAAATCGAGTTCTTCTTTTGAAAAACTGCCCTTGTCACCATCAGCATCAATATGATTGCAAGACACAAGAACATCTTTCATTTCACCGCCGTAAGCTCCGGCATTCATAACAGCCGCACCGCCGCAGGAACCGGGGATACCGTAAGCAAATTCAAGCCCTGTAAGTTCTTTTGAAAGAGCATACTTGCACAAAGTCGAAAGGTTTGTTCCTGCACCGACTTCAATTGTGCAGTCGTCAATATCCTTAATATAATCAAAGCCTTTGCCGATGTGAACAACCGGTCTTTCTTTGATGCCGTCATCACTGACAAGAAGGTTGCTGCCGTTTCCTAAAATAAAAGGCTTCAAAGATAAACTGTTTGCAGTTTCAATAATTTTTGCAAGTTCAGTTTCATCTTTAGGTGTCAAAAAAACCTCGGCATTTCCTCCCGTTTTGAAAGAGGTATGATTTTTCATCGGCTCATTTTCTTTATAGTCGATTTTGCTTTTTTCAAGCAATCTGATGAATTCGGTCAAGTGAATTCCTCCGTGAAATTAGTATTGTACCAATGCAGCACCTATAATGCCGGCATCGTTGCCGAGAGTTGCTCTGCAAATTACGGTCTGAATCTCGTGATTCTTGCTGTATCTCATTTTTGCAACATGTTCTTCAACAGGTTTGAGCAGGGTGTCGCCTTCATTGCAGATACCGCCGCCAAAGCAAAGCATATCCGGCTGAAAAATATTAACAACATTTGCTGCACCGACCGCAACATAGTAAATATAATTTTCGCAAACTTTTTTTGCATATTCATCGCCCAAACGCATGGCATCGAAAGCAGTTCTTCCGCCTGCGTTTTCAATTTTGCCGTCACAAAGTTCCCACATTTTGCTGCCCTTGTGTTCAAGCATTGCAGCTTTGGTTTGGTTAACAAGAGCTGTTGCTGAAGCATATCTTTCCCAACAACCTACTCTGCCGCAATTACACTGCTCACCGTCAAATTTTATTGCGATGTGACCGATTTCACCACCTGCATCATTGCATCCGGTGAGAAGCTTGCCGTCAAGAACTACGCCACCGCCGACTCCGGTTCCGAGTGTTACTGCAACAAAACTGTTTTTTCCTTTGCCTGAACCCGCAAGAGCTTCACCCAATGCAGCGGCATTTGCATCGTTTTCAAGATAAACCTTAACATCGGGCAACTTCTCGTTTATATATTGAACAGCAGGAACATTATAAAAATCGAGATTATTGGCATACATAATCACACCGTGTTCTTTGTCGACAGAGCCCGGTGTACCGATGCCGACACATTCAACATCTTCAATTGTGATTCCTGCATTTTCAACAGCGGCATAAATGCATTTTACAATATCGTCAAAAATTTCAGTTGCCGGACGAGGAAGATTTGTTTTTGCCTTCCCTCTGCCGATAATTTCATATTTATCATCAATAACACCAACAGCGATGTTTGTTCCGCCTAAATCTACTCCAACTTTATACATTTGAATCACCTCTTAAAAATTTCCCCACAGTTTAATTTCGTCTTCCTGCGGAATAATATCCTCGTCCATTCCGAGATTATGCATAAGTTCTCTTGCAGCATTGTAGCCCATCTTTTTCTGACGGTTATTCATAGCGGCAATTTCAATGATAACGGCAAGGTTTCTGCCGGGTTTGACGGGAACTACCGTATATGGAACTTTTATGCCGAGAATCTCAGTATATTCATTTTCTATACCCATTCTGTCATATACTTTTTCGCTGTCCCACGGTTCAAGCTGAATAACCATATCAATCTTTTCATTAAGCTTAACAGCACCCATACCGAAAATTCGGCGGGCATTGATAATGCCGATACCACGAAGCTCAATAAAGTGTCTTATATTATCAGGAGCTGAGCCGACAATTGTTCTCGAACTTGTCTTTTTAATTTCAACCGCATCGTCAGCAATGAGTCTGTGTCCTCTTTTGATAAGTTCAACCGCTGCTTCACTCTTACCGACACCGCTGTCACCGAGGATGAGAACACCCTCACCGTATACTTCAACAAAAACTCCATGGCGTGTGATTCTTTCAGCAAGTTCAACATTGAGATAAGAAATAATAGATGCCATTGAACGAGAAGTTGTATCTGTAGTTTTGAGAACGGGAACACCGTATTTGGGAGCTAAGTCTAAAATAGGCTTCGGACAGTCAAGGCTTCTTGCAACTATTATGCAAGCGGGCTGTTTCGACATATATTTTTCAACCTTTTCGTAGCCGGCTTCTTCAGTAAAGCTGTTGACATACTCAACCTCTGCTTTTCCCATAAAGTTGATTCTTGCACTGTCAAAGAAATTGTCATAGCCGGCAATAGTAAGACCGGGCCTGTGAACGTCAGGCGAAGAGATGAAAATCTCTGACGGATCCTTGGGCAAATATAAGGTTTCAAATTGATTTTCCTTGAGTATTTTTGCAAGAGAAACAGAATATTTTGCGGCCATATTGCACCTCCAAGCATACTTCTGTACATAATTATACTGATACATTATATAACAAAAAAAATAATATGCCAACCGTTTTTAGCGAATTTTTTTGAATTATTTTTTAAATTTCTTTGTATAAATGAAAAATACCCGACAGCTTACCATCGGGCACATAAATCATATTATTACTCGTTCTTTTTCTTCACGCTGCTTTCTGAGAAGCGTCTGACCTTCAAGTGGTATTTCACATTCAAAAGTGAAATTCATCATAGCATGCCTTGTAGAGTCAATAGCTTCACCATCAGCATTCCTGAGATTTACAGCTTTAACGGTGAAAGGCTTTTTGCCCGCCACCAAACATTCAAGCTCGTCGCCTTCAAAAAAACGGTTTCGCTGTGAGCAATAGGCAATACCATTCTCCCATTTTTCAACCACTGCCATAACATCCCATTCACGGTTGTAGCCGCCCTTGTAGCTGACCTGTGCATTTTCTGACGGGTCATCATAAAAAAAGCCGGTACAATAGTCACGGTAACTGACCTTATGCATTTCATCAAGAATCCACTTTTCAGGTTTAAAATCGGGAGTGGGGTTTTCAAAATAAGCATCAATTGCCATTCTGTATGCGTTGGTAACAACCGCAACATAATAAGCAGATTTTGCCCTGCCCTCAATTTTGAAGCTCGTGATACCCGCCTCAATCATTTCAGGTATATGCTCAATCATACACATATCTTTTGAATTAAAAATATATGTTCCGCCTTCGTCCTCACCGACAGGAAAATATTGTCCCGGTCTTTTTTCTTCAACAAGGCGATAATTCCAGCGGCAGGGCTGGGCACATTCTCCCCTGTTGGCATCTCTGTTAACAAGATAGTTTGAAATGAGACATCTGCCGGAAAATGAAACACACATTGCGCCGTGAACAAAACATTCTATATCCATATCATCGGGAATATTCTCTCTGAGTGAGCAGATTTCACTCATTTTGAGTTCTCTTGCGGTAACAACTCTTTTTGCGCCGAGATTATAAAATGCATTGGCAGCAGCATAGTTAACGATGCCCGACTGGGTTGAAATGTGAATTTCAGTATCGGGTGCATACTTTTTAGCATACTCAAGAACACCTAAATCTGAGATAATGAGAGCGTCAACACCTGCATTGACGGCATTTTGCAAAAATGCAGGCAAACTCTCAAGTTCATCATTTCTCGGAAGAACATTGCATGTCAGATAAACCTTCACTCCGTAAGAGTGAGCATATCTGACAGCCTCATGCAATTCATCATCCGTGAAATTTGCAGGCCCCGCTCTCATACCGAAGACAGTGCCGCCAAGATAAACCGCATCAGCACCATATCTGACAGCCGCCTCCAGCCTTTCCATATCACCTGCCGGAGCGAGAAGCTCCGGCTTTTTTATATTATTTCTCATTTCTGTCACCCGATATCACCATAGAGCACCTTTGCAGTGTTTGCCTGATGCTCCTGGATAGTCTCAGCAAGATAAATCTCACCGCTTGATGTGTCATGACAGAAGAAATAGTAATCTGTATCTGAGGGATATAACGCCGCTTCGATGGCTGTTATACCGGGATTACATATCGGGCCGGGTGGAAGTCCGATAATGCTGTAAGTGTTGTACTTATCAAGATAGATTGAATAGTAAGCATCTGAAAAAAGATTATACGGCTTGAGTGAAGTTATATAATCCTTTGTGGAGTTCATTTCAAGGTTAGGATAAGTTGAACTTTCCTTGAGTCGGTTGTGAATAACCGAAGAAATATCTTTCATTTGAGAGCTGTCTTTAGCCTCACGCTGAATAATTGCGGCAATGTTGATTATTTCATCAAGTGTCATACCGAGCTCATTAAGTCTTGTGTTATATTCATCAACCCATTTAACTTCAAAATTGTTAAACAGCTTTTTAAGAACAGAGCCCGCATTTTCATCAATATAGAAATCATATGTGTCGGGGAAAAGATAACCTTCAGCCTTCAGATATCTGCCCTCAACGTTCTGAATCTCGCTGATAAAGCTATACTGTTCACCAATAATTTCAAGGTTTGCGTAAAGCTTTTCAGCATCACAAACATTGTATTTTTCAATCTTCTCGAACACCTGAGCAATTGACCAACCTTCGGGGAAAGTAAGTCTTACGGTATCCTTGGAATAATTATTTTTGACCATAATTTCTTCAAGCATAACCTCTATACCGGAATTCGGATCAAGATAATAAGTGCCCGGCTCATACTGAATTCTCACAGTATAGTACTCGTCTTTTTCCTTATCATACTTTTCAACTTCGTCGTAATGTCTGAATTTGCAGAAGATATTTGTGACAAAAGGCTGTTTGATTAAGCCCTTATCCTTAAGAGCTTCAAACACTTCATCGTAGTCCCAACCTTCCTCAATTGTTACAATTTCAGCGCCTTCTGACTTTTCATCAAGCACAAGAATGTCGTTGATTGTAGATATTGCAACAGTTGAAGCTGTGACAGTCATTATTGTGATAAAAATAAGGCACACACAGGCAATAAGAACACTTTTGATGAAATTATACTTTCTGTTTGCGTTGCGTTTTTTCGCCGCTGCAGACATAACCTGAGGAGCCGCTTTTTTGGGCGCTGCACTGCTTGTACCGTTTGGTTTCGAAGCACTTTTCTGTGCAGATGATTGAGCTGCCTGTTGAGACCGGGAAGAACTGACAGCTCTTTTTGCCGTTCCTGCCGGGCGAGACGGTCTTCTTGGCGCCTGAGCAGTTTTTTCGACCGGTCGAGTCGGTATTTCCGTACTGCCTTTATATTCCGGCGCTGTAGGTTCGTAATCCATATCGGGGATATGTACCTCGAATTTTTTTGCCTTTACCGGCGCTACCGTGTTGGTATCGTGGATACCCTTGTTAGAATCAATGTTTACACTGAAGTCGCCCAAAGGAGGCACCTTTCCAGAATAATATGAACTCAGACCTGACGAACCGCTTGAGACCGGCTCATTGGTTCCTTCATCACGAAAACGATCATCCATATTTATTCCTCCTTATCTGAAAATATATATTTCCTTATCGGTGATAAGATAATTAACTGTTTTGTCGTGTTTATCAAGAACAAGATTTTCTGCAACACATTCTTCAAAGCATATGCCGACAGATTTCCCCGTGAAGTTTTTGAGAAACCTGTCATAATAGCCTTTGCCGTAACCGAGTCTTCCGCCCTCTTTGTCAAAACACAGGCCGGGAACAAGACAGACTGTTTCGCAGTCAAAACAAGCTTCGGTACAAAGGTCAGTTTTGGGCTCTCTTATTCCGTACATACCTGCTTGTATATCAAATAAACCTTTGATGAAATAAAATGACATATTTCCTTTTTCATCAAGACAAACAGGCAAAGCAACTTTCTTGCCCTCAGCTAAAGCGGTTTCGGTTATTCTTTCAATATCCGCTTCTTTGCCCACAGCCGAATAGAGAAAAAGTGTGTTGCAGTTTCGGTACAAGTCGCTTTGTAAAAACAGATTGCATATTCTGTTTTCAAACTCACTTTTATTCTGTATATTTTTTCTTATTTCACGGTATTTTGCTCTGAGAATATTTTTACTGTCGTTCATTTTGACTGAATCTGACTTCTGATTTCATCGGACTTTTCTCTTGTGAGAAGCTGAGCCACAATTTCAAGGCCGAACTCAGTTGCAACACCTGCACCTTTGGCGGTGATAAATCTGCCGTCACAAACAACATATTTGTCACTTATATCCGCACCGAGGAGCTCTTTTTCAAAACCCGGATAAGCTATAGCATTTTTCCCTTTCAAAAGTCCTTTGTGACCGAGAATCTGCGGAGCTGCACAAATGGCACAAACAAATTTATCGTTTTTCACTGCAAAGTCAATAGCCCTTTGTACTTCGGCACTGTTCTCGAGGTTTATTGCACCCGGCAATCCGCCGGGAAGAATAACAGCTTCAAGAGTATCATCAAGCACAACATCCTCCAAAGGGCAGTCCGCCGTTACCTTGATTCCGTGGCTGCCGCAGACAACATCTCCTGTGACACCAACAGTTTTAACCTCCAAGGAAGCTCGTCTTAACATATCGATGGGAGCAATTGCCTCAACTTCTTCAAATCCATCAGCTAAAAAACAATAAATCATTTTGTGTCAACTCCTTTAATTCAATGCTAAATTCATATAGATGTCGGTATATTTCCAATCTCTTTTCAGTTCATCGTTTATCGGGTATATCATTCCGAATTTCACAGCCCTGTTTTCGCCGTATTCCCTTAAATCATAAGGTGAATATATTTTTATATTTCCAACGAAGTGAGACAAAAGCTTTTTGACATTGTTTTCGAGATTATCTTGTGAACTTATAAACTCATAAACAGTTTTACTGTCTTCGTCAGTAATAAAATAACTGTCGTCAGAAATTCTCCGAAAACTGCAATCTGCACCGATAATACAACTGTAAGCATATTGCATATCTTCTTTTTCATAAGAAAACTTGTTTTCTGTGAGTAAATGCCTTAATTTATTAACTTCGTTTGAATTTGTAATTTCCGTTATTTCACTTATATTACTCTCAGACAAATTTTTGACTTGTGTTTCATATCTGTGCATTGCAGTTTTGAAACCGAATTTTGAATAGTAATTATATAAACCTTCGTTTGCAGGCACAAGAGAAATAAAATCAAGTTTTTTCTTTTCGCAATAAAGTTTAGCTTCATTTATTAACTCTGCCATAATACCTTTTCCACGATACTCTGGACTTGTTGCCGCCGCATAAAGATATCTGCCGTGATACCGTTTTCCTTCAAAATCAATATTACTGCGAAGAAGATACAAAGCAGACACAACCTTTCCGTCACATTCCTTAAGGAATGTATCGCAAATGTCAAACTCTGAAGAAAAAAGCAGGTTTATATAATCATAATCGTCACCGAACACCTCATGCCATAAATCTGCAAGAGGCTTTTTGTATTTTTCATTCGGTTCAATTAACATACTTATATACCGCTTCGTATTTATCAGGCAAAAGTGCCGGATGATATGAAAGCTTTGCCTTTCTCAAGTTTTCAGCACCGACATCATCTTCACGGTCGATGTATTTATAATCTTTAAGTTCATTCATAACGAACTGCTGATTTATCATCGGGTACGCGCCTCTGATGTCGGGATAAGCTTTTTCGAAGTGGACACAGAAGGCTTCATCGTTCATTCTTTCACCCATTGTGTAGGCAATTACTTTGCCGTCGCACCTTAACAGTCCGCCCACATAACCGAGTGCTTCATAATTTTCAAAAACAAGCCTGATTATTTTAAGCTCACTTTCAAGGTCAGATTTGTATTCGCTTTCGCTTTTTTGAAGCCAATCTTCACTCATCGAAACACATTCACCGATATTATCAGGTGATATTTTTTCATAAGACCAATTGTTGTTCCTCATAAAATAAGAAATGTGGTTTCTTTTAGGCTGATATTTTTTGCCTTTGAGATTTATAAGGTCATCAGTCAGGTAAATATAGTCAAAGCTGTCTCTTTCGAGAGTGATATCAAATTCTTTTGAGAAGTTTTCTGAAAGAGTTTTTGCATTCTCTGTATTCATACCGAATATGCCAAAAGGTATTCCTCTTTCAATCCCGTCTTCAATAATTGCCTCTATTGCTTTATGCACATTCCCCTTGCCGACAGGGAAACAATATTCGGCATAGTTTTCTTTTAAACAGCATTTTGTAACAAGACAACCGTCAACAAGTGCAACACCGATATCCATTTTTGCCGAATATGAAAAAATGTTGCCGAAGGTATATTCGCAAGTGAGAAAACCTGACTCAATTATTTTTTCATCAATCCACTTTTTGTCAGAAAGTGCAGGACGCTGAAAATCAATCATTACTTAAAAGGTTCCTTTCAACGGTTTCACAAACCGCTTTTGAAATTTCTTCAAGTGGCAAAGGCTCTCCGTCTTTTCCGCAATGAATAACGGTCCAGCCGAGTTTTTTTGCCGCATAAGATGCCGCCTTACGGCAGGAAAGAAGATAATCGACATCTCTTTCATGAACATCTTTTTTATTTTCATCTCCCTGATATCTTTTTGAAAGAAGCTTCTGCGAGATTTCAACGGGCATTTCAAGATAAATCACACAGTCAGGTGCAGGGATGCCCATTTTGTTATATTCAAAATCGAAAAGCCATTCGAGATAGCTGTCCCAATCCTTTTCATCAAGCTTTGTCATCTGATGTGATGCATTTGATGTTGTGTATCTGTTGGCAACGGTGATTTTATCGGAGTTATATTCCTTTTCCCAATACTTTTTATAGCTTGCAAATCTGTCAACAGCATAAAAGGTTGAAGCCGCATAAGCGTTGACATCAGAGGGCTTGTCACCCATTTCACCACCGAGATACATTTTGACAAGTGTGCTTGACGGGTCATTGTAATAAGGCAAATCAAGAGTGTAAGTATCGTAGCCTTTGCTTTGCAGCCAATTTTTCAAAAGTTCTGCCTGAGTTGACTTGCCGCTGCCGTCAAGGCCTTCAATAACAACCATTCTTCCCATATCATTATCTCCAAATCAATATGTCAGTATAACTGCGAAAACAGTGAGTGTTTCGTTTTCAGTACGGTTAGCAATTGAATGCTTTTCACCGCCAAGGCATATACAACTGTCACCGGCACGGAGAATTTCGGTTTTACCGTTGTCGTCATAGGTTGCCGTACCTTCAATAATATAAAAAACCTCTTCTTCGTTTTCGTGAACGTGAGCGCCGATTGAACATCCCGGTTCAAGAGTTATAGCTCCAATCAATCTAGCAGCACCTTTATATTCGCCTTTGTCAAGAATCTCCCTGACAATTGCCTGTCCGTCGCCGCCTCTCATGTTAACTTTGACATTTACAGTCATATCTTCATTTCTTTTAATCATACATACTGCCCCCAATTTTACAATCTATATGATTATAGCAACTTTTGAAGCTTTATTCAATGCTTTTTAATAAAATTTTACCTTTGAGTTTAACTATTATGCCGATTGACAAATTATTTAATATATCTTACAATGGTAGGGATAGTTTTAATGTATTTATATTAAGGATGTGATTTTTATGGCAAAAAGCGGAGCTTATCTTATCGGTATCACCGATTGCGACGAAGAGGTCTGTGCTGCATCAGGCAGAATTTCAACACAAAGCGGTACTGCTCTTGAAATATTTGAAAGAAGCCATGACAAAGAAAAAAATGCAAATCTCATCGGTAAGGTTACCCGTTCCGGTCATACATCAACAATTGAACATGCATTTTTCAACTTGGCATTTGAAAATGTTTCGGTTGTTGTTGAACAGTTTATGATTGAGTTCAGACTCGCTTCCTTTACGGTTAAATCAAGACGTTATGTTGATTTCAGCGACTGCGGATACTATATGCCCGAATTTAAAAGTGAAGAAGATAAAGAACTTTACACAAAAACAATGGACGAGCTTTTCGCTTCGTATACAGCCCTTTGTGAAGGCGGTGTTCCGAAAGAAGACGCACGTTTTGTTCTGCCTTATTGTTTTTACAGCAATTTTTACTGCTCACTTAATGGCAGAGAGCTGACAAATGTGCTTAACGCAATGATTTACGGCAGAGGAAGAAAGATTAAGGAAATCTATGAAATCGGTGTTTCACTTCTTTCACAGGTGAGAGAAAAAGTGCCCGGCATTTTCACTGACTTTGAAACTAAAAGCGGAAGATATCATGATGAATTTGACCTTGGAATTGAAGTTGAAGAAAGCACAAAGTACGAAACAAAGTGTGAAATTCTTTCTGTCACAAATGACGGCGAAAAAAACATCTGCAGAACAGCTCTTGCCGAACAATATAATTATTCACAAAAAACAATTGAAAATATCGTAAGCGACGAAGAAAATGTGAAGAAAATTCTTAACGCTCTTGCAAAATCAACACGTCCCAGAGCCCTCGAAAGTTATAACTGCACAGTTCGCTTTAACGGCGTGTCACTTGCCTGCCTCACACATTTTGCTCGTCACAGAATGCAGAACATCTGCATTCCCAACCTTATGAAGGCAAGAAGAGATGATTATGTTCTGCCTGAAACCGTGAAAGAAAGCGGCGAACATCTTAAACTCTATAATAACTGCTTTGATAAAATGAATATCCTTTTCAAAGAATTAAAAAACAAAGGATATGACGAGAATGTTCTTATCTATTGCGTTCTCAGCGGAAATACGCTTGACATTGTGACAACAATGAATGCAAGAGAAATGCTTTTGTTTTTCCGTCTTCGCTCTTGCACAAGAGCTCAGTGGGAAATTCAGGAGTATGCGGTGGAGTTCCTTTCGCTTCTGAGAAAAATCTCACCTAACCTCTTCTCTCTTTACGGGCCGAGCTGTTATGTAACAGGCGTTTGTCCCGAAGGAAGGCTCAGTTGCGGAAGAAGTGCAGAAATAAAAGAAACATTCAAAAACTTATAAAAATCAAAGCTTGGCATCTGACAATGCCAAGCTGATTTTTGGTATGAGGAAAATTTTTTGATAATATAATATTACAAAGGGTGTGATAAATTTGAATGAGAAGTCAGTTAAAAACTATGTAAAAAAAAGAAATTGGAATGAACTTGAAGCCAGAGAAAATCTTGGTGTTGCAAGCGGTTTTGTGGGAATTATATGCAATGTAATTCTGTGCTTTTTCAAGTTTTTTATAGGTGCTGTCACAAACTCAGTTTCAATCACAGCCGATGCTATGAACAATCTTTCAGATGCAGGCTCTAATATTGTTACGATTGCCGGTGCTAGGCTTTCAAACAAGCCCGTTGACAAAGAACATCCCTTCGGCCACGGCAGAATTGAATATATATCTGCTCTTGTTGTCGCATTTCTTATTTTTATGATGGGATTTGAACTTGCAAAAAGCTCTGTTCAAAAGATTTTTAATCCTGAAGAATTGAATTTCAGCATTTGGAACCTTATAATTTTGGCTGTAGCTGCCCTCATAAAATTTTGGATGGGATATTTCAATCATGTGCTTTATATAGCTACAGGAAACATAAATATGAAAGCCATCAAAAAGGACTGCATCAACGATGCTCTTTCGACAGTAGCAACAATGGCAGCACTTGCAATTTCTCACTTCACAAGTTTCAAAGCCGCCGACAGCATAATCGGTCTTTTTGTGTCGGTGATAATTATTCTTGCGGGCATCAACATTGTTAAAGAAATCACGGGTCCTCTTCTCGGTCAGGCGCCTTCGCCGGAAACGGTCAAGGAAATTGAAAAACTTATTTTGAAGGAAGAAACCATTGCAGGTGTACACGACCTTATTGTTCATGATTACGGTCCCGGAAGAAGAATTGCATCTGTTCATGCTGAAGTTCCTTCAGACATTGATATCATCGAAATTCACGACATAATTGATAATATCGAAACGGAAATTATGAAAAAGTTAAACATCCTCATCTGTATACATATGGATCCGATTGTTATCGATGACGAGCAGGTGAATCACTATAAGCAAATCACTGAAAATATTATAAAGCAGTATAATGCTGAATACACTTTCCATGATTTTAAAATGGTCAAAGGTCCTACTCATACTAATCTTATTTTTGACCTTGTTGTTCCTTTCCCCGACAAGAAAAAGACAAACGGAGTTATTCTCAGCGAAATTGAAAAGTGTTTTAAAGATTATGACAACACAATAAACCTTGTTGTTAAGGTTGAACATTCTTATATATAAAAATAACCCACCGACAAACATCGGTGGGTTTTGCATAATCAAGAAGATGCAGCAGCGTTCTGTGCCGCCATTACACAGTCGATTGTGAGAACAACTGCAAGGGCGACAATTTCATCGTCGGGATTTGCAATGTTAAGCTCATAGCAGTCACCCCAGGTCATCCACTCCTTCATAATGGTAACAATGGGTCTGCCGTTTTGATCGATTTTATAATCGTGTGACCAGAAATCGCCGTTAATATCCCAGTCCAAACCTTCAATGCTGTACTTTGGTCTGAAAAAACTGAACTGCTTTACAATCTCAGCAACCTCATAACCGTTGACATAAACAAAGAATCTAGGCATAAAACTCATAACCTTTTGCTCAATATATGCAACCTCCCTGCCTTGCAGGTCATAAACGTGAAGTTTCTTTCCGAATGAAAAGAACTCACCTTCAACATAAAATTTATCATTACCACGCTCGTCATATACGGTAAATTTGTCCTTCCAGGAAAAAACCTTTTGTCTGATGTATAACTTCATGCCTTCACTTCCTTTTTTGATATATTTAGATTTTATCATCATTATGTTTTCCTGTCAACAAAAAACGGTATCAGAATAAAATCGGCTGTATCTGTTCGCCCTTGAGAGCTGACAAAGCAGATTCATAGACTCTTTCAAAATCGCAGACAATTGAAAACGGTTTGTTTTCAGGACTATCCTGCGTCATCGGGATAAAATAGTAATGCTTATAATTCAGAAGCTCGCCAATGTTTTTGGCTGAGGAACTTAAAGAATCGTTTGACGAAACACCGATTAAAACAGGCTTTTGGTTTCTCAGATGTGATTTCACAGCCAGGGTAACGGGAGTATCATAAATTCCGTTTTTGAGCTTTGAAAGCGTATTTCCCGTGCATGGCAGAACAATAATCAGATCAGTAAGATTTTTCGGACCTATCGGTTCTGCATCTGTAAGAGAGCCGATAATTTTATTCCCCGTAATTTTTTCAATTTTAGATTTAAAATACTCAGCTGTGCCAAACCGTGTATCTGTTGAATAAGCATTATATGACATAATGGGCAAAACATTGATGCCCTTATTTACAAGATTTTCTATTTGTTTTAAAGAACGCTCAAAGGTGCAGAATGAACCTGTAAGAGCGTAGCCGAAAGTGAGTTTTTCTTCCATTTTCTTCTCCCCTTTTAAATCAGATTTTCCACAAGCTCCCCTATCTTTTCTGCCGCAGAATACGACACGAATTTCCCCGGTAAGCCACCGCCGAAAACATATTGTTTGCCCGCACTTTCAAAAAGCTCTTTTTTTGCACCGAAGGGTTTTGAGGCAAGTTCAAAATATATGCAATCCGGGTTTATATGAGAAATATCACTTTCAGAGAAGATATTGTCAGGAACAGTGTTAAAAATAAAATCAAACAAATAAATTTCTGCACTTACATTTTTAAGGTGGGTTGTTTTGAAACCGAAGCATTCCGCTTGGGTAAGTTGATTTTCACTTCTTGCCGCAACATAAACTTCCGGATTCAAGCCTTTGAGCAAATTTGCAAGTGCTTTGCCTATTCTGCCAAACCCTGTTATAAGCACCTTTTTTTCTGTTACAAGACTGTTTGTGTTATCTAAAAGCAATTTTAATGCTCCTTGTGCCGTAAGAAAAGCATTATAGACCGTAAAATGCTCAAAACTGTTGAAATCATAATATTTAATGTTTCTGTTTTTTAAAATTCTCTTTATATCTTCATTGAACATTCCACCGAAAACAAGCTGTTCAGATGATATTCTGTTCAAAAACTCCATCAGATCAAGCTTAAAATCAGGATTACACGAATATATATTCATTCCGTCTGAGGTTACGGGTACGGGAAAAATCACAACCGAGGCTTCCGCAAGGTAATCAAAAGCTGCTGAAGATTCGCCGTTTTCATTTTTGCTTGAATAACCCTTTTGGCGCAGCATTTCATTTAAAAGCTTTTGACGTGAATCGCCGCCGACTATGAGTATATTTTCATCATACAATATAAAAGCCTCCTCAAAAATTCTTGTTCTGCTTATATTATATGAAGTTAAATTTTTCTTGTTAATTTTGAATTTTGTGTTTACTATTTTTTGAAAATGCAATATAATGTTAAGTGAATAAAATTATGAGGTGCATCGTTATGTTTGAAATAGATAAACTTCTGAGTGAAAAAAAGAAAATCCACTTCATCGGTATCGGTGGCAGCGGTATGTGTCCCCTTGCGGAAATCCTGCACACCCGGGGATATGAAATTTCCGGCTCTGACAACAACACGGGCGATAATATCGATAAGCTTCGCAAACTCGGAATGAACGTTATTCTCGGACAGAAGGCTGAGAATATTGAAGGGGCAGAAATTATCATTTATACTTCTGCAATTCTTGAAACTAATCCTGAGCTTATTGCCGCAAAGAACAGCGGTATCCCCTGCTTTGAAAGAAACAAACTTTTCGGCGCAATTACAAGAAAATACTCTAACTGCATCGGTGTTTGCGGAACTCACGGCAAAACCACAGTAACATCAATGCTTGCACAAATTCTTATTATGGCTGAAAAAGACCCGACAGCTCTTATCGGCGGCAGACTTCCTCTTATAGACAGCCACGGAAGAGCAGGTGAAACAGACCTTATGGTTTGTGAAGCGTGTGAATATCAGGCACATTTTCTTGAACTTTCCCCCGATGTTGCTCTTATTCTTAACATCGATGAAGACCACCTTGAATTTTTCAAAAACCTGGACAACATCATCAAGTGTTTCACAGAATTCTCACTTCTGACAACAAACACACTCATTTATAACGGTGACGATGAAAACACGGTTAAAGCCGTTAAAGATGTTGAAAAGAAGAAAATCACCTTCGGTCTTAAAAACACCAACGATTATTATGCAGAAAATATTACATATAACAGAGGCTCCTTCCCCGAATTTGATGTAATTTGTAAAGGTGAAAAGGCAGCTCACCTCGCTCTGAGCATTCCGGGTGAACACAACATCTGCAACGCTCTTGGTGCTTTTGCAGCCGCTGTCAATGCAGGTTGCACCTATGATGAGTGCAGAAAAGGTATTGAAGCGTTTGCAGGTGCAGGACGCCGTTTTGAGGTGCTTGGTGAATACCAGGGCATCACAATTGCCGACGACTATGCTCATCATCCTCAGGAGCTTCAGGTAACGCTTGAAGCTGTTATGAAAATGGGATACAACACTGTCTGGGCAATCTTCCAGCCCTTCACGTATTCCAGAACATCTATTCTTTTTGATGATTTTGTGCGAGTGCTTCAAATTCCCGACAAATGTGTTATGACAGAGATTATGGGTTCAAGAGAAGTCAACACCTACGGAATTTATACAAAAGACCTTGCTGAAAAAATCCCCGGCAGTGTATGGTACAACACTTTTGAAGAAGTTGTTGACCACGTGCTTAAAAACGCAAAGAAGGGCGACATTGTTCTCACTCTCGGTTGCGGCGATATTTACAAGGCTGCAAAAATGATGGTTGAAAAATTGAAATAATTGGAAAATAATATTATGTATCATTCCCTGTTTCCCTACCATACTATAATCAGCGGATAAGTCAAGCGCGTTTGCGGCTTCTCCGTCACGATTGATGCGGGGAAGCCCAGGCGCAATCGTATAGATTTAACCCTACCCGATAATAATTGGGTAGGGTTTTTGTTATAAAAAAATCAGCACTCTAAGGGCGGCACTTCGTAAGGAACTTAAGCCTTAAAATTCGATATTTTGGCATATAACGGCGTTAAAAATGCTCGAAATCCGCAAGGATTTCTGTGCTTTTGCCTTGTTCTATATCCAAACTATCAGAATTTTAAGGTGCGAAGCAGTTTTTATCGAGATATTTTTCGTTTAAAGGAAATGACAAAAATCCCGCAATACTCACGTATTACGGGATTTTTTCATGATGTTTTGGCGGAAAAGAGCCGATAAAAACCTTAACTTCCTTGCGAAGTGCCGCCCTAAAGAGAGTGCTGAAAATATGTAAAATCAAATTACTTCAAACTGCCGATATACTCTGCCATTTCACCGACAGTCTTATTTTTTACAAAGTCGGCTGCTTTAAGTTCAACACCGAGTTCAGACTTGACATCGTTAATAAGGCACATTGTGTCAAATGAGCTTAAGCCGAGATCAGACTTAAAATTGTCTTCACTCTTGATTTCGTCAGCTTCCACGTAGTTTTCAAGGATTCCAATAAACTGTTCGTTTGTATACATTCCGGTTTTCCGCTCCTTTCCGCATCTGTCAATGCAATTTTATCGAGAATTTCTCCTACAGTTATATCAGGATTTTCCGCACCTATAACAAGAGTATCGGCAATCTTGGAATAAAGAACAGTAAGATCATATTCTGCTTCGGGTTCTTTTCTGTATTCAACAATAAAATCAAGACCGTTATCGCTTGTTCTGTGAAGTACGGTTACATAAAGCGGAATCATTGTTGCGCCGTTGTTGTACCATACACTTTTTGCAGTTTCAGCCATTTTTTCATCAATGCTTGCCAGCTTCATCATAGGCTGATAGGATAGACCGAAGCTGTCATAGGTTGAATCGAATTTTGCATCTTTAGGCATTGATTTATGTCTTTCCTTAAGAGTTTCAAGGAAAGAAAGACTCGCATGAAGATACATTTCATTCTGTACCTCCGAAATCTTCTTTACAGCATCGCTGAAGGTTTCTTCCGGTGCGATAATACTTCTCATAGGAAGGAAATTTATGCGCAGACCGCCTGACTTTTTCTCGGCAATTGTGCCACGTCGGTTAATGATCATTTTAAAAGAAACATCCTGCTGATTATCATTGAAGCAAGAAAGACCGGTACGCACACCCAATGAAATGACAGCGAAAATCGAAAGACCTCTTTCACCACACATCTTAAGTACCTTTTCGCTATCCTCTGCACTCATACTGAACTTAATAGTCGAAGCATCAGGTAAGCCGGAATGAATATCAGCAAAACGGTGCTCCGGATACTTTTTCTGTTGTTGCTTGAGACGGTTTTCAATCATAAAGTCTGTGAAAATCGGTTCATCAGTCTTTGCAAGAGAATCGTACCAATACTGTCTGTCGATTTCGTGCTGCTCTGAAGAAGTGTATGCAAGTTCTTTTTCAAGCACGGGAATATAAGGGCGCATTGGTTTCGGGTAAGGAGTGCCCTTTGTTTTGTGAAGATAGATTTCAATGATATCGTTAACGAAAACCTTGAGAGAATAAGCATCCATGGCAAGGTGCTGAATTCTCATAAAAATACCCTTATATCCATCTTTAAAATTGATAAGAATTATTCTGTGCAGTTCACAGTTGAACATAGGTATATTGATTCGTGAAAAATCCGTGAGTCTTTTCTGTGCTTCTTCCACTGTCAGATGACTGTAATCCCACTCTTCAACACTAAGTTCACTTTTTTCGGTAACATACTGAAGAAGGCTGAGCTTTTTGCCCATTACAAAGCGAAGTCGCATCGTGTCGCAACGGCTGATTGCCTCATAAATGGACTCTTTCATTACTTCTTTATCCATTTCGCCCTGCCAGTAATATCCAAAACCGATATTGTTAACAGGATATCCTGAGCCGTATTTAAGCGACATAAGATACATCATCTGCTGGGAATTGCTGATCGGATAAGCAGTGACGGTTTCACCGCTTGGTAAAACTTTCTCTATCATATTGCTTATTCTCCTTAAAATAAAATTCTGTTCTTTTGATTTTGCCTGTTGATGTACGCATAAAAGGTTTGTTTCTGATTCTGAAGGAATGTATCTGTCTGTCCGAATTCAGATTAACATTAACCCGGTCAACGATTTTTTCAATTTCGCCTTCAATGTCAACAATTTCCAAAGATGATACAAGCAGTTCATCGGGATAAATTTCTGCAATGATGTTATCTTTTTCTGCGTACACTATGATTTCTTTGATTATACCGTCATCGACAAAGCAGTTTTCAATTTCTTCAGGTGAAATGTTTTCTCCGTTGGAAAGAATTATAAGATTCTTCTTTCTGCCTACAAGATAGATGTGGTCGCCGTCTATGTAGCCGAGGTCGCCCGTATGAAGAAAGCCGTCTTCGGTGAAGACTTCCTTTGTACTTTCAGGCTTTTTGTAGTAGCCGAGCATAACGGAAGGACCTTTGACTTGAATTTCACCGTCCTGAACTCTGACCTCATCAACACCGAGAAGCTTGCCGTTTGAATACTTGCAAACATCTGAAAAATCGGAGGTTGAAATTCTCGGACTGCATTCGCTCATACCGTATCCCTGCCTTGCGGTGATACCGTACTGCTCGAACTCATCGATAAGGGCGCTGCTCAAAAATGCACTTCCTGCAATCATTCTTCTGAAATTTCTGCCCACAATCAGTTCAGCGGCTTCTCTTTTGGTTTTTTCGGGATGCTTTCTTTCTGCAATTTTGATTTTTGTCAGCATCGACTTACAGATTGAAGGAACAATTCTCATAATCGTCGGCTCAAAACGGAGCATATTCCTATAAAGGTTAACAAGTGATCCGTTGAGACAAAGTGTTCCGCCGTCATAAAGAGTTTTCAAAACATCGCAGGCATAACAGAAAACGTGATGCATGGGAAGAATTGAAAAACTCACATCGTCATTATCCAAGCTGTATGCATTATAGCAGGAATTGGCGGCAAGGTTGCGGTTTGAGAGCATTACACCCTTTCGTTCACCGGTAGTACCTGAGGTATAGATAATAAGTGAACATTCATCGGGGTTTACTTCAATCTCTGAAAGGGATGTATATTCAGAAGCCGAAGAATAATCTTTAAACACCTTGTCAAACCATTGCCAGTCGCCTAAAGAGACTATCTTGCTTAATCCGCCGTATCTTTTTTTTATTACCTGTGCTTTTTCGCAGAACTCTTCCTCACAGAAAAGCATATCAATATCGGCATCACAAAAAAGCTCACACGCTTCATCTATACTGATATCCGGTGCAAAAGGAACAACAACGTTTCCGCTGAAAATCATTCCCGTAAGACAGGCTATGTATTCATAACTCGTTTTGCCGATAAAAGCGATGTGCATATTATCGCTTCCCACCGCACGGATATAACGGCAAACTGCAAGACTGTCTTCGTAAAATTCGCTGAAGCTTTTGACATGCATTTCACTTCCGCGAAAAAAACGGCAAAAATCTTTGTCACCGTATTTTTCAGCGGCAAATTCAGCAAGACCTCTGACCGTTGAAATCTGACTTTCCAACTAAAGCTCACATCCTTATTGCGTTTTTAAGATGTGATAACTTCCGATTCTCTAATATCAGGTGTCCGCCGCAATACACGAACTGCAAACAGTCAAAATCATCTCAAAGCAGATAATATATGATTCGCTAATTTTATACAGAAGTGTGCACATCCTATTTAAATTATACATCTTAATTTATTTTAATTTTTATTTAATTGTGAACAATTTGTAACTTTTGCAACACAAGTCTGCAAAAGCAACTCCCTGACTTGTTAAAGCCAGGGAGTTGTATATTTTTTATTCAAATCCTTCAAAAGTCATATTATTTTTCTTCATAATATCTTCGTTTGAAAGAATTGCACCCGCCGAAGGAAGATTTTTAGCTTTGTAACGGGCAGGCTTGACAAATTCACCTTCAATATATTCACGGACAACTGAAAGCTTCTGATTTTTCTTGATTGTGATGCAGGCAACACCCTGCGTATCTTTCATTGCTTTGGCAGCAACACTTGCCGTGTTAATAAGAAGACATCTGCCGCCTGTTGTTTCAAGCACAATCTGCTTGTCTTCAAGAAGATAAAGAAGTGAAACAAGGGGTGACTTATCAGAATAAGCCTTGATGAGCTTCTTTCTGTTTGTTTTTGTGGCATAGGAAGAAAGACTTACCTTTGCAGTTTTTCCGTTTTCAAAAAAGAACATCATAAAGCCTTCATAGTCCTTGGTGACAACCATATAAACAGGTTGCTCACCTTCTTCCATTTCAAGTTTAGCAGGGATATATTCACCGAGAACACTTGCCTTTGAATCGGCAAAATCTGAAACCTTGGCTTTATAAACCTGATGCTTATCGGTGAAGAACAGAAGATCATTGTTGTTGGTGGTTTCAAAGCTCTGGGTAATTTCGTCATTTTCCTTGAGCTTATGCTCACCACCCATACGCAGTGACAACGGTGTGATTTTCTTGAAATAACCGCCCTTGGTGAAGAAGAGATTAACCGGATAGTCGGGTACTTCTTCTTCAGTTTCTTCATCTTCAATTTCTGCGGTATAAAGAATATCACTCTTTCTGTCTTTGCCGTATTTTTTAATAACTTCCTTAAGTTCATCAATGATAATTCTTCTGATTCTTGCTTTTGAAGAAAGAATATCTGTCATATCCTTGATGGTTACTTCAAGGTTTTCAATATCCTTAAGACGTTTGAGGATATATTCACGGTTGAGATGACGAAGCTTGATTTCAGCCACATATTCAGCCTGAATTTCATCAATACCGAAGCCTATCATCAAATTGGGGATAACTTCGCTTTCTTCCTCAGTTTTTCTGATGATTGCAATTGCCTTATCAATATCAAGAAGGATTTTTTCAAGACCTTTGAGAAGATGCAGTTTGCTTTTTGCCTTGTTAAGCTCAAAATTAACACGTCTTCGAACACATCTGCCTCTGAAACGAATCCACTCAATAAGTATGTCCTTGACACCCATTACTCTGGGATAACCGTCAACAAGCACATTGAAATTGCATGAGAAGGAATCCTCAAGCGGAGTCTGCTTATATAGCTTTTGCATCAATTTATCCGGGTCGATACCACGCTTGAGGTCGATTGTGATTTTAAGACCCTGCTTGTCTGTTTCGTCACGGATATCCGTAATTTCCTTGATTGAGCCTGCTTTAACTCTTTCAATGATTTTGTCGATAATAGCCTCAGCCGTTGTTGTGGGAGGAATTTCGGTGATGTCAATGCAGTTGAAGCTCTTATCGTAAGTATATTTAGCTCTGACCTTGATACCGCCACGACCTGTGCGGTAAATCTCGTCCATTTCCTCACGGTTATAAAGGATTGTGCCGCCACCCACAAAGTCGGGTGCAGGCATTGTGTCAATGCAATTGTGATTCTGGTCTTTGATAAGTTCAATTGTGGTCTCACAAAGTTCACGAAGGTTGAAAGAACAGATTGAACTTGCCATGCCAACGGCAATACCTAAGTTGACATTTGCAAGAATTGACGGAAATGTAACGGGAAGAAGCACCGGCTCTTTCATTGAGCTGTCATAGTTATCAACAAGGTCAACGGTGTCCTTATCAATTTCACCGAAAAGCTCAGTACAAATACTTTCGAGTTTGGCTTCCGTGTAACGGGGAGCCGCATAGTGCATATCTCTTGAATAAGCCTTACCGAAGTTACCCTTTGAGTCGACATAAGGATTGAGAAGTGCCTCATTTCCTCTTGAAAGACGTACCATTGTTTCATAAATTGCCGCATCACCGTGTGGGTTGAGTCGCATTGTCTGACCGACGATGTTTGCAGATTTTGTTCTTGCACCGTTCAGAAGTCCCATCTTATACATGGTGTAAAGCAGCTTTCTGTGAGAAGGCTTAAAGCCGTCGATTTCGGGAATAGCACGGGAAAGGATAACACTCATGGCATAGGGCATATAGTTGATTTCAAGAGTATCAGTGATTCTCTGTTCAATCATTTCGCCCGCATTTGCAATGTGGGTATTTTTAAGAATATCAGCATCATTTGACTTGGTTTTATCTGTTGATTTTTTTCTTGCCATTTATGTTCCTCCTTTCAGCTTACATCGGTCATATCAATATAAAGATGACCGTAATTAGCGATATAATCCTTTCTTCCCGAAAGGTTGTCACCGAGAAGAAGATCAAACTTTTCTGCGGTAGCTTCAGCTTCGGCAGGGTCAATTTTGATGAGTCTTCTTGTGGCAGGATTCATTGTTGTGAGATTCATCATATCAGCGTCATTTTCACCGAGACCTTTTGAACGCTGAATTGAATATTTTTTGTTGCCGATTGCTTCAAGTGCATCGGTTTTTTCTTTTTCGGTGTAAGCAAACCAAGTTTCATTTCCGCTTGTGATTTCATAAAGGGGCGATTCGGCAATGAACACCTTACCCTCTTTTATGAGCGTGGGCACAAGACGGTAAATCATTGTGAGAATAAGCGTTCTTATCTGATAACCGTCAACGTCGGCATCGGTACAGATAATAATCTTGCTCCAACGAAGATTATCCATAGAGAAAGTTGAAAGATTTTTCATTGACTTTGCACTCACTTCAACACCGCAGCCGAGAACTTTCAGAAGGTCGGTAATAATTTCACTTTTGAAGATTTTTTCATATTCACTTTTAAGGCAGTTGAGAATTTTACCTCTTACGGGGATAATTGCCTGAAATTCCGAGTCTCTCGCCTGCTTACAGGCACCCAATGCTGAGTCACCTTCCACGATGAAAAGCTCACGTTTTTCAATGTCCTTGCTTCTGCAGTCAACAAACTTCTGCACTCTGTTTGCCATATCATTTGAAGTGGCAAGGGTTTTCTTGAGGTTGAGTCTTGTTGTTTCAGCCTTGACACGGCTTCTCATATTGACAAGTACCTGGTCGGCAATTTTGTCCGCTTCAAGCTTGTTTTCAATAAAATATATTTCAAGCTGATGACGAAGAAACTCAGTCATAGCTTCCTGAATGAACTTGTTTGTGATAGCTTTCTTAGTCTGATTAAGATAAGAAGTTTCTGTTGAGAATGAAGATGAAACAAGCACTAAGCAATCTGCAACGTCCTGAAATTTGATTTTAGAGTCAGATTTGGTATATTTTCCGCTCTGTTTAAGGTAAGCGTCAATCTGAGAGACAAGAGCGCTTTTAACAGCATTATCGGGAGAACCGCCGAACTCAAGGAAACTTGAGTTATGGTAATATTCAATAAGCTGCTTTTTGTTGGAGAAAGTAAGTGCAACATTAAGGCGCACCTTATATTCGGGCAAATCCTCTCTGTCCTTACCGCTTCTTTCCGTGTTCCAGAACTGAACGGAAGTGAGTGAATCCTCACCCACAATTTCTTTGACATAGTCGCTGATACCGTTTTCGTAATAATAAACAAAGGTTTCAAAGCCGCCCTTAATCTGATTTTTAAGTTCAAAACGGATTTTCGGGTTGACAATTGCCTGACGCTGCATAACCTGCTGATAATATTCAAGTGAAATATCAATATCAGTGAAAACTTCAATATCGGGCTTCCATTTGATTCTTGTGCCTGTGTCCTTTTTATTGTAAGGCTCAGAGGTAAGTCCACCGATGTTGACCCCCTTTTCAAAATGAAGAGTATGCTTCTCACCGCCGTATTTGATTTCGGCATCCATATATTCACTTGCAAACTGAGTGGCACAAAGACCGAGACCGTTAAGACCGAGGGAATATTCATAGCTGCCGCCGGAGTTGGTTTTATACTTACCGCCTGCGTACATCTCACAGAACACAAGCTCCCAGTTGTACTGGTCATATTTTTCATTGTAGCCTACGGGGATACCTCGACCGAAGTCCTGCACTTCAACTGAGCCGTCAGAAAATCTTGTTACAATAATTTTATCGCCGTTGCCCTCCCTGGCTTCGTCAATGGAGTTGGAAAGAATTTCAAAAACTGAATGCTCACAGCCGGAAATACCGTTGGAGCCGAAAATAACGGCAGGTCTTTTTCTGACTCTGTCGGCACCTTCAAGTTTTTCGATATCTTCGTTTGAATATCCTGCTTTCTTCGCCATTTTATATCAAATTCCTTTCATAAAAATGAAACTGAAAATCAAAATCACAAAATATTGTGGAATATTTTACATTTTTGCACAACACTTATACTTTACACTATTTTCAAAAAAAAATCAAGAGCAAAAACAATTCGTAATTCCCAATTGCGAATTAACTCCTGCCTTCCACAAACCACTTTCCTTCGTCTTCAAAAAGATAAGTAGTTTTGCCGTTGATTCTTACGGTATAACGAATTGCCGTGCCGCCGACCTTGAAGGCACAGGCACGTCTTATATCGGTTACCTTATCAATTTCATATTTTCTGCCATCCTCCCAGGTAATATTCATCGGGAGTATATTTCCTTCTTCGTCAAACTGAGCCAACACCTTGACATACACTTTTCTGTTTTCCATTTCAACGGTACCTCATAAACGGCAACGGTATTTTTTCACTCTGATTTTTCGGCACCTTTGTTTCTGTCATAAGGCAGCAGTTGAAAATCGCCTTATCTCCGAAACGGCGTCTTAAATCCATCACCGTATCATCTAATTTCTTTTGTTTTTCGTGCTTTCGGTAATCACCCAGAAGTTCCAGCTGAACAGGACTGTTTTCGCTTTGAAGATTGATTGCGGTGACGGTGACACTTCTTATATCGTAGTTCCAGGTGTATTTTTTCTGAAACAGGCCAATTGCGGTTTTGGCAATTTCTGAAGCTGACTGAGTTTCAAATTGAGTACTCCCCTGAAATTGGCGTGTAACAAGCTGATTATCTCTGACGGAGACTTGTACTCCGGTGGCTTCAAGATGAGCTTCTCGCAGTCTTTTTGCCACATTCTGAGACAAAAACAGCATAACCTTCCATACTTCCTGCGTATTGACAAGGTCGGCTGTGCAGGTGATTCCGTGGCCCACACTTTTCACGGGTACACCGCAACCGTCGGTCATAACCCGTGAATTATCCAGACCGTTGGCAATTTTCCACATATCCGCCCCTATTACACCGAAATTAAGTTTAAGCCACTCGGGTGAACAAAGTGCCAACTGTTCTATGGTATTGATTCCGTATGAAGAAAGCTTCTGTGCTGTTTTTACTCCGATACCAAAAAGAGAACATGCGGGAAGATGCCATATTTTTTCTTTAAAGTTATCTTTGCCGATTTCAAAAACTCCGTCTCGCTCGGCAAGGTCGCTGCCGAGTTTTGCGAAGATTTTGTTAAAAGAAAGCCCGATTGATACTGTAAGACCAAGTTCGTTTTTGAAATTTTCCCTTATTTCGGTCACAATTTTTTGGGCACTGCCAAAAAGTCCGATGCTTCCCGTAAGGTCACACCAGACCTCATCAAGTCCCATAGGCTCAATTTTATCGGTGTATCTTTTATATATTTCGTGAGCAAGGGCGGAATATTTCATATATTCATCAAAATGGGGCGGTATAATGATAAGGTCGGGACATTTCTGCTTTGCCTTCCAGAGAGTCTCCCCTGTTTTCACTCCGCACTTTTTTGCTTCTTCACTTTTGGCAAGAATAATGCCGTGACGCTGTTCTGCACTGCCGCCCACAGCAACCGCTTTACCTCTGAGCTCAGGATTAAGACTGCACTCAATTGAAGCATAGCAGGAGTTCATATCAGAATGTATGATTACCCTTTCCATTTTTTTGACCTCCAAAAGAACATTTGTTCGATATTTATTATAAGCCGTAACAACCATTTTGTCAATATGTATTTTTTGCATTTAATTCAGCAAAAAAACAGCAAAGAAGAATTCTCTGCTGTTTTCTGTGATTATTTGATTGTTACCGCTTTTACAGCACTGTATGCACTGTAAACATTGCCGTCTTCTGTGCTTTTGTAAGCTCTCACCTTGAAATAGTAAGTTTTGCCGCTTGTGAGTTTGGCTTTCTCGGCACTTAAGGTATTAGACTTATAGGTAGAGACCTTTTTAAATCCCTTATCCTTACTTGTGGAATAATAAAGCACATATCCCTTTTCGCCACTTACATCTGACCAGCTTACACTTGCAACGCCTTTTTTGGTTGAAGTAACCTTAAGTGTTGGCTTGGATGGCTTTGTTGCAGTTGCAATTTTGCTCGCTTCACCCCATACGGCAGTTCCGTCAGAGAGCTTGATATAAGGCTTGACCTTGAATGTATAGTCTGTACCCGCTTTGAGATTTTTTATTTTATAGGTAGTTTTGGTGGTTGTTGCAACCTTCTCGTACTTCTTGGTTTTAGAGTTGTATTTATAAATTCTGTAACCCGTTGCTCCGCTTGACCTTGTCCACGAAAGAGTCACCGTTGTTGTGGTTTGTTTTGCTTCAACCGCTGCGGGAGGTACCGGCATTGTTGCAGCATAAACCTCCGTTTTATAAGGTGATGCAACTTTTTTACCGTCAACCGTCGTATAAGCCTTAACAGCGAAGCGATAGGTTGTACCGTGAGAAAGGTCTTTTATCGTACAGCTTGTTTTTTGGGTTGAACTGACAACTGTACTCCACTTCTTTTTGGAGGTATTATACACATATACACGGTATGATGTCGCTTCAGAAACCGACTTCCACGAAAGCTCAACGCTTGTGGAGTTGCCTTTCGCACTGACTTTTTTTGTTTTTCCCACAACGAGCATAGAAGCTTCATCGGCCACTGTATCACAGTCGCCGCAACGCAGACAAACAGCAGTTTTTGTTCCGTCTGCAAAATATGTGGCATCGCCGTTGCTTATATATTCACTGTAATTATGTCCGAGAGGTAAGGAAGACAATGTCTTTTTTTTGATTGTTTTTTTGCAGGTTTCACAATAGATACTGTCTGAATAGCCGCTACCCGTACAAGTAGCCTCAATAACATTGGTAACAGTAATTCTATGTGTTACATCGTGTATCTCCGTTGCATTGCCGTTAACTGTTACGCTTTTGCTGATTAACGCACCTGAAGATGAAAGAACTGCACCGTCGCCTGTGCCGACTTCGGCAACAAGGTCATATAAATCATAGCTGACTCCGGAATCGGAAAGCTCATAAGTAACATTTTTCGATTCATATACAGGATAGACTATCGGCACTACAAGCGTACCCGAAGAAGCAAGAGCATTTGCATCAAGAGAAGTCACTTCACGGTAACCTGTCCAGTCATAAAAGCTGACCGTTGTTATAGTCCCTATGGGTTTTGTCACTCTGCCGTGGGTATATGCCGCATTACGTGCAGCATCAATACCGATTTCGTTATATCCCATCTGGGTATAATGAATAGTATCGTGTACATCAGTCGGTGTGGTCGGTTTATACCAACTGCTTTCTTGCTTCGTCTGAACAGTATAGTCAACCTTTCCTCCTGTATAATGCTTCAGGAAATAGGACTTGACCCCGTTAGTTCCGTCGGGCATATAAACCCAGCTTTCACTTACATTTGAAACCAGGTTAATATCATTTCCCGGTGTGTTGCAAAGATAATACTGTGCAACTCTCGGACCTCTCATTTCAAGATCCAAAAAAGATTCAAAGAAAGAATATTCCGTAGTATCTTCGTTTGTACCGTTGCGATAACCGGTATTGTCAGTATCACCGGCTCTCGGCATAATAATGTCACAGAAATTAAGTGTCTCTGTTTTACCGTCCGCATTGATATCATAAGCCAAGTCAGCTTTAAGACTGTTGTGCATCATTAAAAATGAATTATAATAGTATTCAGCTGTTCTGTTACCGTCAGCGCAGCCCTGAAGCCAAAGATAGCCGTAGGTTTTGAGTGTATAATGCCCTGCTTTGATTTCCGCGGCCATAACCTTCTGCGCTTCTGAAAACAGTGCAACGGCCTGTTCATATTCACTTCCGCCCTTGACCCATTTTGAAATGGCGCTTGAACCCTGACCTGCATTAACGAGCCAAACTTTGTCGCCGGTCATTTTGTTCCATTGATATGCAAAGCCGCTATCAAGTCCTTTTTTACCTTTTCCGGCTTGTGTTAATGCATTCAGAGGATAATCGGAAAGATACTTTGTGTTTCCTTTTACGTTAGTGGTTGATTTTTCCCCCGAAAGTGCTGAGGCAACAAAATAAGGTGCAGTTTCAACCGTAAGTTTGCTTTGTGCACCGTTTGTTGAATAAACCTGTCCGTTTTCATTGGCAATCGATGCTGCCGCACTACCTTTGGTTCCTGCCATATTACTCTGACCGATAAGAAGGAACATTGAAATCGGAGCTTTTTTGACGGTCACTGTATATGTATAAGTTCCTTTTTCATTTGTAAGTTTGATTGAAGCAGAGCCGACACCTGTTGCATAAAGAACGTTATTTTCAAGTTCAATAACTGCATCATCTTTGCTTCCGCTTGTCACACCGTAACCGACTTTATATGAGTTGGGTGTGCCTTTTTTGACGATGGTCTGCTTGCTGTAACAAGACAAGGAAAGCTCGTCACCGTAATACATAATTATAGTTTGATTTTTGGTGTTTATTCCTGTCTCCGTCGCGGCTGATGCTGTGTTTGTTTCCGACGGAAACAGGCACAATGACATAACCAACATCAAAGATACTAGTAATATATGTAAACCTCTTTTGATAACCTTCATTTTATCTCCTCATTACTGCACAAAATAATTCATTATAAATTTAACACATATGACCTTTTATTGTCAAGGAAAAGAAAGAAGATAACATAAAGGGGCTGTTGCACGAAAGTGTGACAGCCCGTTTTCATAACACGCCGCAAT
>CAYUVR010000006.1:0-67255 GCA_964448225.1 uncultured Faecalibacterium sp. | reverse complement strand
GATAAAGCTCCATAAGGGTAAATTCAGGATTGTGTCTTGTGTCAAGACCTTCATTACGGAAAACTCTGCCGATTTCATAAACTCTTTCAAGGCCGCCGACAATAAGTCTCTTGAGATAAAGTTCAAGAGAAATTCTGAGCTTAAAGTCTTCATTAAGTGCGTTGAAGTGAGTTTCAAAGGGTCTTGCCGCAGCTCCGCCTGCATTTGAAACAAGCATCGGTGTTTCAACCTCAATGAAGCCCTCAGAATCAAGATAATTTCTTACAGCTCTGATAATTCTTGAACGGTTGATAAGTGTCTGCTTTGATTCCTGATTCATAATAAGGTCAACATAGCGCTGACGGTATCTTGTGTCTGTATTGGTAAGACCGTGGAATTTTTCCGGAAGAGGGAGAAGTGACTTTGTAAGAAGTACGATTTTTTCTGCATGAATTGAGATTTCACCTGTTTTGGTTTTGAAAACACTGCCTTCAATACCGATTATGTCACCTATATCAAGCTTTTTGAATTCTTTATATTCCTCTTCGCCCAGGCTGTCACGGGCTACATAAGACTGGATATTACCCTTTAAATCCTGAATATTGCAAAAAGATGCCTTACCCATAATACGTTTGGACATCATACGTCCTGCCACACATACAGTTTTACCTTCAAGCTCATCAAAATTTTCTTTAATCACTGAACTGTGATGAGTCTGATCATACTTTGTGATAACAAAGGGATCCTTTTCTGCCTGCTGCAATGCTTCAAGCTTTTGCACTCTTATCTGTCTTAATTCGTTAATGTCCTGCGAAGCTTCTGCCTCGGGAACATTAAACTTCTTTTCTTCTGACATATATTTATCGTCCTTTCGGGGAGTAGTGTTCGCTTATTTTGTGATTTCAATAACCTCGTATTTAACAATACCGATAGGTGCTTCAACTTCAACAATGTCGCCTACTTTGTGACCGATGAGTGCCTTTGCAACAGGTGACTCGTCACTTGTCAGGTAATCTGCGCCCTTATCCTTTGAAGTTGAGGTTGAGGAAATAATCTGATATTTGTATGTGTCACCGAATTCGATATCCTTGATTGTAATTTTTGAACCCATCTGAACAACATCGGTGCTGAGAGCGTCTTCGTCGATAAGCTTTGCTCTTGCAAGGATATCTTCAATTTCGCTGATACGGGCTTCAAGTTTGCCCTGGTCATTTCTTGCTTCATCATATTCGGCGTTTTCTGACAAGTCACCGAAGGAAAGAGCAACCTGGATTTTTTCTTTGATTTCCTGACGGCCTCTTACTCTGAGGTCTTCAAGTTCAGCCTCCAATTCTTTAAGGCCTTGAGAAGTGAGCAAAATTTCCTGTGCCATTTTATATCATCCTTTCGTGATAAATATTAGTTTAGGTACTTATTCAATGTATTATTATATAAAATATCTTCGCAAGTGTCAAGGGAAAAATTGGATTTAGGAACAAGGATTTCCGCACAGCCTTAAATAACTTGATTTTTCTATGCTATACTGTTATAATATACTGAATATATATTTATCTCAAATGAAACTTAAAGAAAGGTGTTGTTACTATGATCAAGATATCTCCCTCCATTCTCTCCTGCGACTATTCAAAAATGGGTGAGGAATTTGAAAATATGAAGCGTTGCGGTGCTGATTGGCTCCACATCGATGTTATGGACGGTCACTTTGTACCCAATATTACCTTAGGCGCTCCCCTTGTCAAGTGTCTGAGAAAATGCTCAGATCTCGTCTTTGATTGTCACCTTATGATTAGTGACCCGAAAAAATATATCCCCGACTTCATTGCAGCCGGAGCTGATGTTATCTGTTTCCACGTTGAATCAGACTCACCGATTGAAGAAACAATTGACCTTATCAGAGAGAACGGTAAGGTAGCTGCACTTGCAGTTAAACCGGGTACAGACATCGAAGCAGTATTTCCCTACCTCGAAAAATTAGGTATGGTGCTTGTTATGACAGTTGAGCCGGGTTTTGGCGGTCAGAGCTTTATGGCAGATATGATGCCGAAAATCGTAAAACTCCGTGAAGAATGTGCAAAGCGTGGCCTCACCATTGACATTCAGGTTGACGGTGGTGTTTCCCTTAAGACAGTTGAAACGGTTGCCGAAGCAGGTGCAAATGTACTTGTGGCAGGCTCAGCTGTTTTTGGCTCGGAAGACCCGAAGGAAACAATTTCACTTTTTCGTTCCAAAGCCGCCAAGTATTTCTAATGCACCTTTCGGAATAAGGCAGAAAAAGGACTCTTTTGTTCTTTCATTTTCTGTTTCACCCTCTCCCACCTGACACAGAAACTCACCGCATAAAAGGTGAACAGGTCTTTCAGCGAAAAGTATGAGACGGTAAAGTCCGTCTTTTTCGTAAAGACTGCTTTGAATGTTCTCTTTTTCGCCAATACTTTTTGCAAAGTCAAACACTCCGTCAAGAGAACCGCTTTCATAGACCTTAAGCTTTTCAAAGTGCTGAAGTTTCTGACAACTGTTGAGAACAATCAGACAGCCACCGTCACCGTCAGGCAAAATATCCACCTGAGTTTTGTCCGAGATTTTTACGCTTTCACCTGAGATTTTCTGTGTTTCGGATATTATGCGGCAGATTGCAGTTTTGCTTTTCAGTTCATTACTGTCAAGTTTTTCGTATGTAAGATGACACGCTTCAAGCTCATCTTTCGTAAATTCAATGATAATCACATCTTCAGATGTGCTGTAAATTTTCATTTTGTTTCGCCTTCCGTAGTTTTTTCACTTATTATGATACTACCTGAGGCAGACTATTTCAACGAACAAGTTTTTCCAAAAAAGAAGGAGGCAGAAGAAAATGCAAAAAACGCTTATTTCAAAAGAAGCTATGCGCTCATATACTCTTGACATACTCGTTATCTGCATTGCGCTTTTTGCCGTTGGTGTTTACATAAACGGTATTCTTGCCGTTTATCAAGCTTTAGTATGTGTTGTTTCTGCGGTTTTAAGTGAATACTTGGGCTTTCACCTTCTTTTGAAAAAGAAAACCTTGTCTGATTTAAGTGCAGTTATGACCGGTTTCGTCATTGCTCTGCTTCTTCCTGCTTCAGCACCGCTTTGGGTTGGTGTCTCAGCGAGTGCATTTGCAATTCTTGTTGCAAAGCTCCCCTTCGGGGACAACCGCAACGCACCGTTTTTTCCTGCGGCAGCAGGTTTTTGCTTTGCTGCAATGTTCTTCCCCAATGAGGTGTTCTCTTTTTCCGCAGTCGGAGAAACGGTAAACACGCTCTTTGTGAATCAGGCAGGATTTTTGAAGGGTACAACGCTTATTGATATGCTCAAAAGCGGTGACAGCCTCACGCTTAATGTGTTCGGTTTTTCAAAACTTCTTTCAGGCAATATTCCGGGCGCTGTTGGCACAACAAGTCTCATTGCGCTTCTTGGAGCTGTCGGATATCTTCTGATGAGAAAACCTGAGAGACTTATTCCCACCACAGGCTTTATTCTTTCGGCAGGACTTATGGCTCTGATGTTCCCAAGAATAAATGCCGGCAGGCTCACTTCGCTCATTATGGAACTGTGTGCAGGCTCTCTTCTTTTTGTCGCCGTTCTGCTTCTGAATAATCCCGTAACTGCACCCAAAAAGCCCTCCAAGGCATTTGCTTACGGTTTTGTCGGCGGCATTATTGCTATGCTTCTGAGATATTTTTCAAAAACATATGACACTTCGGTTTTCACCCTTCTCATTATGAACGCTTTGTGGCCTGTTTTTTCTTCAAACACTCCTATAAGAAAAAAGGCTGCCCGTAAGGAGGCTGAATCAAATGGCTGATAAAAAAAGAGAAAAGCCGAAATTGAAACTGAAAACAGCTCTTTTCAAAGGCAGCTTTATTCATAATCCCGTTCTGACTCAGGCAATCGGACTTTGTCCAATTGTTGCAGCGGCAACCACCGTCAGAAATTCTCTTGCTCTTTCATTTATGCTTATGCTTCTGCTTTTGGTAAATGAGGGGCTGACAAGCCTTTTCCTTAAAAAGCTTTCACGTTGGAAAAGAGTTGCGGTTTACACTCTTGTTTCTTCTGTTGTTGTGGCTTTGTTCGATTCCGTTGCTGTAAATCTGAGTTCTGACAGTGGCGCAGGCCTCGGTATTTATCTTTACCTTCTTTCGGTCAACGCTCTTATAGTTATACGCTGTGAGCAGTTTGCCGCAAGAACAACCCTCAGAAACAGTCTCACAGACGCTTTTGCCTGTTCTCTCGGTTACGGTGCTGTCGCCCTTATTGTGGGTGCTGTGAGAGAATTCATTACCTACGGCACAATTATACCGTCAGGTGATGTGACTCCAAAAATTTCCGCAGCCACTCTCCCTTTTGTGGCTCTTGTAATTTTAGGCTTTCTTGCCGCAATACACAAAGCTTATATTTTAAAATTCCATCCGACAGAAGAAACAGATACTTTTTCTCTGCAATCTGCTGAGGATAAAATTCTTCTCAAAGACCCGGGTCTCGGACAGAAAAAGCCTCAAGGCAAAAAGAAACACTTTGACGAAGAAAGTTTTGATGCTATCCGTCCCCGATATACAATTGAGGATGTTGTTATTGAAAGGGAGGGTGATGACAATGTTTAAGCTGTTTTCTGAAATGCTCATTACCGCCCTTTATGCTATGGTTGTGCAAAACCTTATTTTCAGTGCCAGTTACGGACTCAGTGAAAGTGTAAGAATGGCAAAAAGACCGAAGCACTTTGTGATGTATGGCGTTACGGTAACATTTTTCAGCCTGGTTACATCACTGATATGCTTTGCTCTTGAAAAAATCCCGTTCATAGCAGCATTGCCACTCAGATTCAACTTCATAATTTTCATTTTTATTTTGGCTGTTGTTTATCTTCTCACAGGAACAGCTTGCAAAAAGTTCCTTTATGCAGACAAAAAATTTATGAACTCTCTCGGTATGTGCGCATTCAATACTCTTGTTGTTGCACTTCCCATTCTTGACCTTAAAGCAGGCAGTAATTTCCTGCAGACTGTAGGCATTGGTATTGGTGCAGGACTTGCCTTCACTCTTTCAATTTTTCTCATCAATGCCGGTATGCGCCATATAAGAAATAATCCTCATATCCCCGAAATTTTCAAAGGGACTCCTGCCCTTTTCATTTATGTGAGCCTGATTGCACTCTCTCTGAGTTGCATCTCAGGTGAATCCCTCTTTCTTTAAGAAAGGACATTTTTATGAAAAAAAGCAATTTCAAAGAAAAGCTGAGTAAGCTCAAAAGCACTCCGCCGCCAAAAGTGAAAAAAAGTTATTACACTTTTTCAAAGGAATATCCTGCAGGTAATATTCCCATTAAAAGACGCAAGCACAAAAAAGTGAAGTCAAGCTTTGTGAAATACGCTTTATATGTGAGCTTGTTTCTTGTTTTGATGTGCGCTTCGTATTTTGTGATGGATTTAGCTCTTGAAATTTCATACAAAGAGCCTGAAATTACGGAAAGTACAGAAGTTCAGGAAACGGAAACTCCAAATCTTCTTGCCTCAGACGGAGTAAGAGCGCTTTATATGCCCTCTCAGTACCTTGTGGATGAAGAATATATTGGTGAACTTATCAAGGAAATCAGAAAGAAAAACGGAAACAGTGTTGTTATTGACTTCAAAACCGCAGAAGGAAAGCTCAATTACTCTTCAATGCAGGAATATGCCATTTCGGGCAAATGCTCTGTTTTTGACAACGATACCGTCAGAAAAGCAGTTAACATTTTCACTTCAAACGGAATCACCATCATCGGCAGAGTTTACTGCTTCGAAGATTCTGTTGTGCCGACAGTGAATGAAAATCTCGCCGTAAAATATATGGACACCGATGTCAACTGGCTTGACGGCTCAGATGAAGAAGGCGGAAAGCCATGGCTTAACCCTTGCGCAAAGAAAAACCACAATTATCTCACAGGTATTCTCGAGGAGCTTTATAATCTCGGTGTGAAGGGATTTATTCTTGAATCCTGTCAGTTCCCTGAGGGCGAAACAAGCGGTGCGACATACCCCGGCGAAAAGAATTTCAAAAGCAAAAATTCTGCGCTCAAGTCTTTCATCAAAAAAGCCAGAAAAGCCTTGCCCGAGGATGCTTTCCTTCTTCTGGGGCTTTCAGCAACAGATGCAGCCAAAAACAATGACAGCATTTATTTCGGATCAATGTCAGGCAGTTCAGCCGACGGCATTGCTGCTTACATTTCCGAAAGAAGTCCGGAATATGTAATCGACAAAACCACCGCTTTTTCATCAATGCTCTCACTTTATTCCGATATCAGCGACAACAACAAGGATAAAGTCTTTATTCCCGTTGTTGAAACGGAAGAATATTCAAGAAGCTTCTTCAGCAGTATGAACAAAGCAGGATATCAAAACTACATTCTTTTTTCCGAAAAAGGAGAATACTAATATGACTGAGAATAAAACAGCATTTATCGCAATTGTAGGAAAACCTAATGTTGGCAAATCCTCCATTCTTAACCGTATCTTGGGGCAGAAGATTGCAATTGTATCCGATAAACCTCAAACCACCCGTACAAGAATTATGGGGGTTCTGACAAGAGGTGAAACCCAGCTTGTTTTCACCGATACCCCCGGTTTTCACAAACCGAAGACAAAGCTCGGCGAAAAAATGATTAAGGCTGTCGGCGACAGTATTTCCGGTGTTGATGCCTGTCTTTTTGTTGTTGAGCCCTATGGCGAACTGAAAGAAAGTGAGCTTCTGCTTATAGAAAAATTCAAAAAAGAAAAAATGCCTGTTATTCTTGCAATCAATAAAATTGATACCGTGGAAGAAAAGACAGACCTGATGAGCAGAATTATGGAGCTGACAAAGCTTTTCCCGTTTACGGCTGTTGTGCCGGTTTCCGCAACAAAAAATGACGGCATCAATGAGCTTGAAGAAGAGCTTTGCGCTCTCGCCTTCCCTTCAGAACACTTTTTCCCCGATGATACACTCACAGACCAGCCCGAAAGAGTTATTGCATCGGAAATCATCAGAGAAAAGATGCTTCGCCTTCTTGACAAGGAAATTCCGCACGGTGTGGCAGTTGCAATTGAAAAAATGAGGGAACGCTCTGACAGCGACCTTATGGATGTTGAAGCCACAATCTATTGCGAAAGAGAAAGCCACAAGGGTATTATCATCGGCAAAAAAGGTGCAACCCTCAAAAGAATTTCCACCTATGCAAGACAGGATATGGAAAAATTCTTTTCTTGCAGAATCAACCTTCAATGCTGGGTTAAGGTGAAGGAAGACTGGAGAAACAGAGAAGGTCTCATTCACAACTTCGGTCTTGACTGATAAACCAAAAAATCGCAATAAAAATTTTTACAAAATATCGGCAGTATTTTTGTTGATAACATAGAACATAAAATTTTCCTGTTTACTTTTCGCCTTTGGAGCAAAAGATAGTATTAGACTTTTGACGGAAGGTGACAAAAATGGATAAACACGAATTATGGGAAAATTTTATGAAAACAGGTAAGGTTTCTGACTATCTGAAATACAGAAATGCAAAACCACTTGACACAAGCGGCTATGATGCGGAATTTGCCGATGAACTTTATGTCGGCGAACCCGCTCCGGAGGAATTCAACTATGACTTCGATGAAGACGGATGGTATGGTGATACGGGAGCAGACGACAGGTGAACAGGATCGCCTTGTGACAATTCTCACAAGAGAAAACGGTGTCATAAAAGGCTTTGTCAACGGCGGAAGAAACCCGAAGAACAAAAATGTTTCTTCAACGGGTCTTCTGTGTTACTCCGATTTTACCATTGAAAAAACGAAAAAAGATGTTTATATAATCAAAGAGGCAACGGCTAAGGAGGTATTTTTCCAACTGAGGGAAAACATTACCTCTCTTTCCCTTGCTCAATATTTTGCTGAGCTTGCAAGAGAACTTTCACCCAGAGAAGAACGTGCAGATGAATTCCTGTCACTTGTTCTCAACAGTACTTACCTTCTGGCTAACGGCAAAAAAGATCCCCGCCTTATCAAGGCTGTGACGGAATTACGTTTCTGCTCTCTTGCCGGGTATATGCCAAATCTTGTTTCATGCTGCGAATGCGGCAAATTTGAAACTGAGATTATGTATTTCAGTCTTGATACGGGTATGCTTTATTGCAGCGAGTGTCAGAACAGTAACCGTCTTTTGAAATTAGGGCCGGGTATCATCAGCGCAATGCGCCACATCTGTTTTTCTCCGCCGGAAAAAATTTTCAGCTTTAATCTTTCCTCTGACGGTATTATGGCTCTCAGCGACCTTACTGAAAGATATCTCAAAAGAGTTACGCAAACAAGCTACAAAACACTTGATTTTTACAAAACCATGACAGATATATAAATCAAAGAAAGAGAGCTGATAAGGATGAACAAGCATCATATCGCCCTTGAGCTGCCGAAGGTACTTTCAAGACTTTCGGAATTTACATCTTGTGAAGATGCAAGGTATATGGCAGAACACCTCACGCCCGAAACTAATCTTGACCTTGCAAAGCTTCTTCTGAAACAAACCGATGATGCCCATGCTCTGATGGCAAAATTCGGTGCCCCCTCCTTTGGCGGACTGAAAAATGTCAACAACGCACTTTACCGTGCTTCTGCAGGCGGTGTGCTTAATATGCGTGAGCTTTTGGACATTGCGGAAGTTCTGCGTGTTATTCGCTCCCTTTCTGAATGGAAAAGCAGAAACAGCGGCATTGTCACTTCAATCGATACATATTTTGAGTCTATGACACCCAATAAGTTTCTCGAAGACAGAATCACCTCGGCTATTATCAGCGAAGATGAAATGAGCGACAATGCCTCCCCTGCTCTTTATGATATCAGAAGAAAAATCCGTATGGCATCAAGCAAGGTCAGAGATAAACTCGACCAGATGACCCATTCACAGCATTTTCAGAAGTTTCTTCGTGAATCTATTGTCACAATGAGAAACGGAAGATACGTTGTACCTGTCAAAATTGAACACAGAAGTGAAATTTCAGGTCTTGTTCACGATACTTCGTCGAGCGGTGCAACCGTATTTATTGAACCAACCGCCGTTGTTGAAGCCAACAACGAAATCAAGGTGCTTCAAAGCAAGGAAAGAGACGAAATTGAGCGCATCCTTTTTGAGCTTTCAGCTGAAGCCGGCGGATTTTATGAAGGTATTAAGGCAAGCTATGAGTGTGCAGTTGAACTCAATCTCATTTTCGCAAAAGCCAAACTCGCTTACGAAATGAAGGCGACTGTGCCCGAAATCAACGATGAAGGCATTATCAACCTGAGAAGCGCACGTCACCCTCTTATTGACCCGAAAAAGGTTGTCGCAACAGATATCAGACTCGGCAAAGATTTTGATACTCTTATCATTACAGGCCCGAACACCGGCGGTAAAACCGTATCAATCAAAACCCTGGGACTTATGAGCCTTATGGCAATGTGCGGTCTTATGCTCCCCGTTGCAGACAGAAGCGTGATTTCTGTTTTTGACAAGGTACTTGCCGACATCGGCGACGAGCAGAGTATTGAGCAAAGCCTTTCAACTTTCTCGTCACATATGGTAAATATCATCGACATAATTGATAAGGCTGATGAAAAAAGTCTTGTGCTTATTGACGAGCTCGGTGCAGGTACTGACCCCATCGAGGGCGCAGCGCTGGCTATATCCATACTCGAAAAAATCCACGAAAAAGGTGCAAAAATTGCTGCCACAACCCACTATGCAGAACTGAAAGCCTATGCGCTTCAGACACCGGGTATTGAAAACGGCAGCTGTGAATTTGATGTAAAGTCCCTGAAACCGACATACAGGCTTCTTATCGGTACTCCGGGACGCTCAAATGCGTTTGCAATATCATTGCATCTCGGTATGCAAGAGGATATCATTGAAAGGGCAAAGCAGCTTGTTTCTAAGGAAAACACCCAATTTGAGACAGTTATTGAGTCCCTTGAAGAAAGTCGTCAGGAATTTGAAAAACAACGTGAAATTGCCGAAAATCTTAAATCTGAAGCTGAAAAAGAAAAGGCTGAAGCTCAAAAATACAAAGAGAGCATAGAAAAACTCCGTGAAGATGAGCTCACTAAAGCAAGAGGTCAGGCAATGAGGATTGTTGAGCAGGCAAAACGCAGTGCCTATGCCCTTCAGGCTGAGCTTGAACAACTGAAAAAGGAAAGTCAGAAAGCACAGGATAAATCCGAAATGGCAAGAAAAGCAAAACAGCTGATGAAAAAGGGACTTATGGAGTTTGACGACATCACCAATCCCGTTGTTGCAAGTGTAATCAATGACGAGAACTACGTTCTCCCCCGCCCGTTGAAGGTAGGCGATGAGGTGTTCCTCGTTGATATCGGCAAGACGGCAACTGTCACCGCACTTAAAGACAGAAAAGGCGACATTGAGGTTCTGGCGGGTATTATGAAAATGCGTACGCCCGAAAAAAATATCCGTTTACAGGAGAAGGCTAACAAGAAAACCAATAAACCAAGAAATGTTCCTGCAAAAACAGAAAGGGTATTCTCCCCCGGCTCAGATGCACAGACAAGGTGCGATTTGAGAGGAATGAATATTGAAGAAGGTATGCTTGAGCTTGACAGATATATTGACCAGGCTCTGAGACTTGGCCTTGGTGAAATCACCGTTATTCACGGCAAGGGTACGGGAGCTCTCAGAAAAGGTATTCAGGAATATCTGAGAAAGAACAAGTTTGTAAAATCCTTCCGCCTCGGAGTTTACGGCGAGGGTGAGAACGGCGTTACTATCGTAACTCTTAAGTAGTAAGTAGTAAGGAACAGCCGATGCAAATTGCATCGGCTGTTGTTTTTTTATTCATCGATTCATAATCAATTCAATTATTTCTCTGTGGTTATGAAGAGAGAGAGAATTATCAAATTCATATATTCGGTCAATGTAGGTTTTTCCAAAAACTTGTCTTTCAATATCCTGCTTTACAACGGTGTTGTCAATAGCTCTCACTACACTCCACCATCTGTCATCGTCAACATCCGTCATTTCATATATGAATCCATCGTCAAATTCAAGTGTATATTCAAAATTCAAATATACTCTCGGAACTGTACGCATACCACCGCTACCACTTACTGTTAATTTGGCAGTAACCTTTTCTGCGTCTTCAATTCTGTAAACTGCTGATTCCTGTCCAATCAGATTGTGTTTTGTAATGGTTCCTGCCGTGATCTCCGTTCTTGCTGGATAAAGCAATAAGGGAACAATAACTAAAAAAGCAAAAATAGAACCAAATAGTAAATATGCCTTTTTTGTCATTTTTTTATATAGACCCACTTTTAAAGACTCACCTAAAAACAGCAGCAATCCGGGCACGCAAGCTATCTTAAGCAATGCTTGAAATGGGTGAAAATCTATCCAAACCGTCTCATTCGTATTAAACAACAGCGGAATTACCCGTTCCTCGAATTTACCTAAACTAAAAATATATGCAATGTAAATCAATATTAAAATATTTCTGAATGTTTTAACTTTCACTTTTTCACCCTCTTTCTTTTTAATTTTATCATAGATTATTGTAATAGTAAATAATACCCTCAAAAATATTTATTCCCCTCTTGACAACTCTCTGTTACTGTGCTATAATACATTTAACAATTAAGTTAAATGTTAAATGACAACAGAAAGGTCTGATGAAGTGGGAATTCAAAATACATTAAAAGCCCTCAGTGACCCAACAAGACGTGAAATTCTGAATATGCTGAAACACAGCAAAATGTCAGCAGGTGAAATTGTGGAGAAGTTTCCCGTCAGCGGTGCGGCGGTATCCCGCCATCTTTCCGTGTTGAAGGAAGCTGACCTCATCCGTGACGAGCGTGAGGGTAAATTTATTTATTATGAGCTTAATGCCTCTGTCTTAGAGGAAATTATGCTCTGGATAACTGACTTGAAAGGAGACAATGACAATGCTAAAAATATACAAAAAGGCGATGATTCTGACATCGATAATAACAGTACTTCCGATTTTGGCGGGTCTGATTTTATGGAAGGAACTGCCTGAAACGATAGCAACCCACTTTGGTGCTGACAACACACCAAACGGTTGGAGCAGTAAAGCTTTCGCAGTTTTGGGTCTGCCGCTTATTATTCTCGCTTTTCATTGGATGTGTATACTTATTACCTCTGCTGACCCGAAAAAGAAGAATATCCCCCATAAAGCCATGAATATTGTGCTGTGGATTTGCCCTGCGACTTCGCTTCTTGTTAACACAATCATTTACGCTTACACACTCAATAATGAAATCAAAATCGGCTTTATAACAATTTTGTTCATGGGAATTCTTTTCATTGCACTTGGAAATTATCTTCCTAAATGTAAGCAGAATTATTCCTTCGGCATCAAAATCTCATGGACGCTGAATGACGAAGAAAACTGGAACAAAACTCATCGACTTGCAGGCAAATTATGGGTGATGGGCGGTGCTTTGATATGTGCAACAGCAGTTTTTGAAAATCCTATAGTCTTTGCCGTGATACTGACGGTAATGACTGTTGTGCCTTGTGCTTATTCTTACAAACTTCATAAAAACAAATAAAAAAACGAGCCCCGGAAAACTCCGAGGCTCAAATTTTTTGTTTTGTTATCAGTCGATTTCAACTGAAATTTTAGTGTCGCTTCTGTTTGCAGTTGCACGCATTACGGTTCTGATAGCCTTTGCAATTCTGCCCTGCTTACCAATAACTCTACCCATATCATCCTGAGCAACATGAAGGTGATAAACGATAACACCCTCTTCGTTAATGTCGTCAACGTCAACAGTTACCTTTTCAGGTTCATCGACCAAACCGCCGGCAATTGATATAAGTAAATCTTTCAAAGTGCGTCCCTCCGGAAATTATTTAACGATGTCGCACTTTTTAAGAAGAACTTTAACTGTGTCAGTGGGCTGAGCACCGTTAGCAATCCACTTCTGTGCTTTTTCAGCATCAATCTTAATTTCTGCGGGTTCCTTCATAGGGTTGTAGTAGCCGATTTCTTCAATGAAACGACCGTCACGGGGATATCTCGAGTCTGCTACTACTACACGATAGAAAGGAGCTTTCTTTGCGCCCATACGGCGAAGTCTGATTTTTACTGCCATTGTAATGACCTCCAAAATTAAATTATTTTTTTATTTAAACACGCTGTGTTGTTTACGTGTCTTTAACTTACATACCAAAGCCATTCATTCCGCCCATACCGTTCATCATACCGGGCATATTTCTCATTCGCTTCATCATCTTCTTTGATGACTTGCCGTTGAGCTGTTTGAACATCTTTTGCATTTGTCTGTATTGGCTGAGAAGCTTGTTTACGTCCTCAACCTGCATACCGCAACCTGCTGCAATACGGCGTTTTCTTGAGGGATTGATGATATCCGGTTTTGCTCTTTCCTGAGGAGTCATTGAAAGGATAATCGCCTGAACACGGTCGAACTGTCTTTCGTCAATGTCCACTTCGTCAACCTTTCTGCCGAGACCGGGAATCATTTTGAGTGTATCTTTGATTGAACCCATTTTACGCACCTGCTGAAGCTGGTCGTAAAGGTCATTAAGATCAAATTTGTTTTTTCTGAGCTTTTGTTCAAGTTCTCTTGCTTTCTTTTCGTCAAGCTCCATTTCAGCTTTTTCGATAAGTGAAAGCATATCACCCATACCGAGAATTCTTGATGCCATTCTGTCCGGGTGGAAAACATCAATGTCGCCTAACTTTTCACCTGTACCAATGAACTTGATTGGCTTGCCTGTAACAGCTCTTGCTGAAAGAGCAGCACCGCCTCTTGTGTCACCGTCAAGCTTTGTCAGAAGAAGACCGTCAATGCCAAGTGCCTCATTGAAGGATGTTGCAACATTGACTGCATCCTGACCTGTCATCGAGTCAACAACAAGCATAATTTCGTGAGGACGAACCTGAGTTTTGATGTTTTTAAGCTCGTTCATCAGCTCCTCGTCAACATGAAGACGACCTGCTGTATCGAGGAAAACATAGTCATGTCCGTGATCCTTAGCGAAAGCTACTGCCTGTTTTGCAATGTCAATGGGGTTAATCTGTCCTAGTTGGAAAACGGGAACGCCTGCCTTTTCACCAACAACCTCAAGCTGCTTGATTGCAGCGGGTCTGTAAACGTCACAAGCGACGAGAAGAGGTCTGTGTCCCTGATTTTTGAGCATAAGCGCCAGCTTTGCACTGTGAGTGGTTTTACCTGAACCCTGAAGACCGCACATCATAACGACTGTGGGAGGGTTGTTGGCTGTGTTGAGCCTTGACTTTGTTCCGCCCATAAGGTTTGTGAGTTCCTCATTGACGATTTTGATAACCATCTGTGAGGGGGTGAGGCTTTCCATAACCTTGGCGCCGATTGCACGCTCTGTAACCGAAGCCGTGAAATCCTTTGCGACCTTATAGTTAACGTCCGCTTCCAGAAGGGCAAGACGTACCTCTCTCATAGCTTCCTTAACGTCGGCCTCTGTAAGCGAGCCCTTGCTGCGAAGCTTTTTAAAGGCGGCTTCAAGTCTGTCTGAAAGACCTTCGAATGCCATTATATCAGTCCTTTAAATCATATTTACTTATTCGCTGAGCATTTGTGTGAGAACATCAATTCTTGCTGCTGCATCATTGATTTCTCTTGAAAGAATAGTTCTGCGGTTAACTTCGTTAATCACTTCGCAAAGTTCTTTGATTTCACGAAGTCCGTCTTTTGTTTTTTCCAGTCTCGCGTGAAGTCCCAGATGTTCTTCAAAGAATAAGAGCTGAGCTTCCGCACGCTTGATTGCATCACGAACGCCCTGACGTGTGATGCCTTCATTTTCTGCAATTTCTGCAAGGGAGAGGTCGTCGTTATAATAATAGCTGATAAAATCCTGCTGCTTCTGAGTGAGCATATCTCCATAGATATCAAAAAGAATGATAACATCAAGATTTTTAGCCATTAATTTCAACTCCTTTCCCTCTGTGTAAAGATTTTAAACTTTACAGCTTGGTTATTATACTAAATCCATCTGTAAATGTCAATAGCTTTACAGATAATATTTTATTATTTTTTCAATAAACTTAAACGGCAGGATTTGACTCCTGCCGTAGATTTTATACCTCATACTCCGACTCTTCAATCGGAGTAATCTCAACTCTGACCTTGCCGATACGGCGTTCTTCAACGTTGAGGATTGTGAACTTGATGTTCCGGAAGGTGACTTCGTTCATATCACCGTCTATTGGTAAGAAACCTAAAAGACTGATAATGAAGCCGCCCAAGGTGTCATAATCACCTTCGGGGATAATTTCACCCACAAGCTCATTAACTTCTTCAATATATGTTGTGCCGTCAATGGTGAAAATATTTTCGCTGACAACAGCGATTTCCTCTTCCTCATCGTCATATTCGTCTCTGATGTTACCCACGATAGCTTCAACAAGGTCTTCCATTGTGACAATGCCTGCCGTGCCGCCGTATTCATCAACAACAACCGCCATCTGTACTCTTTTTTCGCTGAGTTCAGAGAAAAGGTCACCGCAGTTTTTACTTGAAGGTACATAATGAGCAGGACGCATAACATCGCTGGGGCTTTCCGTCTTGGGCAAGGATTCGGAAACATACTTAAGAAGGTCTTTGATATAAATGATACCGATAATATTATCCTGGTCTTCGTGGTAAACGGGTATTCTCGAATAACCGTGCTCAATTGAAAGCTTCACAACTTTCTCAAGAGAATCTGTATCCTCAACGGCAATCATATCCGTTCTGTGAGTCATAATTTCCTTAACATCAATATCATCAAATTCAAAGATATTGTTAATCATTTCCTTCTGATGATCTTCTATAACACCCTTTTCCTGTCCCACGTCAACAAGCATACGGATTTCCTCTTCCGTAACGCTTTCTTCATCTGCATTCGGGTCGAAGCCGAAAAGACGGACAACAGCATTGGTTGAAAGTGAAAGAATCTTAACAAAGGGAGTGCATACCTTCTTGACAACAAGAAGAATGTCAACCACCTTGTAAGCAATCATTTCAGGCTTTTGCATTGCCATACGCTTGGGGGCAAGTTCACCCAGAACAAGTGAGAAATAAGACATAATGATTGTGATAACAACAACACTTACACCGCTGATGATATCTTCAAACTTTTCGAGATTGGTGCTGATGCTGAGTATCCCCTCGGTGAGCATATTTGCAAAGGTTGTTGATGCACTCGCCGACGTCAAGAAGCCTGCAAGTGTGACACCAATCTGAATTGTGGACAGAAAATTAGAGGGATTTTCTGTTAGTTTTTTAATTTTCTTAGCCTTTTTGTGGCCCTCTTCGGCAAGCTTGTCAATCATATTATCGTTGAGCGAAACAATTGCCATTTCGCTCATTGCAAAAAATGCATTGACAAGAATCAAAACAAACAATAAAACTATACTGAAAATAAGACTGCCGGGGTCATCCATTGTGGATATATCTCCTTTCGAAAACAAAAAAGTTTTTTGTACAATAATGTACTTTGATTAGATATTATACTACATTTTTAGAGAAAGGTCAAATGTTTGAAGTAAATTCTTTATTATTTATAAAACTTTTGCAAAGCTTAAGTCAGCGAAAAATATTATTGGCTTATATAAAAGCAGCAAAACAACTTTCAACCAAATCCAGTCCAATGAAATCTGAAAAACCTACCACGTCCGTGTGTGGTAGGTTTTTTCTCAGCCGTTAAGCATTTTGAAAACTTTTTTGTTTGCTGCGTAAAGCTCTTTGTAGGCGGCGAACATTTTGTCATAAATGGGCTTGTTTTCTTTGTTGGGAGTGAAGATCTTGTCAGCTTCAATAAGCTTTCCTGCGTCTTCAATCTCTTCAATAACACCCAAGCCTACTGCAACAACAACTGCTGCACCGACTGAGCCTACATTCTGCGGGCTTGCAACGGTTTCAACCGTTCTGCCGATACAGTCTGCAAGAATCTGACTTGTGGAATCGTTGAGAGCACCGCCGCCAACAAAACGTACAACATCAGATGTCTTTGTCTTTTTCTCGTGAGTTTCAAGCATCCATCTCATATGCATACATACGCCTTCAATCACGGCACGAATCATATCACTCTTGCCGGTCTCAATGCTGAGGTTATAGAACATACCTCTTGCATTGGGGTCTTCAAAGGGACAACGGTTACCGTGAAGCCAAGGAGTAAAGATAACACCGTTTGAACCTGCAGGTACTTTTTCAATAACAGATGAAAGATACTGATAAAGGTTTGTGAACTCTGATTCCATATCTTCTGCAATGTCTGTCTTTTTAAGATAAATACCTATTTCGTCAAGTGCAAGGTGATTCTTAACCCATTCAAGGCACTTGCCCGCGGTTTCAAGCTCTGCAAAATAGTTATAATAACCGGGTCTTGCGCCAACAACTGCAGCAATCATTGCGGAAGCGTCAACAATACTCTTATCAACAACGGTTGAAACCCAACCTGATGTACCCATATAAACGTGAGTATCATTCTTTTTAACCGAACCTGCACCAACACCGATAAGTGATGCGTCCATACCGCCGCCGAATACCTGCGTACCTTCTTTAAGACCCAATTCTTCAGCCGCCTTCTTTGTGATTCCGCCCACAGCATCTGTACATTTGATGATTTTTGCAAGATGGCGCATATCAACATGAAGAATTTTGCAGACTTCCTGACTCCAGCACTTTTTATGTATATCGTAAAGAAGAGTGCCGAAAGCTGAGTCTTCGGTCATAATGAACTTGCCTGTCATTCTGGCAATCAGAGATTCCTTGACATCAAGCCATTTGTGTGTTTTTGCAAAAACTTCGGGTTCATTGTTTTTAACCCAATTGTATTTAAATACAGGGTCTTTGACACTTGCGGCAACAGCACCGGTTTTTGCCAAGGACACAAGAAGCTTTGGTACACTTGCACCTGCAATCTGAACACCGTGAGCCATAAGCTCTTTGCGCTCTTTTCTCGCTCTCTGGTCCATATAGCTCATGGCACGTCTTACGGGCAGTCCGTTTTTGTCAACAAGAACAAGTCCCTGAGCCTGTGAGCAGAAGGAGATACCGTCAACCTGTTCGGGCTTAACATCAGTTTTTGAGAAAAGCTCTTTTGTGGTTTTGCACATTGCAGCCCACCATTCGTCGGGGTCCTGCTCTGCGCCGCCGTCAGGCAGAACATAAAGCTCGTAGCCTTCAATTGCATCGGCAACCAGTCTGATTGTTTCATCAATTTCAAAAAGACAGGTTTTGACACCTGTTGTGCCGATGTCATAAGCAAGTGCGTATTTCATAAATATTTACATCCTTTCGATGATTTTTTTGATTTCAATTTCCACTCTTTTCAATTTTCAGAGCCGCCTTGATAAACCGCAGTATGTTCTGCACGGCAAACTCGTCCTTTTTAAATATATCCTCGCCGGCATAGATTTTATACCTTTCGGAATAATAATCACAGGCGTAAGAAAACTGAAGATTCATAAGAATATTGTCAATAAGATAAGCAGCCATACCCGGGTCAATGTCAGTTCTTATTTCCCCTGCAACCTGCCCTTCGATTATTGCCTTTTTATATGCAGCTGCAGTGATAGTTTCCATATCGGCGGCAATCTTTTTTGCAAGGAACGAATTACTTTCACTCGTGAACTCGTTATAAAGCTTAATGAGCACACTTGAACGGCGGGAGAACTCAATCGCAATTCTGATAAGCTTTTCGAGTTTCACCATTACAACATCGTCAGAGCCTGCAATGGCGTCGATGATTGAGTCAAGTGTTGAAATGCCGTAATTGACGCTTGTCAGAAACAAATCGGTTTTTGTGTCGAAATACTTATAAAGTGAGCCGACACTGACCTCTGCTTTTTTTGCAATCACGTTGATGTTGGCATTTTCAAAGCCCTGGTTTGCAAACTCATTCACCGCAACATCAAGAATTTTTCTGCGCTTTTCCTCAGGGATATTGTCAAAGGTGGGTTTGTAATGAACTTCCTTACCCAATTGTTAAAACTCCATTCCGTGTATAAATCTAACTAATATATTTTAACAATTTTGCAATAAAAATGCAAGTATAAAATATTGCCGCAAAACTATGCATTTTGCATAAATAGGACCGGTGACAGCAGATAGTAGGCAGGAATGAGGGGCAAAAAAGGCTGTTGCATTATCGCAACAGCCACACTCCGTTATTCAGAAATTGAAGCCACTGTAGCCCCAGTGTTCAATCTCACTGTATTTGACATAGATTCTGCTTTTGGAAATTCCCAGTTCCGCTTCAACAATTTCGGTTATTTTTTCAGTCAGTGCATCATAACCGCTGTCAGACGCTCTGCCAAAAAGATCAACTTCAATCATGGCACAGGGTTCACTTTTGCCCTTGAAATAAAGGCGACAGTTGTCCCGGAACTCAACCATGAGCCAGCTTTCGCTTTTGCCGATCAACTCAATTGCCTTGCCGAACTGAGTTTTGAGTGCAATTTCCTTTTCCTTTGAAATTTCGGTTGATACTTTTGCTGTGATTAAAGGCATAGAATTTCTCCTTTTTCTTTCAGTTTCAGCTTCTGTCCATTGCAGTTGAATTCATTGCAAAGTTCAGCACATTCATAGCGCATCTCTGCATTTCGCCAAGGGTGATACCCTCAGACTTGCCGTAAGTTTTCAGAAGTGTGCCGTCAGGCTTTTTCCACTTGCCTGTTCTTCCGCCACCGGGCATAAGCACATCAACCTGTGCTCTTACACGGTATGCCTGGTCACACATATTGGGGAACTCCTGACTTTTGGACTTCTTCATCCACCAGTCAGTCATAACGTTACCCTTGTAGCCCCATTCCTCACGGAGAATTCTTGTGCAAAGCTCGTAGTTATAATGTCCCCACACACCGTTGATAAGGTTGTAGGAAGTCATAATGTTTTCAGGCTCAGCCTCCTTCACGCAGATTTCAAAGCCTTTGAGATAAATTTCTCTGAGTGCTCTTTCAGAAAGACGTGAATCATTCCTTGCTCTGTTATATTCCTGATTGTTGCAGGCAAAATGCTTGGGGCAGGCAGATCTGCCTGCTGACTGAATACCCCTTACATAAGCGGCGGCAATTTTTCCGCAAAGATGGGGATCTTCGGAAAAGTATTCAAAGTTTCTTCCGCAAAGCGGGCTTCTGTGAATGTTCATACCGGGAGCAAGGATAATGTCAGTACCCTTGTCAGACATTTCTTCGCCCTCTTTTTTCATAAGCTCACAGACCATATCAGTATCAAAGCTGCTGGCGAGAAGTGTGCCGATGGGCATAAGCGAACAGCAGGCAGTAAGTCTGATTCCGGAAGGACCGTCGGTTGTGGTCACAGCAGGGATACCCTTTTCACGAAGAGAAGGAAGCACACCTGCAAAACAGCCTGCATTGCCCTTCACGCCGAGAGCGCTGCCCATTGTATAGTCGCCTCTTGTGATAGCTTCAAGCTCTGTCAGGCTGAGCTGTGCCACAAATTCTTCCATAGTATTCTTGGCGTTTTTGACATCGGTAAGCTTTATTCCCCTGTTCCCTGTCATCGGGATATCCTTGGGAAGATTTTGCAGAATAATCTGTCTGAGATTATACTTTCTTGTCTGAACCTTTTCTTTTTCAACAAAATATTTGCCGTCTTTTTCGATACAGGTCATTTTTTCAAATTCTGTCCGGGGTGCAGCACACTGGCTGAGCTGACAGAAAACCTCAGTCTCCGCTTTTTCCGTCGTATAAACAGTCTTTGCATCACGGACATTATCACCGACAGCAATACCGTATCTGCCCTTTTCTATAACATAAGCGGACATATAGCCGCTTTTGCCGCTGTCGTCATAAGAGCTGAAGGCACTTGTGGGAACAAAAAGTGTGACTTTCTCACTGTCACCGGGTGAAAGCTCCTTTGTTTTTGTGAAAGCGCACAGCTCTCTTACGGGGTTGCCGAGTTTACCGCAGGGCTTTTCCATATAAGCGCAAACAACCTGCTTACCCTTATAGTCACCCATATTTGTCACCTTGCAGATGAGTTCAGCGCCCTCAGCGGTCTCTTTTTGGGAAACAAGCTCTGTGCTGAAGCTTGTGTAAGAAAGACCGTATCCGAAGGGATAGAGCACATCCTGCTTTGCAAAGGTTTCAAAGTAGCGGTAACCTACAAAAATATCCTCAACATAATTGTTGAAATCTTTGGCGCCGAAATTTTCTGCACAGGGATATTTATCATATGAAAGCGCAATTGTAGATGTGAGCCTTCCTGAAGGTGCTTGCCTGCCGCAAAGAAGGTCACAGACAGCGTTACCGCTTTCCATGCCTCCCTGCCATACTATCATGAGAGCAGAGATTTTCTTTTCAAATTCCTTAGTCCAGGAAAGATCCATTATGCTGCCGATGTTCAGAAGCACAACAGTTTTTTCAAACTTATCAGTAACCTTTCTGAGCATATCGAGTTCTTCATCGGTGATAAAATAACTGCCCTTTTCCAGAGCGTTTTCTCTGTCTTCACCTGATGAGCGACCGATAACCACAACAGCACAGTCTGATCTTTCAGCAGATTTTTTTGCGGTTTTCTCATATAAGGGCATTTCGGGATAAAATCTCGGCCAATGCCCCCAATATCCGTGGTCAACGGGGTTCGCTTCACACCAGGCTTCATATATACTTGCCAATGTCTCATTAAGTTCGAGTTCCTCGCAGTTTCTCATACCTTCAAGAAGATTCACCGCATAAGGTTTATTAACATCACCGCCTGAGCCGTAGCCTGTATAAAACCAATCATTCTGCACTCTGCCGAAAAGGGATACCTTTGTACCTTTTTTCAGTGGCAGAACACCGTCATTCTCCAGAAGCACAGCACCCTGAGATGCAACATAGCGAAGAAGCTCGGGCATACCCTCAGTGATGACTTTAGGCTCGTTTTTTCTCACAACCTCAGCCTGTGCAAGGGAATTCACAGCCTTGGCGATAAGTTTGTCAATTTTCTGTCTGAAATCAGCCATATTAACCTCCTTATTCTACATCAATTATTTGCTTGAATTTGTGTCTGTTAATTTCGTGCACCACAACGGAAATACAGATAATGCCCACCGCAAGACCGCCTGCAATTCTCAAAAGCTCATACAATGTTGTTCTGAACATTTCCATTTCACTTATCACAAAATAATATGTAGTGTAATAGAGCTTACTTCCCGGTACAAGAGGTATGATTGAACAGGCAAGAATTGGGGTTGCAGGAGCTTTGACGACTCTTGCCATCACCTCGGCATAAACCGTTGCAACAAGCGCAGGAAAAAAATTCTGAAAGAACTCATGATCCAGATATGCACAGCATATAACATAAATAATACTTGTCACAGCCCCACCCATTGCGTTGAGAAACACTCTTCTCTTAGGTGCTTTGAAAAGCAAGGAAAAGCCAACCGTACCGAGCGTACCCGTTATAACTATAATTAAACCTTGTTTAAAATCCATATCAGTCACCTCACACTATCCAACCCACTGCAAGGATTGCTACGGCAAAGCCGCAGGCAATAGCCATTGCGAGAATTATTGATTCAAGAAGCCTCAAAAGACCTGACATAACATCACCGCAAAGCATTTCACGAACAGAGTTAATCAGCATAAGTCCCGGAATTATAAGCATTACGTCTCCAATCATTATCATATCCGAATTGTGACCGAAGCCAAAATGGACAAAAATCTCCGCAAGAAAACCGATTACAGCGGCAGAAAGAGCCGTAAAGAACAGTCTGTTCACACCGTTTGCCTTAATATAAAGATTCATAAGATAAACAATCAAAGCTATCGGTGCTGCAGCAACCGCATCAAGCAAACTTCCGCCAAAAAACACCGTAAAACTCATTGCTGCCACAATATGGCCAAGACACACAAAAAAATCAAAGTGTCTTGTGTCAGTAAGGATATCCTCCAGTTCTTTTCGCACTTCATCAATGCCAGGAGTTTCTGCACAGATTTTTCTGGAAAGTGCATTAAGATTTTCCAACCTTCTGAAATTAACCGCATTTGAGTAAATTCTTCTCATCTGAGTATGGGTTTCACCTTTTTCGGAAATAACCGTTGCATAAACCATTGAAATAACAGAAAACACTTCCGTTTTTTTGATGTTATAAGCATAACATATTCTCCGAACTGTCTCTTCAACCCGGTTGATTTCGGCACCGCATTGCACCATGCCCTTGCCCAAATCAAGCGCCAATGACAGCACATTTTCAAGTTTTTTATCTTCCATTTTTTCCTCTTATTCCTTTGTGAGATATACACCATAATTTTATACTCAGCTAACTTAAAAGTCAATAGAAAGGCTGTAATACTTTTTTAGACTTTTATCTAACCCCTAAAAAAAAGACATCAATTTTAAATTAGTAAAGAGAATATCCGTGTATCGCTCTTTTAACAATAAAAAAATCAAAAAATTTGTCAAAATGCCAATTTTTTCTTCATTTTCTATTGCAATTTAACCAAAACTGGTATAAAATACTTTATCATATTAAATTGATAATAGTTTTCTCGCTTCACAGCGAGTTAAAGGAGTGCATAAAAATGGATTACGTATCAAGCGTCATCAAAGCTGTTGAAAAAAAACATGCCAATCAGCCTGAGTTTGTTCAGACAGTTACAGAAGTTCTTGAATCCCTCAAGCCTGTAATCGATAAACACCCTGAATACGAAAAGGCTGCCCTTCTTGAAAGAATGGTTGAACCCGAAAGAGCCATCACTTTCAGAGTTACTTGGATTGACGATAACGGCAAAGTGAATGTTAACACAGGTTACAGAGTTCAGTTCAACGGAGCTATCGGCCCCTATAAAGGCGGTCTCCGTTTCCATCCCTCAGTATATATGGGCATTATGAAGTTCCTCGGTTTTGAGCAGACCTTCAAAAACAGCCTCACAGGTCTTCCCATCGGCGGTGCGAAGGGCGGTTCAGACTTTGACCCCAGAGGAAAGAGTGACGGAGAGGTTCTCCGCTTCTGTCAGGCTTTCATGACAGAGCTTTACAGACATATCGGTCCTGATGTTGACGTGCCCGCAGGTGACATCGGTGTTGGTGCAAGAGAAGTCGGCTACCTTTACGGTCAGTACAGACGCATCAAGGGCGTTTTTGAAAACGGCGTTCTCACAGGTAAGGGCCTTTCCTTCGGCGGCTCACTTATCAGACCTGAAGCCACAGGCTTTGGTGCTACATACTACACAGCTGAAGTTCTCAATCACTTCGGTGAAAGCCTTGAAGGCAAAACAGTTGCAGTTTCCGGCTTCGGCAATGTTGCATGGGGTACTGTTAAAAAGGTAACAGAGCTTGGCGGCAAGGTTGTTACCATTTCCGGTCCTGACGGATTTGTTTATGACGCAGAAGGTATCAACACAGAAGAAAAAATCAACTATCTTCTTGAAATGAGAGCATCAGGCCGTGACAAGGTTCAGGACTATGCAGACAGGTTCTCAGCTGAATTCTATGCAGGTCAGAAGCCCTGGGGCATTAAGGTTGACGTTGCAATGCCTTGTGCAACACAGAATGAAGTCGGCATGGAAGAAGCAAAGAAGCTTGTTGAAAACGGTGTATCATATTACATTGAAGTTTCCAATATGCCCACAACAAACGAAGCTCTCGCTTATCTTATGGCTAACTGCAAGGCAGTTGCTCCCTCAAAGGCAGTTAACGCAGGTGGTGTAGCTGTTTCCGCACTTGAAATGAGCCAGAACTCAATGAGATACAGGTGGACAGCCGAAGAAGTTGACGAAAAACTCAAGAGAATTATGAAGGATATCCACGACAACTCAGCAAAAGCCGCAGAACAGTACGGTCTCGGCTACAACCTTGTTGCAGGAGCAAATATCGCAGGCTTCCAGAAGGTCGCTGACGCTATGATGGCTCAGGGCATTTTCTGATAAAACGATATATCCCTGTCAACACCTTTTCATATAGACATAAACTCCTATGTGTTCTATACACATAGGAGTTTCTTTATGTCCGGTTTAAAGGGCTAATTTATTAAAATACGTTCTTCTTTATAATATCTTATTTTATCTTCACAGAAACAGCAGAAGAATATTCACTGTAGATATTCTTGCCGTTCTTTATATAAGTTCTCACCTTAAAGTAATATCTCTTACCCTTTGTAAGCTCAGTCTTGGTGAAACTCAGTTTATTACTTTTCACAGCCTTAATCTTTTCATATGTTCCGTCTTTACTTGTGGACATATAAATTACATAGCCTGTTGCCCCGCTCACTTCGTTCCACGAAATTGTTGCTTGATTTTCTTTCGAAGCAACTGTTGCCTTTGGCGTTAGCGGTTTTGTTGCCGTATTCAACCGTGTTGAGTTCGCACTCCATATGGTTGTGGAGCCGGACTTTTTGTATGCCCTTACAACATAATAATACTTTGTTCCTGCATCAAGATTTTCCACTTTATATTTAGTTGAAGTTACGGTTTTGATTCCCTTATATTTTTTGGTTTCCGGATTATAGGAATAAACTCTGTATCCCGTTGCACCCGTAACCTTTGACCAAGTGAGGGTGATAGAATTTTCTGCCGACGTGGATTTCAGGCTTTTGGGTGCTTTTGGCGCAATTGTAAAGTAAAGTTTTTTCGTACCATTATATTCACCCTTGAAAGTAATTTTTACAGTATATTTCCCGGGATTTTTTCTTCCGCTTTGATATGTAACTGTATAATCAGTATTTTTTTCTAAAGTTTTGCCGTTAGAATCCTTAACAGTCACACTCGGAGTTCTTTTTTTTGCGTTATAAGTGTATTTTAAAGTCGAAAGTGTGCATGTATCTATTTTATATACCGTTTTGTTAAAGCTGTATCCGCAAGCACAAGTACATTTTATCTTACCGTTTGCATCTGTTGTGGCTGCTTTAGTGACTTTCTGAGTGTAACTATGTATATGAGAATTATACTTTACTTTGTTATCATAAGCACTGTTACCGTTATCTTCACCTCTGATTTTCTGATACTGACTCTTTGTTCCCTCAAAATAAATAACATCTATATCTGCACAGTAAGCATACGCATGCTGCTGTATTTCTGTAACATTTTTACTGATACAAAGGCTTTTGAGCTGTTTTGCTTCATAAAAACAACTTTCACCAATGATTTCAACGCTATCGGGAACAGTGTATGATTCCTGAGCTTTTCCTCTGGGATAAAGGACAATTTTTGTTTTGTCTTTGTTGAAAAGTACACCGTCAGCATCACTACTGTAATATTTGTTGTCTTTATTAACAACAAAATCTTCAAGAGAGTTGCAGCCATAGAAAATACCCACACTCGTTACATTGGATGGAAGTTCAACTGTTTTCAAATTATAACAACTGTCAATTGCTCTGTTGCTGATTTTTTTGAGACTGCCTTTTTCTATGCTTATGCTAACAAGGTCTTCGCAAGCATAAACAGCAGCATCTTCGAGAGTTTTGACACTTCCGGGAATCGTTAAACTCTTCATTCCCTTTATAGTAATTGCATAACTTTCTATTTTAGTAACAGTTGACGGTATAATCAGTTCTTTTATTTCTGCATTTCTTATAGCCATAGAACCTATAGTCTTCACACCGTCAGGAATTTCAAAAATGTCCATTGTCTTTCCGGCAGGGACATTTATAAGCTTTGTTTTCGCCTTGTTATAGAGTATGCCGTTTGCTGAAGAAAAATATTTGTTGTCAGCTGACACAGAAATATTTTCAAGGTTAGTGCAGTAAGAAAATGTGTACCTTGAAATGCTTTTCACTCCGCTTCCCAGTTTTATACTTTCAATGCTTGTGTTCATTTGGAAGGTATCTCCTAAAGTAGTAATACCGTCAGGGATAACAACTTTCTTTACTTTATTGTTTGACCTGAAAACATCATTGCCTAAAGCGGTAACTTTCTTGCCGTCAAGTTCCGAAGGCAACGTAAGTGTGCTTGTTTTGCCGGTATAGCTGTCAATCTGAACTGTACCGTTATCAAGAATCGAATAGATGTAATCACCTGATGTGTTGACAGCTGAAGAAATAACCGTCAATGAAAAAGCAAATAAAAGTGCAAAAAACAGCGAAACTACAGTTTTCATTTTTTTCATATCAATCTCTCCTTGTTAAGATACTTCTTTACACTTTAATTGTATCTGAAAACCGGTTGTAAATCAATGCATAATTATTACAAAATATTCTCAAGTCACTTGTTCATTTTTACTTTGTAATTTGACTTTACTTTTTTCAAGCGTTATAATTCAGACAGAGGTGAAAATCATGAAAAAAAAGCTCTTGGCTATTTTGCCGGTTATGTTTGTTTTAATCGTTGTTGCAGTCATTCTTACTCTTAATCAAAGCACTAAAAGCGAAGAAACAACCAACGTAAACAGCACTGTTAATTCACAGGCTTATGAAAGCACAGGCTTTGAAAATGCGGCAGGTACAATCAACTTGACACCTGATACTGTCAGCTGTGTGGTTTATGCGCCGAAAAATTCGGAGGTTTTGTTTGACGGACAGAATATTCCTTATGATGAAACTGTTAATTGCTATCGTATTTTCACCGAGCTTACGGGTAAACATACCGTCACAATCGGAAAATACGGCTACAATACTGTCACCAAGGAAATAGATTTCAGTCAGCAGAAAAATGCCGAAATTCACGTTGAACTTCATCTTACCGAAGAATATAAAGCTGAAGTACAGAGAGTTGCGCACGATAATCTTTTGAGGCTGATTGAAATCTGCAAAGATGAAAGCGGTGACCTTTCGGGCTTCAACTTTTACTGCGAAGAAGAAAAGAACAAAATTCAAACCATTGTTGACAGCGTTATCAGTGACCTTATGATTGATGAAGGTGATTACAGCACCGGAAAAATTAACATCGCTGCTCTTGAGTGCAGCGGTATAACAAGTGCGGATACACTCTCCCGGTCAAATGATATTGGAGGTACTGTTGTTAATTTTACACTTGATTATAACTATACCTGGGAGTATAACGGCGAAAGCTATCAGGATTCGGGAGTAGACAGCGAAATTCAATATCCTTTCATAAAGATGGACTGTATTGACGGTCAATGGTATGTCAGAGATGTTTATCTTTATATGCGAAAAAGTGTTCATTAAATTTAAAAGTACAACTGTTCTTTCAGCCGTACTTTTGTTTTGATTTTTCTCACAAAAAGACAAGCTTAATTTCGTCAACTTGACAACAACCAAACTATTGTAAAACAACGGTATTTTTGTTAAACTAGTCTTTGTAAAGTTTTAGTGAAAAGGAGACATAAAAATGAAAAAACTTCTCAGTCTTATGTTGGCAGTCATTTTGATTTTCAGTTTTTCCGTTATTGCTTTTGCTGAAGATGATACATCTGTTCAGCTTCAGTTTAACTCCGACGGTAAATTTAAAATTATGCAGGTCAACGATACTCAGGACACACACAACATTAACAATAGAACAGTTGAATTTCTCAATGCCGCACTCGAAAGTGAACAGCCCGACCTTGTGGTTATTGTTGGTGATATGCTTTCGGATATGTTCGTTTTTGACAGCGAAAAAAACATCACAAAGGCACTTTATGTTCTTGGCAAAATTTTTAACGATGCAAAAACACCTTTCACCGTTACCTTCGGCAATCACGACCATGAATACACCGATGTTCTTTCCACAGATGAAATGATTGCTGTTTTTGAGCAATTTGAATACTTCATCAGAGGAAACGGCTGTGATGCAGGCACTTTCAATCTGCCCGTGCTTTCCTCAGACGGCTCTTCCTATCCTTTCAATATTTATGTTATGGATACACACAACAAAAGTGAAGAGGTCGGCGGCTATGAGGGCGTTTATCCCGAGCAGGTTGAATGGTACAAAAACACAAGTGATAAATTAAAAGAGCAAAACGGCGGTAAAGTTGTCCCCTCACTTCTTTTCCAGCATATTCCTGTTAAAGAAATGCATCAGTTCTATACTGAAGGTGAAAAAGGCGGAAGCAACTCCTTCTTCAATCTCAATAACGGCAACTGGTATAAGCTTGACGATACACTTCTCATTTCAGACGAAAGCGTCAGCTTTGTGGGTGAGCCTCCCTATTCCGAGCCTCAATCTTACACAACAGGTCAGTACGAAGCCTGGCTGGAAAAGGGCGACATTATCGGTGCATTCTTCGGCCATGACCACATCAACAACTTTGTGGGTAAAACAACAGAAGGTATAGTTCTGGGCTATAACGGCGGCAGCGGCTTTGCAGCATACGGTTCAGGCGACAGACGTTCGGTAAGAATTTTTGAAATCGACGAAAATGATGTTGAAAATTATGTAACCCGCAGTGTATTTTACAGCGATGTTACAGGAAAGAATATCAGCTTTTATCCCACAGACATTCTTTCTCCCTTAACCGTAACCGTTCTTTTAAGAATTGTTTATAAAGTGTTCTTCTTTTTAAAATAAGTTTCCTTTAACAGAATAAAAATTGCAGCCATCTTCCTTAATAAAGAAAGATGGCTGTTTTTGTTTGCCTTATTAAACTCTGCCTTTTTCGGGTGGGATTCTGGGCTTTTCAACCTTCGGACTGATGTCGCCTGCCTTCATAAGTGCATTCTTTGTCATAAGAGGTCCAAAGAGTTCATAGATGAGAACACCGAACAGAACAATGTTTCTGATAATCGTTCCTGTCTCGCCGATTTCCATTGCGGTGATTGACATACCGAGAGCAACACCTGCCTGAGGTAAAAGAGTGATTCCGAGATACTTTTTGATGTTCGGTTCACTTTTCGCAAGGTTTGCACCCAATCTTGCACCGAAGCACTTACCAAATGTACGTGCGATAATATAAACTATGCCGACACCGACAACAGCCAAGTCAGTAAAGACTGAAAATTCAAGTTCTGCACCGCTGAGAACAAAGAAAAGGATGAAAAGAGGAGCTGTCCATTTGTCGGTTTTTTCCATAAGGTCTGCTGAGAAATCACAGATATTGCAGAATATTGTTCCGAGCATCATACATACGAGAAGCGGTGAAAAAGCAAGGTGTACCGCACCTATCTGAAGCTTGATTTTTGAAACTGCAACAGCAAAGAATATAGCTGTAACAACAAGTGCCTGTCTTTTTGAGTTGGACTTGAAAAATCTTTCCGCATAAGCGAGGACTGCACCGAGTACAGCACCGATTACAAGAGAGATAACAATTTCAACAAGCGGGTCAACGAGAATTGAAACGAGGTTTGCTTCTCCGCTGACAAGAGCCTTTGCGATACCGAAGGAGATTGCAAAAATCACGAGTCCTACCGCATCGTCAAGAGCAACAATCGGAAGAAGCAGGTTTGTAAGCTTGCCTTTCGCCTTATACTGACGCACAACCATCAAGGTTGCAGCGGGAGCTGTTGCTGAAGCAATAGCTCCAAGAATAATTGCACTTGAAAGCGGGAGCTTATCTTCACCTATGATAAAATGAAGTCCGATAAGTGCCGCATCAACAACGAGTGTTGTGATAACAGCCTGCAAAACACCGATAATGGTCGCCTGCTTACCTGTATGTTTAAGCTGAGAAAGGCGGAATTCATCACCTATTGCAAAAGCGATAAAGCCGAGAGCCATATCGTTCATAACACTCAACGCACTTACCTCTTCGTGCGAAGTGAAACCGATGCCCTGAATTCCTAAAAGTCCAAGACAATAAGGGCCGATAAGTATGCCTGCAATAAGATATCCTGTAACAGCAGGGAGTTTGAGAGGCTTTACGACACGTGACATTATAAGTCCTGCCGAGAGAGCCACCGCAATACTTAATAGAGTTTCCATTTTTTACCTTCTTTTTTTAGATTTGCAACTTTGATATTATAGTTTTATGAATATCAAAAGTCAATGACCATAATTGACAATTAACACTGCTTTTTTTCTTAATATATTTAATAAAACTCACAAGGAATCATTTTTACAAAAGGATACAGTAAACGAATTCCAATCACCAAGCTGCACAGAATGAATAAGATAATATTGAATAGCTTTGATAAAGCTATGAATAACTCAAAGGGGAGATACCATTGAACAACAATTCCTATGGTTATCCGCAGCAAAACCGCCAAAGGCAAATGAACAACCGAGAGAACAACCGTTCAGCCAACTGCTGCAACGGCACAGTAACCTCTCCTTTCCCTGAATGCACTGCAGAAGCTATGGCATATGTACCTTTTCAACAAAGAGGAGAAACATATTCATATGAAAAAGCTCTCTGTCGTGGCACTCTGTTCCCCTGCCTTGACAAACCCTTCACAATGGGGTGCTGCAGATGATTAGCACAAAGAACCTTCAGCACAAAGTTATGGCCCTGCGCTTTACAATCTGGGAACTGCATTTATATCTTGTCACACATCCCGAAGACTGTGAAGCAATGGAAATGATGAAAGCCTACAAAGAAAAATATATGTCCATTCTCGAAGAATATGAGTGCCGTTATGGTGCTATCACCGCAAAAGACGATGAACACTGCACCTGGACAACAATTCCCTTTCCTTGGGTTAACTGCGGGAGTGATAGCTGATGTTTCAATATGAAAAAATCTTACAGTATCCGATAAATATCAAAACACCTAACCCCAAAGCTGCAAAAATCATAATCACACAGTATGGAGGCCCTGACGGTGAACTCGGCGCATCGCTTCGTTATCTCAGCCAGCGGTTTGCCATGCCTGACCCGAAATTACAGGGACTTCTGACTGACATCGGTACAGAAGAGCTCGGTCACCTTGAAATGATAGGTACTCTTGTTTATCAGCTGACAAGAAACCTCTCTAACGAGGATATCAAAAAAGCAGGCTTTGATGCCTATTTTGTTGACCATACAACCGGTGTTTATCCTTCAAGTGCAGCCGGTGTACCTTTCACAGCGGCATATCTTCAGTCCAAGGGCGATGTTATAACCGACCTGCACGAAAATATGGCAGCAGAGCAGAAGGCAAGAACAACCTATGACAACATTCTGCGCCTTGTGGACGATCCTGACGTGTGCGATGTTATCAAATTCCTCCGTCAAAGAGAAATTGTGCATTATCAGCGCTTTGGCGAAGGCCTGCGCATTGCAACGGACAAGCTTGATGAAAGAAACTTCTATGCTTTCAATCCTGCTTTTGATAAATGCACCAAATAACAGAAATAAACAAGAAGGAGCTGTAAAAAAACGAAAGTTTTTTGCAGCCCCTTCAGCTATTTTTTTATTATCTTTATTAATATACCTGCGCAAACGACTGCCAAAGTGCCGAAAAGAACAGGTCTTACTCTGTTCTGATACTCCTGGTATCCGTGATTTTTGATGAAAGGATTATTCAACTTCACCTTACATACATCATCAGTATGAATAACATTTGTTTCGTAGTTTTTGAGGTCATTTTCATAAAGTGTAACAAGTCTGCTGCCTCGGTTATTACCGTAGCTGAAAAAACCTGCCGACGGTACCTGATGAATATCTATCCCTTTATAACAGGCGGAGAAATCATTGGTATGATCGTGACCAAAAAAGGCGGCAAGAACATCACCTTTTTTTGCAAAGGCTTGTAACTGACCTGAATTGATATCAGGCGGACAAGGGCCTTCATTTACACTTCCGCTTTTTATGAATTCCGGTTTCGGAGTGTAATATTTATCCGAATAACTGCCGTGACCTTTCACGCTGCCTTTGACTTTTTTGCCGTGAGAATCAAGCATTTCATAAATTTCCGGCACAATGATATGCTGAAAAAGGAAAGACGGTAGATGCTCTCCGTTGTTTTCCCGTTTAATGCTCTCAGCTTTTCTCTCATACCAGCTTATCTGGTCGGAATGGACATAGCCATAGCCTCCACCCTCTTGTTTTTCGGCGTAAGGGTTGGAGTCAATAAACCACAGGTTGAAAACGGTCTTATCTGCCTTTGAATTCAAAATCTGCAGATTATAGTTTCCCACACCTGTCATTTCTTCCCCTTCGGCCGCAAGACAGGTCGGGAAGTTTTGAAATTCCTTTAATACAAACTTTTTTGCATTTCTTTCGTCAAGCCCCAAAGAGCAAAGTCCTTCGTGGTCGTGATTGCCGAAAACCAATGCAAAGGGTATTTTTCTTTCATCAAAAATACTGCCGATTTTTCTGATCGTGCTTTTCACCTTTTCGGTTGTGACTCCTTTGAAATGGCCTGCAATGTTGTCACCCAACAACACGATAAAGTCCGGTTTTGTTTTTTCGATAGCCGCTTCAATATGCTGAAAAGTCCATTTAAGTTCCTTTTCAGCACCGTGGATATCGGCGAGAATAAGTATTTTGAATTTACCGTCTTTGAATTTTAAATTCATAATGAACCTTTCTGAAAAAGGACGAGTGGTGTCACCCGTCCTTTGGTTTCTTATTTTTTTCTTTTGGTAAACACCGACTTGAGCTTATTCATAAATTCATCAAGCTTTGCGTACTCAGCCTCTGCTTTTTCGCCGTCCTTACGCAGTCTGTTTTCCATATCATAATAAACAAGGTCACAGCCACACTCTGGGCAGTCCTGCTTGATATAAAACACGCTGAGCTTTTTTCCGCATTTGGGGCATTTATTATCCATAATCTCATCCTCCTTTATGCTTCAACTGTAAGCTCGTGTGAAAGCTTTTCTCTTCGTTCTTCAACTTCTCTTTGAATTGTGTCAAGCTTTTCGCCCTCAAGGTCATAGAACTTATAAGGAATGAGAGAGAACAGTCCAAGACAAGTGGGAAGTGCAGTAATAAGTGCCCACATCCAGAGCTTTGTGTTCACGTCTCCGCCTTCTGCGAGCACCATATCCTCGCCCACCTTTTCAAGACCGATAAGCGGAATAATTGCCGTTGCAATTGCGGTTGAAAGTGAACCCGTCAACTTGCCGATAAAGGTGAGAATTGAAAACGACATACCTTCATTTCTTTTGCCCGTTTTCCATTCCATATAGTCAACGGTTTCAGAAATCATTTTTGTGGGAATAACAGCCTTGATTGAGCTGTTGATACTGCCGGAAATACCCTGAATTGCAAGAAGCGGAGCCACAACTGCCATATTTGTATAATGGCGGCAGCCCAGAAGGAACACAACAAGTGTTACCATTGCGTGGATAAATGAAACTCTGACAACAATCTGCTTTGAACTCCAACGTTTTTCAAGCTTTGTCATCAGCGGATAGGTTACCCAGCCCATAATTGTGCCCGGAAGACCGACAAGAAGTGAAAGGCTGTTGACACCCAATGACAGAGTATAGAAATATGTGTTGAATGTGCCGCCGATGCCCTCAACCGTAGCAATAAGACTTGAAAGAGTGAGAAGAAGAAGCGGTTTATTTTTGAAAAGATATCTGAAGCAGTCAAGAAGCTTCGGCTCGTCGTTACCTTGAACAACTCTTTCCTTTGTGCAGATGCCTGAAAGTGAGAACAGGAGCATACCAACCGTACCTGCGAGAATACCAAGAATGAAGAACACCTGTGAAAGTGAAAGCGGGATAATTTCGTTTCTTGAAAGGTCAACACAAACTGTTATGATAATACCGGGTATACCGCCGATTATTCCGGAAATCAGTCTTGCTGACTTGATAACCCTTGAACGGTCAAGGGGATTTGGTGAAATTGCAGCCGAAAGTCCCCAGAAGGGAATATCACCGATTGTGTAGAAAAACTCCCAGATAAAGTATGTAACACTCATATAGATTATTTTGAGCACCACCGAGTCGGTGTCGCCGAGAAACACGGGACCGCCGAAAAACAGCACCGTAATTATACCCAAAGGTATGGGAGTGAACATCAGATAAGGTCTGAGCTTGCCGAAACGGGTTCTCGTTTTGTCAACAATTGAACCCATAAGCGGGTCATTGAAGGCGTCCCAGAAGCCCATAAGCAAAATCATCATTGTTACCGCCTGTGCCGGAACCCCGAATACGGTAACAAGAAAAAATGTAAGTTGTGCTCTGACCATATTATAGCCGATGCACTGTCCGCCGTTTGCAATGCCGTAAATAAGAGTTTCCTTCACGCCGACGTATCGCATTTCTTTCTTTTCTTCAGACATATCAGTTCTCCTTTGTATATATCGGTGCAGTAAGTGCAAGAAGCATATTATCTTTCCCGTCAATACTGCCCCAAATTTCAGCCGAATACCAGCTGTTTTTTTCTAATGCAAGTGATATATCACCTGCAAAATCAAACTCAGATTCTCCCTTGTTTGAACAGATAACAATTTTTTCGGGAACAATTTTTCGTTCCCCATCAACCCTTTTGTGCCTTTCATCATCATAAATGAAGTGAAAAGCGTGTTCGCCGCTTCCTACGGTATCACCCACAGTTTCACCGTTTTCTGTTGTGAAATAAAAAAGCGGGCCTGCAGAAACCACCGTTCTGCCTTTTTCAATTGCCTTTTTCATTTCGGCATCGGAAAAATTATCACCGCACAAAAGATAAGTGCAGGCAGAAATAAATTTATTGCCTATGGCTCTGTGCCAGTCACGGCCCATTGCGGGAGTGATGCGATAACCTTCCGAAAGAAGACTGTGCCAGAGCTTTCTCGCCTTTTTGTTGGTAGTGTTCAGAAAAGGTGAGCCTTCGGAGAAAATCTCCATATAGTCAACATTGTTCCAGTCTTTAACCTTGAAGTCCCAATGTCCGCCTGTGCAAATCGGAGTACCGAGCTGAAACGGATGTGCCACGCCAACAAGTCCGCCGTTTTTCTTGACTGCTGATATTTTTTTGTCAATGTTGTCGGGTGTTGCATCACGCCAGTCAACAAATCTTTTGCAATCGAGCACAAGCATATGACCGTAAAAGGTCGTCCATTCAGTACCTTTGAGTACCTTGGGAAAAGAAATTTCTTCTGTTTCCTCCCAGCCTGAGGTTGTGTTGTGGTCTGTCAGACATATTCCGCAAAGTTCTCTCTCTTTTGCCGTTTCCGTAAGCTCTCTGACCGTGAAGTCACCGTCTGAGTGAACGGTATGACAATGAAGCTCACAGGGATACCATTTTTTGTTCATTCTGTCCCCTCCTCAGCTTCTATTTTAATTTTACATTCTACACTATCCGTCACAACAGCGTGGGCATTGAGAACCAAAGTCCATTCCCCTTCAGGAAGTTCACCTTTGATAAAACCCACCGATGCAAAATCCTTTCCGATAATGTGCCGCTGTTCATTTGCCTGTCGGTGAGCAGCACCACGGTAGCCTTCGGGTGAATCAAGCGAAAGCGTGACGAGGTTTTTCAGCGGCATAAATTCGCTGTAGTCCTCATATCCTCCGGCATCTTCCCCTGCATCACGCAATAGGTTTTCTTTTATCAGCTCATAAGATTTTTCTTCATCAGTAAGTTTTTTGGGGAAATAAGAATAAGTGATTACTATCTTTTTTGTGTCTTTGTCAAGAATAAAAGGAATTCTGAAGTGTGTCTTTTCATCATCAGGCGTGAGATGAATTGCAGCTTCTTTGACAACTTTCATTTCAGTCAACCCACTTACCAATATATTTTTCGTATCTTTCGCTGTAAGCATCCACCAGCTTTTCAGCAATCGGATATGAGCAAACAAGCGGATGCACAGTCAAAGCCTTGACCGCTTTTCTGCGGCTTTTTTCCATAATAGCTTCAACGGTGAGATTTTCATAATGCTTGACGGCACAAATGAGGTTTTTCTGCATTTCGGGTACATCTTTAATTTTGTGCGGATGTACACCGTAGCCGTCAACTGTGCAGGTGATTTCACAGACATCGTCGTCTGAAAGGAAATCGAGTGCGCCTTCATTAGGTACTGACAGAACCATCTGCACACTTTTGCCTGTATTTTTGGCTTTTATATAATCAAGCGCCACCGCCGCATAACTTCCGTTTTCCGGCTGAGCAACATATTCTTCCACTGTAGGCACAGGGAACTTTTCTGTTCTTATTTTTCCGCTTTCGATTGAAAAATAGCTGTTTTCACGCATTGCATAATGACTCATAAAGCAATAAAAAGCTTTGTCAAAGTCATTGTCAATGTCAATTGTTTTCATTTCTGAAAGCATATGTTCATTGATTTCGAGTATTGTCTCGCCCCTTGTTTTTGAGCTTGACAAAACCGAATTCACTGCTCTGTCACGGTAGTGGAAGAAATAGAGATATTCGTTAGGGATAAGATTATCTGAAAGCGGAAGTATTCCTTCATCGAAAAGACGCATTTCCGTCTTTTCATAAAGCTTGGGGTGCGACAACACCATATCTGTAATATCTTCTTCACCGATTCTGAAGTTTTTGAACCAGGAAAGATGATTAAGACCGAAGCACTCCATTGTGATATCATTTTCGCCCATCATCTCTCTGACCTGACGGAGAAAACCGCTAGGAGCATCGCATACGCCGTAGACATTGTTATAACCCATTGTTCTGAGTGCCTGAGTTACAAGCCCGCTTGGATTCGTAAAATTAAAAATCGGTGCATCGGGTTTTGAAAGCTTTTTGGCTTTTTCACAGTAATCAATGAGAGTATGAATACTGCGAAGACTCATGGCAAAGCCGCCTGCGCCCGTTGTTTCCTGGCCGAGAACTCCTGAGTCGAGGGCAGTTCTTTCATCAAAAACTCGTCCCGCATCGCCCTCTGCACGGATTGTTGTGATAACAAAATCAGCATCATGCAAAGCCTCGTCAGCGTCTGTTGTGAGGGAAAAAGCAAGGTCGGGATTTATCTTGTTTGAAATAACCTTGGCAATTTTGCCGTATATGTAAAGCTTTTCTTCATCGATATCCATAAATACCGTTTCGGTGATTCCTGTTTCTTTGGCACCAAGTGCAATTGATTTTGCAAGAAATGGTGAGCGTACACCGCCACCGCCTAAAACTGCAAGTTTCATTTTAATTTTACCCCATATATTTCAAAATTAGATTTCATTATTTTATCACAAAACTCTTTTGTGGGAAAGTCAAGAAAAAACCATCCCTGAGCTTCATTTTTTCTCAGTTCATATTCAGCAAAAAGAGAGTTCATTTCTTCTGCGGTCTCAACCAAGGATTGACCTTTTTTTCGATAGCTTGTTGAAATAAAATGCAGAGAAAATATGCCTGCATCTGTCACACAGTTGTCAAGAAACGGCTTTGCACAGTCGTGCCATTTTGTCTGGGGCGGGAGACTGTATCTGTCCTGCACAACAGCCGCAAGTGACGCATCCTTTGAGTGATGAGTGTCACAAGACAGTATAACCGTTTCGGGATTTGTTTTTCTTTTTCCGCTCTGGTCTTTCCAATAAGAAAAATCAAGACCTGAGTCGGTAGCCTTTTCATATTTTTTCCGGACCTTGCACCGACGCATAAGCACTATTTTTCCTCTGCAATCTGAAAGATAAGGATTTTCATTTTTCAGATACCATTGACCTTCATTTCCTTCAATATACTTTCTGTACAGTGCAGGAAAAAATAAACGTGACATAATACCTCTGTCCTGCTTGATGCTGACAACAAGCGTTTCAGTCGGATGGTCTTTCAGAAAAGAAACGAAGCAGTCAAGCACCTCGCCGAAAGTCAGCTTCTTCGTTTTCTCCTTGTCGCTGTAGCAGTCAGCCAAAGAATGAACGAGATAGAACTCCTCGCCCTTTCTGTGAAGACGGATATCAAAAAGGCGGACACCCAAAGAGAGCTGTTCGCTTACGGTAAGGCTCTGACAACGTGACAGGTTTTCCATACTGACAGAGGCAGTGCAACTGTCATGAGTTCCCGCAAGGTTAATTTCTGAAAGCCTTATATCATCGGGAAGATGTGACAAAACCATAATTTTACCTCTTGTTTTTATGCATTATTACAGCAGAAAGAGCCGAAAATCCTCAGACCTTCGACTGTTCTGAATTTGAGTTATTCTGTTACAGCTGTGATTGTTGTTGAACCGGGGCTTATAACACCGATATAGCTCTTGCCGGTGTTGACCTTGAGCTGTTTGCCTTTTTCGTTATAAACAACGATTTTGCTGTCTTCGCTCTTCTTTTCCCATGTAATTTTCTGGCTCTTGCCGTTTGAAATGTAGTAGCCGGTGCCACCCTTCCAGTTAACCTCCATAAGGATAGTACCGTTATATGAATCAACTTCGGTTTCAAGCACAAAAATGTTTGTATAACTGAGCTGTTCACCGCTTCTCTGGTCCAAATGTGCAGAGCCTGAATGTTGCTTTTTATAAGTTTTTGTTTCTTCATCATAGGTGAACGTGCTGTAATATTTATCAGAGAAGGTGAGAGTTACCTTGTCGCAATCGGTATCACCCTTTGTGATTTTTCCGTCTGTGCGGAAGTTGAAAGCAGTTTCGTCTGTTTCTTCAAGATAATCAGTTCGGATATCATACTTTTTGAGTATTTCAGCCATATTCTGACCTTTGAGATAGGCAGTATGCTCTGTGCTGTATTTTTTCACTCTTTCGGGGTCACGTGAGAAAACAGTGCTGTCAGAAATCTGATTGCCGTCAATATAGTCTATGCCTATTCTTTTAAGAGTAGGAGTGGCAATTGTTTCGTTGCTGCCGTAGCAAAAATATATAGCGTCAAAGCCCTGAGCAAAAATCGGGAAATAATAGCGGCAGGATCTTACAGAGCAGACCTCGGGAATTTTTGTCTGGTCGCCGTAAAGAGCCATCATACGTGTGATACCGCCCTCAACAAGAATTTCAAACATAATATCTGCATCGCTGATACCGTACTGAGGAAGAGCCGCTTTGATATTGTTAATCATAACTGCAACGGGCCTTTTGCCGTTTGCTTCTTCAGATAAATCATCAAGGCCTGTCAGACGGTTACCGGTAAATTTGGGCTTGGGAGCTTCGGTTGTGCTTTCGGTTGTCGCTTCGGTGGTTGTTTCTTCTTCTTTTCCGCCGCAAGCCGCAAAGCCAAACACCAGTGTCAAAGCCAAAAGTATACACAGAGCCGATTTGAAAAGTTTTGTTGAGATTTCCATTGAGTATCACTCCGTTAAAAAATTTCAGAAACCATTATTAGCTTCTCCGTTATGTAACAGTATAACACTAAATTATCTATTTTTCAATAAAATTTGATACATTTTACACAAATTTCACCATATTTTTGCTCAACATTTCTAAGAATATATTTGAACAGCCGTCTGCTTTGCAACAGACGGCTGTTCAGATGGTTAATTCAAAAATTTGAAAACTCATTCAAATTGCTTACGAGAATAAAGAAAGTATCCAGGCGATGATTTTTGCAAAGAACTGCTCAAATCTGTCCTCAAGCGATACGGCTGTGCCGCCGTAATAATCATCTTCATAGTCCCATTCCTTTTCGAGGATTTTTCCGTCAGCAGCGTTGATTTCATAGTCATAATCTCTGTAATGACCGTCAGAATCTTGCACAACAAAATCAACATTCCACTTTTTGAATCCGTCGTCAAGTTCATATTCAGCTGTAATATACATCACATCCGACAATGAATAACCGGCGTCATTGAGTGCGATTTCCTTAGCCTTGTCCTTTGTAATATCTGCGGCAAAAGCCACGAGTGAAAGTGTGAGAACAAAAATAAGTGCGAGTGTGGTTGCAAGTGATTTCTTAAGAGTTTTTTTCATTGGTTTTTCCACCTTTCTTTGATTAAATGTTTTGTTCACTTTTTTGTTTACACCCACATAATACACCACTAATATTAAAGGACGATTAGAGAAAATCAAGTTTTTAAAATCAGATAAAAAGTTAACGGTAACATTCAGCAATGAAAAACTCAGCACCATGAAGATGCTGAGCTTCAAACTTTCAAATCAAGCCTCGCTGACAGTCAATTTTTACAGTTTAAAGTTTAAACTCAACGGTAAAAGTACTGCCCTGCCCTTCTTCACTTTCAACACCTACCGTAGCGCCGTGAAGAATCGCAATCTGTTTTACCATAGGAAGTCCAAGACCTGAACAGCCTTCTTCCCTTGACCGGGACTTATCAACACGATAAAATCTCTGCCAGATTTTATCAATATGCTCTTCGGCTATCCCGATACCGTCATCTGCCACTTTAAGAATAATTTTGCCCTCATTCTTTTTAAGGCTTACTTTGATATGTCCGTTTTCTTTTCCGTATGACACAGCATTTGAAACAAGGTTTGTCACCAGCCTTGTCATCATAGATATGTCGAGTTCCATTTGAACATTGTTTTCGATGTCTTTTTCAATTGAAATATTCTTTTCGTTCACCGTCTTCAAATCGTCGCACACAACGGACACGAGCTCACTAAAATCTTCCTTCACAAAATCGGGTTTTTCGCTTCCCTGCTCCATTCTTGCAAAATAAAGCAACTGTGAAACAATCTGTTTCATTGAAAGTGCCTGTTTTTTCACCGTTTCAATGCCTTCAATATCCTCTTGCGAAAGGTCATCTCGTGAAAGCTGATATTCACATTCTGCAAGAATCACGGCAATTGGTGTACGCAGCTCGTGAGACACATCGGAAGTAAACTGCCTTTCTGTTTCAAAGGAATTTAGCAAACGTTCAAACATAGCGTTGAAATCATCTGCAAGGGTATTGAGTGCAGGGTCACTGTCAGTAACCTCAATACGCTTCGTCAGGTCATTTCCTGAACGGGTTTTTGATACGGCTTCGCTGAGCTGTTTGACAGGCAGCATTGCTTTTTTTGCAATAAGTCCACCGACAGCCGCTGCAAAAACAACCATAAGAGGAATAAGAACACCTGCAATTTTTGCAACAGTTCCCCATACACCTCCTGTTCCGTTTGCTTTTGCAACACCTCTGACCCAAATGTCCTCATAGCCCTTTTCTGTTGAATAAAATTCAATTTCATATAAGGGTGCATCGTTATATTCATATGACCTTGCCATCATAAGCTCTGCACCTTCACGGTTAACTCCGCTGCTTTCAATGGCAATATCCACAGCCTCACGGTAGGTCAGCACACAGTCATCACCCTTGCCGTCAAGGTCTCCCTCGTAGGCTGTATAAGAATCGACGCCGTCACATTCTGCACTGATAATCTCACCCGTTACACCGTGAATTTTGTATTCATATTTCATAAATTCAATAATGCTGTCATAGACATAGTATCCGTCAATTATATCAAACCTGCCCTTTTCCAAGGGCTCATCAATCTCAATACTGTCGGGATAACTGCCGCCGAGAAGTCTTCCGTCAGAGCCGAAAACAAGAGCATACACATCTCCGTTAATATAGGCAAAGTCGGATTCAATGTCGAGAATACCACTTTCCACCTCAATTTCGTCAAGGTTCCTTTCAACACTTCTGATAAGCTCCTGCTGTGCTTCAGACCGTTCTGCAGTTCTTGCTGCCGCCACAACACAAGTAATCAGCGCCACTGACATCACGCACATCAGAATCGTATACCAGAGATTGATTCTGAAACGAAGGGATCTGCCCTGCATCAATTTAATGTTCTTCATATTTTTAACCTCTTTGCTGTTACGAATTGCTTATTCCCTCAGAACATATCCGGCACCTCTGACGGTGTGAATAAGCTTTTTTTCAAAGTCATCATCAATTTTCTTTCTCAGATATCTTATATAAACATCAATAACATTTGTTCCGCCCACATAGTCATAATTCCATACGCTGGACTCTATTTTTTCTCTCGACATTACCGTACCCGCATTACGGATAAGTGCTTCAAGAATCGTATATTCCCTTGCAGAAAGTTCGATTTTTTTACCCGCTCTTGTCACTTCTCTTGACTTAACATCAACTGTCAGGTCAGCCACAGAATAAATATTGGTAGTGTTACCTGTCATTTTTCTTGTTATCATTCTGACTCTTGCTGCAAGTTCTTCAAATGAGAAAGGCTTTGTCAGATAATCATTTGCTCCCAAATCAAGGCCGAAAACCTTGTCTTCAACTTCGCTTTTAGCTGTCAGAAAAATAACCGGGGTTTCTATCCCCTTGCTTCTCATTTCCTTCAACACCTGAAAACCGTCTTTTTTAGGCATCATAACATCCATAACAATTGCATCATAAGAAGCATTACATATATAATCAAAAACACTTTCACCGTCAAAGCAATTGTCAACGCTGTAACCTGCCTTGGTGAACTGCTTGACAAGTATTCTGTTAAGAGCTTTTTCATCTTCTGCAATCAGTATTCTCATAATAGCACCACCTTTATATTTTATATTGTAACACAAGTAAAATTAAAATTCCATTAGAAAAAGATAAAATGCACTTAACAAGCAAAAATATCCGACCCAAAAGTCGGATATTTTTGCTTGTATCATATTGTTTATTCAATACTTGCGCTTGAAGCGGGGAATTTATCTTCGCCGTAACCCATAACACGGGCAATCTGAACAGCGATCTGACGGTTCTTTATTTCTTTGCCGCTTTCAAAACCGGCATCTGTTGCTGAGACAAAGACAGGAACATCATAAAGGTCATGTGTGTCATGTGTATACTCATAAGTGTCTGTTTTTTCGTTATAAACGATGCCGCCTGTTGCGTGGTCAGCAGTAACAACAACGAGTGTTTCGCCGTCTTCTTCTGCAAATTCAAGAGCAGCAGCAATTGCTTTGTCGAATTCTACTGCGGAAAGAGTTGCATTTTCAATGTCATTTGAGTGAGAGTGCTTGTCGATGCAAGCGCCTTCAATCATGAGGAAGAAGCCGTCTTCGTCAGCACTGAGAAGTTCAATTGCCTTCTCTGTCATCTCTTCAATTGTGGGGGTATTGTGTTCATTCTTGACATACTTAAGGTCATCAAAATTGAACTGAGCAAATGAACGTGAGCCTGCTTCAAGAGCCATAAGCTCATCTTCATTGTCAACATAGGTCCAGCCGTTTGCTGTTGTGTTTTCTTCGTTGATGCTTGCTGACTGAGCTCCCCACATAATGTCAAAACCGTTTGTGAGCTGGTCAGCTGAGATAGCTTCTTCTTCACCTCTTGCAAAAGTGTGAGCAGAGAATGAAGAGGGTGTTGCACCTGAGGTTTTGTCTGTTGTGACAACACCTGTTGCCTTGCCGTTTGCCTTTGCAAGCTCGCAAAGTGTAACAGGCACATTGATATCGTCAATTGAGAACGGATCAAACGGATAAACAGCAACCGAGTTCACCCATACACGCATACCTGTTGCAAGAGCTGTGCCGCCTGCTGCAGAATCGGTTGCGGGAATGAGAAAGGAGTCAATGTCGCTGTGAAGATAAACGGGCATTTTTTTCATTGTGAGTTCAACATCTCTGATAGCTTCTGTTGCCGCAAGAGTGTTATCACCCATACCGTCACCGATCATAAGAATAACGTTTTTGTATTTTCCTTCGGTATAATCGTCACTCACGTTGCCTGTTATACCGAAAAGTCCGCAAACAGCAAAAAGAACTGACATACCGACTGAAATAATTTTTTTGATTGCATACATTTCATATTTCTCCTTTTTAGTATTCTTTTGATAAATTATACATTATTAAAAGTTTGTTTTCAATACTTTAACAAAATTATTTTTTGTGAAAATAAATTCGCTTTTGTTTGTTGACAAGTTATGAACAAAAGTATATAATTGAATCGGACGAAATTAAGCAATATTCTATAAGGAGGAAAATCCGATGAACGAAACTCAAGACAAAATCAACAATCCCGAACCTGATTGGAGTCTTCTGATGTTCTGGGAGGATATCACAGCAGTTGTTCAGAAGATAGGTGAACTTTTCAAGTCTCTTATCGACGCAATCTTTGGCTGATATTAAAAACAAAAATTTACGGTAACCGTTGGTTGCCGTATTTTTTTTGTTTAAATTTCACTACTCAATTTGTGCTTTTCGACATTTTTCGACAAAATATGACATTTTCTCTTGACAAATGCTCTTTTGCCGTTTTACTATTTGTTATATTATTGCGGAGGTGTGTTTGAAATGTTTAAAAAAATCTTTCTGATTGCTATGTCTCTTGTGTCAACAATTGTTTTTTGCAGTTTTTTCACATCGGCAAACGGAGAAATCTGTGCCCGGCACAACGGAAGCAACATAAACTGTCAGTCATATGAAAACAATTCTTCTCCGATTTTGTCCTACATTACCGTGACTGACAGCAAAGAAATTATGCGCTTTCAATATTCTTCCTCAGGGGAGTATATGCTCGTTCAGTATTTTTCAGAAGATTATGTCTTAAAAAGCAGCACTGTACTTGCAGCCGAGCTTCCGATATTCGGCGGTTTTTGTGAAACCGAAAGTTTTTATTTTATTATAACAGGACAAGAAAATTCCGGCGGAAGTTCAAACAAAGAGGTTTTCAGAATCACAAAATATGACAAGAACTGGAAAAGATGCGCTTATCTCTCAATCAAAGGTACTTATACCTCCGTTCCCTTTTACAATGGCACCGTTCGCTTTGCCGTAAGCAGTGATTATTTGCTTATCAGAACAAGTCATAAGATGTATAAATCCGCTTACAGTTCAGAATGTCAGGCTAATATTACTTTTCAACTCAATATTGAAGAAATGGAAATCACCGCACAAATGACCGGTTTTTCCAACCTTAATTACGGAAAAGCAGAAAACTCTTTTGACCAATACATCAGTCTTGATGAAAATGACGTAACCGTCGCAGTTGATTTCATATCAACCGAAGCCGTCAACAGCATTAAACTCTTCAACTATAACAACTCTGCTTCAGACGGCGATTTTTCCGCCTCTCATTTATATCTTTGCACCTGTGCTGATATGTTCACTCAAGCAGAAGATACGGAAAACTCCATTTGTTCTGTCGGTGGGTTTGAAATTACAGATACCGACTATATTGTTGCGGGTGTTGCAAAATCTGAAAGCGGCACAGATAATATATTTGTGTCAGCAATTTCAAGAGAAAACTTTTCCTCCTCAAGTGTGGCTTGTATCAATTATCTCACCGATTATACCAACAGTGAAGATGCTGTCTCCACTCCTCATCTTGTGAAAATTTCGTCCGGACGCTTTGTCGTTTTGTGGACCTGTGGCGAAAAACTGTTTTATACCGAAATTGACTCCGGCGGAAAAGCTGTTGGAGAAACACATTCATTCGCAGGTAATCTGTCTGACTGTGTACCTGTCATTAACGGTGATAAAATTATATGGTACACCTGGGAAAATGATGAAATCATTTTTTATGAAATCAGCACAGAAGACCTCTCGCAAAACAAAATTGTTGTGCCTAAAATTCACTCCTTCACAAATTATATTTCAGACGGCAATGCTGAATGTGATTCAGACGGCACAAAAACCGCTGAGTGCGATAACTGCGGCAAAACTGACACCGTAACAGATACAGGCTCAGCCAAAGGCCACGATATGAGCCAGTGGCAGCAAACCGTCTCTCCAACCTGCACAACTGAAGGCGAACAGCAACGCTACTGTTCACGCTGTGACCATTATGAATCGGAAGCATTGCCCCTTCTTCCCCACAGTGAAGTAATTATCCCTGCAGTTTCCGCCTCCTGCACCAAAACAGGACTCACAGAAGGTAAGCAATGTTCTGTTTGCAAGACTGTAACAACAGCACAAGAAACAGTTGCAATGACGCCCCATACTCTCACAACTCTTAAAGCCGTTGAAGCCACCTGCACCAAGACAGGTCTTACCGAGGGCAAGAAATGTTCCGTTTGCGGCACTGTAACCGTTACACAGAAAGAAGTTACAAAGCTTGCTCACACCTACACAACTGCCACAACAAAAGCAACGCTTTCAAAAAACGGCAAGGCTGAAAACAAGTGTTCCGTATGCGGCTATATTAAGTCAACAACAACGATTTACTATCCCAAAACAATCAAGCTTTCTGCAACAGAATACACCTATAACGGCAAGGTAAAAACACCCACAGTAACCGTCAAGGACAGCAAAGGAAGCTTGCTTGCGGAAAGTGCAGACTACACGGTCAAAAATGAAAGCGGAAGAAAACTTCCCGGAAAATACACCGTTACAATCACCTTTAAGGGCAATTACAGCGGTACAAAGAAGCTTACGTTTACTATCTTACCCAAGTCAACAAGTAAAATAACCGCAACACAGACCACAACCTCAATCACTCTCAAATGGAGTAAGGTAACAGGTGCAACAGGCTACAGAGTTTATAAGTACAACTCAGAAACCAAGAAGTATGAAAAGATAACAGGCACCACTTCAACAAGCTTCAAGGTGAAAGACCTGAAAGCAGGCACAACCTATAAGTTCAAGATAAAAGCTTATTCTAAGGTAGACGGCACCACTCTGTGGGGCAACGCATCAGCTGTTTTTGAAACTGCAACAAAACCGAAAACACCCACCTTGAAGATTACATCAACATCAAAAACCAAAGCAACACTCACATGGACAAATGTCAGCGGTGAAAGCGGCTATCAGGTTTACTATTCAACCTCAAAAGACGGTGAGTTCAAGAAGCTGAAAAGCTACAAGGCCGACACAAAGAAAGCCACAAAATCAGATCTCAAGAGTGGCAAGACCTACTACTTCAAAGTCAGAGCATACAAAAAGACTGACAGCGGTACGGTTTATTCTTCCTGGAGTTCAGTCAAGAGCGTTAAAATTAAATAATCAAAAAGGCGGTACATCAAGTGCCGTCTTTTTATATATACTAAGCCCTGTATCCTGTTTCACGGATTCTACACTTTTCATCGCCGCAAATACCACCAAAGCGCTAGGAATTACAAGGGTTTTCAGCCATTTTTCATTTAGTAAATTGTTTAATTTATTACAAAAAAATTAAGCTTTTTTTGGTGAAATGTGAAAATCCTGTTTTTTGCAGTTCTTTTCTTTAAAAATGAGTGGATTTTTTTATTTGAGTATGATATCATTAAGCAGTATGGATTATTGTGAGACAGTTATAAAATATTGAGTGTCTCGCATCTTACAAAATTTAACGGAAAACCGTTTAAAGGAGGATAAAAGTCAATGCTTAAGAAAATCAGCACAATCCCGTTCACAGACACAGCTGAACAGGCAGCTAAGCTCGATGCAGTTATCGCTGAATGTACCGGCGATGTCAGCCAGCTTATGCACGTTATGCAGGAAGCTCAGAACATCTACGGCTATCTGCCCTTTGAAATTCAGCAGAAAATCGCTGACGGAATGAACGTACCTATGGAAAAGGTATACGGCGTTGCAACATTCTACGCTCAGTTTGCCCTTTCTCCCAAAGGTAAGTATTCCATTTCCGTTTGCCTCGGTACCGCCTGCTATGTTAAGGGCGCTCAGGAAATTCTTGACGAACTTTCAGCTCAGCTCGGTATTGAAGCCGAAGAGTGTACTGAAGACGGTAAGTTCTCACTCACAGCTTGTCGTTGTATCGGCGCTTGCGGTCTTGCTCCCGTTATCACCGTTAACGATGATGTTTACGGCAAAATCACAGCAGCAGACGTTGCAGGTATTCTTGCAAAATATCAGGACTGATGAGAGAACTTTCCCTCAATGTGCTTGATATCGCACAGAACTCAATTTCCGCAAAGGCTTCTTTGGTTGAAATTGAACTCAGCGAAAGCACTGCGGACAAAGAGCTTTTAATCGGAATTTATGACAACGGCAGGGGTATGACTGAAGATCAGGTAAAGTCAGTTACCGATCCCTTTTTCACCACAAGAACCACCAGAAAGGTCGGTTTGGGTATCCCCTTTTTCAAGATGTCTGCCGAAATGACCGGCGGCTCATTTGAAATTAAAAGTGAAGTGGGTGTCGGCACAAAAGTGAAGGCCATTTTCAGAACCGACCATGTGGATTTCACTCCAATCGGTGATATGTGCTCCACCATTGTTATTCTCGTCACGATGAATTTATCCGTTGACTTTATTTATAAAAGAACGCTTGACGGCAAACAGTTCACCGTGGACACAAGACAGCTTAAGGAAATTTTAGGCGATGTCCCGCTTGACGAGCCAAGCATTGTTTCCTGGCTTACAGACTATATCAAGGAAAACACTAAACAACTAACGGAGGTGTAAATATAATGAAAACTCTTGAAGAGCTTATGGCACTCAGAGATGCTGCCAAAGCAAACCTTACCACCCGTGAGGATTCATCGGAAGTTACAAGAATCGTAGTAGGTATGGCTACCTGCGGTATCGCAGCAGGCGCAAGACCCATTATGGCAAAGTTTGTTGACGAAATTGCAAAGCGTAACCTTCAGAATGTTACCGTTGCTCAGACAGGCTGCATCGGTATGTGCCAGTATGAGCCCATTGCTGAGGTTCTTGTTCCCGGCAAGGAAAAGGTAACTTACGTTCAGCTTACAGAAGAAAAGGTTGCAAAAATCATCGTTGACCATGTTGTTAACGGCAAACCCGTTGTGGAATACACAATCGGTGCTATTACAGAATAAGGAGGAAAACTAAATGTATCGTTCCCACGTGCTTGTTTGCGGCGGTACCGGTTGTACCTCCTCAAATTCACAGAAAATCATCGAAACAATGGAAGCCGAACTCAAGGCTAAAGGACTTGAAAATGAAGTTCAGGTTATCCGCACAGGCTGCTTCGGTCTTTGCGCTCTCGGCCCCATTATGATTGTTTATCCCGAAGGCTGCTTCTATTCAGAAGTTAAGGTTGAGGATGTTCCCGAAATCGTTGAAGAGCATCTTCTCAAGGGCCGTATGGTTAAGCGTCTTCTTTATGATGAGACAGTAACAGAAACAGAAATCAAGGGTCTTAATGACACCAATTTCTACAAAACACAGCAGAGAGTTGCTCTCAAAAACTGCGGTGTTATCAACCCTGAAGATATCAACGAATATATCGCTTATGACGGTTATCAGGCACTTGCAAAGTGCGTTACAGAGCTCACTCCCGAGCAGGTAATTCAGATTGTTAAGGATTCCGGTCTTCGTGGCAGAGGCGGCGGCGGTTTCCCCACAGGTCTCAAGTGGAGCTTCACAGCTGCCAACAAAGCTGACCAGAAGTATGTTGTATGTAACGCTGACGAAGGTGACCCGGGTGCTTTCATGGACCGTTCAGTTCTTGAAGGTGACCCCCACTGCATTATTGAAGCTATGGCTATCTGCGGTTATGCAACAGGCGCATCAGAGGGTTATGTTTATGTTCGTGCTGAATACCCCATCGCTGTTGCACGTCTTCAGATTGCTATCAATCAGGCAAAGAAGCTCGGTCTTCTCGGCAAGGATATCTTCGGCTCAGGCTTTGACTTTGAACTTCACATCAAGCTTGGTGCAGGCGCTTTCGTTTGCGGTGAAGAAACAGCTCTTATGACTTCAATCGAAGGTAACCGTGGTGAGCCCAGACCCCGTCCTCCCTATCCCGCAGTTAAGGGTCTTTTCGGTAAGCCGACAACAGAAAATAACGTTGAAACCTTTGCTAATATCCCTGCTATTATCCGTAACGGTGCAGAATGGTTCTCTTCTATGGGTACAGAAAAGTCAAAGGGTACAAAGGTATTCGCTCTCGGCGGTAAGATTAAAAACACTGGTCTTGTTGAAATCTCCATGGGTACAACACTCCGTGACATCATTTATGAAATCGGTGGCGGTATCCCGGGCGGCAAAAAGTTCAAAGCTGCACAGACCGGCGGTCCCTCCGGCGGCTGTATCCCCGCCTCTCTTATCGATACTCCCATTGACTACGACAACCTCACAGCTATCGGCTGTATGATGGGTTCAGGCGGTCTTATCGTTATGGACGAAGATAACTGTATGGTTGACATTGCTAAGTTCTTCCTCGACTTCACAGTTGACGAATCCTGCGGTAAGTGTACTCCCTGCCGTGTCGGTACAAAGAGACTTCTTGAAATGCTTGACAAAATTACAGAAGGCAAGGCTACTCTTGAAGACCTTGACAAGCTTGAAGAACTCTGTAACTATATCAAGGAAAACTCACTTTGCGGTCTCGGTCAGACAGCTCCCAACCCTGTTCTTGCAACACTCAAGTTCTTCCGTGAAGAATATATCGCTCACGTTGTTGACAAGAAGTGTCCCGCAGGCGTATGTAAGAGCCTTCTTTCCTTCTCAATTGAGGCTGACAAATGTAAGGGCTGTACCCTTTGTGCAAGAAAGTGCCCCGTTGGTGCTATCTCAGGTGCAGTTAAAGAAGCTCACACAATCGATACATCAAAGTGCATCAAGTGCGGCGTATGTATGGATTCTTGTAAGTTTAAAGCTATTGTTAAGAAATAAGGAGGTACGTAATAATGGAAAATATGCTTAACATTAAAATCAACGGCATTCCCTGCAGCGTACCTTACGGTACAAAAATTATCGAAGCAGCAAGAATGGTCGGTATTGAAATTCCCACCCTTTGCTATCTTAAGGAAATTAACGAAATTGGTGCTTGCCGTTTCTGCGTGGTTGAAGTTAAGGGTGCAAGAAGCCTTGTTGCAGCTTGCGTGTTCCCCATTGAAAGAGACGGAACGGAAATCTTCACAAACAGCGAAAAGGTGCGTAAGGCAAGAAAGACAACTCTTGAGCTTATCCTTTCAACTCACGAAAGAAAGTGCCTCACCTGCGTAAGAAGCGGTAACTGCGAGCTTCAGAAGCTCTGCAAGGAATACGGTGTTACTGAAGAAGACAAATTCGACGGAGCAAAGCCTGTTTATGAGCTTGACTATTCCGCAGCGCATATGGTAAGAGATAACAACAAGTGTATCCTTTGCCGTCGCTGTGTTGCAGCTTGTAACGCTCAGGGTATCGGTGTTATCGGTGCAAATGCCCGTGGTATTGACACACACATCGGCTCAGCATTTGAGCTTCCCCTCAACACAACCTCTTGCATCTCCTGCGGTCAGTGTATTGTTAACTGCCCCGTTGGTGCAATTTATGAAAAGGACGACACAGAAAAGGTATTCGAGGCTATCAACGATGACAGCAAGTATGTTGTTGTTCAGGCAGCTCCCGCTGTTCGTGCTACTCTTGGCGAATGCTTCGGATTGCCCGTAGGCACAGACGTAACGGGCAAGATGTTCGCTGCTCTTCGCCGTCTCGGCTTTGACAAGGTATTCGACACCAACTTCGGTGCCGACCTCACAATTATGGAGGAAGCAACAGAGCTTCTTTCAAGAATCAAGAACGGCGGCGTTCTTCCCATGATCACATCATGCTCACCGGGCTGGATCAAGTATTGTGAACACTACTATCCCACAGAGCTTGACCACCTTTCATCATGTAAGTCACCCATGCAGATGCAGGGTGCAATCACCAAGAGCTACTTTGCAGAAAAGAACGGCATTGACCCGGCAAACATCGTATCCGTTGCCATTATGCCCTGCACAGCAAAGAAGTTTGAATGTGGCAGAGACGATGAAAACGGCGCAGGCTATCCCGATGTTGACTATGTTCTCACAACAAGAGAACTTGGCAGAATGATTGAATCAGCAGGTATCAATTTCCACCTTCTTCCCGAAGAAGAGTGTGATGCTCCTCTCGGTCAGGGCACAGGTGCTGCTGTTATCTTCGGCGCAACAGGCGGTGTTATGGAAGCTGCTCTTCGTACAGCTGCTGAGGTAATCACAGAAGAAGAACTTGAGTCACCCGAATTCACAGCAGTCCGTGGTATGGAAGGTGTTAAAGAAGCAACTTACAACCTCGGCGGTATGGATGTTAAGGTTGCAATTGCTTCAGGCACAAAGAATGCTAAGATTCTTATGGATAAGGTTAAGGACGGCACAGCTGATTATACCTTCATCGAAATTATGGGTTGCCCCGGCGGTTGTATCAACGGCGGTGGCCAGCCTGTGCAGACTGCAACAGTACGCAACTTTACAGATCTCAAGAGTCTCAGAGCTGCTGCTCTTTATAAGAATGACGAAAACCGTCCTCTTCGTAAGAGCCACCTCAATGAAGATGTTAAAGCAGTTTATGCTGACTTCCTTGGTGAGCCCAACAGTCACAAGGCTCACGAGCTTCTTCATACATCATATGTTGCAAGACCTATGTATTCTAAATAATTAAAATAACCGACTCATAAGAGTCGGTTATTTTTTCGTCTGAAGCAGAAACCAAACCGTTTTTTGCTCATTTTTCAGAGTTTTATTATCAAAATATTTCCGTAAAAGATGAAATACTACGTTCTTTTGCAGAAAAAATAACAAATTATTAAATCGTTTTGGTGAAAAAATTATTTAAGTTTTCTTTAAAGTACCGTCCTTATACTGTGATTGTGCGATGGGAAATGACTCATGTTTTTTTCCGATTTTTCATGTGTCAACCCTCCTTCCCACCGCACTCCCCTCTCCTTTCAAATATGCACAAGACAAGCCTTCGGTATAGTCAGATACCGAAGGCTTGTTCTTTTTATTAACTTATATTTTATTCATTCCGCTTACTATATATGACAAACTTTTCTTTTAATTAGTGATAAACTCAATTTCATCATCTTCTAAGAAAGGAGTCATATCAATGATATGCCGAAAATGCAGTTTTATCCTTCAAGGAAGTGAAAAGTTTTGTCCCAATTGCGGGACTCCCTGCAATGAAAAGCCACAGACTGAAAAAGAAGAAACCGTAGAAACACCAACTCCTCCGTCGATACTTTTTTCCGCACCCAAACAAGATGTTGACGTGCCGCAGGAATTCAAGCCGAGATTTTTCAATGAAGAAACCATGCAGGAAGAATTAAAGCCTGAACGAAAAAAGAACAAAGCCCCCGCCGTGCTTATAGCCTTGCTGGTTTTACTTGTTGTTGCTCTCGGAGGATTCACGGCTATGGAATACTTTGATCTCGCTCCTGCAATTATGCAATATCTTGAAACAGGCATGGTGACATCAGAAGAAGAAAGCACGCAAGAAGCTTATGAAAACATTGAAGCTGCTCAGGCGGAGCTTCCCGCCGGATACGGAACGGTAACTCCCGACATCAACTTCAAAAGCACCATTTGTTATGTAGCCTCCGGCAAATCCGTTGCACTGAGAAAAGGCCCCGATAACTCGTATGCTCTTTTGCAATATTTGCCAAGCGAAACAAAGCTTCAGGTGCTCGGTGCAAGTTCAACAAATGACACCTGGGTTTATGCTTATGTGCCCTCAACCGATACCTATGGTTGGGTTTCAGCTTCATATTTGGGAGAAACAGATTTACAGACAACACAAGAAGAAACAACATATCTGACACAGGAAACAACAGCCACCGTCGAAAATAGTGAAAGCAAATAAATGCCCAAAAACATATCCCGATTGAGTTTTTAAACTTTATCGGGAATTTTATATTTTTTAAGTTAATTTTCAGTTCATTTTAGCAAAATTTAAAGTTCAAAGACTAACATTAACATAGTGTTGCTGATACTGTAGGGTACTTATTATTGCAAATGTCTCCGGTCGGTGTTATACTTATTTTATGTGCAGTTTTCAAATACAAATCGGAAAGGACGATTATTATGCGACTTTTATTAGCGGAAGACGAAAAAGAATTATCCAAAGCTTTGTGCGCTATTCTTAAACATAATAACTTCTCCGTTGATGCGGTATATAACGGTCAGGATGCATTGGACTACGGTCTGGATGAAAACTATGACGGTATTATTCTTGACATTATGATGCCGAAAATGAACGGTCTCGAGGTGCTGAAAAAGCTCAGAGAAAGCGGTGTTTCAACACCCGTTCTCATTCTCACCGCAAAAAGTGAAGTTGAAGATAAAATTCTCGGATTAGACACAGGTGCAGACGATTACCTAACCAAGCCCTTTGCAATGGGTGAGCTTCTTGCACGAGTGCGTGCTCTCACAAGAAGAAAGTCCGAATTTTCGCCCAATATTATCACTTTCGGCAATATTACTCTCAACCGAGAAAGCTTTGAACTCTCTTCAAACGACAATTCAATCCGTTTGGGCAACAAGGAATTTCAGATGCTCGAAATGCTCATCACAAACCCCGGCAGACTTATCTCCACCGAACAGTTTATGGAGCGCATCTGGGGATATGACACGGAAGCAGAAATCAATGTTGTCTGGGTTTATATCTCTTATCTCAGAAAAAAGCTTTCTTCCCTCAATGCCAATGTTGAAATCAAGGCAGTCAGAGGTGTCGGATACACATTGGAGGAAGTCAAATGCTGAAAAAGCTTCAACATAAGTTTATGATTATTGCCATGTTTGCCCTGGCTTCATTGCTTTTTGTTCAGATGATAGCGGTTAATATTGTCAATATTTATCAGCGGGATTCTGATACAAGAGCTCTGCTTCTTTTAATTGCAGACAATAATGGCAGCATACCAAGCTCCTACGCAGACCCTTACAGCTATTTTGAGCAAATATTCGGCTCTGCAATTGAAAGGCCTTCTGATTCGGTGAACACAACAACGAACTATTTTGTTGTTGAAATGAGAAGGAATGTTGCTGTCAAAATCAACACGGAATATATGCCAAACGTCAACGATAAAAAGGCATTTGAATATGCGGCACAGATTTACGGCACAGAGCCCGGTTTTGGTTTTATTGACGGTTACAGATATTATTACAGCACACAGGGAGAAAAATCTCTGTTCGTGTTCCTTGATTTTGAAAAAGATATCAATGCTGCGTACACCCTGGCTTATATCTCTTTCATCGTCAGCATTCTGACCATGACACTTATTCTTATTCCGGTTTATTTGCTTTCAAAGTGGGCTATGCGTCCCGTTGCACAAAGCATTGAAAAACAAAAGCAGTTTATTACTGATGCCGGTCACGAACTGAAAACTCCCCTTGCGATTATTTCTGCCGATGCAGAAGTGCTTGAAATGTGCGAGGGTGAAAATGAATGGCTGACAAGCATCAAAAATCAGACCGTGCGAATGAATGAGCTTGTTAAAAACCTTGTCAAGCTGTCAAAGCTTGATGAAATGAATAAGGGCGATAACACATCAACCTTCAACCTCAGCGAGGCCGTTCTTGATACAGCCTCAGGCTTTGAAACATCGGCAAAAATGTATGACCGTGATTTTCAGCTTATGGTCACTCCCGACATAAACTATTTCGGTGACGAAGTTGAAATCAGACAGCTTATCACCATTCTTTGTGACAATGCTGTAAAATATGCAAACGAAGGCGGCATAATCAGGCTTTCTCTTTACAGAAACGGAAAGAATATTATGCTGGAAATGTATAACACCTGTGAATATGTTGACCCATCAACAGTGTCCCGGCTTTTTGACCGTTTTTACAGAGCCGACAGCTCTCGTTCAAGAGAAACCGGAGGCTATGGAATCGGTCTTTCAATTGCACAGGCTATTGTCCGAAATCACAATGGCAAAATCCGTGTCGTTACTGACGGCACAACAGCAATTACGTTCAAAATTACTTTATAACAGGGTGGCGAAACTGTGGCTAAATACACAAACATTTTTAAAAGGTATGAGAAAAAATATCTCGTTACCCGTGAACAATATGAAAAGCTTATCGGGATGCTGTCAGAATTTATAGTACCGGATGCCTTCGGTCAAAGCACAATCAACAATATCTATTTTGACACTCCCGAGCATATTCTTATCAGAAGGTCAATTGAAAAGCCTACTGTATACAAAGAAAAACTGCGTATTCGTTCTTACGGACATCCGACAAATGACACTAATGTATTTGTTGAACTGAAAAAGAAGTATAAAGGGGTTGTTTATAAAAGGCGGGTTAATATGACTTACCTTGAAGCAACAAATTACCTTTGTCATCACACTCCCCCGCCAAAAGAAAGTCAGGTCACAAAAGAAATTGACTATTTTGTAGATTTTTATAACGGTATTCAACCGGCAGCATCCATTTTCTATGACAGAATAGCTTATTATTCAAAAGATGACCATGACCTGAGGCTCACCTTTGACACAAATATCCGTTTCAGGAATAAGGACTTTGACATAAGCCACGGTGATTACGGATATACTTTACTTGGGCCGAATGAGCTTATACTTGAAATCAAAAGCGGACTTGCGATGCCTATGTGGCTGACTTCAGCTCTCGATGAACTGAAAATCTATCCGACAACTTATTCCAAATACGGCAATGCCTATAAATTTATGCTTAAAAATAATAATCTGAGCAATTCAGCTCAGTAATAAACAAAGGAGTTTTACATATGTCAGCAATTTTTTCATCAGTAATTTCAGGAGATGTCGCAATCTCATCTTTCCTCATTTGTATGGGGGTTTCAGTCGCAATCGGTTTAGCGATTGCAATCACATATATGAAAACAAGCAAAAGATATACCAACAGCTTTGTCACAACTCTTGCTATGCTTCCCGCCGTTGTTCAGGTTATCATTATGATGGTCAACGGAAACATCGGTGCAGGTGTTGCCGTTGCCGGAGCTTTCAGCCTTGTCCGTTTCAGAAGTATTCCGGGCACGGCGAAGGAAATCGGCTACATTTTCATAGCCCTTGCAGCAGGTCTTGCCACCGGTATGGGTTATGTGGCTTTCGCCGGTATTTTTGTTGCTATGATGTGCCTTCTCGGTGTTGCTTACACACTCATAGGCTTTGGTGGAAAAAGCCATCCTCACCAAAAGCACCTTACTGTTGTCATTCCCGAATCACTTGACTACACCGAAATATTCAACGATGTTTTTGAAAAATATCTTTCCAAGCAAGAGCTTGTTAAGGTTAAAACAACAAATATGGGTTCGCTTTTCAAGCTGAGTTATGACATCACTCTTAAGGATGCTAAAGCTGAAAAAACATTTATTGATGAACTTCGCACAAGAAACGGCAACCTCGAAATCATATGCACCAGAGCTGACCTGAGTCAGGAAATTCTTTAATTCATCGGAAAAGAGGGAGAATAATGCTTTCAAAACATTTATTGAAACTTTTTCTTATAATGACTACTTTAACTGTTGTAGCCTTGCTTTTCACTTCGTGCGCCAACGACAGTAATGACATCACCACAACAGCAGAAGCGCCCGTTTTATCAACAACTGCGGCAGAAACTACCCGGACTGCTTCAACCACGGCAAAGGCAGAGGAAGGCAGCGAAGAGGAAGCCGATATTGATACTTACATCATTCTCGACAATGAAGACACCACTATAAACGGCAGCGGTGCTTCCTTTGAAAACAATGTTCTTTCCATCACCGAAAGCGGAACGTACTCACTTAAAGGTACTCTTAACGACGGAAAGATTTATATCAAAAGTGACGATGAAAACAAAAAGGTGAAGCTTTATCTCAACGGTGTTTCAGTTAATTGCAGCACCGATGCTCCCCTTTTTGTTGAAAATTCGCCCAAGGAGACTATTCTTATTCTGGCAGACGGCTCAGTTAATAATTTTTCAGACACAGCCCGTGAAGTTCCCACAGATGAAAATGCAGACTATGCAACAGCTGCTATTTATTCAAAAGATGACCTCCAAATTGAAGGTACCGGCACACTTAATGTCACCGGCAATTTCAACAAGGGTATTTTTTCAAAAAATGATATTGATATTCATGGCGGTATCATCAACATCACAAGTGTAGATGACGGCATCCGTGGCAAGGAAAGTGTAGAAATCGTTGACGGAACAATCAACATAACCGCAGGCGGTGATGGCATACGCACCAATGAGACAGAAGAAACTGACAAGGGTGACATTACCATCAGCGGCGGAATTATCACTGTTGACTCTGACCTTGACTGTATTCAGGCAACAAAAGATGTTAATATTTCAGGCGGCACACTCAAGCTCACCTCAAGTGACGGTGCAACCGAAACAGCATCTTCAAGTGAAGATGTAGGTGGTATGAATCCTATGGCAAATATGGGCGGTGACAGAGGCGGACGTGGCGGCAATGGCGGTATGTTCGATATGTACGGCGGCAGTAACCGTCCCGGTGACAGCAGTGCCTATGAAACCGAAAGTGAAGACACCCCCTCAACAAAAGGTATCAAAGCAGATGGCAAAATGAATATTTCAGGCGGCGAAATAATCGTTTCTTCCGTTGATGACTGTATTCACGCAGTAAATGTTGACATCAGCGGCGGCACGTTTAATCTTAAAAGTAATGATGACGGCGTTCACGCAGACGAAACCGTAAACATCAGTAATGCAGACATAAATGTAAACTATTCCTACGAAGGCATTGAAGGTACTGTTATCAATGTTGAAAGTGGCTCGATATGTGTAGTTTCAACCGATGACGGCTTCAACGCTGCAGGTGATTCCGGCAGCAGTATGAACCCCATGGCAGCCGATTACAGCTGTGAAATCAATGTCAACGGCGGCTATATTCACATCAACGCAGACGGTGACGGCGTTGACTCAAACGGAAACGTCAACCAAAAGGGCGGCACAATAATTGTCTTCGGTCCCGAAAGCGGAGCTAACGGTGCCCTTGACTACGGCGGAAAATATACCGTTTCAGGCGGAACACTTCTTGCTGTCGGTTCACAGGGTATGGCACAAAGTGTAACCGGTAACGGTCTTGATGTTCTCGCTTTCACATATTCCTGTGCAGCAGATACACTTAATACAATCACTGACGAAGACGGCAACAGCCTCATCGGCTTCAAATCTCCCAAGAGCTTTGGCACAGTTGTTTTTGTAAGCGATAAGATTAAATCAGGCGAAACCTACAGCGTTTACAGCGGCGGCGAATATTCATCAGAAGATGAAAACGGAGTATGGCTTGACAGCAGCTATACAAAGGGTACTCTTGTAGGCTCTCTGTCTTGACAAAAGAACAGAAAAGTGATACAGTATTAAAGTTAGTGTAATACTGTAATTAAGGAAAGGTGAATCAAATGTCAGGTCATTCAAAATGGAGTACCATTAAAAGAAAAAAGGAAAAGACCGACGGTGCAAGAGCTAAAATCTTCACAAAAATCGGCAGAGAAATTTCAATTGCAGTCCGTGACGGCGGTCCCGACCCTGCATCAAACTCAAAACTCAAGGACGTTATCGCAAAGGCAAAGGCCAACAATGTGCCTAACGATAACATCGAAAGAATAATCAAAAAGGCATCAGGCGAAGCAGGCGGCGCAAGCTATGAAGCTATTATGTATGAAGGCTATGGTCCTTCAGGCATTGCAGTTATTGTTGAAACCCTCACAGACAACCGTAACCGCACTGCAGGTGAAATGCGTCACTACTTTGACAAGAACAAAGGCAATCTCGGTCAGCAGGGCTGTGTTTCCTTTATGTTCACACGCTATGGTGTTATTGTAATTGAAGCTGAGGACATTGACGAAGACAAGCTTATGGAGGATGCACTCGAAGCCGGTGCAGTTGACTTCATCACAGACGAAGAAGATGTTTACATCATTCGTACAGAGCCCAATGATCTCGGCGGTGTTCGTGATGACCTTGACGCAAAGGGTTATACATTTGTATCAGCTGAGGTTGAATATGTGCCCAACACTCAGACAGCACTCACAAATGAAGACGACCTCAAAATGATGGGCAGACTTCTTGAAATGCTTGAAGATAATGATGACGTTCAGAACGTATGGCACAATCTTGAAAACGAAGACGACCTTCCGTAATGAAAAAGCTGTCACAACTGACAGCTTTTTTCAGTAGGCAACAGTAAATAGTCAGGGAAAAGGGCTGTAAAAAACTTTCGTTTTTTACAGCCCTTTTTTATTATTCAACCACTGCTATTGCTTCAACTTCAACAAGTGCGTTTTTGGGAAGTGTCTTCACAGCAACACAGCTTCTTGCCGGTGCTGTTGTGATGTACTTTGCATAAACCTCATTGAAGGCGGCAAAGTCACCCATATCAGCAAGGAAACAGGTTGTTTTGACAATCTTGGCATAGCTTGTGCCTGCTTCAGCGAGGATTGCACCGAGATTCTTGAGTGACTGTTCAGCCTGTTCTGCGATAGTAGCTCCAGCAAAATCCCCTGTTTCCGGATTAAGTCCGAGCTGACCCGATGTGTAAACCATACCGTTCACGATCATCCCCTGTGAATAAGGACCGATAGCGGCAGGTGCGTTTGTTGTTGAAATCTTTTTAATCATAAAATTACCTTCTTTCATTACAATAAGCTTTTGATGAACTGCTCTGCTGCTCTGGGTGAACGACTGCCACGGGACAATGCAAAGGCTTCTGCTTTGACATCAAGCTGTGTTTTTTCCATTGTGATTCCGTTTCTTCCCGCAAGCTCGTGAACAATGTCAAGATAAAGCAGCTTGTTCGGCTTTTGGAAATAAACCGTAAGACCGAAGCGGTCGGAAAGCGAAAGCAACTCCTGCATTGTGTCGTTGCGGTGAATATCATCTGTTCCCGTACGATCTGCAAAGCTCTCTTTCACAATATGTCTGCGGTTGCTTGTGGCATAGATAACCGCATTACTGCTTCTTGATTCGGCCGAGCCTTCAAGCACTGCCTTGAGCATGCTGAAGCAATCGTCATTTTTGTTGAAAGAAAGGTCATCAATGAAAATGATGAACTTCAAGGGGTTTTCCGCAATTGCGCCCATAACATAGGAAAGGGAAAAAAGCTGGTCCTTTCTCAGTTCAATAAGACGGACTCCCTTATTGAAAAAGTAGTTTGCGCTCGCCTTGACCGTTGAAGATTTGCCCGTACCGGCATCACCGCACAAAAGCACATTCTGTGCCGGTCTGCCTTCTGTGAGAGCTTTGGTGTTTTCCAGCACTGCCTGACGCTCTTTCTCATAGCCGATAAAGTTATCAACAGAAATTCTGTCTGCAACCTCAACAGGTATGATTTTGTTATCTTCCACACGGAACATTCCGTGAGAAGCGAATATACCGTAACCGAGAGTGGATACGTTTTTGAGTCTTTCGGCATAAAGCTTTTTGAAATCTACAGGGCTGTTTTCAAAAGTGGGAATATAGCCCTCATATCCGCTGTTTTGCCAAAGAGTCTCGGCAGTTATTTCGGTAAGCTCAGTGAACAATGACAGTTCTGCTTCTGCATTTTTGTGCATTGATTCGGGTATGTCTTTTTTTGAAGCTTTCAGCTTGATATAAGCATTTTCATCTTCACAAATGCTTTTCCTCAAAACTTCAGAAAAGCTTCCGCCCTGAGCCGAAAGAAGGCTCATAAACTCGCCGTAAGCACTGAGTTTATCTGCCATATCACCTTCACACTTCAAAAAAGAAAGCAAAGCTGATATCTCATCCTTTTTCAGAATATTTCTGAAAACAGACAAAGCAGAAAGACGGCAAGCCAGGTCTTTATTTGTCATCTTTTCACCTCCTGTGTTGTGTGAAAAAATCAGAACTCATTGATAATTGCGCCCTTGTCGGCTGAGGATACAATCCTGGAATATCTCTTGAGATAGCCCTTGATATCGGTCTTAACTTTGATTGTTGTCTCCTCTTTACGCTTTGCGATTTCTTCTTGTGAAACCTTAAGCTCAATTTTATATTCGGGAATGTTGATTGAAATTATATCCCCTGTTTTCACATATGCAATAAGTCCGCCTCTGACGGCTTCGGGGGAGACGTGCCCGATTGCCGCACCTCTTGTTGCGCCTGAGAAACGTCCGTCGGTGATAAGAGCAACGTCCTTGTCGAGTCCCATACCTGCAATTGCTGAGGTGGGTGAAAGCATTTCTCTCATACCGGGTCCGCCCGCCGGACCTTCATAACGGATAATAACAACATCGCCCTTTTTGATTTCACCGCCGTAAATTGCGGCAATTGCCTCTTCTTCGCTGTCATAGACCTTTGCAGGACCTTCGTGAACGAGCATTTCCGAAGCTACTGCGCTTCTTTTAACAACACAGCCGTCAGGAGCAAGGTTACCTCGAAGAACTGCGATACCGCCTGTTTTTGAATAGGGGTTTTCAACAGTTCTGATAACCGTATCATCTCTGTTAACTGCATTTTCGATATTTTCGCCGAGGGTTTTGCCTGTGCAGGTCATAACTGAGGTATCAATAAGACCTAACTTGGTCAATTCCTTAAGCACCGCATATACACCGCCTGCTTCATTGAGATCTTCCATATAAGTGGGGCCTGCGGGAGCAAGGTGACAAAGGTTGGGAGTAATCTCACTCACAGCATTTGCCATATCAAGATTAAATTCAACACCACATTCGTTTGCAATTGCAGGAAGGTGAAGCATACTGTTTGTGCTGCAACCGAGTGCCATATCTGCTGTGAGAGCATTTTTGATTGCCGCCGGAGTCATAATATCTCTCGGACGGATATTCTTTTTAACAAGCTCCATAATCTGCATACCTGCGTGCTTTGCAAGCTCAATTCTCTGTGAATAAACAGCAGGAATTGTGCCGTTACCACGAAGGCCCATACCGAGAACCTCTGTCAGACAGTTCATTGAGTTTGCAGTGTACATGCCTGAGCATGAGCCACAGGTGGGGCAAGTGTTTTCTTCACACTCTCTGAGCTGTGCGTCATCAATTTTGCCTGCCTTATATGCACCGACTGCCTCAAACATACTTGAAAGACTTGTCTTTTTGCCGTTCACACGACCTGCGAGCATAGGGCCGCCTGAAACAAAAATTGTGGGAATATTAAGTCTTGCGGCAGCCATCAGAAGGCCGGGTACGTTTTTGTCACAGTTTGGAATCATAACGAGGCCGTCAAAACCGTGTGCCATAACCATAGCCTCTGTTGAGTCAGCAATGAGATCTCTTGTAATAAGTGAGTATTTCATACCCACGTGGCCCATTGCGATACCGTCGCAAACAGTAATCGCAGGGAACATAATCGGAGTTCCGCCCGCCATAGCAACACCGAGCTTGACTGCATCTGCAATTTTGTCAAGGTTGATGTGACCGGGTACAATTTCGTTATGTGATGAAACAATACCTATCAAAGGTCTGTGCTGTTCCTCATCTGTGAGGCCCAAAGCGTGATAAAGTGAACGATGGGGAGCATTGTGAAAACCGTCAACTATTGTATCTTTTATCATTTGTTTTCATCCTTTCGCAAAATATAAAATCGGAAACAGGATAAGCTTCAAAGCCGGCTATAAGTCAGCCCATTTAATCAGAAAATACATTTCCTGTTCCCTGTTCTCTAACTAAACTTGGGCTGCTGCACAAAGTACAACAGCCCTTAGCATTAAGATTAGTTATTGATAAGCTTATCTTCGTCACTCCAGGAATAGAGCTTGCGGATTTCCTTGCCTACAACCTCTGAAGGATGTTCGGAAGCGATCTTACGCATAGCATTGAAGTGTACCTGAGAGCCGGCATCGGACATATCAAGAAGGAACTCTTTAGCAAATGAACCGTCCTGAATGTCTGAAAGAACTTTCTTCATAGCCTTCTTTGTTTCTTCTGTGATAATTTTCGGGCCTGTAATATAGTCACCGTATTCAGCAGTGTTGGAAATTGAATATCTCATACCCTCGAAGCCACTCTGATAAATAAGGTCAACGATGAGCTTCATTTCATGGATACATTCAAAATAAGCATTTCTCTCATCATAGCCTGCTTCAACAAGAGTTTCAAAACCTGCCTGCATAAGAGCGCAAACACCACCGCAAAGAACAGCCTGTTCACCGAAAAGGTCTGTTTCGGTTTCTGTTCTGAAGGTTGTTTCAAGAACACCTGCTCTTGCACCGCCGATACCAAGAGCGTATGCGAGTGCAATTTCAAGTGCATCGCCCGTTGCATCCTGTTCAACAGCAACAAGACAAGGAACACCCTTACCTGCCTGGTATTCACTTCTTACTGTGTGACCGGGGCCCTTGGGTGCGATCATAACAACATTGACATTCTTCGGGGGCTTGATGCAACCGAAGTGAATGTTGAATCCGTGTGCAAAAGCAAGAGTTTTGCCTTCTGTGAGGTTGGGCTCAATGCTTTCCTTGTAAAGCTTTGCCTGCTTTTCATCGTTGATAAGAATCATAATCATATCAGCATTTTTAGCAGCCTCTGCCGCAGTCATAACCTTGACACCCTGAGCTTCTGCTTTTGCCCAGCTCTTGCTGCCTTCATAAAGACCTACGATTACATCAACGCCTGAATCCTTGAGATTGAGAGCGTGTGCGTGACCCTGTGAGCCATAGCCGATGATGGCAACTGTTTTGCCTGAAAGTTTTGCAAGATTACAGTCCTGCTGATAATAGATGTTTTGCATTTTAATTACTCCTTTTTTATATAAAAGTTATTGTTTATTTGTTTATTCCTGACTGAACATTGTTTCCGAGCCGCGCTCGATGGCCACAATACCTGTGCGGCACATTTCGAGAATACCAAGAGGCATCATAAGCTCGATAAATGCATCGATTTTCACCGGCTCACCGGTAACCTCAACGCTGATTGTGTTTACTGAATAGTCGATAATTTTGCCCTTATAAACCTCTGCCGCCGCCATAATTTCAGCTCTGTTGTGGGGATTGTTCTTCATTTTGATAATCATAAGTTCACGCTTCAACGTGCTTTCATCATTAAGAACCTTGACCTTCTGAACATTATGGAGCTTGTGAAGCTGAGCCACAATCTGATTTTTGGTATATTCATCACCTGAAAGAGAAATTGTTATTCGTGAATAATCCGGATTTTCAATTTCACCAACAGTAAGGGTATCAATATTGAAGCCTCTGCGGGTGAACATACTTGAAACTCTTGTAAGTACGCCCGGCTTATTATCAACATAAACCGCTATGACATATTTACTCATTTCTGTCACCCTCCTTATCGATGCTGACGATGATATCTTCGATTGAGCCGCCGGGAGGAAGCATAGGAAGAACAAACTCGTCCTTTTCAATTGCAACCTCAATGAGTACCGGGCCTTCTTTTTTCATTGCCTCAGAAAAAGCGGCACGGAATTCATCAGCAGTTTTTGCGCTGTATGAAGCAGCTCCGAAAGCTTGTGCAAGAAGCGGAAAGTTGGTTTTTCTTCCTAAGACTGTGTTGGAATACCGCTTTCCGTAAAAGAGAGTCTGCCATTGACGTACCATTCCGAGAACACCGTTATTTAAAAGCACGATAACAATCGGCAGATTATATGTAACCGCAGTTGCAAGCTCGTTGAGATTCATGCCGAACGAACCGTCGCCTGTGATGAGAACTGTTTTTTCGCCCGAGGCAACCTGTGCGCCGATTGCGGCACCCAATCCGTAGCCCATTGTACCAAGTCCGCCCGAAGACACAAACTTACGGTTCTTCTCAAAGCTTGTATATTGAGCCGCCCACATCTGATGCTGTCCGACATCTGTTGCAATGACAGTATCTTTTGTTTTTATCTCATTGATAATTTCAAAAACCTTTTTAGGCGGAAGAACTGATGTTGTTTTTTCATCATTCAGCTTTTCGATTTCAGCCTCTTCCTTTTTAAGAGAATTGAACTCGTCATTCCAGGCCGGTCGCTTTTTCTGCTCAACTGCACCGAGTATTCTTTTCAGACCGTCTTCAATATCACCGATAAGACCTACATCAACCTTGATGTTCTTGTTAATCTCTGCACCGTCAACGTCAAGCTGAATAATTTTCGCACCCTTGGAATACTTTTGGGTATTGCCCGTCGCTCTGTCGCTGAAACGGATACCGATACCGATGATAAGGTCTGCATTTTTGTTCGCCATTGAAGATGCATAGTGACCGTGCATACCTTGCATACCTAAAAATCTCTCGTAGGAATCGGGAACAGAAGAAAGTCCCATAAAGGTGCAGCCGATGCAGCCGTCAATCTTCTCACTGAGTGCCATAACATCTTCACCCATATCACGGCTGAGTACCCCGCCACCGACATATATGTAGGGTTTTTCACATTCGTTGATAAGCTTTACCGCTTCAGCAATTTTTGCATCCTTAACCTTTTTTTCGGGGAAGGACTCAACAACACCTGCACTCTCAAACTCGATGGTTGCAATCTGAACATCCTTGGGAATATCCACAAGTACGGGACCCGGTCTGCCTGACTTTGCAATTTTGAAAGCCTCACGAAGACAGGGAGCAAGTTCGTTTATATCTTTGACAAAATAGTTGTGCTTTGTAATGGGAAGTGTGATACCTGTGATATCAACCTCCTGAAAACTGTCCTTACCCACAAGTGAGGTCGGCACGTTACCTGTGATAGCGACCATCGGTACTGAGTCAAGCATAGCGTTCGCAATACCTGTAACAAGGTTTGTGGCACCGGGGCCCGAGGTTGCAATAACAACACCTACTTTGCCCGTCACTCTCGCATAGCCGTCAGCTGCGTGTGATGCACCCTGCTCATGTGCGGTGAGAATATGATTGATTCTGTCACCGGCATTATAAAGCGCATCATAGATATTGAGAACCTGACCGCCGGGATAACCGAAAACATCGGTTACACCCTGCTCAACGAGGCACTCAATGACAATTTGTGACCCTGAAAGCTTCATTTTTATAAACTCCTTTTGAGGTACATTTTATACCTTACCCCAACCAAGACAAGTTGCTTGGATTTTCAAAATCAAATTTATAGAATATTATAGCACGCAGACAATGTATTGTCAACAAATTTTGCCACTTTAAAGGGATAAAATTTCTAGGTGCTTTTACCTTTTTCTGAGTCAAACATAAAAAACAATCCGAAACCGTCGCCGATTGGCAATAGTTTCGGATTATTTGCTTTTGGTGGAACAATGTCCGAGGTGTTCGAACATTGCTCCATAGCTGATTTTTCGCCA
>CAYUVR010000005.1:0-67957 GCA_964448225.1 uncultured Faecalibacterium sp. | reverse complement strand
ATTCACAACATTTTTTACTTTTTGCTATTGACTTTTAATAGTTAGTCTTTCTTATAAATAACATTGATATTTGACGTATCACCGTGTAAGGTGTAATTCTTCACTTTACCCTTTTCCCATTCAATGTCTACGGTGATATTTCCTCTTGCGGCAAGACCCTTTACAAATCCGCTTTCCCATTTATCGGGAAGCGCAGGAAGAAGATAAATATTTTCTCCGTCAGACTGCAAAAGCATTTCGCATATACCGCTGAGAACGCCGAAGTTGCCGTCAATCTGGAATGGCGGATGTGCATCTAAAAGATTTGGATATACGCCACCGCTTCTGTAATTTTCTGCATCAGGGTCTACAAGGGTAAGAAGTCTGTCAATAAGCTTTAAGGCGTGATTTCCCTCAAGAAGTCTTGCCCAAAAGTTTACCTTCCACGCAAGGCTCCAGCCCGTACCGTCGTCACCTCTGATTTCAAGGGTTTTCTTGCACCCTTCAAATAGCTCCTTATCCTTTTCGGTTATAAGACCTGCAGGGTGCAGAGCATAAAGATGAGAAACGTGACGGTGACATGGGTCCGTTTCATCTAAAGGCTCATTCCATTCAAGAATTTCTCCCTTTTCACCGATTGAAAGAGACTTGATTTTCGGTATGCTTCTGCAGATTTCATCATAAAAGCTGTCATTTATTTTGAGTGCTTCACAACTCTTTTTGCAGTTAATAAATAAATCGAGAACAATACTGTTCATCATAGCCGTACTCTTTGAAACGGCAGCTGAGCCTTCTTTTGTTTTAAACATATTTTCGGGAGAGGTTGCAGGACAGATGATGTATTCACCCTTTTCATCCTCTGTAAGAATATCAAGATAAAACCGTGCCGCTTTTTTCATTATGGGAAATGCCGTATTTTTCAGATAATCCTTATCAAGAGTATATTCGTAAAGCTCATAAAGGCTCCTGCAAAGCCAGCCAGAACCGCCTTGCCAGAAGGCCCAGCTTGCTCTGCCGTGAAGAGGAACGGAATGTCCCCATATATCTGCATTGTGATGAACAACAAAGCCACCTGCATTATAAAAGCTCTTTGCCGTTTCTTCACCCGTAACAGCAAGCATTTTGAGAAGGTCAACCATAGGCGTCATAAGCTCAGGCATATTGCAAGGAAGAACGGGCCAATAGTTCATTTGAGTGTTGATATTTACAGTGTAGTTGCAATTCCAGGATGGCTTTATGCTGTTGCTCCAAATTCCTTGCAGATTAGTTGCAAGAGTGCCTTCTCTTGAAGATGAAATCAGCAGATATCTTCCGAAGTTGAATAAAAGCACGTAAAGGCCGGTATCTTCTTTGTTTTCTTCAAAGACTCTTATTCTTTCATCAATGGGAATTAACTTTTCATCCTGTCCGCCGAGAGAAAACGAAACACGGTCATAATATTTTATGTAGTCTTTAATATGTCTGCCTTTAAGAGCATCAAAGCCAAGGCTCTCTGCCTTTTTCAATGTGTCAATGCAGGTGTTTTTATATTCCCTGCCTTCAATTGCAGGATATTTGTCAAAGCCGTTGTAGCTTGTTTTTATTGAGAGGTAAATAACGGCAAAGGTTGCGTTTTCAACATGAAGGGAGGCTTTGTCCTCTGCTTTTTCACCGTCGGTGCTTATCATAACTGCACCTCGGAACAGAACACCTCTTTCCTCGTCTCTGTCGGAATAAATAATGCTGTTGCATGGATATGCAGAGCTTTGTGTGTCCGCATCCCCGGGACATTCACCGTCAACTATAAGAACACCGCCGTCGGTGTATGCTTCAGACCTCAGAGGACAGTCGATAGTCAGTTTAAAAGAAAACGTTTTTTTATTTTCTGATTCAATTTTATAAACAAGCACATCATCGGGGCAGGAAACAAAGGCTGTCTTTCTGAAAGCAATTCCGCCCGATTTATACGAGCTTGTAAGCAGAGCCTCGGATAAGCTGAGTTTGCGCTGATAGTCCTCAAAGCTCTCATTTTCAAAACGAATTTTCAGATCCCCGAAGGGCATATATGCCTGAGACCAGCAGGTAACAAAGTTTTTTTCTATTTCATCCTGAGCCTCCTTGTATCTGCCCTTGGAAGCCATTTTCTGTGCTTTAAGGTATGCCTCATAAGCTCCGTCCCTTGTTACCCTTCTAGGATGGCCTGTCCAGAGTGTATCGTGGTTAAGTGAAATTATATCTTCACCTACCCCGCAGTAGCACATAGCACCCAAAGAGCCGTTACCCAGAGGCAGGGCATCCATATAGTGCTTTGACGGATTAGTGTAGTATAAATTTTCAGTGCTCATAAAGACACCTCCCGTATTTAGTAGTTACACTTAATTAACTGATATCGTGTCTTATATATTCAAAAAATCCTTTCTGTAATTAACACCAAAGAACTCTGCAAGCTCTACCATTTCCTCATCTTTAATTGTATTAACTCTCGGAAGATGTGCAGTGAGCATATAAATCTCAGCCGCCTTTTCAACGGTTTCAATGAGACCAAAGGTTTCGTCCATAGTCTTACCTGCACCGTAAATGCCGTGCATACCCCACACGACAAGACGGAACTCTTCCATTTTCTTTGCTGTTGCTTCACCGATTTCATTTGTGCCGCAAAGCATCCAGGGAAGAACACCTACACCGTCAGGGAACACAACAATACATTCGGTACACATTTCCCAAAGAGTATGAGTGAATTTCTTTTCGTTAAGCTCGTGAACATAGTTCATAGCGAGGGTGTGTGTCGGATGAGAGTGCATTACAACTCTGTTTTCGGGGTCAACCTTAAGTCTTGCCATGTGACTCATAAGGTGAGCAGGCAATTCACTTGTAAACTTACCGCCGTCCTTATAACCCCAGAGAAGCTCTGCTGTTGTGCCGTCCTTTGCAATGCGGATAATACCAAGGTTTGTTTCGGGGTCTGTCTCCACATTTTTGAAATACTTGCCAGTACCTGTAACAATGAAAATCTTACCGATAAGGTCAGTTGCATCAAAACCTGTGGGGATTGTGCGGATAACATTATCGAGGTCAAGATATTCTTTTACTTCGTTTTCGTCGAGCATATAGCTTATGTTTCCGCCGTTTCTTTCGTCCCAGCCGAGACGATACATATTAGCGGTGGTCTTTTTCATTTCTTCCACAAAGGGAGCAGTTAAGATATCTTTCATACTCTTTTCACCAGAACTTCCTGTTCATATTTTTTTACTTCGGAAAGATAGTCAGATGCTACATTTTCTCTTGCAAGATATTCATTCCACACATCACCGAAGGGTGCAGTTTTCATCTCTTCCTGAAGATACATTATCTCAGTAAAGTTGCTTTCACTCTGTAACTTTTTAAGCTTTTCATCGGGCTGTAAAAGTGCGAAAAGCAGAGCCTTCTGTACACTTCTTACGCCTGTTACCCAAGCAGATATACGGTTGATTGAAGCATCAAAATAGTCCGTTGCAATAAAGACTCTGTCAAGAGCATCGTTTCTGACTATTTCCTTTGCAATCTCTTTTGTTTCATCATCAAGGATAACAACATGGTCACTGTCCCAACGGACTGCTCTTGTGATGTGCAAGGCTATCTTTTCGTTGAAGAGAAGAAGTGATGAAATCTTGTCGCTGACCATTTCTGTTGGGTGATAATGACCGTTATCCATAAGAGGTGTTATGCACTTGTAATCGGAATATGAAAGGCAGAATTCAGCCGAGCCGACAGTGTAGCTTTCAAGACCGATACCGAATACCTTTGATTCAAGAGTAACATAAACCTTTTCCTTATCATAAGGTGTATTGAGAATTTCGTCAAGGCTCTTTTTGAATCTCGCTCTCGGAGATAATCTGTCGGCTGGGATATCCTTGTAGCCGTCGGGAATCCATATATTCATTACACAAGGAATGCCTGTTTCTTCGGCAAAATATTCTGCAATTTTAAGGCAGGCTTTACCGTGATTTATCCAATATGTACGCGCCTCTTCGTCAGGAGAAGAAAGGGTGAGATTATCTTTTACCATAGGATGTGAGAAGAAAGTGGGGTTAAAGTCAATACCCATATTTCTCTCTTTGGCAAAGTCCACCCATTTGCTGAAATGTTTGGGCTCAATCTTATCTCTGCCTACAATTTCACCGTCTTCAAAGATAGCGTAAGAAGCGTGAAGATTCAGCTTCTTTTTACCGGGCATAAGTGAAAATGCCTTGTCATAGTCAGCCATAAGCTCATCGGGTGTTCTTGCCTTTCCGGGATAGTTGCCTGTGGTCTGAATACCGCCGGAAAGCGCCTCTTTACTGTCAAAGCCTATAACGTCGTCCCCCTGCCAGCAGTGTACGGAAACGCAGACATCTTTTAATGTTTCAAGTGCCTTTTCAGTATCTACGCCATATTCTTTATATATTTCTTTGGCTTCGCTATATCTGCTCATCAGTTTGCCTCCTTAATATCAAAAGTTGCTTTTATTATCTCTCTCGCTTCGGCAAGGGAGATTTTTTTATCATACATAATCTGCGAAATTATGTTACCCGTTGCCGTTGCTTCCATAAGACCTGTGTATACCTTTTTGCCTGTGTACTCTGCGGTCAGTTTATTCAAATACTTATCCTTACTGCCGCCACCGACAATATGTATTGACTTGATTTCTTTGCCGCTGATGCTTTCAATTTCCTCCACTGCTTTTCTGTAAGAATCGGCAAGGGAATGATAAACACTTGAAAGAACATCCGTGAGGGGTAAATAGGGTTTGCCGAGATAATTTCTCACGGCTTCAATCATATTTTCGGGAGCAACAAAGCACGGTGAGTTAGGGTCAATTTTCTCTGTGAATTTGCTCGAAATCGCACTGTACATCATCTCATCATAGGTAAGCTCCTTGTCTATGTTTTTGCGGATATTCTGAAACAGCCACATACCCATAATGTTTTTAAGGAAACGGAAGCGATATTCAATTCCGCCCTCATTGGTAAAGTTAGCTTCAAGTGCCTTTTCGGTGAGTACGGGAACAGGATTTTCTGTACCTATGAGGCTCCAAGTCCCCGAAGAAATATATACGCTTTCACCGTCAACGGGGCAAGCCGCAACAGCAGAAGCCGTATCGTGTGACGGACATAAAATAACCGTACTGTCAAATCCAATTTCAGCTTTAACTTCGTCTGTGAAATTGCCAACGACTGTGCCGGGGAGCGAAAGTTCGCAGAAAATGCCTTCAGGTAAGTCGAGCTTATCAAGAATGTATTTATCCCACTGCTTGCTTTTAGCATTTACAAGGTTTGTTGTGGTTGCGTTAGTATATTCGTTTCTGATTTCACCCGTCAGCTTAAAGGAAAGATATTCAGGCATCATAAGAAAATGCTTTGCCTTTTGCAGTTTGCCGCTTTGCTTATCCGCATAAAGTTGATAAATTGTGTTGAAGTTTTGCTTTTGTATGCCTGTGCGTGAATAAAGCTCGGCTTGCGAAATAATTGCATTAACATTCTTTGAGCTTTCCTCTGTTCTCCCGTCACGGTATGAAACAGCAGGGAGTATTTCTTTATTATATTCATCTAAAAGAACATAGTCAACGCCCCAGGTATCAATGGCTATCGTTTTGGGAAGCTTACCGATTTCCTTGCATTTGCTTATGCCTGCTTTAACTTCTCTGAAAAGGTTATCTGTATTCCAAACAAGAGTGCCGTTTTCATTTTTTATGTTGTTATCAAATCGGTAGATTTCTTCAAGGCAGAGTTTGCCGTTTTCAACACTACCGAGAATGTGTCTGCCCGAAGAAGCACCGATGTCTATGGCTAAATAATATGTTTTCAAATCTTCTCCACCTTAATATAATTATTTCATTGTAATTATACCACTAAATCAGCATAAAACTAAAGGTCCTTATTTGCTTAAAAAAGTGTCCTTATTTGTATTGATTTTTCTGATATGAAAATGTATAATCGAACAGAGGTGGTTATATGATAAACCGTGAAATCCTTAAAGAATTGATTCCCATAACCGATGAAGAGCAGGCTATATTAGACGGAAGAAGCACAGTAGACAGCAGTATTTATACGGAAAGCGATGATAATATTATTTCATCCAGAAAGCTTCTCAAGGACGGAAAGCTCATTACAATCAGAACACACACAAGATTCATTCATTTTCCCGAACACACTCATGACTTTGTTGAGGTAGTCTATATGTGTTCAGGCAAAACAACACATGTTATAAACGGAAAAACTATCGAGCTGTGTGAAGGAGAGTTGTTATTCCTCGGACAGAATGCAAAGCAGGAAATCCTTCCCGCATCAGGAAATGACATAGCGGTAAACTTTATCATTCTCCCTCAATTTTTCGACAAGACACTTGAAATGTTAGGTGCTGAAGAAACGCCCCTTAAAAAGTTTCTGATAGAGTCTCTTTTCAAAGAAGAAAACGCAGGCTATCTCCACTTCAGAGTTTCGGATGTTTTGCCTGTACAGAATCTCATTGAAAATTTACTTTGGACACTCATCAACAACACATCAAATAAAAGAAATATCAATCAGACTACTATGGGACTCCTTTTTATGCAGCTTCTCAATCACACAGACAAGCTCGCATATCAGTCAAAGGAAGAAGCGGCTATACTGCAGATCTTTAAATATATCGAAGAAAATTACAAAAACGGCAGTCTTACCGAGGCGGCAAAACTGCTTCACTACGACTTTTATTGGCTCAGCCATGAAATCAAAAATCAGACAGGAAAGACCTATACTGAACTTTTGCAGGACAAAAGGCTTTCGCAGGCGGAGTATCTTTTAAAGAATACGAAGATAGGTATTGATGAAATTTCAAAAGCCGTGGGATATGAAAATAAAAGCTATTTCCACAGGATATTCGCAAAACAGTTCGGTATGAGTCCGAAGAAATACAGGGATGGTTGAAATTTTTATAATTAGAATAAACAAATATCCACCCACATATAAACTAATTTTTTACTACGAAAAAATATCTTCAACAAGTCTGAAAAATCATACCATATAAGCTAAAAACAATCATAAACAACCACAATATATTGTATGATTTTTTTTGGATTTCGCTTTGTATTCGATAGAAATTTTTGAAATGACCGTATGTACTATCCAAGAAAAGCTAACAAATAAGAGTCATTTTTTTGAAAACAACAAGAATTAAGCACGACCTACATTACTGTAAGCCGTGCTTTGCTATATCAAATTCAAACGCCTATTAAATTTTAGCTGTATATCAATTCACAGCACACAATCTCTCTTGCTCTTTGCTGAATATTGCCCATTCTCCGCACCCACTCAAGTGGGTCTTGCTCTTTCAGTTCTTCTGTAACACCTTCTGCTACTTTCATCTGCTCAATCAGCAGGTCGTACATTTCGTTTGCCTGTTTTTCTATCTCTGCACAGTGCTGATAAAGCTTACCTTCCGCAAGAAGAGTAGAAAATAATGTTTTCTTGTGTTTGAAAAGATAGTCCTTGTAAAGCATACCCCACTTGCCGAGAGTTACCTTTGATTCTTCGGGCGGTAGTTTGAGGTTCGGGATGAGGTAATCCCCAACTTTTCGGTACATGATTTTACTCGATTTTTCTTTTGTCATTTCATCAACCTCCTTAATTTTGGAAAAAGTACCACTGCGAATACTCACTGTTAAACCGATTTTTTTGTTCACTTTTCACTACTACAAACCTGTTCTTTTGGACAGATTTATCATTCCGTGGCAAAATAAATCGTACCCTGTCAGTATCATCTGTAACGGGTCGCCCTCGCGGATTCTCATTGTTCTTCTTATTTCTTTCGGTATAACAACACGACCAAGGTCGTCTATTCTGCGCACAATGCCTGTTGCTTTCATTTCTTTCTCTCCCTTAAAAATTTCAATTGCCTTGTTAGTGTTTGTCGGAAATTGGGAAATATACGAAAGAAAACAAAACATAAATTAACTGTCAAATTCAAAAAATTTTGATATTTTTGAGCCTTTCCAAAATTAACAAAACACAGTACTTATCCGGCTCTCACCTGCACATTTCAATTGTTCCGCAAGCAATCTTCTCCCCGGCGTTGCCTGCGGGCTGACTTGTGAAATCGTCAACACCCGAATGGATAATCACCGTTCTGCCAATGACTTCACGCACAGAAAATCTGCCCGTCAGAAAAGTCGACAGCGCATAGCCGTTGTTCCCGAACAGCGGTGACATATCACCTGCATGATATGGGTGCTCACAACCATCGGGATTATAATGAGTCAACGCATCTGCGAAGAGGTCTTCTTCGTTGCCGCTGCATCTTTTCCCTTCATGGATATGAAAAGCAAAAACAGGGTTTTCGCACTCTCCGCCTTTTGGAAGCCCCGTAATTTCACTTGCAACAACAGCACCGTATCGGGTTTGATAGAACCGTACGGTGCCGTTTATTGTCGGATATTCTTCGCTGCCTTTAATCTTAGCCGAAGCATCGGGCGCTTTCATAAGAACAGCAGACAAATTTAAAATTCCCCTGTTGCAGCTATTATTTTTCATATAATACCACCCTTTCTGATTTTTCAGTAGCATTATATGCTATTTTCAATTTTGCGTTCCTTTTTCAGTTAACGGGTCTGATTTCGCCGTTATCCTTCATCGGATAGACCTTAAGCTTGCTGCTTTCAAGGTCAGCTCTGTGCATATCAACGGCTCTGACCGTACTGTTATAGTATGTTGTGTAATAATACACTCCGCTGTCGGTGTTGCAGCAAGAAGAATAAACTGTGTATTCATACTTGCCGTCGGGCAATTTCACTGCACCCTTTTGCTGACATACCGAATAAAGCACGTGAAAGAACTGTCCCACGCTTTTCATTTCGCTGATTTTGGGCAGCACCTTGGATTTTGTGAAGGTTGCCCTGACAAATCTTGACATTGACGATAAATCCCCGGGCATACCCATTGCACCCATTCCTCTGCTGTATTCTTTAAGCGGAAGCGTCGGCAAAAATGTGTTTTTCGGAGTTTTTTCCGAAAGCGCCATATAGTTGTTCAGATTGAACATCTGATAAGAAAACTCCGGACTGTTTGTCAGCACACCCACGGGGTTATCGTATATTTTCAACTCGTCACCGTCAGGCTCGATTGTAAGGCTCTCTTTTGAATCGGATATGAGCCAATGAAGGGGCGAATTAGGATATTTCTGATTGAAACTGATATCTGTTACATTGGTATGGCGAAGAAGATTTCTCACATCACGTATTGTTTCACATTGACACAATACCCACGGTATAAACTCAAATGATGCTACATTATCGGTGCCGAGAACCTCTTTTGCATATTTTGCCTCGGGAAATCTCAATGCCGCCGCAGAGAGCCCTTTTTCATTTGTACCGTCATAATAAAGCGGAACACCATTTTCCACAATTGCCGTACCTATAAATGCGTGGTGCTGTTTCATTTCTCCTGCCCTTCTGAAATAAAGAGGAAAATTTCTCGGAGTTATCACCACGCTTTCCCCCAGGGTACACTCCATATCAAGATTTCTGCCGAAAAAATGCTCACGCATTTTCATGCTTACTGCCGTACACATATAAATCACCTCATAATTGTTGTTGGCGATTTTTGTGCAGTTTAATCATAAGTAGAAAGCAGAAAGTAGGAACCGGTAAAGAAAAAACTGTCTGAAGCATCAGACAGTTTTTTATAAGAGTTAATCAGTAGGATATTTAATATGCTTTATTCCTTCCTACTTTCTACTCACTGCTTCCTGCTTAACGCCCTCAACAGCCTTTTTCAAATTCTCCATAGCCTTTTCAACAGTCTGTCTCGGGCAGGCAAGAACTACTCGCTGGAACTGCTCTGCAATTTTGCCGAAGATATCACCTGCATCAAGCCAAAGATTCGCCTTGTTGATGATAAGGTCATTGAGCTGTTCGGCAGAAAGACCCAGTCCTGAACAGTCAAGCCAGGCAAAATATGTACCCTCAGGCTCAACAAGTCTGATTTCGGGAATATTCTCTTTAAGATACTCTCGCACAAAATTTAGGTTACCCTGAATGTACTTCCAACAGTCCTCGTACCAATCGTCGCCGCCCTGATATGCCGCCTTGCAAGCCACAACACCAAGGTTGTTGGGTACAGTATAACCGCTTGCAGCGATTTCTTCTTTGTATCTTTCACGAAGTGCCTCGTCGGGAATCCATATATTTGAGCATTGCAGTCCGGCAATATTGAAGGTTTTGCTGGGTGCAGTGCAAATGATTGTTCTGTCCGCCATTTCCGGTACGGTTTCGGTGAAAATGTGATGAGGATGACCGTCATAAGTGAAGTCGCAATGAATTTCATCTGCCACAACATATACATTATGCTTATGGCAGATTTCGCCAAGAGTTTTCAGCTCTTGCTTTGTCCACACTCTGCAGACAGGATTGTGGGGACTGCAAAGAATAAACAGCTTGACATCATTTTCTTTAATCTTTATTTCAAAATCCTCAAAATCAATTGTGTATTTTCCGTTGGTATATACCAATGGGCTTTCTATAATCTTTCTTTGGTTGTTTCTGATTACGTTATAGAACGGATAGTAAACCGGCGGCTGAATAATAATGCTCTCACCCTTTTCCGTCAAGGCTCTGACGGCCATAGCAAGGGCATAAACAACACCGGGCGTCTGCACAAGCCATTCTTTTTTCGGTGTCCAGGAAAAATGTCTTGTTAACCAACCTGCAACCGCTTCGTAATAATCGTTTTTAAGGTCGCTGTAACCGAAAATGCCGTGATTAACCGAATTCTGCAAAGCTTCAAGAACGCACGGCGGTGCTTTGAAGTCCATATCCGCAACCCACATCGGCATAACATCTGCCGGCAAACCGTTTTCAACGGCAAAATCGTGTTTCAGGCTGTTTGTATTTCTTCTGTCTATAACTTTATCAAATCTTGTATCCATATTATCCTCCTTGGTTTTTTCCTGCGAAAATAGTTTATCACTTTGAAAAGATGATGTCAATGTTGCAAAGCATCATAAACACAAAAAAGAGACGGCAAATTCTGAATCTGCCGTCTCTTTGATTGTTCTCTGTTTATTTAGAAATTCTGATTACTGTTGCAGAATACTGAGGTACGGTATAGTTAAACTGATTTGAAATACCGTCAACAGTAAACTCTGTCATTTCGCAGTCTTCTTCAGCACCGAGGATGTTGTCATTGTCAAGACTGTCGCCTGCAACCTGATATACTGTGGCTGTGGAGTTGATTGTTTCCATACCCTTGAGGTCAACTGCAAAGGTTCTGTCAGAGCCTGTTACGTTAACGAGCTTGATAATTGTGTCGCCTGTTTCATCGGTCGAAACAACCTGATAGGATTCTGCGTTACATTCTGATTCTGCCACATAGCTGAACTGCTGAATGCCGTCAATATAACCTTCGATGGTGTAACCGTCAACGACAATCTTGATTTCGTAGGTTACGCCCTCTTCAACCGTGAAGTCTGAAAGTGTGCCGTTGATAAGACCTGTCTTAACGCCGTCTTTTACTCTCTGAAGACCTGACTTGGTATTATCCCAACCGCCGATGTTCCAGAAGAACATATTGTTTTCATCCTCAATAAGGAAGGGAACATAAAAGCCCTCTGCACCGTTAAGCTTTGTTGCTTCAAAGGTATAAGTATAATTTGACCACTCTTCATCACCGTAAACAGCTGATGCGCCGTAATCGTGATAAGCAATTTCTGTTGCCTTTTGTGTCAGCTTGCCGTTGCTGATTTTCCAATCTCCGTCACTGATTTCAAGCCAGTTCCACCAGAAGTTGGGAATTGAGAACTTATCTTCTGCAAGCACCTTGCCTGTTTCGTTGTCAACAACCTTCACATTATCGAACTCAGCTGATGTGTACCATGTGCCGAGACCTACTTTACCTGTAAGGTCCTGCGGAGGAATTTCAGCGCCTGTGAGTTCTGATTCAAGAAGTGTTGTGCCTGCATTGGTTGAGAAAAGCTTTTGCACATAGTAGCTTATAGAGCCTGTTGAAAGGTGGTTGTTGAACCAGATAAGGTTCGGCGACCAATGAGTTGCGGTGAGGTTACCGAAAAGAGGAGCATAAGCTGCCATCTTGACTATGTCACCGTTTCTTTCAAGACCTGTCATATACGCTGCTTCTGCAAGAGCAGATTCAAGTCTGTTTGACTTTGCGGCATATTCGCCAAGGAATACACCGATTGCACCGCCATAAATGGTATCGAGCATATTCTCGGTGTTTCTTGCATAGTTCTCTTCATCATAGTGATCTACATTTTCAAGGAACCATGAGGGTTCATTATAGTAGTGCTGGTCTGTTGCCCCTGCGAACTCATCAATTGTGAGATTGTTTTCATCAATATAATCCTTTGCATTGACATAGGAATTATAATAGTTGCCGCTGGTGGTAGCATCAGATGCACCTGTTGAATAAATAAGCTCAATACCTTCATAAAGCTCGGGGTTCTTTTCCTTTTCTTCAAGGAATCTTTCAAGGAAGGCTTCATATCTTTCAAAATAGTCTTCGCCTTCATTTTCATTACCGATGCCGATATATTTAAGCTCAAAAGGCTCTTCGTGGCCAAGTGAAATTCTTACCTTACCCCAGGTTGTTGTTTCATCACCACGGCAGAATTCAACAAGGTCAACCATATCCTGAAGATACTGTTCAAATTCTTCTGTATACATCTCAACAGGGCCTTTACCTCTCATCTGACAATAAAGACCGCAATTGATAACAGGCACGCCGATTGCACCGATATCCTCAGCAAACTGGAAGTATTCAAAGAAGCCGAGACCATAGCTCATATAACAGGGAAGGGTATCTTCCGTTACATCAAGAGCTGTCCAGATGTTTATGCCGTAGTTACGTGTTGCAACATCACCGTATTTGCCGTTGAATTCAAGGGGAAGTCCGTCTTCGCCGACACCAATGGAGTCCTTCCAGTTATATGCAGTTTCTGCATTCCAACCTTCAATAACACAGCCGCCGGGGAAACGAAGGAACTTAGGCTCAAGCTCTGCCACTTTTTCAGCAAGGTCAATTCTCAGTCCGTGATTTTTATATGTATCAGGGAAAAGAGATACCATATCGAAAGCTGCTTTACCGTCATCAATTGTCAGCTGAAGATATACATTCTGTGTTGCTGTCACAGTTGAAACGAGTGTAAGTTCATACTGAGCCCATTCACTTGTGATGCTGTCAATTGTGCCCGTTGCGGCAACTTCACCGTTTGCAACAAGATTGACTGTGACTGCACCGCTGTATCCGTCAATACCCTTTGCATAAACTGAGAAATAATAATTTGCATCCTTTTCAATTGCCATACCGTCAAGGAAGCCCTTGTTCTGCACACCGGCAGGAACTCCGCTTGAGTTTTCAATCACAAGATAGTTCGTGTTGTTGGCATTAAGTCCGCCCTCAGCATCATTTACGGTAACGCTGTATTTTGCATCACCAACGCCACTCCAGCCGTGAAGCTCGTCACCTTCTGCAAGCTCACCGTATTCAAATGAACGGTTGATAACTTTTTCTGCATAAAGACCGCCGTCAGCTGCAAAGTTGATGTCTTCAAAGAATACACCGTAAAGAAGCTCACTGATTTCGTGAACCTCGTTTGACGCATCAATTGAAAGCTGATAATCTGAATTTGCCACATCATAAGCTGTGATTGTGTTTTCTTCACCTCTTACGATGCTATCCACGACCTCACCGCTTCCACAGGTGAGACCAAGAGAAACAAGCATCGCAATAATTGAAGCGATAATTTTTCTGAAGAATGCTATAATACTCTGTTGCATATTATTTCCTCCGTAATTTTGTAATCATATATATGATACAAAAATAATTCTTTTTTGTCAACGATTATCTTCCTTCTTTTTCCATATTTTATCATTGACAATAAACTGACTTTGTACTAAAATTTAAGCATAATAAAAGCAACAGCTACAAGCTGTATGAAACAAGGTGATTAAATGAAAGTGTTGATTGTTGTTGATATGCAAAAGGATTTCATTGACGGTGCCCTCGGCACAAGTGAAGCGGTTGAGATTGTACCTTTTGTGAAAGAAAAAATTGACTCTTACCGCAAAAACGGTGACACCGTAATTTTCACAAGAGACACCCACGAGGAAAACTATATGGATACTATGGAAGGCAAAAATCTTCCTGTGCCACATTGCATCAGAAACACAGAGGGTTGGGAAATCAACAGGGAGCTTGACACAGAGAACTGCAAAATAATCGACAAGCCCACCTTTGGCTCAACAGAGCTTGCAGAATATCTCAAAACGCTCCAAAATATTGAACAGGTTGAACTTGTCGGACTATGCACTGACATTTGTGTCATTTCAAATACGTTGCTCATCAAGGCAACTATACCCGAAACAAAAATTTGTGTTGACAGCAAGTGCTGTGCAGGTGTAACTCCCGAAAGTCACGAAAATGCACTTGATGCCATGAAAATGTGCCACATTGAAATAAAATAAGAAGGTGAACAGATGAATTTCAACGTTGAAAAAGTAACAAACGACCTTATAGAATGGATAAGAAACTTCTTTGAAGAAAACGGCAAGGGCTGCAAGGCGGTTATCGGCATTTCCGGCGGCAAGGACAGCTCCGTTGTTGCCGCACTTTGCGTCAAAGCGCTGGGAAAAGAAAACGTTTTCGGTGTGCTGATGCCCAACGGAGAACAAAGTGACATTGATGTTTCAAAGGCTCTTTGCGAACATCTCGGCATTGACAATGTGGTCATAAACATCGAAAACTGCTTTAACGGTCTTGTGAATGAAATCGAAAGAAAAATGGATTTCTCAAACCTCGCAAGAGTCAATCTTCCGCCAAGACTTCGTATGTCCACCGTTTATGCCGTATCACAATGCATCAACGGCAGAGTCGCCAACACCTGCAACCTTTCAGAAGATTGGGTAGGCTACTCAACAAGATACGGTGACAGCGTGGGTGATTTCAGTCCCCTTTCCAATCTTACCGTACAGGAAGTTAAAAAAATCGGCAGACATCTGGGTCTCCCCTCTGTTTTTGTTGACAAAGTCCCCAGTGACGGACTTTGCGGAAAAACCGACGAAGATAACCTTGGCTTTACCTATGCGGTGCTTGACAAATATATCAGAACAGGCATATGCGAAGACGAAAAAACAAAAGAACTTATTGACAGAAAGCACAAGGCGAATTTATTTAAGCTTCAATTGATGCCCGGTTTTCCTTATAAGCCCTAATAAAAGGAGAAAACGACTGAGTCTGTGTTCAGGTTATCCGAAGCAGTTTTCATTAAGATGTTTCAATAAATGTAATAACAAAAAGGGGCTGTAAAAAACTTTCGTTTTTTACAGCCCCTTTTTTCACATTTTTTATTTATGATTCTTGTTTTCTTCGGTCTGCTTCATTTTGCTGAATTTCTGTCCCCAGGCATTTGCCCAGGATTCGCAGTAAACCTTATCATAAGGCACATTGTTCTTCTTTCTGTAAGAAGCAAAGCAGTTGCACCAGATTACGGAGGGAAGTGCAATCACAACCCAATAAAGAGGGCCGAGAAGAAGGCACTGCCAGGTGTGACCGTATTCGTGAATTCTTGTGTTGTAGGTCCACTTCTTATTCTTATGCTGATCCTTCATAAAAATGAAAAGACCGAGTGAAAGTCCGCCTGCGTTCCAGGGCATATACACTATTTTTGCATAGCCGAAACGCTGCCAACGGTAGCCTTTGATTTTTGTGCAGATGAGAAACGCAATTCCGCCCACAAGGTTAACTGTAAGTCCCCATGTCCACTGAACAAGATAGAAAAGGAAGGCTTTGAGGCTTGTTTTCCGGTTTTTAGGGGGTGCGATTGGTTCTTTTTGAGTGATATCAATGTTTTCCATAAATTATTCTCCTTTATTCGTCCTCTCCGAGAGCTTGCTTTACAGCTTCCGGTGAATCGTTTTCTGAATTTTCTTCATCGTTTTTCTGTGCTTTTTTGCCTTCCTTTGAAGTTCTGATTTTCTTCATCTCTTCTTCAATGTCAATAAGAATCTGATATTCACCATTATCGTTCAGCTCCAGAGTATGAGCTTGTGCACTGTTGTTATCTTTGCCGAGCCATGTATTTTCGTATTTCTGACCGGAAATCTTTTCCATAATTCCGATTTCTTTCTGACTGAGGGCAACTGAGCCGTACTTATGCTTGGTAGCAACAGCCGCACGAATAAGGGTATGCTCCTTTTTTGTCATCTTGAAGGAGTGAAGAAGCACAAGTGAAATAAGTGTAAATACTATAGGCGCAAAGGTGATACATATTCTTACACCCAAAAGAGCACTGTCGGACTGCTGGAAGCCGGGATCAACGGCAAGCTTTTCCTGAAGCTCATCACCTACGAGAAGCCCGAAACCGCCGAGAATGAACATAACAACAGAGCTCATAATACCTGAAACCGTCTTTTTGATGAAGGTGTTGAATGTGCCGATAACACCCTCACGTCTTCTGCCGGTGATAAGCTCGTCAACGTCCGAAATATCGGGAAGGATATTTGTTGCAACATAGCCGAGACCTGACTTGCCGAAGGGATAAAGCACCGCCGTAGCCATAAGAAGAATCTTCCAGATAACAGCGCCTTCGTTTCCTGCCGTAGGATTCATAAACAGACACACAACAAAGCCTGCAAGCATAAGAGGTGTTACTATAGCGCCGCACTTCTTTTTGCCGAACTTGATTGTAAGAGCATAGTTGAGCGGGAATGATGCTGCTTCAAATACACCTGCAATAGTGGTGAAAAGAGTATACCAAGAAGGCAGCTTTGCAACATACTCAATATAATAAATAAGTGTTGTGGTATAGAAATAGGTAGCAATGTTGTAGCAAAGACTCATAAAGAAGTATTCTCTGAAGGCCTTGTTTTTTACAACATAAGCATACTCGTTCATGAGGAACCTGAAATCAAACTTTTCAACTTTAAGGTCAAGAGACGGCTTTTCTCTTGTTCTTTTAAAGGTGTTGTAGAGACATATTCCGTAAACCACCGCAAGAACTATACCCATTATAAGCATAGGCTTCTGGGCACCTGCCTGGGGTGTGCTGTAACCGAAAATTTTAAGCACTGCAGAAGCAAGAAAGAACGAGGGGAACATACCGAATGAATTAAAGATATAGCCCACGGAATTATACTGAATACGCAAATCGTAATCGGGAGCAAGTTCAGGGAGCATTGCGACATGAGGTATATCTATTATTGTATATGCTGTTTTATAAAGCATATAAGCCAGTGTAAAATAAATGAAAGTCTTGACGGGTTCTGTTCTGCCGTCAAAGCCATAACCGTTCCACATCATAACAAAAGAAAGGCACAAAAGAGGCATACCCCACAGAATATAACGTCTGTGCTTACCGTATTTCGAACGGGTTCTGTCAGTAATCACGCCCATAATCGGGTCGGTGATTGCGTCCCAGATGACCGCAATCGTAGTTACAAGACCTGCCCACTGAAGGGGAAGATTTACAACGTCGGTGAGGAATTTCATATAGAAAAGACTGACAACATAGCCTGCGCCTGAGGTTGTGATGTTTGCACTGCTGTAATTCATCATAGGGATAACATCGTTTTTAAATGTACCCTTGACTCCCAACAGCTTAAGGATTTTTTGTTCCATTTTTATCCACTCCTGTTTCTTTCAATAGTAATACTTTACCATGCAAAAGCGATAAAATCAAGTGAAACACTCCCAAAGGAAACAATATTTATATTGATTTATTCGGTTTTGCGTGATATCCTTAATATATAATTCGTAATATTCAATATATGAAATGAAAAGGAGAAACCCTATGCTTATTTCAGGGCTGCAGAAGCTTACCTTACTTGACTATCCGGAAAAAACAGCCTGTACTATCTTCACCTACGGCTGCAATTTCCGCTGTCCTTTTTGTCACAACGCTCTTCTCGTTACAGAAAGAGCCTGTGATATTATCCCTGAAGATGAGGTTCTCTCCCTTCTCAGAAAGCGCCGGGGCATACTTGACGGAGTTTGTATCACCGGCGGCGAACCGACAAATCAGCCTGACCTTATCCCCTTTATGAGAAAAGTCCGGGATATGGGCTATCTTCTGAAGCTTGACACAAACGGATACAATCCTCAGGTACTTTCAGCTATTCTGTCGGAAGGTCTCTGCGACTATGTAGCAATGGACATCAAAAACAGTTTGGAAAAATATTCTCTCACAGCAGGAGCAGAAATTGACACAGAAAAAATCAAAAAGAGTATTGAGCTTATCAAAACCAAAGCTCCCGACTATGAATTCAGAACAACTGTCGTAAAAGAATTTCACACAGAAAATGACATTGAAAACATCTGCAATAACATAATAGAAAAGAACGGCAAATTTTATCTTCAGCAGTTCAGGGATTCGGGAAATCTGATTGAAGAAGGACTTTCCGCCTGGGACAAAGAGAGAATGGCGATACTTGTCGAAGAACTGAGAAAAAAAGGCTTTAACGTGTTAATCCGTGAAAGTTAAAACACAACAAATTGTGGTTAAAATTTGAAAATAAACACAATAATTTGTGTTTTAGCTATTGCCTTTTACAATATCTTGTGATATAATCGTCACTGCACCACGAAATTCAACAGAAAAGATTTAAACCCTGAGTCGGTTTCCTTCTTTTCTGTTTCGTTATGTAATAAAGATAAAATAAAGGAGAATAGGTATGTACTCAGTTTTAAAAAGAAACGGTAAAGTAGTTGATTTTAACCTTGATAAAATCACTCAGGCAATCACCCTCGCTTTTGATGCACAGCAAAGGGATTATAATCCCAACATCATTGATTTCCTCGCTTTGAAAGTAACAGCAGACTTTGAGCCGAAAATCAAAGAACACCGCATCGCTGTTGAAGACATTCAGGACAGCGTTGAAAACGTACTCGTTCAGGCAGGCTATTCCGATGTTGCAAAGGCATACATCCTCTATCGTCGCCAGCACGAAAAGCTCCGTGACATCAACACAACTCTTCTTGACTACAAGGAAATCGTTGACAACTATGTTAACGTCAATGACTGGCGTGTTAAGGAAAATTCCACAGTAACATATTCCGTCGGCGGTCTTATTCTCAACAACTCCGGCGCAATCACCGCAAACTATTGGCTCAGTGAGGTTTATGATGACGAAATCTCAAACGCTCACAGAAATGCTGACATTCACATTCACGACCTTTCAATGCTCACAGGCTACTGTGCAGGCTGGTCACTCAAGCAGCTTATCAAAGAAGGTCTCGGCGGTGTTACGGGCAAAATCACATCTGCACCTGCAAAGCATCTTTCAACCCTTTGCAATCAGATGGTAAATTTCCTCGGCATTATGCAGAATGAATGGGCAGGCGCTCAGGCTTTCTCATCATTTGACACATATCTTGCACCCTTCGTAAAGGCTGACGGACTTTCATACGAGCAGGTTAAAAAGTGCATCGAATCCTTTATCTACGGTGTAAACACTCCTTCACGCTGGGGTACTCAGGCTCCCTTCTCAAACATCACTCTCGACTGGACAGTTCCCAATGACCTTGCAGAACTCAACGCTATTGTCGGCGGCAAGGAAATGGACTTCAAGTATAAAGACTGCAAGAAGGAAATGGATATGGTCAACCGTGCCTTCATCGAAACTATGATTGAAGGTGACGCAAACGGCAGAGGCTTCCAGTATCCTATCCCCACCTACTCAATCACAAGCGATTTTGACTGGTCCGAAACAGAAAACAACAAGCTCCTTTTCGAGATGACCTCAAAATACGGCACACCTTATTTCTCAAACTACATCAACTCCGATATGGAGCCCAGCGATGTACGTTCAATGTGCTGCAGACTTCGTCTTGACCTTCGTGAGCTTCGCAAAAAGTCAGGCGGCTTCTTCGGCAGCGGTGAAAGCACAGGTTCTGTCGGTGTTGTTACAATCAACATTCCCAGAATCGCATATCTTGCAAAGGACGAGCAGGATTTCTACAACCGTCTTGATAAGCTTATGGATATTTCCGCACGTTCACTTTCAGTGAAGAGAAAGGTTATCACAAACCTTCTTGATGCAGGTCTTTATCCTTACACAAAGAGATATCTCGGCACATTCGCAAACCACTTCTCAACAATCGGTCTTGTCGGTATGAATGAAGCAGCACTCAACGCTAACTGGCTCAGATGCGACCTCACCGATGAAAGAGCACAGCAGTTTGCAAAAGATGTTCTCAACCATATGCGTGAACGTCTTTCCGATTATCAGGAAATGTACGGCGACCTTTATAACCTTGAGGCTACACCTGCTGAAAGTACAAGCTACCGTCTTGCAAAGCACGACCTTAAGCATTATCCCGAAATCATCACAGCAGCAGACAAAACCAAGGGCGAAGCTCCTTACTACACCAACTCCTCACATCTTCCCGTTGGTTACACAGACGATATCTTCGCTGCACTTGATATTCAGGACGAGCTTCAGACACTTTACACTTCAGGTACTGTTTTCCACGCTTTCCTCGGTGAAAAGCTTCCCTCATGGAAGAGTGCCGCCACACTTATCAGAAAGATTGCAGAAAACTACAAGCTTCCTTACTACACCCTTTCACCCACATATTCCGTATGTAAAAACCACGGCTATATTTCAGGTGAGCAGTACATCTGCCCCGAATGCGGCGAAAAGACAGAGGTTTACAGCCGTATCACAGGTTACTACCGTCCCGTTCAGAACTGGAACGACGGTAAGAGCCAGGAATTTGCACACAGAATTGAATATAATCCCGCAAAATTCGGCAAGGAAATCACCGGCATAAAGGCTGATGCCGAAGAATGTGCCTGTGAAGTTGCAAGTGAAGATAAGCTCATCCTTTTTGCAACAACAACCTGCCCCAACTGCAAAATGGCTGCAAAGTTCCTTGACAGTGCAGGTCTCAAATATGAAAAGATTTTTGCTGACGAAAACAAGGCTCTTGCCGAAGAATATGACATTCATCAGGCTCCCACACTTGTTAGCATCAATGGCGGCAAAACGGAAAAAATCATCAACCTTTCAAACATCAGAGCTTTCACCGAAAGATAAGAGGTAAAAGATGTACGATATAATAATTATCGGTGCAGGCCCTGCAGGGCTGACAGGCGCAGTCTATGCAGGACGTGCCGACAAAAAGGTGCTTATTCTGGAAAAAGAAACCTTTGGCGGTCAGATTACACATTCTCCACGAGTTGAAAATTATCCCGGCTTTATTCAGATGAGCGGCAATGAGTTTGCCGACAAATTGGTTGACCAGGCTATGGCTCAGGGAGCAGAAATTGAGCTTGATACTGCACTTTGCATTGAAAAAAAAGACGGTGTTTTCTCTGTCAGGGGTGAAAGAGCAGTTTATGAAGGCAAAAGCGTAATCATTGCAACAGGCTCAGCCCACAGAAAACTCAATCTTCCCAAAGAAGACAAGTTCACGGGCGAAGGCGTTTCCTACTGTGCCGTTTGTGACGGTGCGTTCTATAACAACAAGGATATTGCTGTTATAGGCGGCGGCAATTCTGCATTGCAGGAGGCTGTACTGCTTTCAAAAAACTGCAAAAGTGTAACGGTTATTCAGAACCTCGCCTATCTCACAGGTGAAACAAAGCTTGTTCAGGAGCTTGAAAACAAAGACAATGTTTCTTTCGTTTACTCAAGTATTGTGACAGAGCTTCTTGGCAACAGCACGTTTGAAGGCATCAGAATCAGAAACACCGAAACTCAGGAAGAAACAGAGCTTTACTTCGACGGTATTTTTGTTGCAATCGGTCAGCAGCCGATGAACGAGAATTTCAAAGAAACCGTAAAGCTTAACGAATGGGGATATGTTGAAGCTGACGAAAGCTGTATTCCCGAAAGTGAAAAAGGCATCTTCGTTGCAGGCGACTGCAGAAGCAAAAAGGTCAGACAAATTGCAACGGCAATCGCAGACGGTGCAGTTGCAGCACTTTCCGCTTGCAATTATGTTGACGGTTTATAAAAGACGGGCATAGCCCGTCTTTTCTTGTTGTGCAGCAATTGAATGTGAATTTATCTTTATATTTATATAAACGGCTTCTAAAAGGTAGGTTTAATCTCTTTCTTTTCGCCCAAGCGGCATAAGCGAACGGAGTTTAAGAAACAGATGAGGGCTTATCGTAAAAACAAAGCGAAGAAAAATCCACGTTCCGAAATATTGTCAAGTTTGTTTCTTTGTGCTAAAATAAACAGCGAGGTGAAATCTATGACAAGAAATCAACTGAAAATTATTGCCTGCATTTCAATGCTTATTGACCATATCGGTTACATCCTTTTCCCGCAGGTTACCCTTCTCAGATATATCGGCAGAATCGCAATGCCTATCTTTGCTTTCTTCATCGGTGAAGGCTGTCTATACACCAAAAACAGAATGAAATATTTTCTCAGAGTTTTCCTTCTCGGTGTTCTTTGCCAAAGCGTTTATATCATTGAAAGCCTTATAACTCACTCCGGTAAGGGCACTTATCTCAATATTCTGCTCACTTTTTCCGTTTCAATCATTCTCTGCTCAGCTTTCATTTTTATGAAAGAGAGCTTTGAAAAAGATATAAAAGGTGAAAAAGCCAAGGGTGTTGTTCTTTTCGCTTTTACTCTCATCGCCGTATTTGCTCTTGCTATTTTCTGTGAAGGCAGCAAAAACACAGCCGGTATTGAAATAACCTTTGATTACGGCCTTGGTGGAATATGCCTTCCCCTTTTTGCCGCAGTTTCAAAAGACAGAAAAAAGAAGCTGCTATCCTTCGGTGTTGCATTGATTATTTTTGTCTTCACCTTTTATGAGAGCATATATTTCAGGCTCTGGGCTTTGATTCCCCTTGTTTTGCTTATGTATTACAACGGAAAAGGCGGCAAAGCAAATCTTAAATATTTCTTCTATGCTTTTTATCCCGTGCATCTTGCTATGCTTTATGCAATTGATATTATATTGTGAGGTAACACAAAATGGCTGAATTTGAAATAAGAAGAACAGTACCGTCAGACCTTGCAAGAGTTCTGGAAATTTATGCCTCAGCAAGGCAGTTTATGGCTTCTCACGGCAATCCAAATCAGTGGATGACTCATAAGCCAACTCAGCAACAAATTGAAGCAGACATAGCTAACGGCAACGGATATGTCTGCCTTTGCGACGGTGAAATTCACGGTGTTTTCTGCTTTTTCATCGGTGATGACCCAACTTACAAAAAAATTATCGGCGAATGGAAAAATGACGGAGTATATGCCGTCGTTCACCGAATAGCCTCCTCTGGCGAGGTGAAAGGCGTGGGAACATTTATGATGAATTGGGCGTTTGAGCAATACCCCAATGTACGCATTGATACCCACGAAGATAACTATGTTATGCAAAATATGCTCAAAAAATTGGGATATGAATTCTGCGGAACAATTTTTCTCGAGAACGGTGACCCGAGAATAGCCTTTCAGAAATCCGCAACTGAAGAAAACGTTTAATCTGTTTTAGATTATTCCGCCAAACAGCGTTTAATCATACTTACATAAAAAAGACATCTGACCTTCAAAATCAGATGTCTTTTTTCACTTTTCAACCTTCAGTCGGCCGTTTCTTCGTCTTCCGCTATGATTCTGCCTTTGGCATTGTTGATTGCGTATTCCCTGTACTGTTTTGGCGTTTTTCCTGTATGCTTTTTAAATATCTTGACAAAATAATTTACGTCAAGTATTCCGCACTCGTGTGAAATCTGCTGAATTTGCTGTGAAGTGGTTTCCAAAAGGAATTTCGCTCTCCCTACCCTTTTTTTGCCAACATATTCAGTCAACGTCATTCCTGTGTCCTTTTTAAAAAGTGACGAAAGGTAGCTTGCGTTGACATTAAATCTCACAGCCATTGTTTTCAATGTCAGATCTCCGCTCAGGTCTGCGTCAATCAGCATAACAACATTTTGCACCAATGGAGAATAACCTTTTGCTGAATGGGTTTTTACAAGCTTGCAGTATGCGTAAATCATTTCGTTCAGAAGCTTTTGAATTTCCGCTTCTGTCCGGCTTTTTTCAATCCTCATTGCAAATTCAGAACTCATACCGTGAATATAAAACGGATGTACATTTCCCACCTCTGCACCCTTACGCAAAACCGTATTGAGAATAATCATATAGTTTTTCATGTTGCGCACTGAATCCTCAGCTCTCCGTTCAATACCACGGGAAAATTCATTTGCAGAAAACATCTTTAAGATTGCTTTGTGGTTGCCTTGCGACACTGCCCTTATCATATCGTTTTCAAAGCTGTATCTTCTTTCTATTTCCTTGATAAACTCATTGCCGTGACTGTCATCATAAAAGTCAAGACCGGATAAAGCTCTTGATGCCACTTGTTTTTTTTCGCTCATTACCCGTTTTTCACTCCCTTTTATTACTTGTTTACATTCCTGTTATATTATGGTATAATTTTTGTGAAAAAACAAGCTTTTCACAAAAATAATACTATTTTTAATAAAAATAATTCTAACTCAATTTTTCTGTTGAATATATAATAAATTCAATGGGTTATGTTTAAAAAAATTATTAAAGGAGTACAAGATATGGAAACAAAAAATGTCAAACCCTTTGGTATCAAAGATAAGCTCGGATACCTGTTCGGTGACTTCGGTAACGATTTCACTTTTATCCTTTCATCAAGCTTCCTTCTCAAATTTTACACAGACGTTATGGGCGTTGAGGCCGCTGTTGTCGGTGTTGTGATGATGGTTGCACGTTTTGTTGATGCTTTCACAGATGTTGCGATGGGCAGAATCTGCGACAGAAGCAAATTCACAAAGAACGGCAAATTCAAGCCTTGGATCAGAAGAATGTGCGGCCCTGTTGCAATTGCATCCTTCCTCATTTACCAAAGCTCCCTTGCAGGTATGTCGATGGGATTCAAAGTTGCCTATCTTTTCATCACCTACATTCTCTGGGGCTCAGTATTCTACACATCAATCAACATTCCCTATGGTTCAATGGCATCTGCCATTTCCGGTGACCCCGGCGACAGACAGTCACTTTCAACCTTCCGCACAATGGGCGGTATGCTTGCAGGTGCAGTTGTATCGGTAAGCGTTCCCACCCTTGTTTACGACGAAGTTATCAATGCAGACGGAGTTTCCGTCAGCGTGATGAACGGCAGCAGATTCACAATCATTGCAGGTGTTTTCTCTGTTCTTGCAGTAGTTTGTTATCTGCTTTGCTTCTATCTCACAACAGAGCGTGTTAAGTCAGTTGCCTCAGTTGAAGCACAGCAGAACAACAATGTTTTCACAATGCTCAAAAATGCAGTCAAAAACCGTGCTCTTATTTCAATTATCGTCGCATCAATCATTATGCTTCTCGCACAGCTCACAATGCAGCAAATGGTTAACTATGTGTTCCCCGATTACTACGGCAACGGCAAAATGCAGGGCACGGCAACCATTGCTATGGGTGCAGGTATGATGATTGCCGCAGTTATTGCAAAGCCCCTTGTTAAAAAATTCGGCAAAGCTGAAATCAGCGTTGTTTCAAACCTTTTTGCCGGTGTAGGCAGCTTTGTTCTTTATCTTGTGCGTCCGCAGAACATCTGGGTATATATAGCTTTCCAGGCTGTTGCTTGGCTCGGACTCGGTGTTTTCTCAATGGTCAGCTGGGCACTTATCACAGACGTTATCGACTATTCCGAAATCAAAAACGGTATCCGTGAAGATGGTTCGGTTTATGCACTTTATTCCTTTGCAAGAAAGCTCGGTCAGGCCGCTTCATCAGGTCTTTCCGGTGCGCTTCTGACAATGATTGGATATGACGAAATTGCAGCACAGCAAGCTCTCGGCCAGACACAGGCTGTAAAAGATGGCATCTTCAACATTTCAACACTCGTTCCCGCAGTCGGCTTTGTGCTTCTCGCTCTCATTCTTTGGTTCTGGTACCCCTTGAAGAAAAAGGTTGTTGACAAAAATGTTGAAATTCTTGCAGCAAAACACACAGCAGAATCAGACAGTGCAGCTGAATAAACAGCAAAACTACAGTCGGCAGGTTCTGCCGGCTGTTTCATCAAGAAAACAATTTAAGGAGTTAATACTATGAGACAAATTATCAATCTTAACCGCAAATGGTCTTTCACAAAAGATTTCGCAGAAATCCCCGCTGCAATTGATGCTAAGTGGAATTTCGTGAACCTCCCCCATTCCTGGAACGCAATTGACGGCCAGGACGGTGACAACGATTACTATCGTGGCACTTGCCTTTATATGAAGGAAATCAAAAAAGAGGACCTTCCCGAAGCAGAAAGATACTATCTTGAAATCAAGGGTGCAAACTCATCAGCAGATGTTTATGTCGGCGGCAAAAAACTTGCTCATCACGACGGCGGCTATTCAACATGGAGAGTGGACATCACAGATGAAATCGGTATCTCAACAATGATAGCCATCACCGTTGACAACAGCGCAAATGAAACAGTTTATCCCCAGATGGCAGACTTCACCTTCTACGGCGGTCTTTACAGAGATGTTAACCTTATCTGCGTTTCAGAATCACACTTTGACCTTGACTACTACGGTTGCCCCGGCATTAAGGTAACTCCCGCAGTAGACGGCGCAAACGCTAAGGTTGAAGTTGAAGCATACCTTACAAATGCAAAGGAAGGTCAGACACTTAAGTTCACAGTTCTTGATGCAGAAGGTAATGTTATCGCAGAAAAATCACAGTGCGTATGCTGCGAAAAGAAAGCCGCCTTCGACATTGAAAATGTACACCTCTGGCACGGCATAAAAGATCCTTATCTTTACTCAGCAGTTGCAGAGCTTATTGCAGACGGCAAGATAATTGACAATGTTTCAGCACGTTTCGGATGCAGAACATTCGAAATCGACCCGGACAGAGGCTTCATTCTCAACGGTGAAGAATATCCCCTTCGTGGTGTATCACGTCATCAGGACCGCTGGGGCTTTGGCAACGCACTTCTTCCCGAACATCACAAGGAAGATATGGATCTTATCTGCGAAGTTGGTGCAACAACAATCCGCCTTGCTCACTATCAGCACGACCAATACTTCTATGACCTTTGCGATGAAAGAGGTATGGTAATCTGGGCAGAAATTCCTTATATTTCAAAGCATATGCCCACAGCACGTGAAAACACAATTTCACAGATGAAGGAACTCATCGTGCAGAACTATAACCATCCTTCAATCGTTGTATGGGGTCTTTCAAACGAAATCAGCATGAACGGCGCTGATGATGACCTTGTTGAAAACCATCACATTCTTAACGACCTTTGCCACGAAATGGACAAAACAAGACTCACAACAATGGCAATCGTTTCAATGTGTGACATCAATGATCCCTATGTTCAGATACCCGATACCGTTTCATATAACCATTACTTCGGTTGGTACGGCGGAGAAACTTCAATGAACGGCCCCTGGCTTGATAACTTCCACAAAACCTTCCCCACACTTCCCATCGGTATGAGTGAATATGGCTGTGAAGCACTTAATTGGCACACATCCAAACCTATTCAGGGTGACTACACAGAAGAATATCAGGCATACTATCACGAGGAGCTTATCAAGCAGCTTTTCACAAGAAAATATCTTTGGGCAACTCACGTCTGGAATATGTTTGACTTTGGTGCAGATGCAAGAAATGAAGGCGGCGAAAACGGACAGAATCACAAGGGACTTGTAACCTTCGACAGAAAGTATAAGAAAGACTCCTTCTATGCATATAAAGCATGGCTTTCCGATGAGCCCTTTGTTCACATCTGCGGCAAGAGATATATTGACAGAGTTGAAGATGTAACCAAGGTTACCGTATATTCAAACCTTCCTGAGGTTGAACTTTTCGCCAACGGACAGAGCCTCGGCAAGAAGACTTCTGATGTTCACTTCTTCTATTTCGACGTACCCAACATGGGTGAAACAGTCCTCACCGCAAAAGCCGGCGACTGCACAGATGAAAGCGTAATCAGAAAGGTTGATACCTTCAACGAAAATTACAGACTCAAGGAAAAAGGCGCAATCCTTAACTGGTTTGACATCACAGAAGTTGACGGTTATTATTCACTCAATGACAAGATGGGTGATGTGTTAAAGAGCGAAGAAGGCAAGGCTCTCTTCCAGGGTATGATGGCTCAGGCAGGTATCGGTGCAGGTACAACTGCAGCAGGCTTTGAAATGAACGAAAATATGATGCAGATGATGAACGGCTTTACCGTTATCAGACTCACATCACTTCTCGGTATGACAGGTCTTAAACTCACAAAGGAACAGCTCCTCGGTCTTAATGCAATGCTCAATAAGATTAAGAAACCCGAGTAAGAGTAGTCATACGTCAGTAGACAGCAGTCAGAAGAGCACCCAAGGGCGGTGCTCTTTTTTTATCCTGACATACACATAGAGCTGACCGCAATATCTTATGGGGATTTCTTTTTTTATAAATCCGTGCTATACTGAAAAAAAGACATAAAAAAATAAGGAATCCGACCCTTTTCAATCGTATAATAAGTGAAAGGATAAAATCAGGAGGAAAAACCATATGTTTAACGGTGAAAGTAGCTACCGCCGTTTTCTGAATGGTGAAGAAAGTGCCTTCGAGGAAATAATGAGACAATACCGTGACAGTGTGACATTTTTCATTAACAGGTACGTTAATGATTATGACGCTGCTGAGGACATTGCCATCGACGTTTTTATGTACATAATTTTGCACCCTAACCGCTATAGCTTCAAGGTGAGTCTCAAAACCTATCTTTTTATGCTTGGCAGAAGCCGTGCTCTCGATTATCTTAGAAAGAGAAAAAGGCAAAAAGAAGTTCCTCTCAGCCACCTTGAAAGTGACAGCTATGAAATTGAAAGCCTCATAATAAATGATGAAAGACAAAAAATTCTCCATCACGAACTTCAAAAGCTTCCCGATGATATGAGAATTTCACTACACTTGGTTTATTTTGAAGAGCTTTCCTATAAAGAAGCGGCGGCGGTTATGAAAAAAAGTGTGAAACAGGTGGATAATCTCATTTACCGTGGCAAAAAGGTGCTTTCCGAAAATTTGGGAAAGGAAGGTGAGCTTCTGCTATGAGAAGAACAGACGAACAGTTTATAAATGAGGTATATTTAAGACGGGATAAATATAAAAAGAAGCAAAAACAAAGGAATACACTTCTGGCTTTTCTTGTTCCGGTGCTTGTTTTCAGCTCTTTTCTGCTTCCCGCAATGCTTCCGGCAAAAGCATCAGATAAATCAGCAAATCCTATGTCCGCAGTCACAGATGCACCTAACATGTGGCAAAAGCCGTCAGACACTTCAACAACCTATCCCCCGGGCACTGTTATTATTCACGTTTCAGATTTTGGCTCTTCAACAAATACTTTTGACATTGTCAACGATGAAGCATTGAACCTCATTGAAGAAATAACAGATGAAGAAAATTCATATTCAAGCAGCGCAGACATTGAGACGAACCCCTCGGAAAATGCATCTGACAGCAAAAGCAGAACACTCACCGGAGAAAAAATCTGCACTATAAATTATTTTTCGGGCGCCAATGCTCCAAAACACGACTATAACTTAACTTTTTTCGAAAAAGGTATTCTTGACGAAGATACCGGCAGTTGGTACGGTATGACAAGCGAAAAGGTTGAAGAACTCAAATCACTTTTGAACCTTAACTGAAAAAGGAGTAGAAAATATGAAAAAGAAGCTGTTAAAAATCACATTGACGGTTATAACTTTTTGCCTGGTCTTCTCTCTCACCGCTTCGGCGGACACCGGACCAAAGCCCTCGGTGAACATCACCTTCGAAAATATGGGGTCTGAAAAGTGCTACGGAACTCTTTTGTCCGCCTCCGCTTCCCGGGGGCCTGCAAGAGCATGGAACGGCAAAGAAGCACCCGACTATTATGTGTGGGAAGGCGACAATATTGAATACAGCGAAGAGGACGGTCTGCACAAGGAAATCTGGCAGAAAATGGCAGACTATACCGATTCCGACGGATATTACTTTTTGCAGAGAATCTGGCGTGTTGATGAAACGAAAGAACTTAAATGGACTTATCATCCGCCGACTCCCTTCAAAATCCTTCTCTATTACCCCGAAACGGACACTTTTGTTTCAAGCGGAATTTATGAAAGTTATGCCTTTGACAGTTACTTCACCGTCGATATGGAAGGTATCACAATTGTCGATGTGAACTATCTTCAGGACACTTCCACCCCTTTACGCGGTACAGTAACAGCCGAAGAAAGCTATGATTACAAGTGGGAAACTATATCCTTACTTGCACGAATTCTCATCACCATTACCTTAGAAACAGGCATAGCAATTATTTTCTCATACAGAGCAAAAAATGAGCTTCTCCTCATTTGCATTATCAACATTGTCACGCAGATTATTCTGAATGTGGCTTTGAATATTGTCAACTATCAGGACGGTTATATGGCTTTCACTGCCTATTATATCTTCCTTGAAATCATTGTTTTTGCTCTTGAAGCAACAATTTATTGCGCAAGGCTTAAAGATAAGAAAAAGAGCCGCAATATTCTCTATGCGCTCACGTCAAACGCATTTTCCTTCGGTGTGGGACTGTGGCTCGCACATATTATTCCCGGTATATTTTAAGTGAGGTGTTTTAATGAAAAAAACAGTTATAATTATATTTTTGCTTACTGTTCTTGCTGTCGCCGTAATTGTACCAATATCAGTGGCTAAAGAAGACGATATTTCTCCGGCCATCATCACAACCACAGACAGTATCCTTTGCACCGCCGATCACTCCCCTGCCGAAAAAGAGCAGACCATTGATGAGCCTTATTCAGGCGGCTGGTGCGGCAACACTCAGGCATCATTTACCCTTGGCGGAAAAAAGACCGGAACTTTTGAATCAAGTGATGCAATAAGTCTGAATTCGCTTTATCTGAATCATAGTTTTCCCGAAGAAATTTGTGAGTGTGACGGTGGCATTGAAATTTGGACAGAAATGGGCGAATACACAGTAAACCTTGAAAAATACTTTGTGCGAAGCGACAAGGGGCAGGGAAGACTTACCCGGAGTCAGGTTGATTTGATTAAAGAAATCATCGAAAGGCAGAGCAAGTAAAAGTAAAAGGACTGTTGCGATTATGCAGCAGTCCTTTTTGGGCAAAAAAACAGGTCTAAGCAATAATTACTGCTACTTGAAGTTCCTTACAGAAAATGCTATCATAAGATATAAAACAAAAAGGAATGATAAAATGGAAATACTGATTATCCGTCACGCAGACCCGGATTATGCAAATGACAGTCTTACCGAAAAAGGCAGAAAAGAAGCAAGACTTCTTGCTGAGCGGCTTTCAAAAATGGATATTGCTGCTTTTTACTGCTCACCCCTGGGCAGAGCGCAAAAGACAGCCTCCTACACCCTTAAAAAAATGGGAAGAACTGCGGAAACACTCGACTGGCTTCGTGAATTTGAAGGTAAGGTTAGTGTCGCACCTTTTGTGAAAACTCATTGCTGGGACAGACTCCCCTCCTACTGGACAGCTCACAGTGATTACTATTCCTACGATAAGTGGCACACCGTAAAGCTGATGAAAAAAGGCAAGGTATATAAAGAATACAAAAAGGTTTGCGATGGAACAGACGAGCTGTTTCAGTGCCACGGTTACAGGCACAACGGCAAAATATATGACGTTGAAAGAGAAAACTCAGACAGAATAGTTCTGTTCTGCCACTTTGCCGTTGAAGCGGTTATGCTCTCTCATATCTTCGGTATGTCGCCTATGATTCTGTGGCACAACTTTGTAGCTCTGCCCACATCCGTGACAACAATCGTCACCGAAGAAAGAGAAAAGGGCAAGGCAATTTTCAGATGCAGCGGCTTCGGTGACTTGAGCCACCTTTATGCAGGCAACGAAGAACCGTCTTTTCAGGCAAGATTCTGTGAAAAATTCTCTGACGATACGAGACACTGAAAATACAGCATATAAAAATACCACTCCGATGGAGTGGTATTTTTGTATAGTTTTGTTTAGCTTAGCTTATCAATAGTGAGCTTCGCCGCAATCGCATGTTTTGTTTGTACCAAAGAGTTTCCAGAAGAAGCTGACAATCTTATAGATTATACCCATAAAGCCACCCTTATGGCACATACAATCGCAATCTTCACTGCTGTTGCTACCGGTGTTGTCTGCATCGATTGAAGCCTTACAGCTTTCACATACACCGTCAGCGTTTTCGTCAATGTGTCCAAGTGCAGAATAAATAACCTTGTTATGCTCATAACCGCAAGCTACGCATACATAGTAGTTCGAATATCCGCTTTCTTCACAGCTTGCATCTTTGCCACTCATAGACTTGAGCTGATGTCCTACTGTTGCAACTGTGATATATTCTCTGTTTTCATCAAGGTTACAGTTTTCATTGCTACAAGTTCTGTACTTCTGACCGTCTGTGAAGCAGGTTACAGCTTTTACGGTAACATAAACGATATCACCGTTTGCATCTGTCTGCCAATTGTGACCTGTTGCTGCAAGTTCTTCTTCATAACCGGGTGTTGCTGATGTGAATTTCACTTCTGAGCCACAAAGAGTACATCTGTAAACGTAGAAGCCTTCATGCTCACAAGCTGGCATAAGGATATTATCAAAGATAATATTACCGTTTTCGTCTGTGCGATAGAAATGTTCGCCATCTTCAAGCACATCTCTTTCAACCGCACCGCAAGGAGTACATTCACGCTGACGTATTGCACCTTCTGCACAAACGTCTGCACCAATCAGTCGCCATTCACCCCAAGAGTGTTCACTTGCGGGTATTGCTTCTGTCTCATAATAATCACAAGCTGAACAATATCTGATTCTTTCGCCGTCTTCAGTGCAAGAAGCCTCTTTGGTTGTTACCCAGGTGCCTATGCTGTGGCCTGAAGCATCTGTGTATGATGTAACAAAGGCGTCACGGCAGTTTACGCAGGTATAGGTTGTGTATCCCTGTTCGGTGCAGGTTGAAGGTGTTACAACTCTGCCGTAGCTGTGACCGAGAGGATTAAGAGTTTTTGTATATGTAGCATCACAACCGGTACATTTGAAGAGTTTTTCGCCGCCGACTGTACAGGCAGATTCTGTTATTACCTTACCGTTATCCCAGATGTGACCTGTGGGCTGAACAGCCTCAGTCTTGGTAGCATTACAGTCTGTTCTAGAACAGCTGTAAGTGATTTCGCCTTCGGTGAAGCAACCGGGCTGCTTTGTGATTACGCCAGCTGACCAGGAGTGACCGAGAGCCGGAACAACAGCACTTTCAAGTGTTTCACCGCAAACGCTACATACAACTGCTGATATGCCAGCGTTTTCGCAATTGGGTGCAACATAGCTCTGAGTCTTTGTGTGTCCTGTTGCAGGAACAACAACCTTTGAAGTTTCTGTGCAATCGGTATTAACTGAACATCTGTAAACTTCGTAGCCTGCTTCATCACAGGACGGAGCTTTGCTTTCATCAGCAACATAAATTGTGAATTTGTGTTCACCTGTTGCAGAAATTGTCTTCACTTCAAGCTGTCCGCAAACTGTACATTCTCTTGTTTCATAGCCGAGTGAAGCTTCAGTTGCATTTTCAACAATCTTCCATTCGCCCCACTTATGGTTTTCTGTTTTTGAACCTACCGAAACGGTGTATGCCGCATCACAACGTGAGCAGTCATAGCTCTGAGTTGCAGCTGCCGCACAGGTTGCAGCGGTTGATGCACCGGGCTGATAATCATGTCCGAGAGCAGGAACAGCGGCTGTCATTTCTGCACTGCAAGTACACTTGAGAGTCATTGTGCCTGCTACTGTACAGGTTGCTGTTGATGAACCTTCGATCTCTTCATAGGTGTGACCCTTTGATGCTGATGTAATTACAGCATAGCTGTCACCGCAAGCAGAACAGGTATAAGGAATATATCCGTTAGAAGTACAAGTTGCTTCAACTTCTTCACCTGCAACGTAATTATGCTGAAGCTTTGCAATTGCTTCTGTGTAGGTGTGAGTTGCGTCGTGAGCGCAGGTGTAAGTCTTTTCTCCTTCCGCTGTGCAGGTAGCTTCTGTTGTAACCTTACCTGCATAGGAGTGACCTGTTGCGGGAATTTCTGTTCTGATGTTAACATTGCCGCAGTTTTCACAAGTTGTTACAACCTCGCCGACTTTCTCACACTCTGCATCTGTTACCGATGTTATGAGAGTATGTGCAAGCTTTTCAAGAGTAACTGTGAGAGTGTATGAGCATACAACACCTTCATGGTCAACGCTGCACTTATAAACTATTTCGCCTTCTTTATCACAGGCAGGCTCTGTGCGTGACTGTTCGGTCATATTGTGCTTCATAGCGGGGATGACCTCTTCTTCTGTTTTACCGCAAGCGCACTCTCTTACTTTAAGACCGTCTGTTTCCTCTGTTGCGTAAGTATCTACTACCCATTCGCCCCAGGTATGTCCTGTAGCAGGCTTGTCAGCATCATATACGTTATATATGTGAGCTGAATCGTTCTCACAAACATATACGGTGTAACCGCTTGTTGTACAGGTGGGAGCAACTTCGTCACCGACAACATAAGTGTGACCGAGTTTAGGAACTGTTACTGTCTTCTGCTCATCGCAGTTTTCACAGTCATAAACCTTGCTGCCCTCTGCTTCGCACGTTGCATTTGTTGATGAAGAGGGTGTATCGGACCAAGTGTGGCCCTTCTTGTTGATTACTGTTGTTTCTTTATAATCGCAGTTATCGCAAACTGTTACAACTGAGCCGTCCTCTTCGCACTTTGCATCAACAGTAGTTGTTGTGAGTGCGTGACCTGATGTCGGGAGCTTTTCAGTCTTTGTTGCGCCGCAATCTGTTCTTGAACATTCATAGCTGATTTCGCCTTCATCGGAGCAAGTGGGCTGGCTTGTTACAGTACCTGCGCCCCAGCTATGACCGAGAACGGGAATGACAGCGCTTTCGAGTGTCTTGCCGCACACATCACAAACCATTGCTGAAAGGCCTTCGCCTGTGCAAGTAGCCGCCGAGTACATATGCTTTTCTGTGTGACCAAGCTTCGGAAGATCTATTACAGATTTCTCTGTACAATCGGTATGAACTGAACACCCGTAGGTTTCGTAGCCTGCTTCTTCACAGGTTGCTTCCTTGCTTTCAGCTTCAATTTTAATTGTAAACTTGTGTTCGCCTGTTGCTTCAATTTTCTGAACTTCAAGCTTACCGCAAACCTTACATTCTCTTGTTTCGTAGCCGAGTGAGGTTTCTGTTGCTTTTTCAACGACTGTCCAATCATCAAAATCGTGATTGTCTGTTTTTGAACCTGCTGAAATCGTGTATGCAGCTTCACAACGTGAGCAGTCATAGGTTTGAGTTGCAGCCGCTGCGCAGGTAGCTTCAGTTGTTGAATCAAGTTTGTAATCATGTCCGAGAGCAGGAACAGTGGCTGTCATTTCTGCACCGCAAGCACACTTGAGAGTCATTTTGCCTGCTACTGTACAGGTTGCTGTTGATGAACCTTCGACCTCTTCATAGGTGTGACCCTTTGCATCTGCTCCGATTTCGTTATAACTTTCTTCGCAGTTTTTACACTTATAGGTTGTGTAGCCGCTCTTGGTACAAGTGGGCTCAACTGTTGCAATTTCTTCAAACTCGTGAGCGAGTTTTCCGATTGTCATATCTGTGTAAACTTCATCATCACAAACAGAGCAGAATGTCTTGACATAGCCTCCATTCGTGCAGGAAGCTGCCTCAGAATCGGTTTTGATGGTATGCTGTGTCTTCTCGAGCGTTACCGTAATTGTAACACCGCAAGAAGTGTGTGCAATACAGTTATATGTTGCAACACCTTCCTGAGTGCAGGAAGCAGGTGTTGTTGATGAGGGAGCAGTACCGAATGAGTGTCCGCCTGCAGGAATTTCAACAGTTTCAGTTTCTGTGCAGCCGCTGTTCTGACAAGAACGTGACATTTCGCCCTTTTCTGTGTTGGTTGCCGCCTGAGTTTCTTCCCAATCGGCCCAATTGTGGCCTGTCATCGGAATAGTGGTTTTTACAAGCTCATCACCGCAGAGAATACAGCTTGTTATAGCCGAGCCGTCCTGTGTGCAGGAAACGGGAGTAGTAGCTGTGATATAGGAGTGAGCGTCCGGATTTTCGGCAATCTCAACTGTCTTTGTTTCTGTGTTGCAACGTGTGCAGGTAAATTCAACCTTACCTTTTTCACTGCAAGTTGAAAATGTAACCTTTTCATTGCCCCAGACGTGACCAAGGGCTGAAATTGTATTTTCTTCGATTGTTTCCTTACAAACAGTACAAACTGTTTTTGCGCTGCCGTCTGCCGCACAGGTAGCCGCTGAATATGAAAGTTCTTCTGTGTGTCCCGTTGCAGGAATGGTAACTCTGTCAGTCACACCGCAATCATTTTCATCGGTATGAACAGAACAATCGTAATCAATATAGCCGTCTTCTTCACAGGTAGCTTCTTCTCTTTTAACTTCAACGAGATTGTGGTCGCCTGTCTTCTGCAAGGTTTCAACTTCAAGCTTATCGCAGATTTTACAGGTTCTTGTTTTGTATCCGATTGAAGTGTAAGTTGCTTGTTCAACTGTTTCCCAATCATTCCAATCATGGTTCGTGGTCTTTGAGCCGACGGAAACTGTGTAAGAATCTCCACAGGCTGAGCACTTGTATGTCTCTGTTGCAGCCGCTGCGCAGGTAGCTTCAGTTGTTGAATCAAGTTTGTAATCATGTCCGAGAGCAGGAACAGCGGCTGTCATTTCTGCACCGCAAGCACACTTGAGAGTCATTGTACCTGCTGTTGTACAATCTGCAGTTGAGTCGCCTTCTTCAAAAGTATGACCCTTTGCATTATCCGTGATAAGCACATAGCTTGAATCACAGGTTTCACATTCATACGGTGTATAACCGCCGGAAGTGCAGGTAGCTTTAACTTCTTCACCTGCAACGTAATTATGCTGAAGCTTTGCAATCACTTCTGTGTATGTGTGAGTTGCGTCGTGAGCGCAGGTGTAAGTCTTTTCGCCTTCTGTTGTGCAGGTTGCCGGTGTTGTAACTATGCCTTCATATGAGTGACCTGTTGCAGGGATTTCTGTTCTGATGCTAACATTACCGCAGTTTTCACAAGTTGTTACAACCTCGCCGACTTTTTCGCACTTTGCATCAGTTTTTGATATTGTGAGTGTGTGCTGAATTTCATCAAGTGTTACGATAATTGTGATGCCGCAATCTTCGTCGCCCGTGTGAGCATCACAATCGTATGTTACCGAGCCTTTCTGAGCGCAGGTTGCATCTGTCTTGCCGCTTGCAACAAGGTTATGACCGCCTGCAGGAATTTCGACGGTTTCAGTTTCTGTGCAACCGTCAGTCTGACAAGAGCGTGATATTTCGCCCTTTTCTGTGTTGGTGGAAGCCTTTGTTACTTCCCATTCACCCCAGGTGTGACCTGTTCTTGCAATCACAACTGTTGTGGCTTCATCACAGTTTGCGTTTACGCACTTAACGGTTTTCGAGCCGTCCTCGGTGCAGGAAGCAGCCTTTGTTATATTCTCTTCACCTGTGAAGGTATGACCTTTTGCGGCAAGAGTTGTTGTTTCTGTTTTGCCGCAAATGCTGCAGGAAGTAACAACTGAGCCTTTGTCCTCACAAGTAGCATCTTTGACTGTTGTTGAAAGAAGATGTGCATCTTCATTTATCGGGAGAGTCTGTTCATATGTTCCGTCACAATCTGTACGTGTGCAGGTGTAAACTATCTTGCCTGTATCTTTGCAGGTTGCGAGAGTTACTTCACCATCACCCCAAGCGTGTCCGAGAGTTAAAATCTCTTTTTCTTCAATTACATCATCACAAACAGAGCAAACAATCTTTGTGCTTCCGCTTACTGCGCAGGTTGCAGGTGTGTATGAAAGAGTTTCTGTGTGACCCGTTGCAGGAAGAGGTATCCCTGATGTCTTTCCACAAGAATCATCGCCTGTGTGAGTTGAACAAACTCTTTCTTCATATCCGTCTTCCGTACAGGTTGCTTCCTTTGAAACTACTATCTCGCCGTCAGTAAATTTATGTTCACCCGTTGCTTCAATTGTTTCAACCTTAATCTGACCGCAGACTGTACAAGTATTGGTCTGATAGCCGATTGAATCTTCCGTTGCGGACTGTTTAACCTGCCAGCCGCCCCAAGTGTGTTCTGTACTCTTATCGCCGACGGAAACCGTGTAGGAATCTGTGCAGCGTGAGCACTTGTATGTTTCTGTTGCAGCATCTGCACAGGTTGCTTCAGTTGAAGCTGTCTCGTCCTTAACATAGTAGTGTCCGAGAGCAGGTACATTCACGGTAGTTGTTACACCGCAAGCACAAGTGAGTGTCATTTTGCCTTCTGCTGTGCAGGTTGCTGTTGAAGTGCCTTCAACATAGGTGTGGCCTGTTGCGGGTTTCGTTTCATCGTATACATTATATGTGTCACCGCAAACGGAACAGGTATAAGGTGTGAAGCCGCCGTGTGTGCAGTCAGCCTCGGAGTGTACTCCTTCGTCGTATGAGTGACCGAGGGGCTGATGAATTGTTGTTTCAGTTTTGCCGCAGGTTGAGCAAACAACCTTTGTGTAGCCTGCCTCAGTGCAAGTTGCAGCTTTTGTTTCAGTTGTATTTGAGTGACCTGTTGCAGGGATTACTTGGCTTTCCTGAACAACACCGCAACGTGTACAGGTTTTTGTCTGATAGCCTGTGCCTTCACAGGTTGCTGCAACAACGACTGTCCAATCATCGGGAACATCGTGTGTGAGTGCTTCTGTTGAACGAAGCTCAATAAATCCACATTCTGTACAAGTGCGTTTTTCTGTACCTTTGACTTCACAAGCTGCGGCGTGGACTTCTTCCCACTCACCAAAGCTGTGGTCGATAACATCTGTGTATGTACCTGTGTATGAGTGACCGCAGTCAGTTCTCCGGCAAACATATTCTGTATAACCCTTGGTTGTGCAGGTGGGAGCAACAACGGTTTCGGCATAGTCGTGTGTGAGAGCAGAAACAGTTGTATGTTCACAAGCATCACATACCTTACAAACTTTTGCATTTATTCCGCTACTTGTGCAAGAGGGTGCAACAACCTCACTCTCTTCACCCCAGGAGTGACCTGTTGCAGGAATTTCTGTTCTTTCTTTTGTTGCATCGCAAAGGGTGCAATGGATTGACTTTGAACCTGCCACAGTGCAAGTAGGTTCAAGGTCAATTGTGTAATCAGCTTCCCAGACGTGTGCATCCGGGTCTGTTTCACCCACTACATAACTGTAACCGCAGGAACATTCATACAATGTACCGCCTGCTTGTGTACAGGTTGATGCAACTGTTGTTGTTGTAAAGATGTGAGCTTCGGCTGTGTATACGGGATAAACGAAAAGGTCAGATTTTACCGATTGATATTCGTCTGTACTCCAGCCTGAGAATGTATAGTGATTCGTTGAGTCGTAGTAGCCGTCTTCATCAGCCGGCGGAGTTACGCTCGCCTTATATTCAACATCGGTTTCAAAAAGGAGGATTTTATCATTCTCATCAAGGAAAATGACGTTGAAGGTGTTAGGTTCAAGAGCGGCAATTGCATCATTGATAGCCTGAGCATAACCGTCAACAACAGTCTGCTGTGTTCTGCCAAGACCTGTTACAACAGCATCGATTGCACTTTCAACAGCAAGACGGCTTTCCTGAGTGTACATCAGTTCATACTCAGCGCCTAAGTCTGTTTTGAGCTGATTTGCAGCAGTTATTGCAGCATCAACAGCGGTGTAGTCTGCCAAAATTTTATCGCTTCTTGAATAAACTGCTGTGTAAGTTGTGTCTGAAGTAATTGCACCAACTGAAGGATTCCACCTTGTGAATGTTACATCATAGTCGCCATCCTGATAACTATAAGCATCAGGAGCAACAGGAGTCATACCGTGCTGATAATCTTTTTTATAATCCTCTTGAACCACACCGTTAGCATCTGTGTGACCGGTAAAGGTTGCTGTGTATGAGGAATCATTGATTGTGAAAGTCTTTGAGCTTGTTTTACTTGTGTTTCCTGTGCTGTTTGGCGTACTCCAGGTTGCAGTTACAGTACCTGTCTGCGAATTGGTTGTTCCGGCAACATTTGCGGCATTGGTTAATTCTATAGTGGTTGTTTCACTTGAAGTTGAAGGATCAACAGAAATACCGTTTGTGCCGCAGGAGCTTCCCTTAACCGTCCAGGTAGGGTCAAACATCTGCACACCGTACTGGTCTTTAACTGTTACGGCAACCTCCTGTGAATGTGTGCCTGTTTCGGGACAAGTCATTGCTTCGGGAGTCTTGGACCAAGAAGCTGTGCTTGTGTCAGCATAAGGGTATACCCACCCAGATGCATCACTTGTCTGCGTCCAATCACCTGAGCCTTGTCTAATAGAATTAAAACCACTAGGGCTAATTTCTCCCTGCCAAGCACTTCCGCCATATTCACATCCTACTTTGCCTTCCCAAAGTGTATGCTCGGTAGCTGTTGAACTTGCAGCAACAGTAATCTTCGTGAAATACCATTCACCATAGTTTGAAACAGCTGCTTTTGCAAAAAACTGGATACTGGTTGGGAAACCTGCACTAGAAAAGGAAATATGGCTGTTTATATTAACATTATCAGTACCGTCATCATCAAACATCAAACTTTTCATATTATAATCGGTAGATGATGTTATTGTGCTGGTTCCGTTGTTTGCTACATGATAGAGCGTAACACCAGCTGAGGCTGTAGTCATTGTAGGGCCTGTATAATCAATAGCGTTATCTCCAATAAACGGATCATTTATTCCACGGTCAACTAAGTAGTAATATACTCTAACATAATACGACCCCGCTGCCGCACTTGCCTTCTCCGGTGCAATCCATACCCAGCAGGAAAGCAGCATAAGAGCTGCCATGAAAACGGACATAAATTTTTTGAAATACATTTCTTTCATTTTCATTTCATCTCCTTCAAGACTTATTGTTATGAACACATACTGTGTTCATAACAAGGGGATATCCCCTTGAAAAATTCTTCTGCCTTTTGAGGTTTTCCGTTCCTTTTTACGGACACCCCTGACCTGATGTTTACCCGAAAAAATCAACTTTCAGCCCTCATTAAGGCTCTTATTTATTGGCATAATTATACCAATTATAATCAGTTTAATGATAACACTTTCTCAATAATCCGTCAATAGATTGGCGGGCAAAAAACAGCCTGTGAGGCATAAAAAATCAGAGCCGTTTTTTGGCTATTTTTTCTTTTGAAAAGCAGAAATTGACAACTCTTTTATTTTTGTATATTTTCCTTCTTTTCCGCAAAACTAATTATGATAAAAAGAGGTGCATAATATGAAATCTCCCTGGCTTGACAGCGCAGAAAATCTTTCTTTCTCCTCACTTGAAAAAGACATCAGAACCGATGTGCTGATTATCGGCGGCGGAATTGCAGGAATATTGACCGCATATTTTCTCGACGAAAAAAATATCCCTTATATTCTTGTGGATAAGGGTCAAATCTGCGGCAACACAACACAGAACACAACGGCAAAAATCACCTTTCAGCACGGATTGATTTATGATAAGCTCACCAAAAGCGTCGGCTTCGAAAAGGCACAGATATATCTTGAAAGCAACAAGCAAGCCTTCGAAAAATACGTTTCATTGTGCCGGAGTATCGACTGCGACTTTGAATTCAAAGATAACTATATCTATTCACTTGAAGACAAGAAGAAGCTCGAAGACGAAATGACAGCCTTGCAGAAGATAGGATACAATGCAAAGCTGCGTGAAAATCTGCCGCTTCCCATCAAAACTGCAGGCGCTGTATGCTTTCCCCGACAGGCACAGTATAATCCGCTGAAGTTTCTTCGGGCAATTGCTAAAAACCTGAATATTCTTGAGCATACCTTCGTGCGTGAAATGATTGGCACAACTGCGGTGACAGACAAAGGAAAGATACGGGCGGACAAGGTGATTGTGACAACTCACTTTCCTTTCATCAACAAGCACGGCAGTTATTTTTTGAAGCTTTATCAAAACCGTTCATATGTTATTGCGTTGGAAAGTGCACCCAACATTGACGGAATGTACCTTGACGAAAACGAAAAAGGTTTTTCCTTCAGAAATTATGATAATCTGCTTTTTGTCGGCGGCGGAAGTCACCGCACGGGCAAACAGGGCGGCAATTGGGCAGAGCTTCGCTCTTTTGCCGAAATTTACTACCCCGGCGCAAAAGAAAAATACTTCTGGGCTGCACAGGACTGTATGAGCCTTGACTCTATGCCTTATATCGGCAACTATTCAAAACGCACTCCCAAAATGTTTGTTGCAAGCGGCTTCAACAAATGGGGTATGACAAGCGCAATGCTTTCTGCAATGATACTTTCTGATCTGATAACCGGTGAAAGAAACGAGTATTCGGAGCTTTATTCACCGTCAAGAAGTATTCTGAAGCCACAGCTTTTCCTTAACGGTATCGAATCGGCGGTGAATCTTCTCACACCGACAACAAAGCGGTGCCCTCACCTTGGTTGTGCACTCAAATACAACAACGCAGAACACAGCTGGGACTGCCCCTGTCACGGCTCACGCTTTGACGAACGGGGGGTTCTTCTTGACGGCCCTGCAAACGGAACCCTGAAACACAAATAAACAGTCAATTATTTTTTGAGGTGATATATTATGGCAAAACACCGAAGCAGATTTGCAGGGGTTGGAATAACAAAAAACAGTATCGCTCAGCGATACTGTTTTTTGTTATGATGTCATCTTCTCTTGTTTAACCTTGTGGTCAATAACGTGGCGTGAAGCAAGCTCCTTGTGAATGTCCTCAAGGGATATTCCCTGCTCAATCATCAGCACCATAACATGATATGCGAGGTCTGCAATTTCGTAGATTGTTTCTTTCTTGTCCTCTGCCTTGGCAGCAATGATAACCTCTGTTGTCTCTTCACCAATCTTTTTGAGAATTTTGTCAAGACCCTTGTCGAAAAGATAGGTTGTGTATGAGCCCTCTTTTCTGTCGGTCTTTCTGCCTTCAATCAGCTTCATCAGACCTTCATAAGAAAACTCGTGACGATCTTCACTCTGAAAGACCTCATCATTGAAGCAAGACGTTGTACCCTTGTGACAGGCAGGCCCGTCCGGCTCAACCATAACAACAAGTGCATCCTTGTCGCAGTCCGCCGTGATGGACACAATATGCTGATAATTACCGCTTGTGTCGCCCTTGAGCCAAAGCTCCTGCCTTGAACGGCTCCAGAAGCAAGTCAGCTCTTTTTCGACGGATATTTTAAGACTTTCCCTGTTCATATATGCAAGTGTGAGCACCTTTTTTGTCACGGCATCCGCAACAATTGCAGGAATAAGACCTTTTTCGTCAAATTTTAATTCATCAATATTTATCATCATAAGCGTATCTCCTTATAACCTTGTGGGAATATTTGCCTTTGTCATTTCGGCTTTAAGGTCGGAAATTTTCACTTCACCGAAGTGGAAAATCGAAGCGGCAAGACCTGCATCAACCTTTGGAAGAGTGTCGAAAAGCTCAATAAAGTCGTTTATGCACCCTGCACCGCCGGAAGCTATGACAGGCACGGACACCGCATTACAAACTGCATCAAGCATTTCAAGGTCAAAGCCTTTTTTCACTCCGTCGGTATCAATGGAGTTGAGAACGACCTCACCTGCACCGTTACCCACACAGCGTTTTATCCATTCTATCGCTTCAAGGCCTGTGTTTTCTCTGCCACCCTTTGCAAACACACGGAAAATGCCGTCAACACGCTTGACATCGGCAGAAATTACAACACATTGGTCTCCGTAAAGCTTTGCGGCTTCATATATGAGGTCGGGATTTCTGATTGCACCGGAATTGACGCTGACCTTATCAGCACCGCATTTGAGCACACGGTCAAAATCTGCCACGGTGTTGATGCCGCCGCCTACGGTAAGAGGTATGAACACACTTTTTGCCGTTTCACAAAGGATATCGGTGAAAAGTTTTCTGCCGTCGGAAGAAGCGGTGATGTCATAAAAAACAAGCTCATCAGCACCGCAGCTGCTATAATATTTTGCAAGCTCAACGGGAGAATTGACATCTCTGAGGCCTTCAAAATTCACGCCCTTCACAACTCTGCCGTCACGCACATCAAGGCAGGGAATAATTCTTTTTGTAATCATTTTGCCACCTCGATTGCTTCTTTCAGGTCAATTGCACCTGTGTAATATGCCTTGCCGATGATTGCACCGTAAAGCTTTCTTTCCGCAAGCCTTGCAACATCTTCAATGGAAGATACTCCGCCCGAAGCGATAATCTGCATACCGAATTTTTCTGAAAGCTCTTTATAAAGTGCGTGGTTTGTGCCTTCCATTGCACCGTCCTTTGAAATATCGGTGCAAATGAGAGTTTTAACCCCGATTTTTTCCATTTTTGAGGCGAAGTCCATAGCTTCAAGCTCAGATTTTTCAGTCCAGCCCTTGATTGCAACATAGCCGTCTTTTATGTCAATACCGACTGCAATTTTGTCGCCGTATGCCCTGACCGCCCTATCAACAAATCCTTCTTCCGTTACGGCGGCTGTGCCGAGAATTACTCTGTCAACACCTGCCGAAACATATCGGTCGATAGCCTCCATACTGCGGATACCGCCGCCGATTTCACAAAAAAGGTTTGTGTTCTTTTTGATTTTGCATACCGTTTCAAAGTTGGGAGTAGTGCCTTTTTTTGCACCTTCAAGGTCAACCATATGAATATGGGTTGCACCGCTTTTCTCAAAGTCCTGTGCAATTTCAAGGGGATTTTCGCTGTAAACCGTCATTTGCCTGTAGTCGCCCTTCAAAAGGCGGACAGCCTTGCCCTCATATAAATCTATCGCAGGATAAATCAGCATATCTTACTCCCCTTTCATTTCGGTAAATGCTTTCAGAATGTTTAGACCCACCGTACCGCTTTTTTCAGGGTGAAACTGACAGCCGAAAACGTTATTTTTTGCCACGGCGGCAGTAAGCTCTGCGCCGTATTCGCTGACTGCGATAACCGATTCATCACAATCTGTGGCATAATATGAATGAACAAAATATACATAGTCACCATCGGAAATATACTTCCACAGCGGATTTGTGTCACCCTTGAAGGTCAGAGCATTCCAGCCTATGTGAGGTATTTTGTATTCTTTCGGAATAACATCCTCAATTGGCCTTACTTCGCCTTTAATCAGTCCCAGGCCTTCATGTTCACCGTATTCAAAGCTTTTTTCAAAAAGCATCTGCATACCAAGGCAAATGCCGAGAAGGGGTTTTCCGCTTTCTGCAAGGTCTTTGATAACCGTGTCAAGGCCTGTTGCACGAAGCTTTTTTGCCGCATCCTCAAAAGCACCCACACCGGGCAGAATAATCCTGTCAGAACTTTTCAGCACCTTTTCGTCAGAGGTAACAACCACCTCTGTGGCCAAAGCTGCAAGTGAGCTTTTGAGGGAAAAAAGATTTCCCACGCCGTAATCAACAATCGCTAACATTACAAGACACCTTTCGTAGACATAATTTCATCAGCAAAATCAGCATCGATTTTCACAGCCTCTTTGATGCTGCGTGCAACTGATTTGAAAGCGCCCTCAATGATGTGATGTGAATTTGTGCCTGCCATTTGCTTTATGTGAAGTGTAACTTCACTGTTGCGGATAAAACCGAGCCAGAATTCCTCTGTAAGTTCGGTGTCAAAAGCACCTACCTTAAGGGTAGGTATCTTCAAATCATAGCCGAGATAGCTTCTGCCTGAAAAGTCAACAGCGGAAAGAATAAGTGTCTCATCCATAGGAAGAAGCATACTGCCGTAACGGACAATACCCTTTTTGTCGCCCAGAGCAGTTTTGAATGCCTGACCCAATACGATGCCGATATCCTCGACTGTGTGGTGATAATCAACCTGAACATCACCTTTGCAGTTAACTTCAAGGTCAAACCTGCCGTGCTTTGCAAAAAGAGTCAGCATATGGTCAAGAAAGCCGCAGCCCGTGTCAATTCTGCTGTCACCTTTGCCGTCTATATTCAGTTTGAGAGAAATATCCGTTTCTGCCGTTTTGCGTGAAATTTCTGCTGTTCTCATTTTAATATTTCCTCCGGAATGTTTTTTAACGTATCAATAAGAATCTGCATCTGCTCTTTGCTGCCGATGGTGATACGAAGATAATCTTTCAGTCTTTCCGTGTCAAAGTGGCGCACAAGAATTCCCCTTTCTTTAAGCGTAAGATAAAGCTGTTTTCCCTGCGCCTGCGGATGCTTGACAAAGATAAAATTGGCAAAAGACTGAGTCATGGTAAAGCCGAGTTCTTTCATCTGTTCTTCAGTCCATCTGCGTATTTCCTGAATCTTCAGGCAGTTGTTTTTCACACAGTCATAATCCTCAATTGTGCCAATGCCTGCCGCCATCGTCATGCGGTTTACATTGTAGGGATTTGTGGAATATTTGATTGTGTTCAGATCCTGAATAAGTGCCTTGCAGCCGATGCCGAAGCCGAGCCTTGCACCTGCCATTGAGCAGGACTTTGAAAAGGTCTGTGTCACAAGAAGATTGTCGTATTTGTGAATCAGCGGCACAACGCTTTGTGCACCGAAATCAACATAAGCTTCGTCGATAACAACTACACTTCCGGGATTACTGCTGACGATTTTTTCAATCTCCGCCGGACTCAGAGCAATACCTGTGGGTGCGTTGGGGTTGGCAATGAAAATTGTTTTATTTATGCCGATATAATCTTCAACATTTATCGTGAAATCCTCTTTCAGCGGTATTTTTTCATAAGGCACATTATTGACATCGGCAAAAACCGGATAAAATCCGTATGTAATATCAGGAAAAACCGCAGGGTGTTTTTCATCGCAGAATGCCATAAATGCAAAATTCAGAATTTCGTCAGAGCCGTTGGTGAAAAGAATTTCGTCCTTCTCCACACCGAAATGCTCTGCGGCAACCTTCACAAGGTCCCGCAGTTCAGGGTCGGAATAAAGCTGCAGACTTTCTGCCATTTTTTTTGCATATTCCTGTGCCTTTGGTGTCGGCGGAAAGGGAGATTCATTTGTGTTAAGTTTAACATATTCCATATCCTTTGGCTGTTCACCGGGGGTATAAGGAATGAGCTTGTCATATTTTGAAGAGAAAAAACGGCTCACTTTACATCACCTTCTGTACGGATAATTGCACTTTTGGCGTGGGCGGTAAGACCTTCTTTTTCTGCAAAGAAAGCAACGTCCTTTGCAACCGCTTTAAGCGCATCGTAAGTGTAATAGGTATACTGTGTCTTTTTAACAAAATCGTCAACGGAAAGAGGACTTGAAAACTTCGCAGTTCCGCTTGTCGGAAGGGTATGGTTAGGCCCTGCAAAATAATCGCCCAAAGCCTCAGGGCAGTTTCTGCCCATGAAAATCGAGCCTGCATGACGGATTGAATCAAGATAATCGAAAGGATTATCAACAAGAAGCTCAAGGTGCTCGGGTGCAATTTCGTTGGCAATTTCAATGGCTCTTTCGAGAGTATCGGCAACAATGATTTTGCCGTTGTTATCAATTGAAGTTCTTGCTATATCTGCCCTGAGAAGCTGAGGAATCTGCACTTCAAGTTCCTGCTGTACTGCCTTTGCAAGTTCCGGTGAATCTGTGACCAGCACCGCAGAAGCAAGCTTATCGTGTTCTGCCTGCGAAAGAAGGTCTGCCGCTGCGTGACGGGCATTTGTGTTGCCGTCTGCAACGATAAGAATTTCACTCGGGCCTGCAATCATATCAATTGAAACCAGACCGAAAACCTGCTTTTTGGCTTCTGCAACAAAGGCATTGCCGGGGCCCACGATTTTGTCAACCTTGGGTATACTTTCTGTGCCGTAGGCAAGAGCTGCAACAGCCTGAGCGCCGCCGACTTTGAAAATCTTGTCAACACCCGCAATTTTTGCAGCGGCAAGAATAACAGGATTGACTTTGCCGTCTGCACCGGGTGGTGTCACGATAACGACCTCTTTCACCCCTGCAATCTTTGCGGGGATTGAATCCATAAGCACCGTTGAGGGATAAGCCGCTGTACCGCCCGGAACATAAAGACCTGCTCTGTCAACAGGAATCACCTTCTGACCGATAACGATGCCCTTTTCATCGTTGATGATGAAGCTGTTTCTTGCCTGCTTTTCGTGAAATTTGCGGATATTTTTTGCCGCACTTTCCAATATTTCAATAAACTTCGGCTCAACCGAATTTACAGCTTCGTCAATTTCTTCCTGTGTCACCTGAAGAGAAGAAAGAACAGCCTTGTCAAATTTTTCGGTGTATTCAAAAAGAGCCTTGTCGCCGTTTTTCTTTACGTTTTCAATGATATCTGCAACAATCTGCTCCACATTGACCGTGGGAACAACCCTTGCAAATATATCAGAATTGGCAACCTCGCCATACTGCATAATTTTAATCATAACTTACGCCTTTCCTTGTGCCGCAATTTCACGCACAATCTTTTCAATCTGTGCAGATTTGAATTTATAGTTTGCCTTGTTTGCAATCAGTCTTGCACTGATAGGAACAATGGTTTCAATGACCTCAAGTTGGTTTTCCTTAAGGGTAGTACCGGTTTCAACTATATCAACAATAACATCGGAAAGTCCCAGAATCGGTGCAATTTCAATTGAGCCGTTAAGGTGGATAATGTCAATATCCCTGCCCTTTGAAAGATAATGCTGACGGGCAATGTTGGTGAATTTGGTTGCCACACGCAATGTTCTTCCCGTGTCGTCACGGAAGTCCTCTTTTGCCGCAACAGCCATACGGCATTTGCCGATATTAAGATCAAGAAGCTCATAAACCTCAGGCTCATATTCAAGAAGAATATCCTTGCCTGCAACGCCGACATCGGCAGCACCACGTTCAACATAAATTGCAACATCTGAGGGCTTTACCCAGAAGTAGCGCACACCCACTTGCTCATTTTCAAAAATCAGCTTTCGGTTGTTTTCTTTTATGGACGGGCACTCAAAGCCTGCCTTTTCAAACATTGCATATACCTTTTCGCCGAGTCTGCCCTTTGGCAGAGCCACATTAAGCATTGTTTTCACTTTTTGCCACCTCGCCCTCGCCGAAAATCAAAAGCTCTTTATATTTGATTTCTTCGGGTACTTCTCTTTGAGCCGTTACGCTCTTACCTTCGGAAATGAGTTTGTCAACAAATCCGTTAAGCTTTTTTATGTCTGCACTTTCACCGTAAAGCACAACACAGTCAACATCATATTCTTTTCTCACATCAAAAAGACGTTCAAGAGTGTCAAGATAAACCGCAAAGCCCACCGCTCCCGATTTTCTGTTCATCTTCTTCATCAGATTATCGTACTGACCGCCTGAAAGCACTACGGTCGGCACACCCTCAATGAAGCCCTTGAACACAATGCCGTTGTAATAATTTACATCATCAACAACAGAAAAGTCAAGGTTAATCATATCTTCCACTCCGCTGCCTTCAAGTGCTGCGATAACATCTGAAAGCTGATAAAGTGCGGTTATGTCTGAAAGTCCGCCGAATGTTTCTTTCACGGCAGGGAGCACATCACAAGGCGCACCGCCTGTTGTGACAAGACTTTTGAGCGCATTTGTCTTCTTTTCGGGCACATTAAGACCGTCACAGATTTTCTGAAGCTCGTGAATATTCTTTTGTGAAATACACTTGAGAATCTGTCCCTTGTTTTCTTCGGGAATTCCGAAAGAATCAATTACACCGGAGACAAAACCTGAATGTGAAAGATCAAGAACTGCTCCGTCAGAGATACTTTTCAGGCTTTCACAGGCAAGTCTTATAACCTCGCTGATGTTGTAAAAGTCAATTTCGCCGATACATTCAAGGCCTACCTGCATAATCTCCTTGAAAGAGCCTGTGCCCTTTGAGGTGCGGTATACGTTTTCATTATAGTACACCTTCTGCACACCCTTTTTGGTGTCCTTGCTGTTCTTTATGATAGAAAGGGTCACGTCGGGCTTCAAAGCCATCAGCGTGCCGTTTGTGTCCGTGAAAGTGATAACACCGTCAGAAATGAGAAAGTCTTTGTTTCTTGCATAAAGGTCATACTCCTCAAATTTGCTCATTTTATATTGGCTGTAGCCGTATTTCCCGTAAAGTGAGCGCAAAGAGAAAATCACCTTCTCACTGAAAGAAAGAGATTTTTCGCCTATGTTCATTCCTTTGCCTCCCCCGCTTTCAGCTTATCAAGTGCCGCTTTGTAGCCGCCGCTGCCGTAATTAAGGCACTTGCTGACTCTGCCGATTGTTGCAGTGCTGACATTAACCTTTTCGGTAATTTTCTGATAACTGAGCCCCTCATCAAGCAAAATTGCAGTATCAAGACGCTGGGACATATCTTCAATTTCTTTCACCGTGCAAAGGTCTTCAAAATAGTCATAACACTCCTCAATAGTTTCAAGATTCAGAATAGTCTGAAAGAGTCTGTCAACGGATTCACAGTGTAATTTTTTCATATACAATTACCTCACCAATTTATTGCTTTAATATATTATCACTTTATCATCGTAAAGTCAATATATATAAACAGGAAATGTGTTGTAATTTAATCTCTAATTATGTCTATTCTATTGCAATTGTTAATAAATTGTGATATAATATTTTTATCTTAGGTTAGGAGGAATATTTTATGAAAAAAATCCTTTCATTTTCGCTTGTACTTATTATGATGTTCACATTGGCCGTTCCCGCCTTTGCGGTTGTCAGCCCTGACTACAATGTGCCCATCATCACACTCAGAGGTGACGGCACAGATATCTATGACGCTTCCGGTGAAAATATTGTCTGGCCCGCTTCTTTCGGCGATGAAGAAGGCGACAAAGATGCGCTTATCGACTCAATTATTGATGTTATCTTCCCCCATCTTATCACAGGTCTTCTCACCGGCAACTATGAAGGCTACTATGATGCTTTTTATGATGCCATTCTTCCCCTTTTTGAAGATGCACATCTTGACGGTGACGGCAATCCTTCCAACGGCACACAGCTCGACCCTTCAAGACAGGCAAACAACATAGAAAACGTTAAATATGATAAAAAATACTGGCACGGCGGCAAATATGATATTGGCGACTATACCTTCTCGTATGACTGGCGTCTTTCTCCGCTTGAAACTGCTCAGAAGCTTGATGAATACATCACCGCGGTTATGGCAAGAACAGGAGCAAAGCAGATTAGCCTTGTAGGTCTGTGCCTTGGCGGCACTTCCGTAATGGCTTACCTCAACCTTTACCTTAACAAGCTTGAAGCTAATCCGGACATGGAGCCCTACATCAAAAATGTTATGTTTGATGCTACAGTTGCAAATGACTGCACAGCTTTCACAGATGCGTTTCGCGGAAAGGTTGACATCGATGTTGACGGCCTTCAGCGTTTTCTTGATGAATATGTAGACCCCGACGAAAACAGCTTTGACGGACTTGAAGACAGTGTTCCCTTCATCAATGAGCTTATTTTCACAACTTATGATCTTCTCAGAGAAACAACAGTTGCTGACTCAATTGTCGGCGGACTTGAAGATTTCTATGAACAAATTTATGAAGGCCTTGTTCCCAAGCTTGCAATTGCTTCCTACGGCAATTTCCCCGGATATTGGGCTTCAGTTGACCCTGAGTACTACACAGAAGCAAGAGACTTCGTTTTTGCAGACCCTGAACTCAGAGAAGAATACGCAGGCTTCATCACAAAGATTGATGAATATTATAACACTGTTTCATCAAGAAGAGATGAAATCATCAGCCTTTGTCAGGAAAACGGCACACACTTCGGTGCAATTGCAAAGTATGGCACTCAGGCCATGCCCTTCACCGAAAGACAGAATGAGCTCGGTGACAGACTGGTAACTCTCGAAAGCTCATCTTTCGGTGCAACAACCGCACTTGTTAACCAAACTCTTTCCGATAAATACATTGCCTCAAGAGTTGAACTTGGCTATGCCGAATATATTTCAGCTGACAAACAGGTCGACCTTTCAACAAGCCTTTTCAAGGACACAACCTGGATTATCAAGAACTGTAGCCACGACAACTGGGGGCACGAAGAACCCATTGTTGAAGCCTTCTGTTACAGCACAGGTATGACAACAAATAATGACAAAACCTGGGCACGCTTCCTTGTTTGTGACGATGAAACCGGTACTCTTACCGAAATGACAGAAGAAAATCCCGGCGAAAGCAATTGGGAAGATACGCCTGTTGAAACAAAAGACAGCACAATTTGGACAAAACTTGCATCTCTTTTCAGATGGCTCACCGCAATTCTCAAAACACTTACCCATCTTATTACAAAATCTGCGTAAGCGTTGATTAAACAAAATCCCATACGGCTGAGCCGTATGGGATTTTGTTTAAACTTAAATTCAAAGCTTATGTTTATTTTAACATATAATTGCAAAAGATAATAAAAATAATGGAGGAAAAGAAATGAAAATTTTATTTTACGATACCAAGCCCTATGACAGAGACTCCTTTTCCAAGCTGCTTCCGGAATACAGCGACATAACCGTTGACTTTCTCAAAACCGATATTTCACACCGCACCGTTGACCTTGCAAAAGGCTATGATGCTGTTTGTGTATTCGTGGCATCTGACGTGAACGAAAACATTGTCAGAAAGCTCGCAGAATACGGTGTGAAGCTTATTCTGCTTCGGTGTGCAGGATATAACAACGTTGCCCTTGAAGAAGCAAAAGAGCAGGGTATCACCGTAATGCACGTCCCTGCATATTCACCTGAAGCCGTTGCAGAACATGCCCTGGCATTGGCTTTTGCTGCCAACCGACACATTCACAAGGCATATATCAAGGTGCGTGAAAATAATTTCAGTCTTATCGGTCTTGCAGGAGTGAACTTCCGTGGAAAAACCGCAGGAATCATCGGAACGGGTAAAATCGGTGCTATGATGGCCAAAAACTGTCACGGCATCGGTATGAAGGTTATTGCATACGATAAATATGAAAATCCCGACCTTGATTTTGCAGAATATGTATCTCTCGATGAGCTTTTTAAAAGAAGCGACCTCATCTCTCTGCATTGCCCTCTAACCAAAGAGACTTATCATATCATTGACCTTGAAGCAATTGAAAAGATGAAGGACGGTGTCATTCTTGTCAACACATCAAGAGGCGCTCTCATCAGCACCGAAGACCTTATAAAAGGTATCCGTCAGCTTAAATTTGCAGGTGTAGGTCTTGATGTTTATGAAGAAGAAATGGAAAACGTTTTTGAAAACAGAGAGGACGATATTCTCGAATCATCTGTCACAGCCCGTCTTCTGTCTTTCCCCAATGTTATTGTCACATCACACCAGGGTTTTCTGACAGAAGAAGCTCTTGAAGCAATTTGTGAAACAACACTTCAAAATGCACGAAGTTTTGAAAAAGGTGAGCCGATTCAGAGCAACATCATCAAAAGATAAATTACCCGGTAAATATAATCAAAAAAAGCACCGAATAAATCAGTCTGAACCCGCTCATTTCTGAGCGGGTTCACTTAACTTATCCTTCACTCTTCCTCACACATCCACAAACTCATCATCACCGATTTGTCTGTCAACATAGTGGTAGATCTTTCCGTCACTTCCCTTTGCGTAACCGTCATAAACAAGTATTGTGGCACCGTTTTCAAGTTTTGCAATATACAGCAGTTGTTTTATAATCTCGGTTTCTTTCAGCATTATTATCCCTCGTTCCGTGTTTTGTTGAGAATAACATATCATTTGTGCGACGTAGCGGGAAGATATCCGCTACCCCGGGTTAACTTATATGCTTCACTTTCAATCAGATTTTCTGCTTTGTCAGCATCAAAAACAATTCCTTTCGAGTACAGAAAATCAATAACGTACTGCTTTTTCTCAGAGCCTTTCTTACTACCGTAAAGCTGCTCTGCTGCTGCAACGGCAATCTGTACCCACTGTCTCTGAGCTTTTCTCTTTATTCTGCTGAGATCTTTTCTTTGAGGTATATGTTGTCACCTTCGGAAGAATAAAAACTGTTATAACGGCTGAGATGAGAGCTATAAGAGCTTCAATTATGGGGGTAAAATCAATGTTTGTCATATGTATCTTTATATTCCACAAGAGTTTCGTAGATGTTTTTCATAGTGATTTCCTTTCTACATGATTTTTATACTGCTCTGTCTGCAGTTGAAAGTCAGTCAGATGACCTCTGACAGGGTAATTTGGGTATAAAAACAGCGCTATGCAAAACAAATAATCCGCCTGAGAAAGATTGTTAAGTGGGAATTTGACAGAGGTTTTGCAAAGTTCCGGGAAGACACGGGTCTTAAATGTACATCACATCAGCTCAGACACTACTTTGCAACTCTTTGCTTTGATGCTGACCTTGACGAAAAAGATGTTCAGGATATTATGGGTCATTCGAAAATATCCCTCACCAAAGAAATTTACACACATATCAGAGAAGAACGCAGAGAGAAAACCGCCAGGAAGCTCAACAGTTTTCTTAATGAAGCTTAAAGCTGTGTCAAAAGTGTGGTCAAAATGTGTCCACAACTGTCTTTTAGTGTCCTTTTTCGATATTAACCTACACACTGAAAACAAACAAAGAAAATCCCCGAGACCCTTTATCTTACTGGGGTCTTGGGGATTTTTGGCGGAGAGCAAGGGATTTTGTCCCGTGCTGCCGCACTATCGCCTCGCTTCGCTCGTTGCCACGTCGGCGAAAACAGTCCATCGGACTGTTTTCTTCCGCTTCGCTCCCTCCTTGTTCGAATCCCAATGTAATTTCTACTCGTAAATGAAAAAAGCACCTGTATCAAACAAGTGCTTTTTTGGCGGAGAGCAAGGGATTCGAACCCTCGAAGCCGTTTTAGCGACTTACACGATTTCCAATCGTGCTCCTTCGGCCAGCTCGGACAACTCTCCGTATGTTTTACTGCCTTGATATTATACACAAAGTAAATATAAAAATCAAGCCTTTTCAGAAAAAATCCTCCCTTAAAGGGAGGATATATTTTATCAGTCTTCCTGATATTTCTGGATTACCTTAATTGCATCGCCGAGTGTTTCAATGTTTGCAACTTCACGATCGGGAATTTCAAGGTCAAACTCGTCTTCAATTGCAACAGCAATGTTGATAAGTTCAAGGGAGTTGAGACCGAGCTCACTTCTGATATTTGTTTCTTCAGTGAGTGTGTTCGGGTCGATGTCAACAAAGCGACAAATTACTTCTTTGAGTGTTTCGAGCATATTTTACCCTCCTTTTATACGGTTTTTGTTTCTTTTGTGTAAGTGTCGATTACCTTTTGTCTGACAATCTTTCTTGTTGAGTTCTTTTCAAACTCCGAGAAAGATACATAAACATTCTGTACCTTTCTGTAAGAAGGCTGTCCCTTATTGGATTCGGCAACATCTGCCTTAACCTTCTTGATTATTTCTTCTTCAGTCATATCGCCAAGCTCACTTTTTTCAACATAGATTGCAGCTGCCATAACAACATTTTCTCTGCCGGCAACTTCAATTTTCTGCTCAAACGCTACAACCTCGTGTGCATAAAGAAGGCTCTCCATAATGTTACTTTCAACAGTTTCGGGGAAAATGTTTTCACCGTTGGGAAGAATGATGAGGAACTTCTTTCTGCCTGTGACATAAAGTTCACCGTCCTCGTCAATTCTGCCGTAGTCACCTGTTTTGAACCAGCCGTCTTCTGAGAAGGAATCCTTTGTTGCTTCTTCATCCTTATAGTAACCCTTTGTTACATTGTCACCCTTGAGCCAGATTTCACCAATACCTTCTTCGTCGGGTTCATGAATCATAAAGCGAGCTCTCGGGAAAGCTTTACCGGCTGAAAGCGGCTTTTTTCTGCCCTCTTTATGAAGTGTAACTGTGGGTGAAGCTTCCGTCATACCGTAGCCGGAAATAATCTGGAAACCGAGTTCTGAAAGATTTTTGATATGGTCAGCTCTTGCAGGTGCACCGCCACAGGACATTGTGGGGAACTGACCGCCGAAGTTATCCTTAATCTGCTTGAATACGATAGGTCTGATATCAATACCGATATCAAGAAGCTTATTGCTGACCTTGATTGCCTTGCGCATAATATCAGCCTTGCCGCTTTCTTCTGCCTTTGCCCAGATACCGTTATAGATAGCTTCCAGAACAAGAGGAACAACTGCCATTGCAGAGGGCTTGAATTCATTGATATTGGGAAGAATGTTCTTAAGGCTGTCATTTACATAAATGATACCGTTCATATAGATAGCTGTAAGAACACTGCAGGAAAGCTCGTAAACGTGGTTCATCGGAAGAATTGACATTGTTGAAACTTCTGCACCGCCAAGAAAATCAAGCACACCTTCAACGTTTGAAGCGAAGTTATACTGAGAAAGCATAACACCCTTGTTTGTGCCTGTTGTGCCTGAGGTGAAAACAATTGCTGCCATATCGTCGCCTTTAACTTCAGCATCAATAAAGCGTCTGTCACCCTTTTCAAGCAGAGCCTTACCCATTTCGCAAAGCTCGTCAACTGTGAGGAATTTGCCGCCGTCAGCCTTGCCGCCGGGGGTCATATTGAATGCATACTGACAACGCTCGTCTGCATCAAGATGAAGCATAACTGTTTGCTTATATGTTTTGCTGTGGAAAACAGCTTCAGCATCACCCTTTGAAATAAGCATACTGATATCCTTATCGGGAAGCTCCTTGTCGATGGGTACTGCAACACCGCCGCCGCATACGATAGCAAAGAAAGCAACAATCCAGTTATAGCTGTTTTCGCTGACAATTGCAATGTGTTTGCCGCCAAGACCGATTTCGTAAAGTGCTGTACCGAGCTGTCTTACTCTGTCGTGGAACTCTTTAACCGTGTAGGCAACGGGCTGTTTTTTAATCTTTTCAACAACAGCCACTCTGTCACCGAACTCTTCACTTCTTGTGAAAATGTCCTTGATGGTACCTAAAGGTCCCCTATCGTGAATTTTCGTTCTGAGCTTTTTCAGCTCCCTCATTTCTTTTCTGGTAAGTTCAATATGCATTCTGATTCTCCTGATTCTTCAATTATTATTGCGATTCTGTAATCGCCGATTTCTAATATCAATTATTCGCACATATCAAGAAGCTCTTTGATTGTTATGTCCGGATTTTCAATACCTGCCATAACAACCTTAATACAATTCTTATGCAAAGCTTCTATCTGTTCTTTACGAGAAAGCTTGATTCTGTACATATAGTTAAGGTCAATACCGTTATCCAGGGGATTGGGTGTGCAGATTGTGTAAAGCGGTGTGAAGTATCTGCCAAGATCATAGAACTGGAAATCGAACTTAAAGCCTAAATCCATACCAACGGGAAGAGGAATCCAAGAGAACATCATACAAGCAGGGCCTTGAATAAGATTGTAGTTATACATTTCTCTCGACATATCTCTTGCTGTGATATAGGGATATTCAACATGGCGGTAAAGCTGCGTTCTTACAGAGGTATATTCATTGATACCGTCCATAAAAGTCTGGTCTTCCTTAATAATGGTACGAACCTGAATAGGTTGGTCGAGACATCCGCCCATTCTCTTTTCCTTCACGGTGGCACGCTTTGAGCAGTTTGCCATCATAAATACATCATCTGTTCTGTAGTTAAGTGCGGAACAATGAGTACGAAGACCTAACATAAACAGACTTTCCGGTGCAATGCTGTTCTTCTTGCAGAAGTCAAAAATCTTTGCTGCATCTTCTGTACCGATGTGTCCGTTAACCATACTGCACTTGTCATAAATAGGATTATATGCAGCGGGAACACGAAGGTCGGGGTTCTTCTTTTTAGCTCTGTATTTTTCAAGGAACTCAGGGCCGTGAACTGCTGCATAGAAAGGCTCGCCGCCCTTTGCGAAGTATTCTCGATACCATTTTTCGTGCTTGTCCCATCTCTTTTTTGAAACAACCTTCTCAAGCTCCTGCTGAATGTACTCTTCATAGGAATAAAGAGGATCGGGAAGTTCACTGTTTGTCATAAGGGCCTGATAAATACCCATAAGATCAAGATAGAAAACAACTGCACCGAGTGCGTCCATATTAAGATGACTGACATTGAAATAAATGCCGCTGCCTTCGTTTGCAACCTTATAGAAGTATACCCTGAAGCTTTCACCCTTGAGGAACTTAACGGGAATCTGTGCATCTTTGGCAAAAAAGTCCTTCTGTTCCTGAACTGAACGAAAATACTTCATAGGAACGGTGTTCATCTTGAATGAAGGAAGGAAATACTGCTTAATCTGCTTGTCAACCTTGATAAATCTGAGACGAAGACTGTCGTTTCTTTCAAATTCAATATTGAGAGCTTTTGTCAGAACATCGAAGTCAATATCCATATCAACGGTAATTGATGTAGGAATCTGAGTAATCTGCTTTGAAAAGCTGTATTTTACCATAAGATACATCGTTTCCTGCGAAGGGATAAGGTCATAGACCTTTGAGGGAAGTTCTTTCTTCATATTCTGCTACACTTCTTTCATTGTTATTTCTGCCCGGACTGCCACATTAGTCCAGCATACTACCTTATATGATAACAAATTACTCCGTTAAAGTCAAGGCGAAAGCCCCAAAAAATGACACACAATGTTTCATTTACTGTATCTATTAAGTCAAACTATATTTAATTTCGTGTTGTTGAAACGTGAACATTTTTTGAACAAAAAATGAGTGAAAAAACTCCCGGGTAGCAATAAGTTCTTCCCGCCATTATTTCCTTGTCAGAATATGTTTTTTCCGCATAAGAAAAACGTCGGCAAATTGCCGACGTTATTTTTATAAAACTTTTGACAAAAATTCAACTGCTCTTGGGCTTTTGGGATTTGAGAAAAACTCTTCGGGAGTTGCCTCTTCAACAAATTTGCCCTCATCCATAAACATAATTCTTGTACCGACTTCTCTTGCAAAGCCCATTTCGTGAGTGACAACAACCATTGTCATTCCCTGATTTGCAAGCTCCTTCATCAGTTCAAGAACTTCGCCAACCATTTCCGGGTCAAGGGCTGATGTGGGCTCGTCAAAAAGAATAACGTCAGGGTCCATTGCAAGTGAGCGTACAATTGCAACTCTCTGCTTTTGTCCGCCGGAAAGTGATGAAGGATAAGCATCTGCTTTTTCTTCAAGTCCTATTCTCTTAAGAAGCTCCGCCGCTTTTTCTTTCGCCTGATTTTTGATTTCTGCAGGGGTAGTTATAACAGGTACAATTTCACCTTTTTTCAAATGAAGTTTTTTCAAAAGGTTGTCCCTTTTCTGTTTTTTCAGATTTTTCTTTCCCACATAAACAGGTGCCATCATAATGTTTTCAATAACGGTCTTGTTGTTGAAAAGATTGAAATGCTGAAAAACCATTCCCATTTTCTGTCGGTGAATATTGATGTCTACCTTAGGATTTGCGATGTCCTCGCCACCGAAAATAATTGAGCCGCTTGTGGGGTCTTCCATACAGTTAAGGCAGCGAAGGAAGGTGCTCTTTCCTGAGCCGGAAGGACCGATAACTACCACCTTTTCACCTTTTTTGATGGTGGTGGTAATATTTTTGAGAACGTGGTTGTCACCGAAAGATTTGCAAAGGTCGGTGACCACAATGAGGTTTTCGTTATTATCTGTCACCTCTCCTCAGCCTCCTTTCCATAAGCTTGATGCCTAATGTGATGATGCACACGATCACAATATAAATCAGTGCCATAACAAGGTAGGGCACCATAAATTCATAACTGTTTGAACCGATGTAGCTGAACGCAACATATATATCCGTAGCACCGATAAAGGAAACAACCGAGGTTTCTTTAACAAGGGCGATAAATTCGTTACCGAGTGTGGGAAGAATGTTTTTAACCGCCTGCGGAATAACAATTTTCATCATCGTTGCACCGTAGCTCATACCAACGCTTCGTCCGCCTTCCATCTGACCGGGGTCAACGGAAAGAATACCGGCACGCATCATTTCTGAAATATATGCACCGCTGTTGAGTCCGAAAACACAAATTGCAACATTGACAGAGGTCATCTTCAATCCCATCAGAGGAAGCATAACATAATAGAAAACAAGAAGCTGTGCCACCATCGGAGTGCCTCTGAAAAGACCGACATAAAATGTGCAGAAAGCATTGAGAATTTTTGAAACCCTGCTGTATTTCGGAAGAACACGGACAGTCGCAATAAGCGTACCGATAACGATACCGATAATAAGGCCGGTAATCGCAATAAGCAAGGTGTTCTTAAGACCCGTAAGAACCTCGTTATAGCCGCCCTGATTGAAAAACACATCAATAAAGCGTTCAACTTTAATCTGAAAATCTCCCATAATAAAATCCTTTACACAGCGGAATACCTCACTAAAAAAGTGAGGTATCGCCTTATTTCAATTTGTATTGAATATTTTATGCAACTTCGTTGATTGCTTCTGTGATGCAAACTGCGGGAGCTGCGTCGATAACAACATAATTGATGTTGCCGTTGACAAGATCCTGAACTGCAAGAGCGCCGTTCTTGTAACCTACACATTCAACTGCATATCCGTCAAAGCCCCAATCAGCGTCGCCCTTAACATAGAAGTTACCTGTTGTGCCGTTCTGCACACCAATCTTTGTTGTTTTGTCAAGACCGCCGAGGATAGCTTCAACTGATGCTGCGTCTGTGCAAGCGTCAAATGTTGTGTCGTCACCCTTAACGATAAGCTTCTGTGATGCTTCATAGTATGTGGTTGAGAAATCAACATGTTCTTTTCTGTCTTCCTTGACTGTGAGACCTGCCATTGCGATGTCGCACTTGCCCTGACCTACTGAAAGACAAACAGCGTCAAATTCCATATTGCTGATAACAAGTTCCTTGCCGAGTTCCTTTGCAAGAAGAGCAGCAATTTCCATATCAATGCCGTAGTATGAGTCGCCTTCCTTATATTCGAAGGGCTCGAAAGCAGCGTTTGTTGCAACAACAAGCTGTTCCTTGCTGTCGTCAAGCTCTGCTGATGTAACAGCAACAGGAGTGCCGTCACCGAAATAGTTATTGCAGATTTCGTCGAATGTGCCGTCGTTCATAATCTTTTCGATGAATTCGTTAACATCTTCAAGAAGCTCGGGCTGATTCTTGTCAACACCGAAAGCGTATTCTTCTTCTGTAAGATTGATGTCGATAACCTTGACTGCTGCTGTTTTGTCGCCGCCTGTTGTATCGTCACCGTTGCCTGAGCAAGCTGCAAGAGCAAAAAGCATAACAGCTGCAAGAGCGATTGCTAAAAACTTTTTCATTTTGGTATTCCTCCAATTTGTATTTTTGATGACGCTATTTTAGCACCGAAAAAGATATCTGTCAACACTTTTATGCAACAATTTGCATTTTTAGTGTATATTTATAAATATCTATACTTTTATAATTCATTTATTATCAAAAAAAGCGTATAAAAACAGCATCGGCATTTTCAGCCGATGCTGTAAAAGGAATTCAACTTGTGAGTTTGTCAATTTGTCCTTCAGAAAGGGGTTTGCTGCTGCCGTCAAGATAAATCTCAGCATTTTCGCAGTTTTCAAGTCTGGTTTCGCCATCGGTCTGTGAGACAACAACACTTTCGCCTTCACCGTCACCGATTATTTCAAGCTTGTTTTCATCTATGCTTTCAGAGGAATCAAGAACAATGCTGTACTGCTCATTGTTTTCAGCTTCGACGCAAACCTCATTTATCTGCTGTTTGTCACTGACTGTAAAGGTGACAGTATCAGACCGGGTTATAACCTCAGCACTTCTGTCCACATTAACCATAGTAGCTTCAAATTCTTCTATGCTGTCATCTTCATTCACAACAGTATAAGTTTCGTCTGTAGGAAGATAGATAAGAGCAGGGGCACTTTCATCCGTGCCGAAAACCATATCTGTATCAACAGCATAAATGCTTTCGTGTTCCGACACAAATTCGCCGTTGTCGAGTCTGGCAACAAGATTATTTTCGCCGTCATAAATGCTTATTGAAGCCGAATTTACCATAAGTGCATTGCTTTCAGCCATACCCGAGGTGAATGTGCCCCGCTTTGTCCACATTTCAGAATAGCTGTCATAGGTGAGGTATTCTATATTGCTTGTGACATATGCAGAGCCCACATTATCCTTATCGTTATTCTTATAATACCAGCCTGTCACCTTTCCTGCGGTGTTGGTATAAAGAATGAGGTTTCTCATTGTACTCGGGAAGTTGGGGTCATAAACCTCTATGTTTATCTGTGTGTTGCTGACCTTAACAGCTTTCAAAGCCAGCAATGCGTGAGAAACTTTTTTGATGTCGTTTCTTATGCCTATTATCACGGGTTTACCTGTATACGGAACCCAGCAAACCTCTGTCAGGAGGCTTTCAAGATCATTCCACACACGATTTTCGTAAATGTTTGAAGAAAGCTGAGATACCTGCATAGCTTCAATAAACTGCTTAAGGGTAATTCCCATCGAGCCATTATCAGTAAGCTTAAGCTCACTGACCTTTGAAGCTGATGTGTTGAATGAGGAAACGCTTACACCCGAGCTTTGTACAGTCATCATAGCAGCAGTCGCACTCATACCGTGGCAGCTTCCGCCCCACTCACCGTAATTATCATACATTTGCTGTGCAAGAGCAGTATTACCGAAAACGATGTGATAAGATGAAAGCGGTATAACATAATTTTCCGGGTATCCGAAGCCTGAATAGCTGTTTGAAAAACTGTAAGTATAATCGTAAATTGTCAGACTTTCCTTCCACGCACCGTAGGAGGTGATTTTCATCGCAGAAGTAAATGTGCCGTATGCCTTCTCCCCTCCCCTCACCTTATATGTGCGCACTTTATAATAGTATGTGGTACCCGGCACAACATCAGTATCACGGTAAGAGGTGGTTGTGTCGGAAGAAACGGTTTTTATCAGTTTGAATGTGTCACTTTTTGTTGAGGCGCTTCTGTAAATCTGATATCCGTTTACAGAACTGTCCGCATCCCAGGTGATAAGAATATTTTTGAGCTTTTTCTCCGTTGATGCATTAAGTCCCGTAACAGCAGGAGATGTCAGCTTCTCATAGGTTTTGACGGAATAAACCGAAGACCTTTTTCCCCAATATCCGTCACCTGCAGCAGAATACGCTCTGACAGCGAACTTATAGGTTTTGTTCGCTTTCAGATTGCTCACGGTATAAGAGGTTGAAGTTGTCTTGCCAAGTCTCGTGTATTCCTGAGTTGAAGAATTATATGAATAGATATAATATCGCACACTGTTGCCGCCCGCCTTTTTCCAGCTGAGAGTGACCGTGCTTGAAGTTTTGGCGGAAGAAGTAAGTTCAGTCACCTGAGACGGCTTTCCGTAAGGCTGACATTTAACAACTGATGACTGTTTTGAATAATATTTTTTGTCATCAACCTTTTTATATGCCTTGACAACATACCTGTAAGTATTTTTACTGCTTAACGACTTGTGGGTATAGGATGTACCGGATACGGTTGCAATGTGTTCGATTTCCTTTGTCGAAGCGTTATAGGTATAAACCCTGTATTTGACATCGCCCGATACTTTGCTCCATTTGAGAGTGACAGCATCTTTTTTTGCCGTAGCCGTCAAGTTTTTAACCTGAGGCGGAACTATTTTGAACGTCAGAGTTTTCTTGCCCGAATAATATGTTCCTTTAAGCTTAACCGTCACTGTATAAGTGCCGATTGCTTTTCTGCCCTTTGAATAAGAAACGGTATATCTCTCTGTTGAAATTTTGGTGCCGTTACTGTTTGTAACGGTTACAGTCGGCTTTTTTGCCTTGCCGTTGTATTCATAAGATGTTGCCGAAAGCTTGACCGAAGAAAGCTTATAAATTTTAGCTGTCTGCTTGGCATTGCAGGTTTTGCAGGTTCTGTACTTGCTGCCGTCAGATGTGAAGCTTGCCTTTTTTGAAACAACCCACGATGAATATGAGTGAGTATGGTTAAGCTTATATCTTACGGTGCAGGAGGAAGCTGAAGAATCCTTCTGTGAAGTCCAGCCTGACTGCTTTTCAAAATTATAATAGTTTACCTGCACCTTGTCCTGATATTTACACATTTTATACCAGACATAAGAACGGGCGCCGTGAGTTCCCCACGCTCCGTCGCAGGAAAAACCGGAGGAACAGTAAACATCGCTGCCGTCATAATACTTCAATCTGTATGACTTATATCTCGGGTCATCGTCATCGATATATTGGCCGGCTTCATAAAAACTGCCGTTAGGACTGATTGCATCATAATGATTGTATGGGTCCATTATGGTAAAATTAACTCTTACTCCCTTACTTGCAGAGCAGAAATGATAGTAATAATATGATACAAGCTCTCTGGTCTGTGAGGTTTCAAGCTCAATTGCAGATTCATAAGGCTCGCCGCTGTTTTCATATTTGCTGTAAGCAAGGCCTTTGTTTGTCCACCCGCTGCCGGGTGATGTCTTGGCAGTGGTTTTATATGTATTATTATATTGTATGGTATATTTTGATGAAGTCACACCCGAAGGAAGCGTATCAGCATATGTCCAGCCGTCATCAGCAGCAAAGCCCTGCATGGCGAACATACCGCAAAGCATCAGCACAACTGCAATTATACCCGTAAGCTTAACTGAAATCTTCTGCATCATAGCACCTCTCTTTATTTAATTTTGTACGTTCTGAGCATTATAAAAATACTTTTCGAGGAAAGCATCCACAACTGCCCAGTATTCCTCGTGAAACCAATGTGATGAAACTGCGTGTTCAGCACCCTTGATGATATACTTTTCTTTCGGTGCGGCACATGCTTCATAAACAGGCTGCAAGTTGTCTAAAAGAACAAAATCGTCCTTGTCACCGTGAATGAAAAGTGTGGGGGTTTTTGATTTCTTAAGCTGTTCAACAGCAGATGCCTCACCAAAGAAAAAGCCGTTGACGATTTTGTTCACAAGACTTGCCTGAGGCATAACAATTTTCGGCGGAAGGTGATATTTTCTGATACACTGGTCAACGAAGATGTCTTTAACCGAGGTAAAGCCACAGTCTTCAATTGCAACTGCAACATTTTCGGGCAGATCTTCACCGGTGGTCATCATTGTTGTTGCACCGCCCATTGATGTGCCGTGAATGATGATTTTTGCCTTGGGATTTTCCTGCACAATGCTCTTTATCCAGTCCACAACATCAAGTCTGTCAAGCCAACCCATTGTGACGAACCTGTGCTCGCTGTTGTTGTGACCACGAAGGTCGGGAAGAAGTACATTGAAGCCTCTTTTGTAAAATTCCATTGCGTATGAAGACATCTCTCTGTTGACATTTGTCCAGCCGTGAAGGCAAACAACCCACACATTGCTGTTTGAGGGATTGCGGAACTCAACGCCGTGGAGGTTTTCCCCTTTTCTGTTTTTGATGATAACCTCCTGATGATATGTGTTGTCATACCATTTGTAACCTGCAATAAGGTTAACATTGTCTGCATTTCTTTCAAAAAGGCTGTCCTTACAGGGTACAGTCATATCAGGTCTTTTTTTGTTACCCAGAGCGATGAAGAAAAAGACTACACCCAGACCAAAATATAATATAAGGAAAAGCACCGCTAAAATAATAAGAACTGTTAATGCCACCTGAAGCTGATAGCTCATTTGAATCTTCCTTTCCGTTTTACCGTTTTATACAACTATAATTATACCACAACTCAGTGGAATTGCAATAAGAAAAAAGCACAAGATAAATTTTGTGAAATCTTATTTACTTTTTATGTTTAATGTGCTAAACTAGTAAACGATTGGAAAAATCTACTTTTATTTTTTTTACTTGAAGAAAACAACATATTCGAAAGGATAAATATAATGGCAGACAGAAACAACGACAAAATCAACAAAAACATTGAGTATCTTTTTGAGACCATTCTCAAAATCGAAACTCTTGAAGAATGCGAAGCTCTTTTTGATGATCTTTGCACGAAAACTGAACTTGCTTCAATTTCGCAAAGACTTGTTGTTGCAAAAATGCTCAGCGAAAAAAGAGTATACAGTGATATTGTCGCTCAGACAGGAGCCTCAACCGCTACCATCAGCCGTGTAAACCGTTCACTCGCATTCGGCAAGGGCGGATATGAAAGAATTTTCGGCAAAGAGGATTAAGCTATGGCAGGTTACGGTGATTTTGCATATTATTATGATTTATTGACCGAAAACGTTGACTATGAAAGCAGATGTAATTATATAACCGGTCTCCTTGCTGAAAACGGTGTCGGCAAGGGGATTTTGCTTGATTTAGCCTGCGGAACGGGAACTGTATCGCTTCTGTTGTCGCAAAAGGGCTATGAAGTTATCGGTGTTGACGCTTCTGAAGAAATGCTTTCCGTTGCACAGGAAAAGAAAACGGAAAGCGGAGCAGATGTTCTCTTTCTTTGCCAGAAGATGGAAAGTCTTGACCTTTTCGGCACAATAAACGGTGCTGTATGTACTCTTGACAGCATCAACCACGTCACAAAAGAAGAAACGGTGAAGGACATTTTTCGCCGCGTGTCACTTTTTATGGAGGACAACGGCATTTTTATTTTTGATGTGAACACTCCCTATAAGCACAGGGAGGTTCTCGGGAACAACACCTTCGTTTATGATATGGACGATGTGTATTGCGTGTGGCAGAACAGCACAGACAACAACCTTCTTACAAGCATCAGTCTTGACATTTTTGAAAAAGATGAACAAGAAGATGTATACTATAAATATACCGAGCAGTTTCAGGAAAAAGGCTATGAGCTTGACCTGATACGCAAGTGGGCTGAAAGCTACAAATTTGAGGTCATCGGCATATATGAAGAAATGACAAAGAACAAAGTCAGAGCCGATACCGAACGTGCGGTATTTGTTTTGAGAAAGCACGGAACACAGTAAAGAAGGGCTATACCCTTCTGAATACAGAATAAAGGGTCGCTTCGCTCCGGATTATATCCGTTTTGGTCAAGTGATTACGGGTGAAATCTGCCCGCCGAATTTACAATCTGCACTTTACATTAAAAAGGAGTATTTATATGGGTAAATTGGCAAGATGTATTTCCACAGACGGTACACTTACTGCTATGGCAGTCAATTCAACAGATATTTGTGAAAAAGCACAGCAGATTCACAAAACCTCAGCTGTTTGTTCTGCGGCTCTCGGCAGGCTACTCACAGCCGCTTCACTTATGGGCTCTGCACTCAAAGGCAAAGACGATTCAGTCACCCTCAGGCTCAGAGGTGACGGCCCTGCAGGTACGGTTATGGCAGTTTCCGACTCTTCCGGTAACGTAAGAGGATATGTTCAGCAAAACATTGTTGAAATTCCTCTCAACAAAAAAGGCAAGCTTGATGTTGCAGGTGCAGTCGGCACAAACGGTTTTCTCACCGTTATCAAAGACCTTGGTATGAAAGAGCCTTATGTCGGACAGTCACCAATTATAACAGGTGAAATTGCGGAAGATATCACCGCATACTATTCCACAAGCGAGCAGACCCCAACAGTTTGCGCCCTTGGGGTGCTTGTGAATCCTGACCTTTCAATCAAAGCGGCAGGCGGTCTTATCATTCAGCTTCTTCCCACCGCAATGGAAGACACAATTGAAAAGGTTGAAAAATCCATTGAGGGACTTGAGCCTATCTCAACTCTTATCGATAAAGGTATGTCCCCCGAAGAAATCTGCCGCCACGCATTGAAGCTCTTTGATTTGGAGATTCTCGACGGCAGTGAGCCGGAATATAAATGCTACTGCTCAAAGCAGAGAGTGGAAGCAGCTCTTATAAGCACCGGCAAGGATGAGCTTGCAGATATGATGAACGATGAAAAAACGGAAGTCTCCTGTCAGTTCTGCGACAAAAAGTATGTTTTCACCTCAAATGACATAAAACAACTCATCAAAAGAGCCACAAAATAAAATTCCGAAAAAAATAAAAAAACTTCAAAAAAGGTGTTGACAAAAAAACTTTTTTGATGTATAGTATACGAGTCGCTGCGAGAGTGGTGGCAAAGATGGGAGCATAGCTCAGCTGGGAGAGCATCTGCCTTACAAGCAGAGGGTCAC
>CAYUVR010000004.1:0-81360 GCA_964448225.1 uncultured Faecalibacterium sp. | reverse complement strand
ACAATTCACAACATTTTTTACTTTTTGCTATTGACTTTTAATAGTTAGTCTTTCTAATGTTGAAACAGCTGTTTGAGTTTATAAAAAAAGCTGAAATTGGGTTCTGCGTTTGTGTTGAGAAGTTCTGCACTTTCTGTAGCAGTTATGCTCTGTTTTTTTATGATTCTGCCGTTCGCAATAACCTCGACATATCCGACTGTGTCACCGGGCGCTATCGGTGCATAAAGCCATTTTTTCAGCCTTACTTTAAAGCTGATTCTGTCATCTGAGTCGGCAGTTACCTTTATTTCAGGACATTGTATTTTTACTGTCGATTTTAAAGAGCCGTACACGTTAATTTCATCGGGAATATTAACCGCAGATTTGTTTTGAGAAACTACAGAATAACCGAAGTCATACATTTTTATATGGTCATTCCAATCATCACCTGCATTAAGTGTGACAGCAACCAGCGTGATGCCGTCTTTTTCACAAGCTGATACGAGACATCGACCGCTTTTATTGGTGAAGCCTGTTTTTATACCGAAAACACCTTCGTATAAATTAAGCAGTCTGTTGTGATTTGAGTAGGTTTCAGCAATGTCCGGTACAATATATTTTGCGCTATAACTCTCCGTTGAACAAATCTTTTTGAAAACCGGATTTTGAATTGCATATGCACCCAAAAGCGCCATTTCGTATGCTGTTGTGTAATGCTCTTCAGCATCAAGACCTGAGGCCGTGACGAAATTAGTTGAAGTCATACCGATTTCTTCCGCTTTTTCATTCATAAGGACTGAAAAAGCTTCTTCGCCGCCGGCAAGATATTCGGCAGTCAGAACAGCTGCATCGTTACCTGATTCCAGAAGCATGGCATAAACAAGAGTTTCAAGCGTAAAGCTATCCCCTTTTTTTATGCCGATTGAAGTGCCTTCAACCGCAACATCTTTTGAAGCAGTTACAACACAAGACAGTTTTCCCGATTCAATTGCGAGAAGACTTGTCATAATTTTTGTTGTACTTGCCATAGACAAAACTTCATTCTTGTTTTTCTCGAAAATCACCTCATTTGTGTCGGCGTTTATCAGCACGGCACTTTTCCCGCTTACTTCGGAAAAATCTGCTGAAAGAGCTGAAAACGAAAAAATTAACAAGGATAAAGTAACTGTAAAAATCTTTTTAATTAACAAAGCAACCACCTGCCAATTTAATGATATGCAGGCGGTTGGATTTTTAATTATAAATTTTTATGCCTGAGGCTCAATGGGAGCATCAACAGCATCAGCTGCGAGAGCAGCATCTTTCTTTGCTTTGTTCATAAGACCTGTGACCTTGTCGAACATTTCGGGAACAAGGTTTACAACTCTTTCAGCTGCGTTGTCATAAGCTGTGATGTGCTTAAGAGTTACTTCGCCACCGTTAATTACAAGGAAAGCAACGGGTGTAATAGTTACACCTGCACCGCCGCCACCGCCAAAGAGCTCTTTTGTGCCCTTTGAAGGGAAGTCAGCACCACCTGAAGCAAAGCCGTATGTAACCTTTGAAACGGGAATGATTGTTGTTCCGCCTTCAGCGTAGATAGCCTCGCCGATGATTGTACTTGTGTCTACAAGCTCACGGATTTTTTCGATTGTTGAAGTAAGAATTGCACCTGCACTCTTTTCTGCCATTGTATATCATCCTTTCATTTAACTTTGAGGTTTTGTTTGAGTGTTTATATTGTTTTGAGCTTCTTTCGGTTTTGATGTTCCGCCTTTAACGAACTTAACAACTACACCGAAAATCAGCTTTATAACCATACTGAGTGTTGCGTTGATAATCTTGCGTAAACATATATTCATATCGCAAAAGAACTCACCTTGGGTTGAGTTCGCAAGAAAATCCGGTTCAACCATAATATCGTATTTTCTGACAAGATTGTTTGAACAGATAAATCCCATTACAGGATATACCTGCTGACAGGTCTTTCCGTATTTTAAAGCTGTAGCGGCCGAATCGCCTGTGCCTACCGAAATATGTAGGTCAATTCTGTCAAAAGTGATACTTTTGAAAATTTTTCCGCCGTATGAACCTAAAATTTTGCCGAGATTGGTTATAACTAGCATCATACCATCATAGCCGTTTGCTTTAACCATTTCAAGAATAGGATTGGGTTTCTTTTCTTTAGGCTTTTCTTCCTTTGGTTTTTCTTCTTTCGGTTTCTTTTCCTTAGGTGGTTTTTCTTTGGCTTTTTTGGGGTCTAAGGGTAAAACGTTAATTTTTATAAAAAGATATTTTATTGATAATCGAATTTTATCATCATATCCAATTGAAACTTTGAGTGGAATTGAAAGAATAAGAATAAAAAATGCAATTATTCCTGCAAGGACACACAAGAAAACTTGAAATCCTGTCACTTTTTCACCCCCAAAGTTAAATATCTCTTTATATGTTACTCTAAATTTTCGTTTTCGTCAACAGTTAAATTCAAATCTTCATCAACATTTTCATAATTTTCTTCTTTCACTTCATCATTATTAGGAAGTTCAGGAAGTTCATCGAGTGAAGAAATGCAGAAGCAACGTAGAAATTCCGGTGTTGTGCCGTATATGAGCGGTCTGCCGGGAAGGTCAAGTCTGCCCTTTTCTTCTATAAGTGATTTTTGACAAAGATTAGAAATTACTGCCGAACAGTCTACACCTCTGATTTGCTCAATAAAAGCTTTGGTGACAGGCTGGTTATAAGCCACAATGGCGAGTACTTCAAATGCTGCCTGAGAAAGCGGAGTGTTCTTTTTGATTTCAATTACACTTCTGATGCTGTCGGCATACTGCTGCTTTGTGCAAAGCTGATACTTATCATCAAGTCTTAAAAGACAAAGTCCGGACGAGTCATCTTCATATTTTTCTCTCAGTATATCCAAAGCTTCCGAAAGAACAACAATTTCTGTGCCAAGGGCTTGAGATAATCTTGTGATTTCTATTGGCTCACCTACTGCAAACAAAACCGCTTCAAGAGTAGGAAGTATATTTTCATTATTCATCATAGTTTTCACCGCCTGAACTTAAAATAATTTCATCAGGATTTTCGATTTCGCCGGTTTGCGTAACCACAGATTGGTCACCTTCACCTTCAACGCTTATTTTGTTTGCTTTGATAAGCTCGAGCATTGCAAGAAAAGTTGCAACCATTTCAGAGCGTGAGCGTGCATCTGAAAAGAAATCTCCGAAGCGTTTTTTCACACCGATTCTGAGTTTTGTGAAAATCCCCGTGATTCTTGAACTGACGGAGACAATCTTTTTTGTTACGATTGCAGAAAAAGCATCAATCGGAGGCGGCAACTTACGCTTACCTTTGCCTATTGCTGAAAGATAGTGACCTATAAGCTCATTGCTTTCATGCTGTCTTTCATATTTTTTGTTAAATTCTATTTTCGTTGTCTCACGGTAAAAATAATCAAAACCGTTTGCCTTTTCAGCAATTTTGCCTGCCATAATCTTGCAGTCACGATATTCAAGAAGTTCGCCCGTGAGTTCATTCTTCAACTGCTCTGCTTCTTCATAAACAGGGAGAAGGGATACTGACTTAATGTATACAAGTCTTGCTGCCATTTCGAGAAAATCGCTGGCAATTTCCATATCGGCCTCTTCCATTTTGTGAACGTAATCAATATACTGCTCAACAAGATCGAAAATAGGTATGTCATTGATATTAAGTTTGTGTTTGCTTATCAGATGCAAAAGAAGATCCATCGGGCCTTCAAACACATCTAATTTATACTGTATTTTTTCCATATTACACCTTTAAATAAGTCCGAAAGGGAATGATGCAATCTGCATAAGAAAGCTGTAAATAATGCTTGTAAGAAAAGACAAAGGACCATCAAGTATTCCTGTGAAAATCAGGATAAATACAACGAGAATGATGTATCTTTCATACTGCATAATTTTATAATAATATTTGTCCGGAATAACAGCGTTCAGAATTCTTGATCCGTCGAGCGGAGGAATTGGGATAAGATTAAACACAGCAAGAGAAATGTTGATATATGCCGCATAGTTAAAAAATACAGCTATATACCAGGAAAATTCGTTGTATGCAAGTGCTGTTTCTGTAAAAATACACTCACAAAACATAAGAATAAGAGCCATAATAAGATTTGAAACAGGGCCTGCAAGTGCAGTTATTGCCATATACTTTTTTCTTTTATCTCGTTTGAAGTTCATCATATTGACAGGCACAGCCTTTGCATATCCGAAACCAACAAGGATTATCATAATCGCACCGAGCGGGTCAATGTGTGCAAGCGGATTCATGGTAAGCCTTCCCATTCGTTTGGCAGTATCATCTCCTAGTTTATAGGCAATGTAACCATGTGCAAATTCGTGAAGAGGCAACACGCAAACAATGATAAATATACTTGCACAAAGCGAAAGCATAGTTTCAATACTGAAACCGTTACTGATGATATCACTCAGTAAACCCATTAGTTTTTCCTCCCTACTACAAATCTTTTTATATGATTATAATCTTCGATTATTTCGCTGTCAAATTTATTTTCGTTGAACATATCAGCAATATTTTCGGCTTGATCCCCTCCGCACTCCAAAGCCATAAAGCCATCCTTTTTGAGAAATGAAGTCCATTTTGATGTGAGAAGTCGGTAAAAATCAAGTCCGTCCGCACCACCGTCAAGTGCCATATCCGGTTCAAATTGAACTTCTCTTTGGAGTGTTGGTATTTCAGCTGAACTGATATACGGCGGATTGCTGACTATAGCATCGGCTTTAGGATAATCCTCAAATGCGTCAATGTCAAAAATATCGCCTTTAACAATGGTTAAAAACGTGTTTTTGCACACAGCTGATGCATTGTCAGTAAGATATCTGAGTGCATCAACACTTTTTTCAATAAGATAAATATCACATTGAGGAACCATCTTTTTTATTGACAAACCTATACAACCGCTGCCTGAGCAAAGATCGTATACGATAGGTTTTTCAAGATTTTTAATTTTATCAGATACATATTCACAAAGAAGTTCGGTTTCAGGTCTTGGAATGAGAACTCCCTCCCCCACTTTGAATGTGTAATCCATAAAATCCCATTCACCGATAATATACTGTATCGGTCTGCCGTCTTTTCTCTCGCTGATTGCCTTTTCGACAGCTTCAATTATATCGGGTGACAAATCACATTCTTTTTTGAAAGCTGCCTCTGTGATGCTGCAACCGCAATAATAACTTAAAAATACTTTTGCTTCAAATTCGTAATCTTCGATATTTTCCTCATTCAGTTTTTCCGCAATTATTTTGTAATAGAATTTATCAGTCAACTGTATCTTCCTTTTCTTTATCCGGCATTACCGCCTTGAAAGCTTCAATTGCCACTTCAATCATACTTTCATCCGGTTCTTTTGTTGTTAGTCTTTGCATCCAAAGCCCCGGAGCAGCAAGTATTTTTACAAATAAATTATCGTGCTTTCCCGCATATTTTATAAATTCATAGCTGAGACCTGTGACAATCGGAAGAATGAGAATCTTAATTGCCATCCAGATAAGTCTCCGGTTGCGCAATTCGGGAAATGCGACTGAAATTGCTGATGAGATAATAACGCTTATAATAATAATTACGAATATGAAACTTGTTCCGCATCTCGGATGAAAACGTGACTGCCTTTTAACATTTTCAACATTAAGCTCAAGTCCGTTTTCATAGCAGAAAATAGTTTTATGTTCAGCACCGTGATACATAAAAGTACGTTTGATATCTTTCATCAAAGAAACAAGGGCGAGATATGCGACAAAAATTACCATTCTGATGATACCTTCAAAAAGCGCTCTGAAATTATCAAGAGCTCCCGAAGCAAGCTTGTTAATTAAATCAACAGTAATGGTCGGCAGATAGAAAAACAGGACAAAGGCCAGACAAACACCTATAACAGAAGCTATGGCTGTCAAAACTCCCATAACTTTTTTGTTAATGTGCTCATTGAGCCACTTGTCAAGTTTTGACATATTTTCTTCTGATTCTTCAATGTCTTCGAGTCCTGACTTTTCAGCAGACATCATAAGGCATTTATAACCGAACATCATCGATTCAACATAATTAACAATACCTCTTATCATCGGCCGGCCAAAGAATTTGATTTTGTCTTTAATATGCTTTACTTCAATTTTTTCAGTGTCAATTGTGCCGTCAGGGCATCTCACAGATACAGCTGCACCTTCAGGACCTTGCATCATAATTCCTTCGATAAGTGCTTGACCGCCGATTGAAGCTTTGTTGGATATTGTTTCTTTTTGCTTATTCATTTGCATCCTCCTTACAGCTTATCGGCAAAACTACATCAACAGTAGTTCCGATGCCGAGTGTGCTGACAATATTTAATTCACCGCCGTGCATTCGGATGATTTCATCTGCTACAGCAAGTCCGATGCCTGTGCTGCGGACGGTGTTATTTGCTTTGTAAAACTTTTCTTTTACGTGTTTTAAATCATACTCTGATATACCGCAACCGTTATCTTTGAATGAGATTTTAGCAGTATTATCAGTTGTAGTAAGAGATATTTCTATCAAGCCTTTCGGTGGGGTGTATTTTATCGCATTATCCAGAATGTTAACAAATACCTGTCTTATTTTATCATAATCTCCGATAAGAAACAAGTTGTTATATTCACCTGTATCAAATTTGAGTTCAATTTTCTCTGCGGTTGCTTTTGGAACATAAATTTCGCAGGCTTGCTCTAACGCTTTTTTCAAGGATACTTTTTCGTTAATTAAATTTATGTTTCCATTCTGCATTCTTGAAAAGTCAAGCAGTTCTTCAACCATGGCTGAAAGTCGGGTGGTTTCGTCAATTATAACTTCAAGTCCCTTTTTATTGATTTCAGAATTGCAATCTACATTCTGTAAAGTCTCTCCCCACCCCTTAATCGCTGTAAGAGGTGTTCTTATTTCGTGAGAAACCGTAGAGATAAATTCGTTTTTCATTTTGTCTATTTCACTGAGCTGTTTTGCCATATTATTGATTGAAGTGCAAAGCTCACCTATTTCATCGTCGGAGCTGTTCTCAATCCTTACGCTGAAATTTCCTTTGGCTATTTCTGTTGTGGTTGCACTGATTTTCTGCAATGGATTTACGATTGATGACACAAAATACATTCCGGACATAGTAATCAGCATAATAATCAGAGCAAGAATTATGAGCACTATAACAGTCAGAATAAAAAGCTGTTGATACATATCTTCCATAGAAATAAGATATCTGACAGCACCCTCAACCTCAGAAGAATTGTTGCGCAGAATATATGTCATTGCCGTTACAGGCTCTCCCGAATCCATATGTGTTCTTTTTACACCGATATTATTATCAGAGTAAAGCGCTGACTCAAAATCAGGAAAAGCACTTGTGGTTTCAGGGCTGAACCCGCTTGAAGAAACAATTACGTTTCCGTTTTTATCCAGTACCCATACTTCCATGATATCCTTATATAAAAAAGTTTCAACAAACTCACCTGCACCGATTGCAAAAAGTTCATCATCGCCGATAGTGTATGGAGCAAAGAATGTATCAACACTTTGATTTATTCTTGCACGGATAGTATCTTCTGTCGAGCTGAAATATCTGTAATACACCGAGTACAGCACTGCAAAAGAAAACACAAGGAGAATTGCAACGAGAACAAAAAGTATATTTTTTTGCCATCTTATTTTGATAGAACTTTTCACTTTGATTGCAAACTCCTTTCATTTTGCTTTACTTGTTTATCCACTTATAGCCATGTCCCCACACGGTAATAAGATGTTTGGGTGCAGAAGGGTCTTCTTCAATTTTTAATCTCAGTCGGCGGATATTTACATCAACCACTTTGTCATCACCGTAGAAATTATCACCCCAAACCTTTTTAAGAATGTCACTTCTTGTGATGGACTTTTCGGGGGTTGTGAAAAAACACTCAATAATCTGAAACTCTATATGTGTAAGTTCAATTGGAACGTCACTTTTGTAGAGCATATGCTTTTTTAAATCGAGTTCAAATTCACCAAGTCTTATCGAGTTAATGAAAGTGGAATTGAGCAATTCTTTGCTATATTCAACCCTTCTGTAAAGAGAATCAACTCTTGCCATCAATTCAGTGGTTGAAAACGGTTTTGTTATGTAGTCATCAGCCCCTGAGGTTAATCCATCTATTTTGTCTGTCTCCTGAGCTTTGGCTGTTAAGAATATAATTCCTGTGCTGACATTTTTGTTCCTGATATATTTGCAAACCTCAAACCCATCAGCTTTTGGCATCATTATATCAAGCAACGCAATGTCTATTTTATCTTGGTACAAATCAAATAATTCCATCGCATGAGTGCCATTTACAGCCTCAATAACCTCATAGCCTTTTAAATTAAGATTTATGGTTATAAACTCTCTTATTGAGCTTTCATCTTCTGCTATTAGAACAGTCTTCATATTTCTTCTCCGTTCCGGTCATCAAGCATTTTTTCAATATATGATTTTGATATGTTGAAGTTTTCACCGTTTTCATAGATACAGTAATATAATTCATTGTTACCGATTTCAGCAAGTTCTCTGTATTTTGAGCCGATTTCTTCATATTCATTATGAATATCGGAAAATTTAATTGAAAATAAAGCTTTACCTACAGACTTTTCACTTTCGCTATCAGTTGTTAGTTCGTAAAAGGTAATGGTATTGTTTGTATAATTGTTTACAACAGTAATTTTATCAACAAGTTTTTTCGGAATGTTAAGTCTAAAACCTCCTTTTGAGTTTATAAGCTCATAACGGACTGTTTTAAGCTTACCGTTTTCATATCTGACCCATTCAACAATGGTTTGTCTCTGAGCTTTTTCAGATGTTTCGGATATAACCTTGCTTTTTTCAAGCGTTTTTTCAAAAGGAATTTCTATTTTTTCATCAGAGTTAATATCATCGCAAAAAATGTTTGTGCTTCTTGACGAAAGAGCTGAAACGTAACTGTCATTTGTTTGCAATTTCACAAAGTTCTTATTTGATGAATCGTAATAAAAAACATCGGTTATTATACCACTGTCAACTTTATAACCGTCAACATAGATATACAAAACATTATCTTCAGATTCATATTCGGTTTTTATCGCTGCAACTGAAGAAATGGAAGAATCAAGAGATAAACGGTTTTTGACAATAAATTTCTTGTTTTCATATGTAAGAAAACGGGCTGAATATGAACTTTCGCTTCTGACAATATCCGTGTCAAAAATTAAAATATCTTGTGTTCCGTTGCAATCGATGTCGCAGACCTCAAATTCTGAATACCGTGAATCAAAAACGCTTACAATTGCATTGTTTTCGATGGTTGATACCTTGTAAACATTAAGCTGTCTTGATAAGTTGTTTTGATAAACAGCCCAACCAACGAGTAGTTCTTTTGAGCCGTCACCGTCAATATCAGCAAAGTCAACCTGATGTATTTCGCTGTGTGAACTTTCAAAGTCAGCAACAGAACACCATGTACCGTTATCTTTGTTCAAAACATTCATTCTGATTATATCAACCGCTGAGGCTGCACTGTAAAACACAATTACCTCATCTTGGCCGTCACCGTTAAGATCTTTTGAAATATATGCGGATCTGTAATCACCGTTTATAGGAGATTTCAACTTGTATCCGCTTTCAACCGAACTTTCAAAAGCAAGCTGAATGTTAAGATTTTCACCTTCAAGTTTTGGCGGAGTCATAAGTGAATCAATAGGCTTAAAGGCAGTTACACAAAGTATGATAACTAGCAAAGCAGTTATTGAAAACACAATGAATCCAAGTGAATATTTTTTCATCATTCAGCCTCCTTTCCTTTTAATCAGTTTATAAAATTCTCCAAAGATGTGATGTCAAGCATATCCCAGGAATCTAAAAATGACTTTAATTTCATCGCAATTTTCCTTACACCGCCGACTGTATCACTTTCAATATTAAGAGGCATAATCGGGTCGTGAACACTGAGCCTCAAAAGGAGCCAGCCTTTTTCATCTTCGGCATCAAAATAGATTCTAACACCTTCTCTGTTGTCGTCAGCAATTCTCCAACCATTCTGTTTTTTTGCATAGTTTTCCAGTTCAAAAATAACCTTGTTGCCATACTCCTTGAAATCATTGCACTTTATTTTGAATCTGAGTTCCTTTTCCTCGGCAGGGTCTTGTAATGAACTGATAAGAGAATCAAGATTCTTACCTTCTTTACCCATCTGTGCCATTTTTATTATGATTTTTGTGATTAGATATGCACCGTCATCAAGATAATAATTTTCTCTGAATGCGGCGTGTCCTGATGTTTCCATAGCGAGCGGACAGTTAACACCCTCACTTTGAAGCCTGAGTTGTTCATTGATTACATTTCTGTACCCTCGTTTGTATCTGTAATGAACACCGCCGAGAGTTTCATTGATGAATTTTGTAAGGCCAACAGAAGTTACGCTGTCCGTAACAATTGTGCCGCCCTCATTACCTTCAAGTGCAATGATTGAAGCGAGTGCAACAAGGCGGTTGCGGTTGATTTCTTTTCCGTTTTTGTCAACGCAACCTGCTCTGTCGACATCAGTATCAAAAATAATGCCTAAATCTGCTTTTGCATCTGTTGTGGCTTTGCAAACTGATGCCATAGCTTCTTTGCTCTCGGGGTTAGGAGCGTGATTTGGAAACATTCCGTCTTTTTCAAGGTAACAGCTGCCTGTAATATCAGCACCTAAAGGTGCAAGGACATCTGTTGCGTAAAATCCGCCCACACCGTTGCCAGCATCAACGATAATTTTGTAACCCTTAAGCGGCTTGATATAGTTTTCAGCGTTTACACCTTTGCAAATCATATCACGAAGACGTTTTGAATATATCGCCATAAAATCAGTCGGAATTACCTCAGCTTTTGTTCCTTTCTTTTCAAAAGGCTCAACAGCGAATTCAATGATGCGTTCAATATCACTTGAATTAAGTCCCCCGTGTTTGGTGAAAAACTTGAGACCGTTCTTATTAAAAGGATGATGACTCGCCGTTATCTGTACCGATGCAACACAGTCAAGGTCAATAGTTGTCATAAACATTGCGGGAGTAGAAGCGTAGGAACAATCATAAACGTCATAACCGAATTCACCGAGTGCTTCAATAACGTTGCTTTTTATTCTTTCAGCTGAAATTCTTGAGTCGTGACCGACTGCAATTTTATTGTTTTGGGTATATCCGTTTTCATTCAGCCACTTGCAAAAGCCGACTGTTAAATCAAATATGGCTTCATCAGTAAGCTGTATTTCTTCACCTGAAACTCCGTCAGTTGCAGTTCCTCGAATATCTGAGCCGCTTTTGAGAATGGAATAAGGGTTGTTAAGCATAATCATTCACCTTTTTCATACATTTTTTCTGTAACCTTAATTAAAAATTGATACATAGGAGCGAAAGCCCTGATAGCATAAATGAGTTCTTCTTTAATGCTGCCGTCAATAAGCTTATTCATATCTGCGTTGTAGCAGATAAAGCCGAAATTTCTGCAGTTATAATATATTTTCAAATCATTGTCAATTTCTTCAATACCGGGTTTGTCTTTTTTGAAACATTCAATATTAAGCTCTGCTCCTGTGATTTGGAGCACTTTAAGAGCTTTTTTGAAAAGCGCCTGATTCTCTTTTAAAGTTTCCCTGAAACATTCAAGATATGCCGCATCTGTTCTGAACATACCAACACCGTAGCTGTAGCAGTTGGGATAAAACTCAAACCACATACAGGGCTGATACTGCCATTGATGTTTGTCACGCATAAACATACACCAGACGTTAGCGCGGTATAAATCTTTGTTTTTGGAAAAACGTGTATCACGACGGATTCGTGATACCATCTTTGTCGGAATCAGATTCATTTTATCATCGATTCTTATAAGCTCTTTTCCCAAATCACCAGCCAGCTGTCGCATAGGCATAATTGCCGTTCTTTTTATGTCGTCCTTAACAGACTCATAAAAATCCTTGCTGTCGTTAAATTTATTCATTTCCAAAAGCATAAAAGCATTTTGGTCAAAGCCTTTGAAATTACCCATTATCTTCCCTCTTTGTCCAGCACTTTTAATACTTCCTGAGCTGCAAACATTACCGCTACCTTGCTGCTGTGGAAGTTTAGACCGCCTTGAAGCCATACAGCAAAAGGTTCTCGAAGCGGCGCATCGGCTGAAAGCTCAATTGATGAGCCGAGTGTGAATGCGCCCGCCGCCATAATAACTTTATTGTCATAACCCGGCATATCCCAAGGCTCGGGAGTTACAAATGAATCAACGGGAGCGCCTTTCTGAAGTCCCTGACAAAAGGCAATTAACAGACTTTCTTTGCCGAGTTTTACGGCTTCAATTATATCGTGTCTTGTTTCGTGTACTGTGGGAGTTGAATCGAATCCCAACTGCTTCATTATTGCACTTGTATAAACAGCGGTTTTAAGTGCTTCGCCGACAACATGAGGGGCTGAAAAGATGCCCATAAACAAATCTCTGCTTTGACCCAGTGTTGCACCAACCTCTCTGCCGAGTCCGGGAGTTGTCATTCTGTAAGCACAAAGCTCGACAAACTCTTTCTTTCCTGCAATGTATCCGCCTGTTTTTGCTATGCCTCCGCCGGGATTCTTGATAAGAGAGCCTGCAATAAGGTCTGCACCAACATCAGTGGGTTCAATTCTCTCTGTCCATTCGCCGTAGCAGTTATCGACCATAACCATAGTATCTTCATATTTCCCGGCGATGTCAACAACCCTTTTGATTTCGGCAACAGAGATTGTTGGACGAAGACTGTAGCCTCTTGAACGTTGAATATAAACCATACGAACAGGGCTTTTCCGAAGTCTTGCTTCTATTTTTTCATAATCCAGTCTGCCTTCTTCATTTAAGGCAACCTCTTCATAATTGACACCGTAGTTTTTCAGTGAACCCATATTTTCATTTTCTGTTGAGCCAACCCCGATAACAGGTAAAATCGTATCATAAGGTCTGCCCGAAACACTGAGCATTGTGTCACCCGGTCGAAGCACACCGAACAGTGCAACTGTAAGCGTGTGTGTTCCGCAGGTGAAGTTGTGTCTTACAAGTGCGTCTTCAGCGCCGACTGCTTGTGCAAAAACTTTGTCAATTATTTCTCTGCCTCTGTCATTATAACCGTAACCGGTACTTTCTGCGAATATATTTTCTGAAACTCCGTTGTCAATAAAAGCTTTGAGCATTTTTCTCTGATTATACTCGGTTATTTCATCAATATTTTCAAATTCTGTTTTTGCTTCTTCAAGAGCTTTTTTTGAAAATCCTTCAATTCTTTCGTCAAAATTAAACATATTTAAACCTTTCGTTTTATAAAAGCAATTTTTTCACATTCTGTAAATCCGATGTGTTCATAAAATCCTTCGGCAGAAGTATTCAGAGCGATTACAAACACTTCTTTTTTGTTTGTTTTCAATTCTTCTGCAAGGTTCAGCACCGTTCTTTTTCCGTAACCGAATTTTCTGTATTCTTCGTAGCACGCTACACCGCTTATCAAGGCTGAATTTTTACTTTGTGCCGCAGTTATTGCAGAAGACACTACCTTTTCATCGTGATGAATACATTTTCCTGTTGCAAATCCCCGCCTTCGCCTGTAAGTAAAATCAGAAACAAAAGACAGATATGCTTCTTTCGTGTTAGCAAAAGAATTAGGAATAGCCTTGCTGATGAGGGTGTATATTTCTTTTAAATCTGCCTCATTGACTATATCGGCGGAAAAATCAGGATTATTATTGCCCATATATTTAAAACCTTTTTTTGTGTCAAATTCAGAATAATTTAACGCTTTTGCAATATCTTCGTTAACTGTTACAGTATCTGCACCGATGATGTCGATGAATTTCCTGAGTTCCTCAACATCTGAATTATCATTGGCAACCACAGTTAAAGAATTATCAAATTTTGCTGCGATGCAATTATAATCTTCGTCGGCCCAGAACATCAGAAAATCCTTATCAAAGCCGTAACATAAAGCATAGCAAGATATTCTTGTGCCGAGTATACTTCCGTCACAGAAAGACAAAAGATTGGGCAAGTCTTTATCGGTCAGTATTTTAAGCATTAGCGTATTCCTCGGAAAGTGCTACAGCAAGTTCCATACAAGATTTCATATCATCAATGTCTGCTACTGAAGTGCCGGAGTGAATATATCGGCAAGGAAGTGAAACTGCAATTGTATAAACTCCTTCACAGCTTTTGTGAATAGTTCCTGCATCATTTCCGCCTGCAACGGTTGTTTTTGTCTGCACTTTAATACCTTCTTTTCTTGCTGTTTCAAATGCGTTTTTGAACATTTTTCTGTTATATATTGTGCTTCTGTCCATAAATGATACAACAGCGCCTTTGCCGTGACAGCAGACTGAGTTTTCATCACTTACTCCTGCAATATCTGAAGCTGTTGTTGCCTCAAGTACGATTGCATAGTCCGGTCTTATTGAAAACACAGCAGGACCTGCACCTCTGCAACCCACCTCCTCTTGAACAAGAAAAGCAAAATGAGTGTCATATTCAAGCTCATTTTCAATCATTCTGAGCATAATCGCACAGCCGAAACGGTCATCTATTGCCTTGGCTTTAACCTTATTATCACCGAAAAGAACAAAATCAGATTTGAAATAAACAGCATCACCGATACTTACCGTCTTTTCGGCATCTTCTTTTGAAGCTGCGCCGATGTCAATGTACATTTTATTCATCTTTGGCGCAGTTTTTTCTTCGTCACCTTCTGTGAGATGAAGAGCCTTGTTTCCGATTATTCCTGTAACTTCATTTTCGCCAACTGTTACTGCTCTGCCTGCGACAACTTTACTGTCAACACCGCCGACAGATGTGAATTTGAGAAATCCGTTGTCACAGATGTATGTTACAATAAAGCCGACTTCATCCATATGAGCTGAAAGCATAACCTTGTTTTTTGAAGTATTTTTACCTCTTTTGAAAGCAAGAATATTACCCATCGGGTCAACTCTATATTCACATTTGCCTTCTATCTTTGAAATTATATATTCTCTGACTTTTTCTTCTCTGCCCGATGTACCGTCAAGAAGGCACAGTTCCTTAAGAGTTTCAAGCATTTGCTTCAGCCTCCTTTTTAATAAGAAATTCAGCAATGAGCTTTGCTGTATTTTCAACATCTTCAAGGTTAATAATCTCATTTGCTGTGTGCATATATCTCAGGGGAATTGATAGAAGTGCTGTTTTCACTCCACAGCCTGTCGTGTTGATTGAATCAGCGTTTGTGCCTGTTCTGCCGCCCATAACATCGTGCTGATAAGGAATGGATTTTTCCTTTGAAATATTAACGAGTTCTAAAGTAAGTTCTCTGTCAAGGGTGGGACTGATTCCGATTGAAGGGCCTTTGCCGAGAGAAATTGTCTGTGTTTTGTCTGTATACGGGTCATCGCCAAAGCCCACATCAACTGCAATTGCGTAGTCGGGCATTGCAGAAAATGCACCAACCTTTGCACCGCTGCCGCCTGTTTCTTCCTGCGTGGAAAATAATACTGTTAACTTAAGGTTAGGAATTTTATTTTTTGTCAATTCCAAAGCGCGAAGAATTGCCGCAACTGAACATCTGTCATCAAAAGATGAAGATGAAATATTGCCGTTCAGCAGCTGATACTGGCAGTTTCTCATTGTGATTCTGTCACCGATTGAAACAAGGTTTTCAATTTTGTCTTTGGTGTAACCGATATCAACTGCCATTGTTTTAATGTCAAGTGTTTCTTTTCCGTCATCTTTTGACTGAAGGTGTGGAGGAACAGAGCATATCACACCAAAAAGGTCTTCTTTGCCTTGAACAATAACCTCAGCACCGGTAAGCACTCTTAAGTCCATTCCGCCGACTTTGTCAACGAGAATAAATCCTTTTTCGTCAATGCCTCTGACAACAAGACCGATCTGGTCAATATGAGCATCAAGAAGAATGTGTATTTTTCCCTCTCCGATTGTACCGATAACATTTCCTAATCTGTCAATTTTACAGGGCAGATATTCACTCAAATACTTCTTTGCAGTTTCGCAGGCAGCAATTTCATCGCCGCTTGTACCTGCTGCAGCTGCAAGCTCAAAACATATATTTTTAAGTTCCATAACCAAACCTCCATATGCATTTATATACACCGAATTATTATATCTCAGAAATTGAAAAAAATCAATAGATGTAAATAAAACAAGACACCGCAAAATGTTGCGATGTCTGATAATCAAAGGGTGATTCTTCGTTTTCCCGAGCTTGTCAGAATGTAGCTGTAATTATATCCGAAGTTTTTGCAATATCGGGCGATTTCTTCAAAAGCAAAATCCAATGCTTCGCAGCAATGTGCATCTGATGTAATGGTTATTTTTGCACCCTTTTCATTAAGGTGCTTCATAATGAAAGGTGCCGGATAAGGCTTCTTGTTACCCTTTCTGTACATTGCACCTGTATTGACTTCAAAAAGAATTTCCTTGTTGTGAGAGAGAATTTTGTCGATTGCTCTGAGAGCGCTTTTTTGATAGTCAGGATTTGATTCATCAATAAGAGGTGTTTTTTCATTGAACTTGGTGAGTAAATCGAAGTGACCCACAATGTCGAAATTATGTCTGCATATAAAGTCGGCGACCAGGTTGAAATATGCGTCACACATTTTATAGACATCACCGTCAAAGATATCTTCTACAGCTTCTTTAAGTTTGTCATTTGACAAGTCAATTTCGTAGATTTTATCTTCATTGTGAAATTGATGAACGGATCCAATGGTGAAATCAAAATCTGACAGTTCAACATCACAATAATCAATATCAACCTCAATACCGCAGAGAATGTCGATTTTGTTCTTATATTCTTCTTTAAGTGAATGTATTTCCGTGAGATAGTCGTTTACCTTTTCTTTTTTCATTCCCCATTCATTTTCATAATTCATTGGGCTGTGGCCGGAAAAGCCCAGACTGTGAAAGCCTTTTTCGATTGCTGCTTCAATCATTTCTCTTGCTGTGTTTTTTCCGTCGCAATATATTGTATGTGTGTGGCAGTTTGATTTAATCATTAGAATTCCTCCGTAAAAAGTCCCTGCATTTTTCGCAGGGACTTGTATAGTGTTTACGATTTGTTGGGAGTTTTCTTTTCAAGAATCTTATGTCTCTTATATGCTCGCTTTTCTTTTGAAGACATCTTATAATCAAACTTGCGCTCTTTGATTCTGTCATAAAGAGGTGTGTTGAGTTTGATATATGAGTCATCCTGAGATTGAGAAGCAGCGATGATTACAAGACCGTTGTCGTCAGGAAGGGTCAATGTTTCAGCACCCGAAACATTGAGTTCATACATAAAGAAGTAGAGCTGACTTGCGGCGTTATCGCCATCAGGTGAGTGTGTATGAGTACATTCCCAAGCAAGCTTATCGGTCTTTATGTTTGCTGTTTCTGCAAGGTCATAAAGATCCCATTTACCGATTCTTTCATTGACAGACTGAACAGGAACACGAACTTCCTTATCCCCAACCTTGAAATTGTATACCTTATCGCCATAAAGACTTGCACCAACAAAATAAATTTTCTTAGCGTTAACGGGAATGGCCTGTCCTGCGCAGATAAGAGCATTGTTGCCTTCACCCCAGATATCCCCTGTTTTAAAGCTGACACCGCAACATTCAATTTCTTTCGGGAAAAGTTCGCCTGGAATCGAAACGTTGATTGTGGGAATTGCGGCAGCGTTACGGTTGTGATTGAATGTAACAATATCTGTGTTGAAGGGAAGCTCAACGGGAGTTGACTTGATTTTGTCACTAATCTTACTGTCAGCAAGAGTCAATGAAAAGCTCTTCACTTCATATGGTGCAATGTCAAAAATAAGCTTACCGTCTTTAACGGTTGCAACACCGATTTCATCTTCCATAGCGTTAACTTCAAGTGCGGACATAATACCTTTGCCAAGGGTAAATTCAACATTCTTTGTTTCTGAATAGTTGCTTTCATTGAATCTTACAACTATCTTGTCTGCTTTTTCAGCTTTCTTCATAGCACGAAGAATAACATTCTGATGGCTGATTGAACCGAATGCATACTCATTTCCAAGCTTGCCTTCATGCTTGTCAGAAATGAAGGCAGTCATTGGCTGGTCATAAAAGCGTGCGTTCATCTGCGTTTCTGTGCCTACGGCACCTTTGTGTGAATAAATAGCATATCCGTATCTGTTATGACCGAATTCAAGCATACCCTGGACACTGTCATCTCTGTACCAGTTTTTAGGTGAATGGAGAACAGTAAGACGCAGAGTTTTTTCATCTTTCATAATCCAACCGTATTTAGAATCGCTAAATACAGACACACCGTAGCTGTTATCTTTATTGGAGATATCAGCCCACTTCTGCGCAGGAACGCTGTAAAGTTTCTTGTCAGCGACACCTCTTTTGATTGTGCCGAGACCTAAGTCATAAGTAGCGGCATTGTTCTTGCAGGTGAAAGCAAAGCCGTTGTGAAGTGTACGTTGGAACTCTCTCCACTCAACCTCATTATAAACGCTAACCCAGGGGCAACCTGCTGCAAGTGTTACATAATATGTAAAGCTTGATTTACTAACTGTTTGTGTAACCTTAAGAGTTACCTTGACAGGACCTGCATTCTCAATTGTGCAAACACCTTTATCTGCAAACTCCCAAGGATATTTTTTAACTTCTTTGTATCTGAGTTCCCAAGCTGCGTATTCTTTTGCACCCTTATATTTGTTAAGCTCAAAGCGGATAGGCTTGCTGAGAAGCTCTGTATTTCCGAGTGTTTTATCAATAATTGAACAGATATCACCATTTTTATCGATGGAGACAATGTATTTGAAGTTTTCAATGACATTTGTACCGATGCGAAGGCCTGTGTTTATTGTGCAAGGCTCATTGCTGTACATAAGGTCGATGACTTTATAACCAAGAGCAGGTACAAAAGCTGCAAGAGAAATCTTCATAACTGATGCATCAACATAGTTAACCTGAGAAGGAATTTCTTTGCCTCTGGCATCAAAAGCTCTGATATAGCCGTAACCGTTTGACGGGATAGTAAGATCAACAGTTGACATTCTCGACTGTTCAATGGAGTTGCCGATTACAACGGGAATTCCCTTTACCCATGATGTATCGAGATTCTTGATAATTTCAGCAGTTGAACCTTCATACGCATTAGAAAGCTGATTTGAGCTGAGAATATAATCATTCCAGGAGCGCTGATATACGCGCTGTACGGAAGTGCCGGTGATATCATCGTGGAAGGTGTGTGCAATAGTTCTTTTCCAACCTTTATCAATTTCAGTTTTCGGATACTTTGCATCAGTAAGAGTCATTGCGGCAACAGATGCCTTTTCAGCCATATCGGCAATTTCTTCATTTCTTCTGTTGCATCTCTTACTGAAAGCTCTTGAAATATATGAGCCAACACCGTGATCGGTCATAACAAGTTCATTATTCCAAGTGGGAAGCTTTGCAATTTCTTCCGGTGCAAGTTTTGAAAGATCGTCAAAAAATTCCGTCGGTGAAGAAGAAAGAACTTTAATATCTGAAAGGTCATTTGTTGATATTTCACCGCACACTGTTTTAACAGATTCTTCCTTAGGTGCGCCACCAACATCACCAACGCCGTGATAAGCATATGTCCAGGGAAGATTATACTCTTTGATATTTTTGTCAAGCTTTGTAACAAGATCCTTTTTGTCTCTGACTTTTTTGAATGTTGTACAATATGATTTTGAATCCAAGGATGCAAAAATCGATTTGCCGTTTGAACCGTACCAAACACCTATATCAAACGGAATACCGTATGCACTGCCCCATGAAAGCTTCTGGGTTGAGAAGCCTTTAAGTCCTGCGTGCTCGGCAATTGCAGGCAAAGCCCAACCGAAGCCGAAGCAGTCGGGGAGGAAAATGTCATTGCTTCTCTTACCGAACTTCTTTTCAAAATAGAGATTACCGTAAAGCATATTTCTGAAAAGACTTTCAGGTGAAGGTATGTTAACATCGCCGTTTTCGTATCCGCTGCCTGTAACATTCCATCTTCCGTCAGCAATGTATTTTCTGAGTTGTTCGAACTTTTCTGGATAATACTCCTCAAAAAGTTCGTATCTGTAGGCACCTTCAAAATTGAAACGGTAGTCAGGATACTGCTCAAAAAGTGCAAAGTTCTGCTCAAGTGTATCCTTAAGACAAACGTTGATAACATGCTCAAAATCCCAGTTCCATACTGTATCAAGGTGTGCTGTGGCTATTGTGTAAATTTTCTTATCTTTGAATTCCATAATTGCACCTCATATAAAAAGTGTATATTTTTTTAAGAATAAAGTCTTGTCTTTTATTTTTTAGGGATAATACCATTCATCCTGAATGTAAGAAGAACAAAAGAAATGAATTCAATGATACAACTTACGAGAATAAAAACATTGTAGCTTTCCCACTTTGTTCCGTCAAAAGGTGCTGTAAACCCAATTTTATATTGGGAAACAACAAACAAAACAGAAAATATAAAGCTGATTACAATTAAGAGCGACGCAACCAAAAAAGCGCAAATTGTGACCTTTTTAGTTAAAAGTTCAGTCAAATACTTTTTGTTGGGAATAAACGCAACCATCAAAAGTACTAAGGAAATGAAAGCTGCAACCGGCGATGCGGTGAGAAGATAAACAGCATCCATTCCTGAGTGTTCAACGCTGTTTGCAAGTTCTGATACCGGAACAACTGTATATATCAGATATGAAGCGAGTAAAAGCAGAAAGCTGAGTAAACACGGAGCAAAAACCTTAGTTTTGATTTTGTTTTCTGACATAGTAATTCACCTTTCTGGTATAATTAAAAATTATTCAACAATGAATTTATTGAACACCTTTTTACCTTTTTTGACAATGACATGACCTTTAGAGAAAGCATCAAGAGACACTGTATCTGTAAAACTCTTGGCTTTTTCGTCATCAACTGAAACGCCGCCCTGTTCAATAAGACGTCTGCCCTCGCCTCTTGATTTGATGATACCTGCTTTGAGCATCATATCAATAAGAGCGATTGAGCCATCAGTAAATTCATCATTCGTAAGAACGGTTGTGGGCATATTGTCGGTGTTTGCGCCACCGCCGAAAAGGGCTTTTGCAGCTTCATCAGCTTTTTTTGCCTCTTCCTCACCGTGAACAAGTTTTGTAAGTTCAAAAGCAAGAATTTCCTTGGCTTTATTGAGCTCACTGCCCTGCCAGGTGTCCATTTTATCGATTTCTTCAAGCGGAAGGAAAGTGAGCATTCTGATGCACTTAAGAACGTCTGCATCAGCAACGTTTCTCCAGTACTGATAGAACTCATAAGGGCTTGTCTTGTTGGGGTCAAGCCACACGGCACCACTCTGGGTTTTACCCATCTTCTTGCCTTCTGAATTAAGAAGAAGAGTGATTGTCATGGCTCCTGCATCTTTGCCAAGCTTTCTTCTGATAAGCTCTGTGCCGCCGAGCATATTACTCCACTGGTCATCACCGCCAAACTGAAGGTTACAACCGTACTTCTGATAGAGCATATAAAAGTCATAGCTCTGCATAATCATATAGTTAAACTCAAGAAAAGAAAGTCCTTTTTCCATTCTTTGCTTGTAACATTCTGCTGCAAGCATACGGTTAACGGAAAAGCATGCACCGACTTCACGAAGCACATCAACGTAATTAAGGTCTAAAAGCCAGTCAGCGTTATTAACCATAAGAGCTTTACCGTCGGAAAAGTCAATGAACTTGCTCATCTGCTTTTTGAAGCACTCGCAGTTATGCTGTATGGTTTCAACTGTCATCATCTGACGCATATCACTTCTGCCCGAAGGGTCGCCAATCATTGCAGTGCCGCCGCCAATAAGTGCAATGGGCTTGTTGCCTGCCATCTGAAGTCGCTTCATAAGGCAAAGAGCCATAAAGTGACCAACGTGAAGAGAATCAGCCGTGGGGTCAAAACCAATATAGAAAACTGCCTTGCCGTTATTCACAAGGTCTCTTATTCCTTCTTCGTCTGTTACCTGTGCAATAAGACCTCTTGCAACAAGTTCTTCGTATATTTGCATTTTTAGTCAAATCCTTTCGATTGAAAATCCTTATCTATTCTACTGAACTATCGCTTTAAAGTCAAGCAATATATCAGAATTTGTTTAGGTTTGTTCTTTTGCAAAATCAATTAGCTCTTTGGCTGAGCTGAGCGTTGTCTGAGTGATGACATCACCGCCGATTATTCTTGCGATTTCTTCAATCCTCTCATTATCGGAAAGCGATGACACCTCGGTGTATGTTGCATTGCCAACAGTAGATTTTTCGATATACAGATGGTTGTCGGCGTAAGCGGCAATTTGTGCAAGATGTGTCACACACAAAACCTGCTTTTCCTGTGACAGCTCGTGCATTTTATATGCAATTTTGTGAGCTGCTCTTCCGCTGACACCGGTGTCAATTTCGTCAAAAATCATCGTGGGAAGTGAATCACTGCTGCTCAGTACGCAACGAATTGCAAGCATTACTCTTGAAAGTTCACCGCCTGATGCGATTTTTTGAAGCGGCTTTGGCTCTTGCCCTGAGTTTGCAGAGAAGAGAAACTCTACTTCATCCATTCCGCTTTCCATTGCATTCACATCTTTGAAGTCAACAACAAACTGTGCATTCGGCATATCGAGATACAAAAGTTCATTTCTTACCTTTTCCTCAAACTCCAATGCAGCGTTCTTTCTGCAGTCTGAAAGATAACATCCTCTTTTGAACAATTCATCTTCAAGAACGGTAATTTCGCTCAAAAGTTTTTCAGAAAGTTCATCGCTCATTACAATACTTTCATATTCTTCGGTGATTTTTTGAAGATAAGCGAGCATATCCTCTTCGGTGTTGCCGTATTTTTTTGAAAGGCGATAAAGCAAATCGAGTCGCTGCTCAATGGAATCGATGTCATAATAAGAATTATCGTCTTCGTTGAGCGCAGAGTTTATTTCAGAGCCACACTCTTCCAAGGTGTATACAGCGCTGTTCAACACTTCGATATATTCGGAAAATTTACTGTCATACTGTGAGACCTCATCCAAGCAAGCTGCTAATGAATAGAGTGCAGATGTAATCCCCTGACTCATTTCATCGCCGTGGAGCAATGAATTTGCATTGCTTAAAGCTGCCATAATTTTTTCTTTTGCAAGAAACTTCTTTTTTTCTTTTTGAAGTTCCTCTTTTTCACCGACTTTTAAATTGGCATTATTGATTTCGTCAATCTGAAATCTGAGAAACTCAAGGCGTCTTTCTTTGTCGTCTTCATTTTGCAGAAGTTTTCGCAGCTGTTTGTTCACCCTTTTGAGTTCGACATAAGTATCTTTATAATCGTTAAGCAGTTCTTCGCTGTCAGCCATAGCATCAATAAATGAGAGATGATGTTCCTTCAAAAGAAGATACTGACTGTCATGCTGACCGCAGATTGTGATAAGATTTCTGCCGATATCCTTAAGCATTGATACGGTCACGGGACTGCCGTTAACTTTACAGTTCCCCCTGCCGTCCGCAGAGACGATTCTCGTAATAAGAAGACTGTTATCCTCACAGTCAACATCGTATTGCTCAAGTGTTGAAACGAGACTGTACGGAATATTCTCAAAAAATGCAGTTACCCTTGCTTTTTCTGCACCTTTTCTGACAATATCTTTTGATGTTCTTTCTCCGAGTATAGCATTGATTGAATCAATCACAATTGACTTACCTGCACCTGTTTCACCGGTAAGTATATTAAGACCATGATCAAAAAGAATTTCAGCCTGTTCAATCACAGCTACATTTTCAATTTTTAACGATGACAGCATACGGCTAAAATTCCTTTCATTTAGGTAACAGTGATGACTATCTTTTCATCTCAATACTGTTTTCGATGTAGTTTTTGAACTGTTTTGCACTTTCTTCGTCTCTGCAAAGCACGAAAATCGTGTCATCACCGGCAAGAGTGCCGACTATATTTTCAATGTTAAGATTATCCATTGCTGCACAGGCTGCCTGTGCCATACCTGCATAGCATTTTACTACTGCCATATTTCCTGCATAATCAACCGTTGTGACAGAATGTGACAGAATTGAATAATATTTGCCGGAAAAATCTTCAGCCTCGCTGCCTGCAAATGAATACTTATACCTACCCGAGCTAATCGGTGTTTTGATAAGCTTGAGAGCCTTAATATCTCTAGAAACAGTTGCCTGAGTAACATTGTATCCGAGATCATTAAGTCTTGTCATAAGTTTTTCCTGTGTGCCAATCTCCTCTTTGTCAATAAGAGCGATTATGGCTTCGTGTCTGTTCTTTTTCATATTTTTATTCTCCTTGAACCTGTCCGTATCTTTCAATAAGCTTGTGGGAAAGAATGTCAGAAAAGCTATCGGACTTGATTCTTATAATTTTTGTATATCTTTGAGCCCTTGTGACGACAATTCGACTTGCCGAACTCATCTGGATACCCTTTTCGCCGTCACAACTGAAAACCGGAGAAGAATTCTCAAAATTATTTACAGTAAGCTCAATTTCTGCATCGGGTTTGAATATCATTGAACGTGAAAACAAAGAATGGTTACATATCGGTGTAACAATCAGACTTTCAATTTCTGTGTCAACAACAGGTCCTCCGGACGAAAGGGAATATGCTGTTGAACCGGTTGGGGTTGCAATAATCAAGCCGTCAGCAAGGTAATTGAAGATGTGCTTTCCGTTGCTTTTTGCATCAATTTCGCAAAGTCGAAGTGATATACCTCTTGCGATAACAACATCATTAAGGCAAGTATATTCACCCTTCAACTCATCGCCGATAAAGTGCTTAACACTTAAGCGCATACGGTTATCAATTGCGTAATTGCCTGTTATAAGGTTTTCTAAAAGCTCAAGTTCTTCTTTCTCAAGGCCTGCGAGAAAGCCGAGTCTGCCTGCATTTATGCCCAAAATCGGCTTATCATATTCAACAGCATAGTGAGCCGAATGAATAATCGTGCCATCGCCGCCAATAGAAATCAAGATGTCACAGATTTTTATGCATTCTATATTGTCAAGAAATAGAACATAGCCAAGATGATCGAAATTATCTTTAAGAGTATCAGACATCAGAACTGTGATTTTCAGTTTTTTTAGCTGTTCACAAACTTTAACGGCAACTTCAAATGCATTGGCTCTTGTCATATTAACGTAAAGTGCAACGGTCATTTTTCCTCACCTCTGTTCAGAGTCGCATGTGAGAGATTTACAATTTCTTCAACGCTGTTATTTAAATGTGAAATGCCTTCTTCTGTTTTTTCAATGAAAATCAGATATTCAATATTGCCCTGAGGCCCTTTTATCGGCGAAAAATCCAGATTAAGAATTGAAAAACCGTTATCAAGAACAAAATCGTGAATCATTTGCACAACTTCAATATGGGTGCTGAGTTCACGAACTACACCGTTTTTGCCAACCTTATCTTTTCCGGCTTCAAACTGAGGCTTGATAAGACAAACTGCCTTGCCTCCGTTCTTAAGAAGTTCTCTCATCGGCGGTATTATAAGTTTCAGAGAAATGAACGAAACATCAACACTTGCAAAGTCGATTTCCTCGGGTATTTGCTCGTGTGTAACGTATCTGAAATTTGTACGTTCCATATTGACAACACGTTCATCCTGTCTGAGTTTCCAAGCAAGTTGACCGTACCCGACATCAATGGAATATACCTTTTTTGCTCCGTTCATCAGCATACAATCAGTAAAACCGCCTGTAGAGGCACCGATATCCATACAGATGCTGTCTGTAAGTTTCAGCCCGAATTCATCAACAGCCTTGGCAAGCTTGTAACCGCCTCTGCTGACATAAGGCATCTTTTCGCCTCTGAGTTCAAGGCAATCTTCTGTTTTAACGGTAAATCCGGCTTTAGTCTGCTTTGTGCCGTTAACATAAACCAATCCGGCCATAATGAGTGCCTTGGCTTTTTCACGGCTTTCAACAAAACCACGCTCATGCAAGGCGACATCAAGTCTGATTTTCTCTGCCACTTATTTATCCCCGCTTATTTTCTTAATCATTTTTTCTTTGCTGAGTCCGTATATATCAAGAAGTTCATTGACACCGGCCTGTTCAACAAATTTATCTTCAATTGCAGTTAAGTAATAATTTCCTTTATATCCTGCCTGCAGCAATTGACTTGCAAGTTTTTGACCTACGCCGCCGCTTTTTTGTCCTTCTTCAAAAAACCAAATATTTTCCTTTTGAATTATCATCTCTGTAAGACCATCGGGCAATGGCTTTATCTGATTGAATGAAATAAGATATACATCGATTCCTTTTTCTTTGAGACAATCAACTGCGGCAATTGCTTCGCTCGTAATTTTTCCATAGGTTATAATCAAGTTGGTGCTTTGATTTGTGCCGTATTCCGAAAATTCAATTCTGTTATAGCGAAGTTTGGATACATTTTCGTCAGGTCTGCCTCTGGGATACCTGACAACAACAGAATATTCATCAGCGTAAAGTGCATTGTTTATATCGGCATCAAGTGAGCGGTAACAACACGGCGAATATATCTTAATATCAGGAATTGTATTTAAAAAAGAAACATCAAAAATCCCGTGATGAGTTTCACCGTCTTCCCCGACAAAGCCCGCTCTGTCAACAGCAAAAATAATTTTCAGCTTTTGCAACGAAATATCGTGTATCAGTTGGTCGTAGCATCTTTGCAGAAAGGTTGAATACACAGCATATATAGGTCTCATACCGTTTTTGGCAAGTCCTGAAGCAAATGTCACAGCGTGTTCCTCGGCGATTCCAACATCAAAAAATCTGTCCGGATAGGTTGTGCTGAACTTTTCAAGACCCGTGCCGGTTTTCATTGCAGCTGTTATTGCACAAATACTGTTGTCTTTTTTTGCGTGTTCGCACAGATATTCCCCGAATTTTTCAGAAAAAGAATCGGAGCCGCTTACAGGCTCGCCTGTATCTATATCAAACTTTGAAATCCCATGAAAAAGGCTTGGCGATTTTTCTGCGTGCTCATATCCCTTTCCTTTCACGGTTAAAGCATGCAACAGAACAGGCCCGTTAACTTTTTTTGCACTTTCGAGTGCATTGCAAAGCTGTTCGATATTGTGACCGTCAATCGGCCCCATATATCTGTATCCCAAATCCTCAAAGAATGTACTTTGGGAATAGAGTTTGTTTTTGATATCTGTCTTAATTTTGAAAAGCTCGGTTACGATTTTTGTGCCGAACGGTATCTTGTTGAGCGCTTTTTCGGTGTTTTCTTTGAAAGACATATAACCGGGTTTAGCTCTGATTTCAGCGAGATATTTCGCAAAAGAACCGACATTTTCAGAAATGGACATCTTATTATCGTTGAGAATTATAATATGCCTTGCTTTGCTCCGACCGCCGTTGTTAAGCGCTTCATAAACCATACCGCCCGTAAAAGAGCCGTCGCCGATAACAGAAACAACATAATGGCTGTCAGAGTTAAGTGCATTTGCAGCAGCGAGGCCCAAACCTGCGGAAACCGATGTTCCGCTATGACCGGAATAAAAAATATCATGTTCACTTTCGCTTGGTCTGCAGAAGCCGGAAAGACCGCCCTTTGTTCTGAGAGTATCAAATCTGTTATATCTGCCGGTTAAAAGCTTGTGTGTATAACATTGGTGTCCGACATCAAAAACGAACTGATCCTCAGGAGAGTTAAAAACTTTGTGCATAGCTAGAGTCAACTCAACAACACCAAGATTAGATGCAAGATGACCACCGTTTTTTGAAACAGTTTCAATCATTTTGCAGCGTATCTCTTCACTGAGCTCATTAAGAGCAGAAATATCTAATGATTTAATGTCTTTAGGACTATTTATTTTTGAAAGAAGTTCATAATTCATCATTTTATCCTCTTTCAGTTCTGCCTTTTTGTCAGGCTGAATGCAAGCTCCTTAAGAAATTTATTTTCTTCACCGAAAATATCAAGGGCTGAAACAGCTTCCTGCGTGAGTTGTTCAGCATATTTTTTAGATTCTTCCAGCCCCAACAGTGTCACATAAGTTGATTTGCCGCTTTCTTTGTCACTGCCGATTGGCTTACCAAGCTTGTCGGCATCTCCGACAACATCAAGAATATCGTCGATAATCTGAAAAGCGTGACCGAGTTTTTCAGCATAGATATCGGCAGCCTGAATTTTCTCATTGTCCGCATCGCCACAAAGTGTACCCAAGTGTGCGGCACATCTGATTAAAGCTCCGGTTTTAAGTTTGTCCATTGTTTCAAGAACTTCCAAAGGAGCTTTACGGTTTTCATTTTTCAGGTCAATGACCTGACCTCCGATCATTCCGCTGACACCGGAAAATTCGGAAAGTACGCTTAAAGCTTTAATTGCAACATGAGGTTTTTCCTTGGCAAGGTCTGAATCTGCTATCACGCCAAAAGCCCTTGTCAAAAGTCCGTCCCCTGCAAGAAGTGCGTATTCTTCACCGTATTTTATATGGCAGGAAGGCATGCCACGTCTAATATCATCATCATCCATACAAGGTAAATCATCGTGGATAAGCGAATAGGTATGAATCATCTCAAGAGCGATGGCAAAAGGTAACGCTTTTTTTATATCACCGCCGCAAATTCGACAGAATTCAAGAACAAGAATTGGTCTTATTCTTTTTCCGCCGATTGAAAGACTGTATTTCATAGCGTTGTGAACAACATCTTGACCGAAAAAGCATTCGGGAATGTAAGTGTCAAGCGACGTATTTATAAGCTCAGCATACTCCGCCATTGTATATTTCTTATTCATTGTCTGCACCTTCTGCTGAAATCTCGGAAAGCTCTGTTATCTTTTCCTTTGCCGCAGTAAGCGTTTTGTTACAGAAGGATACAATTCGTACGCCTTCTTCATAAAGCTTCATTGACATTTCCAAATCATACTCACCGCTTTCAAGGGCTTCGGAAATCTCTTTAAGTCTTATCATTGCAGTGTCAAGTGTATACATTTCCATAATATTTCCTTTCAATGCTTATGCATCTGTTGCTTTATTCTTAAATTGTTCATTCTGAGTGATGTGTTCAACTGAACAACGAAGTTCACCATCTTGAAAAATAACTTTGATTTTGTCATATACGCTTATATCCTGAACGCTTCTTAAAGGCATATTAACATCGTTTTCGATTATGGTATAGCCTCGGGATAGTATTTTTAAGGGACTTGTCGATTCAAGAGAAGCGGCATAATGAGAAAGTGCGTTCTGATAAAAATCGAGCTTTTTGCTCATAGTATTTTTGATTTTAGTTTCGCAGGCATCAACGCACTGTGAATAAAACTGTATAGTTTTTTGCGGACTATGATCTGATATTTTCTTATCAAAACCAAGCATTTTGATAGTGTATGCATCAATAACTCTAAGAACACAGTCCTCAATCGTGTCGAGAGTTTTATCAGCCGCATAAAGAATCTCACGGTAATCAGGTACAGCAAGTTCAGCAGCAGCCGAAGGGGTTGGTGCTCTCATATCGGCAACGTAGTCGGCAATAGTGAAATCGGTTTCGTGACCGATAGCGGATATAACCGGTATTTCGCATCTGAAAATAGCTCTTGCTACGATTTCTTCGTTAAAAGCCCATAAATCCTCAATCGAACCACCGCCACGGCCAACAATTAAAACATCGGCAGCTTTTTTGAGGTTAAACTCGTCGATGGCGGCAGCTATCTGCTTAGAAGCAGAGTCACCCTGCACTTGAACAGGTGCAAGAATCAGCTGCGACGAAGGATAACGTCTTGATATTACATTGATAATATCCTGTAAAGCTGCACCTGTTGGTGAAGTTACAATACCGATTCTTGTAGGGTATTGAGGCAGTTGTTTTTTATGTTCACTGTTAAACAACCCTTCTTTTGAAAGCTTATTTTTGAGCTGTTCAAAAGCTATTGTAAGCTCGCCGATGCCGTCGGGCTGCATATCCTCACAGTAGAGCTGATAAGTTCCGTCACGCTCATAGACCGAAACACTGCAACGCACAAGAACTTTCATACCGTTTTCAGGCTCAAACCGAAGTCTTGATGCTGCATTTCTGAACATAACAGCTTTAATCATTCCGTTCTCATCTTTTAAATTGAAATAAAAATGACCGGTTCTGTAATGATTGGTAAAATTTGAAATTTCACCGCTGACAAAAATATTTTTTAAATTGCAGTCACTGTCAATAATTGACTTTAAATATGTATTGATTTGCGAAACAGATAAAATAGAAGACATTTAGATGTATAAACTCCTTAAAATGAAGATTAAGATCTTCATTGTTGTAAAACGACTTACAGGAGCATTCCGCTTAAACAGATTGCTCCTTTGAAATTATTTATTTCTTTTTCTTGCAACAGAACCGAGAACTCCGTTTACATATGATGCATCTTCGGCCGAAGCATATTTTTTTGCAATTTCAACAGCTTCATTGATGATAACACCAACAGGTAAATCATCGCTGTAAAGCATTTCACAAACAGCAAGGCGAAGAATTGCACGGGTTGCTTTTGAAATTCTCTTGGCAGACCAACCGACAAGATTTTCTTCAATTACAGCATCAATTTGTTCAAGATTTTCATATGTTTTTCTTGCAAGGCTTTCGGCAAAAGCGTTTTGCGGAAAAAGCTCAAGCTCCAATGCATTTTCAATCAGTTCAACGACGGTAACATCCTGCTGAAAGCTTTTTTCAAAAATGAGGATAAAAGCCAGTTCTCGTGATTCGTGTCTTGTCATAAGTTTTTCCCTTTCCCGCACCGATACTGCACAATTTTATGCACAGTCCTCGATTTTATATTTATACATTTATGTATATTATAGCACAAATTTTAAATCCTACAACTATTTTGACTCAATTATTGTTAAATTTTCTGCAGAAATATTCGTATTTTTTTCAATTATTTCAGTAATTTGCAGAATAACAGCCTCATTTAATGAATTTTTTTCCATAATTACCTGACAGGCTCCATCATTGATTACCACCAGACACTCACTGCCCGTCTTAGCCTTAATAAGATTTTCAGCATCGGTCTGCGATTTCACTGTATTTTGATATTCTTCAACTAACTTTTCAATTTTATTTTTGTCTGCTTCACTCAGAACTTCGTTTTCAAGAATTTCATCAATTTGGTCAGTTATTTTGTCATTTGAGTTTTCTCGGGATAATTTAGCCTGGGCAAAGTATTCTGCTGACGAATAATCCGTTGTCTCTTCGGTTGATGTATGCTCATTAGGCACTGTGCCCGCAACCAGCATAGAGTCGCCGAGATTACCGCTTACAGATTCCGTTACCGTTGTTGTGCTTGTGTTGTTTTGCTTTTCAGGGTTTGTGTAGTACCAGTTTACTGCTACAGCAGCACCGAGAGCGATTATTAAGGTTGCTGTTAAAATCTGTCTTTTTTTCACAATCAAAAATACCTCCATCATGCCATAGGGGCAACGCTGATTTTATTTGTGCTTATATTGAACAAGGCTGATACAAGCGAATATATTTGTTCTTCAACGATTGGATCCCCTCCTCCTTCACAAATTATTGCTACTCCCCTTACTTTTGGATATATCTGTTTCACTTTGAGACCGGTTTCGCCGTAATCGTTTTCAATGATGATATATTCTTTTTTCAGGTTAGTGTCTTTGTCATCTGTTTTTTCCTCTTCATCGACTGCGTATACTGTTTCTTCGGCGGTTTCATAGGTTATCATCACCTTAGCATCACCTGCACCTTTGATTGATTCTATCAGCTCAGTCAGGTTATGTTCTATTTCATTTTGATTATAGCTGCTTTCTGATGAAACGGTTTCGCAATCTTGTTTTTCTTCTGCTGAGCCCGAGAACAAAATCATCAGCATACCTGACAAACCGAGCAAAATAATAAGCATTGCTTTTTTATCGCTTTTCAGTTTTAAAATAATCGGATTTATTTTGTTAAAAATGTTTTTGACTGTGTTCTCACCCATGTTCTTCTCCCGAAAATGAAATATGAATCTCCGTGTCAACTTCTTCAGATATAATTTTTATGATGTCAGCTTGTTCAGGTTCGGTAAACTTTCCGTAGATAACAATGTCAGCTGAATAAACTTGATCTTCCACCTCTGTTAAAACAGCATCACATGAAGTTTCATAGCCGTTTTCAGATAAAAGCGATTCTATTTTTTCGCTCAGAGCAATTTCACCGGAGTCTATCACTTGTGTGTCAGCTATACTGTATATCTGTTGTTCGTTATAAGATGCTGAATTTATGGAAAATGAGCTGATATCATCAATCAATGAACTTATCGGATTTATGAATAAATACAGTAATAATATTGCAACCAGGGTCTTATAAGCAGAACTTAGTTTATTTTTTGGTATAACCGATACAATTACACCGCTGATAATTGTTACCATACATATTGCTTTACTCCAGTTTTCAATGTTTTTCATTTATACTGCTCCTTTTATGTTGAGCATAATTCCTGTTGAGATAATCAGAATAAATATCTCCAGAACAGAAAGAAGAAGTAATATTCTTATTCCTGACGAAAAAGCTCTTAACACTCCGGAAATTTCATCATTTCCCATTACTTCAGAAAGATAAGACAAAGCTGAATATGAAATGCAATAAAAGAAGCCTTCTGCAAGTGAGGGTATGTTTATTATCAAGATAACGATTATTCCAACAACTGCAACTGAACTTTTTATCAGATTTATACTGCCGACCAAAGATGAATATGCGTCACTTATGGAAGAGCCGACTATGGGTATAAGGCTGCTTAACAGATAACGTATGCTTTTGGCAGATGCGCCGTCAACAGCTGATGATAATATGCCTTTTATCGACAACAGTCCTGTAAAGCCACAGGAAATAAATCCAATAACAAAACTTACTGCTTTATTTACGATATTGATGAAACGGTTTATGTTCATCATATTATTAAGAGAAAAAGAATTTGAAATGCAAAAATATATACCTATAAGTTCAACTGCTGCATTGTTTATAAATGCCGATATACCCTCTGCAAATATTAATGCCAAGGAATTATATGTAACTGCTGAGCCGGGGTTGCCGCTGAGCGAAATTAGTAAAGTAAAAATCGGTATAAATGACAGCATAAAAGTGCTGTTCATTTTCATTGCACTTAAAACGGTACTTAAAATAGGGTTGATTCTGGATATTGATATTAAACTAACGACAATAACAGACAAGACAGATATCAGACTGTCTTTTTTATCAATCTGAAAATATGTACTTACAACTCCTAATATAATCAGTACACAGAACAAAAGAAAAGTATCATAAACACAACCTTTGACTATGGTTTTGAGGTCTTCACTAAAATAATCGACTAAATTTGAGAACGATACACTGTAAATTTTTTCGTAATCAAGACTGTCAATTCCAAGTTCTTCAAGTGCATCAACCGTTTTATTGTCTATGACCGAAAACAAACTGTCGGAGAAGTACTCCTCATTATATTCCGTTTCTTGTGCAAAAACAAAAAATGATGTGAAATAAAACATCAAAGAAATTATTACGATAATTAATATGCTTTTTCTCATAACTAATCTGCAAAAGAAACAGCAGTATTGATAATTTTGACAATGTAAGGCAAAGAAATTGCAAAAATCATAAATCGTCCTCCAAGTTCAATTATATCCTCTATCAGTAAATTGCCGCTGTCACGACAAATATCACAAGAAATTTTTGTTATAACGGAAATAAAGGCACCTTTTATCAAAACCAGGATTATTTCATTGTCAACACCTAATGTTTCAATAGTATCTTTGAACTGTGTAAATGTGCTGCCTACTTCGCTGAATATGTAAATCAGAAGAATAATGGCAAAAGAAAGCTGAAACAGAAATAACAGTTCCTTCATCGAACTTTTCAGTACAGTGCTGATTATTACAACTACAATTACAGAAAAAAGAATTTTAATTATCATATCAGAAATCAATAAAATCTTTCACGGCATCAAACAACTCTTCAATTTGCGGTATAATCATCAAAAGCACAATGATAACACCTGCCAATGTTGTTATCATTGCATACTCGCTTTTGTCAGAGCGTGCAAGAATCTGATTCATAATTGCAACCACAATACCAATTCCTGCTATTTTAAAAATCAAATTTATATCCATTATTAACCTCCGCTACAGCAGCAATATGAACAGCAGACTTCCCAGCAAGAAACTTAGGACTGTTGTTGCTGTGCCGTATTTTTCCTTTTCATCGTCAGCTTTCTTGCTGAAGGCTGCAAAAATACTATTATACATATTCAGGACTTTGCTTTGAGTTGACGGTTCTGTTTTTCCGAGACTACAACCGAAGTTTATCAGCTCTTGCTTTTCGTTGTTTTTCAGGGGCAGTTTAGAACTTCTGACAGATTTTTCCCACGCAAGCGGAAAATCAATGCCTTCGTTCAAAAAATCGCTGCATAGTTCTAAAAAATCAAGTTGTTCATAAGATTTTTCTTTGCTTAATTTGTGAACAATCTTATTTATTGGCTCAAGATAGTAACTTATTGCCGAGGAAAATGCTTCTGTCATAAACAGAATGGTTTTGAATATTCTGCATCTTTTGTTTAGTTCAGATGACAGAGCAACGCCAATCATTACTAAGCTTATCCACAAAAATCCTGCTCCGCAAAATTTCATCTTTCAACTCCTCAAATTCAAAAATTCCATCTATATTACCCGGACTGTCTGAGCTTTTCAGCATAGCAACTTTATCAAATATATTTATTGCGGTCAATTTTTGCATCTGAGGCTTTTTTATCAATTCATTGAAGTCAGATGCGTGTATTGTGGCAATAAGCTTGACTCCGCAATTCGAAGCGTTTATCAGAGACTCGATTTCTTCATTTTCACATATTTCATCAATAGCGATATATTGCGGAGACATTGTTCTTATCGCAAGTATAATTGCCTTTGTTTTTGGATAAGCGGAAAAAATGTCAGTATTATTACCAAGTTCCATTGTTTGGTCCGAATTACATTCTCCTGCAATTTCCTGTCGTTCATCAATAACTGATATTCTTTTTCCGGCGCAGGATATATTGCGGATCAAATCCCTTAACACGGTTGTTTTCCCGCTTGAGGGCGGCCCTACAATAAGTAGGCTGCGGTCAGTATCTGAGAAAACAGAATTATAAAGAATATCGCTGCAGCCCTTAATCTCTCTGGCGATTCTTATGTTGATTGATGATATATCTTTAACAGAGATAATTTCACCGTTTTGATCCAAAGATGCAGTTCCGACTATACCTGCCCTATGTCCGCCTTTTAATGTTATGTAACCGTTTATTAAGTCTGAAAGGTGCGAATGAACTGAATATTCACACATACGTGCAAAGGTATCGTCTAAAATTTCATCCGTACATATATAAGAATTTATGCTTTCTTTGCTGAAAGAGCCGTCAGGACATAAGATGAAATTTCTATTTTTTACAGTCAACATAACGGATTTGTTTCGCCGCAATCTAATTTCGTTACATTCGCTTTTTAAGCTATCCGGCAAAAGACTTAAAAGATTTTTTAGTTTATCAGAAATTGTGCTTGATGCCTCAGCAAAAGCAGATTTTTCATTTTCAAAATCCATTCAAATTCCTCCAACAAAGTTTATACAAAATTATATGCTGCTTTTTTGTTATATAGACCATAGACTCACTTAAAAAATTTAAACAAAAAACATTGAAAACCAAAAATATATATGATAGAATTAAGCAACATTATACAGAAGGTGAAAAGAATGAAGCAGAAAATTATAGATGAAAAAAAATATGCGAAACAATGTGCTAATTGCTTTTTCGGCAGAATGCCCAAAGACAAAAATACAGTTCTTTGTGAAAAGAATGGTGTTGTTGACCCCCAAAGCAAATGCCGCCATTATAAATATGATCCTTTAAAGCGTGTGCCTGATAAAATTGTAATTAACAGTAATTATACTGAAGATGATTTCAAGCTTTAATAATTTAACCGCCCTGCAAGATAAATATGCAGGGCGATTGTTATTTATATTTGAATTGTATTTGTTTTCTGAAAAAAAGACTTTTACAGGCTTCCTTATTAAAAGGTATTATCGGATAAAGATAAGTGTATCCGTCTAAAGTTTTTGTGGTTGCAATCACAATGAATAAGAGGATAAGTCCGGCAATGAATCCCCATATTTTGAACAAGCCACATAGCACCAAAATAACAGTTCTTGTTATTTTTATGGCATAACCCAATTCAAAGCTTGGCTGAGTGAAGTTTGTGATTGCAACAAATGCCATAAATAACACAACTTCAGAAACAAACCATCCTGACTTTACTGCAAATTCTCCAAGCACCAAAGCGCCGACTACGCTGAAAGAAGAGTTGAGTGCGCTTGGTGTGTTCAATGATGCCAAACGGAGAGTGTCTATTACAAACTCAACTATTAAAAGCTGTACAATCAGCGGAACGGTGTTCGGTTCCTCAATAAGCATAAAATCCAGAAAATCGGGCAAATGCACGTGATATTCAGTTATAAGATACCAAATTGGTATCAATACCATTGATAAGCCAAACACCATCGTTCTGATTATTCTCAGAAAAGAGCCGATAATGGGAGAAAAATAGAAATCGTTAATATCCTGAACAAAATCGAATATTCCTGTCGGAATTATCATAGCTGCCGGTGAACCGTCTGTGAGGATAATGATATTTCCGTCATAAATGCAGGCTGCGGCAGCATCCGGTCTTTCTGTGTACCTCACTCTTGGAAAAGGATTCCAAGGCTGGTTTGGAATCAGACATTCTTTCAGGCTTTCCTGGCTCATAGAAAGACTCTTTACATCTATGCTGTTAAGCTTTTCAGTTAGAATTGCAAGCCGTTTTTTGTCCACCACATCTTCAAGATAACATATAATTACATCCGTCTTGGATTCACTGCCGATCTGAAAGGATTTCATCGTAAGAAGCGGATTTCTTATTTTTCTTCTTATCAGCGCCGTATTGAAAATAACTGTTTCAACAAAACCTTCGTGTGAACCTCTGAGAACTTTATCGGATTCCGGCTCCTGAACATTTCTGGCAGGATAAGTTCGGCAGTCGATAATTATACCCTTTGAAAAACCTTCAACAATCATACCGATTGCACCCGACAGAATAAAGGTTATGAATTTTTCCGGATCCGTTTCGGTGCTGCTTTCAATATAGGTTACATAATTATCAACAAATGCATCCGCATCTGAAATATCTTTCATTTCTTTGTCAGATATTTTAGTGAGATACTCCATCATTTTTTCAAACATTTCATCTTTTATGAAACCGTCAACGCAATAAAATGTTGCTTTTCTGTCTGCGACTTTCAGGCGTTTAATTATAATGTCAAAGCTTTCACCGACTCTTAGCTGCTTATTTACAAGATGAAGATTCTCGCTGTAGCTATCTGAAAATTGATTCATAAAAATCACCCGATAGCATTATTTGCAATTTGTTGATGATTATGCAAAAAGACCGCAAAAGCGACTTTAAATATATCTCTTTATGTTTATATGCAGTCTGCCTTTTTTGCTTTGACCCGTTTGCTCCTGAATGATTATCTTTCCTCGTCCGCGAAGAACAACTTTATCCCCTGCTTTTAGAAGTGTATCAATTTTCTGTATCTGAAGCGAGTTAACATAAACAATACCTTTGTTTATGGCTTCAACAGCTAAAGCTCTTGAAAGATTAAAGGCCGCCGCAACAACATTATCAAGTCTCAGAGATGCAACAGAGAGAAAAGCTATTTCACCGTTATCTTTAACAGCGGGAAAAGAGTTGACACCGCAAATCTCACAACTGACTGTTCCCCCACCGCTTTTCACAAGATTTTCACAAATATATTTAGCTATAGATTTGAGACAAAAAATATAGCAGCCTTCATCGTTTGTTATTATATCTCCAAGCATCTCACGCTTAATGCCCAGTCCCATCAGAGAACCAAGATAATCCCTGTGAGATAAAGAAGAAAATCTATCCTTCGTAAGTTTGATAACTGTAATAGGATTATCTTCTTCATTTTCTTCAACAAACGCAAAAACATCTGTTTCAATGTCATAGAAACTCGGTATAAACAAGGCGACGGTTCTTTCTGCTCCATCGTAACCGCCATAATAATAAGTTCGAATGTTTGAAGACATTTGCCTTTCCAGAGGTGCCAGCCATGACCTTTCCTCCATAGAAAGGAAATTTGTGTTTGTAATCATAGAATTATCGTCAGCGTTTTTCTTTTTATCAAGCGCCCGTGAAAACAGTGTTTCTTTTTCAGTCATAAATTTTCCTCAAAACAAGAAGTGCCGTGTGTACGGCACTCTGATTTTTTATCATACATACTCGTGAGAGTTCTGAAGCATCATATCTTTGATTTTCATCAGTCTGGTTGTTGTGCTTCGGTCATTTTCGTCAAGCTTCATTGTTATATATTTTATTGTGTCGACATAATCAGGAATCATCACGTGTTCAAGAGCGTTAACTCTTCTGCGTGTTTTTTCAATTTCTGCCGAAAGCAGCTGACAAGTCTTTTCAATTTCTGCAAGGCGTAACATATCCGGCATAATATCGGACAATGCCTTCACTGCATCATCAAGGTCGCTTGAAGTAAATGCGAAGCCGTAGGAGTAAATGTCATCCTTCTGTGCTGTTTTCGTTTTGGGTACAAATGACGGGACATTTACGCTCATAATGTTCTTTTCTTTAACTTCAAGACTCATTCGCTGTGAGGGCATCATCAAAGCGACAGACAGACTTTCGTCACTCATTGTACTACCGGCAAGGGACATATGAGCGTTAGTTTTTTTTATACCCTCTTCAACCTTTTCACGAAGAGCTTTGTTTTCTCTCACAAGGTCGAGGAATTGCCTCATAAGTTCATCTCTTTTATCCTTTAAGAGCTTGTGACCTCTTCGTGCAGTAACTAACTTTTTCTTGAGATTTGTAAGCTCCATTCTTGTAGGATTTACATTCAGCACTGCCACTAAATCACCTACTTTTCAACATAATATAAATCAAGGAATTTATCAGAAATACGCTTTAATTCACTTCGGGGAAGAATTGAAAGAAGCTTCCAGCCGATAGAAAGAGTTTCTTCAATACTTCTGTCAGTTTCACTGCCTTGAGATACATATTCTTCTTCAAACTTTTCTGCAAATTCAGCGTAAAGCTTGTCGATATCAGTAAGCGCTGCTTCACCTAGTATAATCATCAGCTCTTTAGCATCTTTACCCCTTGCATATGCTGAGAAAAGCTGATTCATAGTATCGGAATGGTCAGCTCTTGTTTTGCCTTCACCGATACCCTTGTCTTTAAGTCTTGAAAGTGACGGAAGCACATCGATAGGAGGCATAATACCTTTTCTGTAAAGTTCTCTTGAAAGGATAATCTGGCCTTCGGTAATATATCCTGTGAGGTCAGGTATGGGATGAGTCTTGTCATCTTCAGGCATTGAAAGAATTGGAATGAGCGTAATTGAACCTTTCTTTCCTTCCTGTCTGCCGGCTCTTTCATAAATTGAGGCAAGGTCAGTATACATATATCCGGGATAACCACGTCTGCCGGGCACTTCTTTTCTTGCGGCTGAAACTTCACGGAGCGCATCAGCATAGTTTGTAATATCCGTAAGGATAACAAGAACGTGCATACCCTTATCAAAAGCGAGATATTCTGCAGCGGTCATTGCCATTTTTGGCGTTGCTATTCTTTCGATTGCCGGGTCATTTGCAAGATTTGAGAACATTACTGTTCTGTCGATTGCGCCTGTTTCTTTGAAGGATTTTACAAAGTAATCCGATTCTTCAAAGGTGATACCCATTGCCGCAAAAACAACAGCAAAGCTTTCATCTGTGCCACGCACTTTTGCCTGTCTTGCAATTTGTGCCGCAAGTTCAGCGTGAGGAAGACCCGAAGCTGAGAAAATCGGAAGCTTCTGTCCTCTTACGAGTGTGTTAAGTCCGTCAATAGCTGACACACCTGTCTGAATAAACTCCTGCGGATATTTTCTTGCGGCAGGATTCATCGGAGTACCGTTAACATCGAGTCTTTTTTCGGGGATGATTGGAGCACCGCCGTCAATCGGTCTGCCAAGACCGTCAAAAACTCGGCCAAGCATATCTTCTGACACTCCGAGCTCCATTTGTCTGCCGAGAAATCTGACTTTACTCTCAGCAAGATTGATACCTGCGGAAGATTCGAAAAGCTGAACAAGAACATCGTTGCCATTGATTTCAAGGATACGGCAACGTCTTTTTTCGCCGTTTTTCAGTTCAATTTCACCAAGTTCATTATAAGCAACATTGTCAACACCTTTTACAAGCATAAGAGGACCTGCAACCTCGCTGATAGTTCTGTATTCCTTAGGCATCAGTTATCCTCTCCTTTCTTAGCGTCTTCAAGCTGTTTTGTCAGTTCTTCTGTTATGATCTCAAACTGAGTCAGGGTTTCTTCTTCGGGAATGTATTTAAACCTGCCGATGCTTTCCCTGACAGGCATTTTAACTATCTTCTCAATATCGGCATTATTGCCGAGAGCTTCAAGAGATTTGTCATAAAACGTACAGACAAGACGCATCATAAGAAGCTGTTTATTAGCCGAAGTGTAAGTATCAACATCATGGAAAGCGAGCTGATGCAAAAAGTCTTCACGGATTGAACGTGCAGCTTCCATCTTAAGTCTGTCTGAAGCTGAAAGTGCATCCATACCGACGAGCTTCACCATCTCTTCAAGTTCAGCTTCCTCAGAAAGAAGTCTCATAATTTTTGCTCTTAGCTCAGTCCAATCCTCAGAGACATTATCGTTGAACCATTTGCCGAGTGAATTAGCATAAAGCGAATAACTTGTAAGCCAGTTAATAGCGGGGAAATGTCTTTTGTAAGCAAGGGATGAATCAAGTCCCCAAAAGACTTTGACGATTCTCAAGGTTGCCTGACTTACCGGTTCAGATATATCACCGCCTGCGGGAGAAACAGCACCGATAACAGAAAGGGTGCCTTCTCTTCCCTCTTTACCGATTGAAAGAACACGTCCTGCTCTTTCATAGAACTGTGCAAGCCTGCTGCCAAGATAAGCGGGATAGCCCTCTTCACCCGGCATTTCTTCAAGTCTGCCCGACATTTCTCTGAGAGCTTCAGCCCAACGTGATGTTGAGTCTGCCATAAGTGCAACGCTATAGCCCATATCACGGAAGTATTCCGCAATTGTGATACCTGTGTAAATTGAAGCTTCACGTGCCGCAACAGGCATATCAGAGGTGTTTGCAATAAGGACAGTTCTTTCCATAAGTGATTTTCCTGTATGCGGGTCAATAAGTTCCGGAAATTCATTGAGAACGTCTGTCATTTCATTGCCACGTTCACCGCAACCGATGTATACCACGATGTCAGCATCTGCCCATTTTGCAAGCTGATGCTGTGTTACGGTTTTACCGCTGCCGAAAGGACCGGGAATTGCAGCGACACCACCTTTTGCTATAGGGAAAAGAGAGTCAACAACTCTTTGTCCTGTGAGAAGAGGCTCATCAGGTGAAAGCTTTTGCTTATAAGGTCTGCCTTTTCTGACGGGCCATTTTTGCATAATACCGACACCGTGTTCCTGACCCTTTTCGTCAAGAACAATTGCAACAACATCTTCAACCGTGCAAGTGCCGCCTGTAATCTCTTTAACAATACCGCTAATATCAGGCGGAAGCATAATTTTGTGAGAAACAACATCTGTTTCCTGAACTGTACCTATAATGTCACCGCCGTATACTCGTTCTCCAACACTGACACACGGCTCAAATACCCATTGCTTTTCTCTGTCAAGTGACGGAACTTCCACACCTCTTGTGAGATTGTTACCACACTTTTTCATAATTTCAACAAGCGGTCTTTGAATACCGTCAAAAATACTGCCAATAAGACCGGGACCGAGTTCAACGCTGAGCGGTTCACCTGTTGATTCAACCTTTTCACCGGTTTTAAGGCCAGAGGTCTCCTCATATACCTGAATTGATGCTCTGTCATCATGCATTTCAATAATTTCACCGATAAGACGGTGAGAGCTTACCTTGACAACATCAAACATATTTGCGTTTTTCATTCCGGAAGCCACAACAAGCGGACCGGAAATTTTAGTAATAATTCCCTCGTTCATCATATCACCTTTTCTCTACCCAAAATTTCAGAGAATTTGAGAGCCTACGGCTCTTTCAACGCTTTTTGTAACGGAACTCATCCCCTCACCCGTATTTCCGGATACGCCCGGAATGAGGATTATCGCAGGTGTTGTTTCGTCTTTATATTTTTCAATCGTATCTTTAATTTCAAAAGCCAAAGCCTCTGTTATATAAATAACAGCATAATTATCATGTGCAAGTTCTTTGAGTTTTTTTGAAGCAAGTGCTTTATCTGTAATCGGGAAAACTTCAAGACCAATGGAGGCGAAGCCGAACACACTGTCTCTGTCACCCATTGCAGCAATTTTATACATATAAAGCTCTCACCCTTTCTTTGATAATGTCATTGGATACACCTGATTGTTTAGCTGTTAAAATTATTCTAACGGTTTTAATTTCATTGAGCTTTGCGTGGTAGTAAGCACATACCGGAGCAAATCCGAAAGCTGTAAATTTTGCAGTTTTAACTATATCAATAATTTCATCATCACACCATTTTTCAAATGCAGCAGGACTGTTAAGATAAAGTTCAGCACCTTTTGAATAAGCAGATGACAAAAGATAGTCATATAATTCTTCTTCGCTTGTTACGCAATATTTTATAAGTTTATCCCTTTCAAGATTTGTGCAATCAGAAATAGCTGCTTCGGCAAAATCAACGTTTTTCTTTGTCTTTGAGCATCTGAGAGCAATTTTCATATTTGACGTGTCCGCTGTGAAAGCACAGATTTCAGACATAATTTTATTCTTTGTTTTTTTTGCATAATCACTTAAAAAATCCAGCGCTGCTTTATCGATGATAATATCTGCATATTGTCCGTTTTCTGTTTTGCAGGCAATATCGTATGCTTTTTGAGCACATATACCCATAGTTTCGGGCAAAGATTCAAAACTGTGAGATTTCACAGCGGCACTTAGCTCTTTCAAATTTACAGATGACGGCTGAATATAGTAGTTTTCAGCCTCGTCACCTGTAAAAAGACATTTAACAGCGACTTTGATATTGAAATAGTCATTAAGTGTACAAAGAGAATCAAGCTCTTTTTTATCCGGAACACTCTCATTTAAAAGTGTCCAGAGATTGGTGTTCTGTGCTTTGACTGCGGCTGAGATATCATCATCCGGATTCATCCAACCTTTTTCAGCCAAAATTCGTACAGTTTCTTTATAATTTGCGCTTTCAGCAAGCTTGTTAACAAAATCGGTTGTCAGAAGCTGTGTTTCTTTCGCTCTGATTCTTGCAACGCAAAAAGCATAATCAGTATCTCTCATAGCGTCCTCCGTTATTTAAACAAGACGCTGCTCAAAGTATCTTTAAGCCTGTCCATTGCTTCATCAAAAACTGATCTGAGTGTGCAGTTAACTTCAAAACCGTCATATTTCAGAATAAAGCCGTTTTCAATGTCAACTGTTTCAGATGATATCTGCACTGCACCTGTTTCAAAAACTTCTGAATTGATTTGGTCTTCAAAATTTTCCGGCATACGGCTGTAATCGTAACTGCTCATATACATCATACATTCGCCCGATTGTACATTTTTAATGCACAACTTTTTGATAAGTTCAAAGTATTCTTCATCAGATAATCTTTCAATCTGCAAATATGCAGCTGAAATAATATCATTCAGAATTGCATTTCTGATTTCGAGATATCTGTTTCTTGTTATTGATTCAGCCGAGCTTTTTGCAACGGCGTTTTTCTTCTGAGCTTCTTTTTCTGCTGCTTTTATAATCTCATCAGATTTGATATTTGCTTCTTTACGGACTTCAGAAAGTATTTCTTTAACTTTGACAGCAGCGTCTTCAATTATTTTTTCGGAATTCTTCTGTGCCTCAACCAAAATCTTTTCAGTGATTTTATCAAGTCCTGTCATTAGGTCATCTCCTTTTTGTGTCGCATTTTTTCGGCGATTTTAATGAGTCAGGATTAACCGACAGAAATGTTTGAAACTGTAAGAAGTGAAACAAGGAATGTGAGAATTGCATATGTTTCAACAAGAGCTGAAAGTGTCATACCTCTACCAACCTGAGTGGGCTGTTTAGCAATAAGCGAAATGCCTGAAGCGGCAACACGTCCCTGATAAATTGCTGAAAGGTAGCCTGTGATTGCAATGGGAAGACAAGCTGCCAAAATAGCAAGTCCCTGCTCTGTTGTGATGGCAGCAACTTCACCGCCGAGAAGGCCGATGTTGTTAATTACCAGAAGAGCGATAATAAAGCCGTAAAGGCCCTGTGTACCGGGAAGAATCTGAAGAATAAGTACCTTGCCGAACATTTCCGGCTTTTCAGAAAGAAGTCCCGCACCCGCTTCACCGGCAAGACCAACGCCACGAGCCGAACCGATGCCTGACATACCAACAGCAAGAGCTGCACCTAAAATTGCAAAGAAAAGACCTAAATTATTCATAACTTTTTTCCTCCTTGATTGTATAGTATTTGGAATTGATTTTAAATGGAGTGAAGACTTTACCTGAGCCTTCATAGAACTTTGAGAAAAACTCAACATATTGCAGTCTGTTTGTGTGAACATAAGTTCCTATAACATTGATTGCAAAGTTAATTATGTGACCTACAATAAATATTAAAATGAATAAAATAATATTGCCGGGCATTGTAGCAAGAAGATTTACGGCATTTGCAATAACACCGGTCACAAGACCTAAAGCAAGAAGTCTTGAATATGAAAGAATGTCACCTAAATATCCTGTTGCTGTGTTATAAAGAGCGTACAAGCCTCCGCCAAGTTTGCCGATAATGTTCTTTGAACTTCGTCCTGCGGTCAAAACAATCAGTACTGCACCGACAACAAGCAGTCTTGTGCTCCACGGTTTGATTTGTGCGGGTACTTCAACGATAAGACCTGCGCCCATTATTGCAAAACCGACAACAAAAATCATAACCGGAACCGTATCGCAGATTGCAGCCAAAAATTGTTTTTCTTTGCACAGCATATAAAATCTGATAAGAAGCCCTGCAAACAACTGCACGATGCCGAAAGCTAAACAATAAAGCAGAAGTGACATACTGTTGCTTACCGGGTCCATCCATATTGCAAGATTCGGACCTGTTTCATAACCGAGAAAAGTTGTTGCAACAGTCGGAACCAGGTCTCCGAACCATCCGCCGAACATCGCTCCCCAGAATACTGTTGATATTCCGCAGAAAAAAATCATATTCGTCATTTTTGCAGTGCTACCGCTGACCTTGAATTTGAATTTTGCAACAAGCGAGAAAATTATCATCAAAACTCCGTAGCCTGCATCAGACAGCATAAAGCCGAAAAAGACATAATAGAAAAATGCCATTATGGGGTTCGGGTCAATGTCGTTGTTTGACGGTGGAGAATACATATTTGTTATACTTTCAACACCGCCTGCGAAAATTCCGTTTTCAATGAGAACCGGAATTTCATCACTTTCATAATCGGGCTGAGACAGCTCCATCTGACAGGTGAATTTCTGTTCGATTTCAAACTTTACTTCTTCGCTGATTTTTTCGGGCATATAACCGACCAGAACGAAAGTTGCCTGAGTAGAAGCAGTTTTTTCAACAGCCTCATATTTTTCTTTTTGAGCAAGATAAAAATCACTTAAAAATCTCAGGTCATCATAATTCGTACTGAAGGCAGAAATTTTTGCTTTACATTCATCAATCTTATCATTCAGCTCTGAAATCTTCTGTTTGCTTTGTTCAATTGCCTTGTAAGGCAATTGAGCAGCAACTTTATCCGGAACGGAAAAACCAATTTCACGCAAAGCACTTTCAGTTTTCTCCTTCTCAGACTGATGACAAATTACAACTGCACAGGTTAACATCTTTTGTTTGTTGATAACCTCAATTGCCACACTAGTGAGTTCTTCATCAATTTCGAGAAGTCTTGTTAAAATTTCCGTATCAGTAAGTTCAGCCGGAAATGTTCCGATGAAAATGTTTGTTGTCAGTGTTCTTTTTGACGCCATAGGAATATCAAGCTCTGTCCAAGGGTTGTGATAATCGATCAGTGTATTTTCGTTAATCTGTTCCTGTTCAAGTGAATGAATTTTTTTGTCAAGTGAAACAATCTCATCACAAATCGAATTAAAAGTGTCAACTTTATCACACATCAACTTATATTCATTGTAATCGATTTCTTTGAAATCTGTAAACGATTGAAAAAAACTTCGTTTGATATCACAATATTGTTCAAGAATTTTTACGCTTTCAAGAGCTTTGTTATATTTCCTTTCATACTGAGCGACAATATGCGAAGTGTCATATTTCAAAAGTCCGTCGTCATCGATATCTTTAAGCTGAGCTTTACCAACTTTTTGAAGGAAATCCATTACACGCTTACTTTCACTTAAAAGTGAGATAACTTCAAAATGTACAAGTTTGATTTTTGCCAAAACAGCACCTCCTTTTTTGTATATATCTGCAAGGTATTGTTTTTATTTTGTAATTTCGTCAAGAACTAATTTTATAGCCATTTCGTATTGTTTTTCAGTATCTGCGATTGACTTTTTTTCTCTGAGTTCTGCAAGCTTTTCAGCTTGTTTAATTACACCTGCTGCTGAATACTCAGCTTCACTCAGAATTATATTAGCCTGGCTGTAAGCTTGCTCAACGGAAGCTTTAACCAAGATTTCGGCCTGAATTTCAGCATCCTTAATCATTTTTTCAGCGGTTTTCATTGCCTGCGCTTCAAGTTCCCTGCCTTGCGCTTCAGCCTTCATTACTGTTTTAACCATTTGCGCCGCCACTGTCAACACCTCCGTCTGATATATAGTAAGCGGAAATAACTCCACTGTTTAAATTGTTATTGTCATCATTGCCTGATATATGCAAAATCACTGAAGCGATGAATAATAAAATCATCACAACGGCAATTACTGCCATAATAACCAATTTCTTTATACCTTCAGTATTTCGTCTTACAGGCCTTTTTATTTCAGGAAGTTTTTCATATTTTACAGGCTTTTTTTTCTGTGCAGGTTTCTTTTTATAAACGGGAGTAATTTCGGGAATCTGTATTTCTTCTTTTATTGACAAAACCGGTGTCATTCCTTCTTTAATTTGTTCTGTCTCTTCAATTTCTTCAACATCAGGGATAATGACAGACTCTTCTTCCTGTTCGGTTATAATGCTCCTTGAATAAATTTCTTCATATTTCGGTTCCTCAAACGGTTCATTATTCAGTGCATTCTTTAAATCAGAAAGCATTTGGTCGGGTGTGAAGTATCTTTTGTTAGGATTAAGATTACAGGCCTTTTTTATTATTGTCCAAAGTTCTTCACTTGCAAAAACAGGTTTTTCCATTATTTCTCCGTTTATTCTTTTGTCAACAGAATCATTAAGAGAATTAATTGTTACTTTTTGAGGGTACGGCTCACAAAACGGCAATCTGCCTCTGTTGGTGAGCATATACAAAATAAGACCTAGTGAATAAGTGTCAGCAGTACAGTTAATATTACCGCTTTTGATAAATTCAGGAGCCATATAGTACTGCGTTCTTTTATATGCTACAGCTGTTTTTGCAGGCTCAAGGCAACTGAAAGTGCCGAAATCGCCCAGTTTGCATCTGCCGTCCTTGTCAAAAAGTATGTTTTTCGGCTTAAGATTAGGATAAATATAACCAAATGAACGACACTTGACAAGTGACGAACAGATATTTATCCCAAGGCGCAAAGTTTCATCAAGAGTGAAGGAAATTTCCTTCAGAAGCTCAGAGAGCGACCTGCAAGTTTCGAGTTTAATAAGAATCAGACGCCCTTTTCCGTCGCTGGCACGACGAAGTTCAACATCTTCATATTTTACAAAATATTTTCCGTCATCTGAGTTTTTGACCGTTTCAATATTGTCAACGATATTTTTTATGATTTTATCATAATATTCATCTTCACTTTCGGCAACAATATTTTCAGAAGAAAAAACTTTTCTTTCATTACGGTTTTCACCAAGTCTTATAATTTTTAAAACAGAATTATCTCTGCTGCCGTCATAGTTTTCTTTGTAAATTGAAAAAACCTTACCGTCGGTACCGTTACCGAGCTGACGGTCTGTGTACCATTGACCAAACACCGGATTCAATGAATTTGACATACAAATTTCTCCTTAAATTTTTTTCAATTCTTTTCTGATATATATTATTAGTTGAATTAAGCTTATTCATAAAAGATTACAGATAAGCTATTATAACACATAGTTATGGTAAATGCCAACTTTTTTTGAAGTTTTTTTCAAATTATTATTTCACTTCTTTTATTGACAATCAGAGCATAAATTATTACAATATTAGTGTAAGATTTATGAAAGGAAAGCTGAACTGTATTCAGCAGAAAATGAAAATGAGTGACGAATTTAACATGGATATGGACATTGTGAGCGTTGTTGATGATGATGGCGTAGAACACATTTTTGAAGAGCTCGACAGAATCGAGACAGATGACGGAAAAAGATATGTAGCTCTTATTCCTGTGTATGACGATGAAGTTGAAATTCTCGACGATGACGGAGAGGTACTTATTCTCAAGGTTATTGAAGAAAACGGTGAAACTTACCTCGTTCAGATTGAGGATGAAAAAGAATTCAATGAAATCGGCAATATTTTTGAAGACAGACTTATTGAAAAATATGAAGCTGAAGATTCAATAACCGAATAACAATTTATATAGCCTGCTGTGTTCGACAACTATGATCGTTATAACCCAACAAGTTATTAAACGGAGAGACGCTTTGTCAGCGGATTGCAGACCTCCCGCCATGCGGACGAAGGGAGCGTGAACCTGACTCGCAATCACCACCCTGCTTCAGAGCAGGTTATACACATCATGAACGGCACAGCGGGTTAATAAAAAATCAGAGTTCATCGCTTGATGAACTCTTTTTTTAATTTTTATAATGCTTTTTAAGTGATTTGTATTCTTCGTCACTAATTTCAAGAACTTTACCGTGCTTAAATCCATAAGGAAAAGTGAATTCCTCTTTACATATTTTGAAAGCCGTGTCCCCTGCTTTTTCGCTTATAAAGGGTACGTATCCCATTTTTGATTTTTCGCACCCGAAGAAGTCAAGCATAAGGCACCATCTGCCGTCGGGCAATATATAAGAAGTCGGAGCTTCATAACTGCCCGGTTTTTCAAGTTCGGACATAAGCTGCTGAAACTGCTCATTGTGCAAATAAGGGCCGTACAGATGCTCTGAAACTGCATGCATATTCATACCCGGATTGTTTGCATTTTTATAAAACATATGATACTTGTCACTATGTTTCACAATATGAGTGTCAAGTATTTCGTTTGGCTTTGTAAAGAAAAGCTTGGGTTTTGAGAAAGCAACAAAATCCTTTGTTAAGGAATAATAAATCGACATATGAGAGTAATTATCCTGTGCGACAGTTGAGCCCCAATGAATAAGATATTCACCCTCAGTCTCGTCATAGAAAACCTCAGGAGCCCACATACAACCGAAGTCTTCCCTGCCTAACGGCAAAAGTTTTTGTTGGGAAAAATTGATAAGGTCATCACTGGTCCAGAAACAAAAGCTTTTACTGCCTGTTTTGTTGACAATGCTCCAGTTAACCTGATAGTTTTCATCCATACGATTAGCAATTGAAAGGTCGGTTGTGAGAATAACAAAACCGCCTGTGTGAAGTCTTACAACTTCGATATCACGGCAACCTTTCTCTCCCATTGTACTTTGGAGTACAGGCTCACCTTTGTTGAGCATTTCCCAATTGTATCCGTTTTTGCTGACTGAAAAATAAACCTGCTCACCGTCAGGTGTGATTTTTTCTTTAAAATGTGCAAATAAATACGGCATAATACACTTCCTTTTTATTTTGAAAAAGCCGTCGAAAATCGACGGCTTGATGGCGGAGAGTTAGGGATTCGAACCCTAGGTGAGTTTCCCCACACAGCATTTCGAGTGCTGCACCTTCGACCACTCGGACAACTCTCCGTTTGTATTATAACTTTGATATTTTAACAAAAAAAAATCCCTTTGTCAATACTGAAAAATCCAATAAAAACCGCTGTACGTCTTCTGCACAGCGGTTTTTGTGTCTTCAGATTTCTTTGCCGTCATCGTTGGTAACTCTTCTCATACCGAAAAGCAACGAGATGCACCAAATAGCACCCAATGCTACCAGAGTATAAATGATTCTGGAGATAATTGCACTTTGACCTCCAAAAATCCAAGCAACAAGGTCAAATTGGAAGATTCCGATGAGTCCCCAGTTTATACCGCCGATGATAGTAAGAATTAAAGCAATTTTATCAAGCATCTTATGTCAACTCCTTTTGTGATTAGTATGGACTGAAATAAGTGCTTTATACAAAAATCAAACGTTTTTTGCCATAAGGCAACTGCCTAAAACATTTTTTATCTTTTTAAAGTTGTTTTTTTCATAAAATTTGATTGCACCTTTGTTATTCATACCGCAGGAAAGCATAAGTCCGTGAGTGCCTGTTGCGCCAAGATGTTCTGACAAAGCATTGACAAGTCTTGTTCCCACACCTTGTCCCTGACAAACATCAAGAATATCAATGTGAAGATGTGCAGGATATTTTTTGCGATAAATCTTATGCACAAACATTTCATTTATCGCCATAAAATAATACGCTAAACCGAGTTCTTTTATTTCCGGCAGATAAAAAGCCTTAAAAGTTTTGCTGTATGAATCAAAATCTCTTGCGCAAAGTATGTATCCGACAGCTTCATCTGCTTCATTAACTGCAACAAAACAGCAGTCAGGCTCAGCTTCGGTGTAATAATCATTATACATCAGTTCAAGATACTTCCTTTGTGCTTCTGTTTTGACAGGAAGTGATGAGGTTTCATATAAAATTTTAACAACATTTTCTTTGTCTTTAGGTTCGTACTTTCTTATATTTATCATAATTTCATCTCCCATATCGGTTTTGACGATGTTGAAACACCTAAAGCACCACTTTTAATTGCTTTAGACACTTCTTCTTCTTCGCTGATGAGCCCACCTACTATGACCGGAACATCAAGGCTGGAACTGAGTTGTTTTGTAATTCTCGGCATAATGCCCGGCATTATTTCAATAGCATCAGGATTTATCATTTGCGAAGCCTTAACAGCAGTATCAATTGAAAGTGAATCAATTATAAAAATACGCTGTATTGTAAGCATACCGAGAGATTTTGCTGCCTTGAGCTGACTGTTCTTTGTTGAAATAATGCCATCAGGTTTAATTTCATCATTGATGTATTTCAAGGCGGTTGCATCCTTTGAAAAACCATCAACAAGGTCAACGTGAATAAAAATCATTTTGTTTTTATCTTTTGCTTTTTGTACAATTTCTTTCAAGTTAAAAATTGTTCCGCAAAGAAGAAAAATAATTTCACAGCCTGAATTCAACGCATCATCCAAATTGTTAACATCTTTAACTCCTGCAATAATTGGATTGTTTTTCATCTTATCCGAAAAAACTTTTTTCAATTTGAACACCTCACTCTTCAAGTGCTTTTGAGATAAGCGCCCTTAACTCTTCAACGCCTTCCCCTTTTGTTGCAGAAAAAGGAACAACATTGATGTTGCCATACTTAGCAAGAACACCACAGATTTCTTCAAGTTGCTTCATTCTTTCGCTTTTGTTGAGTTTATCGCATTTTGTAAGTGCAACAACGAAAGGTATCCCGTTTTCGGTCATATATTCAATCATATCGATATCCTGTTGTGAAGGAGCGTGTCGCATATCAATAAGCTGAACTACCAAACGCAAATCTCTGTCTGAGGAAAAATAGCCTTCCATAAGGTCTGCCCAACGCATTTTTTCATCGTGCGAAACTTTTGCGTAGCCGTAACCGGGCAAATCTACAAATCGGCACTTGTCAAGCTTGAAAAAGTTAACAGTTACTGTTTTGCCCGGCATTGAACTGACCCTCGCAAGGGATTTTCTTCCGAGCAGTCTGTTGAGAAGTGAGCTTTTGCCAACATTTGACCTGCCGGAAAAAGCTATCTCGGGTAAATCAGAAGGCTTGAGCTGCTTTGAAGTGCCAAAAGAAGTTTCAAAAACCGCATTATCGAATCTCATCCTTTTTCCTCCTGTCACCGATTAAAATGTCGTGAGGTGCAAATTTGACTGATGACTGTGAAAGAGAGCTGATTTCTTGCTTATCCTTAAGTGCAATATCAAAAACTTCATCAAGTTTGCTAACCGGGATAAACTCAACACTGTTTTTTACAACATCATCAATTTCCCATAAATCACTGTGATTATCCTTAGGTATAATAATCTTTTTTATACCCGCTTTATAAGCTGCCATTGACTTTTCTTTCAGTCCGCCGATTGGAAGAACTCTGCCGGTTAAGGTAATTTCACCTGTCATAGCAACATTTCTGTCAACCTTTCTTTCTGTAAGAACAGAGAGAAGTGCTGTTGAAATGGTAACGCCGGCAGATGGACCATCCTTTGGTACTGCTCCCTGAGGAACGTGAATATGAATATTTTTCTTTGTAAACAAATTCTTTTCAATCCCATATTTTTCCGCAAGACTCCTTATATAGCTGTAGGCAGCGTGAGCAGATTCTTTCATAACATCACCGAGTGAGCCGGTCAATTCCAATTTTCCGTCACCATCCATTGTTACAGCTTCAACCTGGAGAATTTCGCCGCCGACGCTTGTCCAGGCGAGACCGTTGACAACTCCGACATAATCGTCTTTAAGGATTGCATCGTTTTTATACTTCTCAGGGCCAAGCAGTTCTTTGACCAGTGACTTAGTGACTGTTATCCTTTTTATATTTGAGTCAGAAAGTTTTACAACACATTTTCTGCACACGGAACCGATGGTTTGTTCAAGCCTTCTGACGCCGGCTTCTTTTGTATAAGATTCAATAATAAATCTTATACCTTCATCCGAAAATCTTATTGAACTGCCGTTTAAACCGTGCATTTTTATCTGCTTTCTGGTAAGATGATTCTTTGCAATCATAAACTTTTCTTCGGGTGTATAGCTGGTCAGATCAATTACTTCCATACGGTCATACAACGGTCCGGGAATTGTTGAAGCATCATTAGCTGTTGTGATGAACAAAACCTTACTCAGGTCAATCGGAAATTCAATATAGTTATCTCTGAAGGTATTGTTTTGTTCAGGGTCAAGAACTTCAAGAAGTGCTGATGCAGGATCACCCTTATAATCCTTGCCGAGCTTATCAATTTCATCAAGCAGAACAATCGGATTAAATGTACATGCCTGAGTGAGTGCATTTATAATTCTGCCGGGCATAGCACCGACATATGTCTTCCTGTGTCCTCGGATTTCCGCTTCATCACTCACTCCGCCAAGCGACATACGGACATACTTCCTGCCCATAGCTTCAGCAACAGAGCGTACGATTGAGGTTTTACCTATGCCCGGAGGGCCGACAAGACAAATAATTTGCCCTTTAACATCATCAGTTCTTTCTTTGACTGCAAGCATTTCAATAAAACGCTCTTTGACTTTCTTTAATCCGTAATGGTCTCTGTCAAGAATTTTTCTTGAAGATTCAAGATCAAATTTATCGATGGTATATTTTCCGAAAGGCAGAGCAAGAGCTGCATCAAGATAAGCTCTTGTGATTGTTGCATCAGCAGAATTACCGGCCATTTTTGCAAGTCTGTCACATTCGGTGTTAAGCTTTTTTCGCACATCATTATTGCAATCAAGCTCTCTTATTTTTAATCGGTAGCTCTGAACATCGGATAGGATGTCCTCCCCCTCACCAAGCTCATCAGCGATGGATTTCATTTTCTCTTTAAGGTAATACTCTTTTTGATTTTTTTCCATCTGAGCATTTACCTTTGTTTCTATCTTACTTTCAATCCGAAGAATCCTGTTCTCTTGCAACAAGAGTGTATAAAGTTTTTCAAGGCGTTTTGAAGGATTTAACTCTTCAAGGAGCATCTGTCTGTCGCTGTATTTGATTATTGTGCTTGCAGCAATGCTGTCAGCCACCTTATCCGGCACATTCGAATAAAAGATTTTTGCTGCATCTTCGAATTCACCGCCTGACATATGAATAAACTCATCAAAGGCATCTTTAACCTTCCTGATAAGAGCATCAACATAAGCAACATCAGTATCTTTCGATAAGGCACATTTTCTTTCTTTTACGTCACAAATAAAATACGGCGATGACTGCAGAAATTCACTGATTTGCACTCTGCACTCGCCCTCAACAACGACTCGCATAAAGTCTGCATCAGGCGATTTTATAACCTGCTTGATTGTTGCAATAACTCCTATATCGAACAAATCGCTGCTTTCAGGGTCTTCAACACCAACATCCTTTTGCGCAACAAGAAAAAGCTTTTGATTATCATTCATTGCTGCTTTAATTGCAGCCACGGATTTTTTTCTGCCAACATCAAAGTGAAAACGTGTGCCCGGAAAGATAACAATACCTCTGAGAGCTACTGTCGGCATTGCCTTATAAACTAAATTAACTGCCATTTATATCATTCCTTTAATAACTTTAAAAAACCAATTCGATATTTGATTATACAACAACTGCAAGATTAAATCAACATTTTTGTTGCAAATTAAATCAGCAATTATTTGAAATAAAAACACAGGTGTTATGGATAAAGCCTTCATAGCACCTGTTGTTAGTATAGATTCAAAGCAACGCTTTCTTTAATGCCTCAAGATTTCTTCGCATAAGAGAAACATAAGTTTCACCATTTACAAAATCCTCTGCGGAAATAACATGACAGGAGTACAGTGTTTCAACTGCTGAATCTGTTTGCTCTGAAATTGTTTCTGCGACTTCCCCTTTACTCAGATCAACCTTAAATACAACAGGTATATTTTCGCTTTCAACTTTATTGCACAGAAAAGAAATCGTTGCCGGATTTGCCTCAACTTGTGCCGAACACCCCGGAAAAGCAGCGTAATAATTCAAGTCATATTGTAGGGTAAAATACCTCAGAGGAAATCTGTCTCCAACTACAATGTAATCACGTATTCTGTTGTTCATAACATCCTGAATGTCTTTATCCAACAGCTTCAATTCATTGATGTAATCGCTCAGATTATGGCGGTATTTTTCTGCATTGTCTGCATCAGCATTGCATAGAGCGTCACAAATTGCTGATGCAATTTTTATAGCATTAATAGGTGAAGTCCAAACGTGTTCATCATATTCATGGTTATGAGTTTCATCTTCGTCAAGTGTATGCTCGTGCTCGGTTTCCATACCCTCTGCAGTTGTATCTTCATACAGCTCAACCACGTCCATCATTTTGACACATTCTATTTCATCATCAACTGAGTCAAGGATGGAATCAACCCAAGCATCGGATTCTCCGCCGCCGTAGATGAAAACATCACAATTCTGGATTTGAACAATATCATTCGGCGTAGGCTCATAAGTATGACTTTCTCCTCCGGGAGATAAAAGCATAATGATTTCGGCATTTTCATCTGCAACCTGCCGTGCAAAATCATATTGAGCAAAGGTTGTAGCCACAACGGTGGTTTTCTCTTTTTCATAGGTTGTGTAATTACCTGCAAACATAAAAAGAGAATAGATTGCAGCTGAAAGAACGCAGATTAATATGATTGCACCTTTTTTGAAGGGTGCAAATTTGCTGTTTGCTGAGATTTCAAGAACGGCTTTGATAAGAGAAAAAACACCAAGCATAAAAATGTTCACCACAACAACACTCGCACCTGTAGGCGCTTCAATTTTGATGGACAGAATGAGTCCGGAAACAAAACAGAACACAGAAACCAATACAGAGCTTATAACAACCTTTTTGAAGCTTTTGCATACTCTCATTGATGTGACCGTCGGGAAAATAATCAGTGAAGAAATCAGGAGCGCTCCCATCATCCTCATACCAATCACAATTGAAACCGCTGTAAGCGCTGCAATCAGCATATTATAAACGCTGACTTTTGTACCTGTTGCTTTTGCAAAGCTTTCATCAAAAGTAACAGCGAATATTTCGTGATAAAACAATATAAACAAAGCGATAATTATGATTGAAAGGATTGAACTGATTACAACATCACTTTCGCTCATTGTCAGAATACTGCCAAACATATAATTATATATATCAACATTCATTCCGGTAGTCATGGATGTTGTCATAATTCCGACAGCCAGTGCACCTGTGGAAATCAGAGCAATTGCAGCATCTCCTTTGATTTTACCGCTTTCACTCATCCTGAGAAGCAGAAATGCGGAAATCACAACAATAGGCAGAGCAAAATACAACGGTGCAACATTTGCCGCTGTAGCAATTGCCATAGCACCAAATGCAACATGTGACAGACCGTCACCAATCATTGAAAACCGCTTCAAAACAAGACTTACACCTAAAAGCGCAGCGCACAAAGAAATAAGTGTACCTACAACCAAGGCTCTCAGCAGAAATTCCTGAGAAAAGAGCAAATTTAAAACATCATTCATTTGTCTTCCCTCCTGAATATTTCATATAAATGTCGCTGAAAAGATATTCTTCTTTTGTGCCGAAAAAGCTGTTTTGTTTTTTTAAGTGCAAAATATGTGACGCAAAATCAAGGCAGGAGTGAAGATCGTGAGATACCATTACAACAGTTATTCCAAACTCGGTATTAACCCTTTTTATCAGATTGTAGAACTCGTTTGTTGCAATAGGATCAAGTCCGGTGACAGGCTCATCAAGAAGCAGTATTTTTTTTCCTGCACATAATGCCCTTGCCAACAGTACCCTTTGCTGTTGGCCGCCGGAAAGTTCACGGTAACATTTATTTTTAAGATGAACAATGTCAAGCTTCTGCATATTTTCAAAAGCGTAGTTCTTTAATTTTTTAGAAAAGAAAATCCCTTTCTTTTCGTTGATACAACCGGAAAGCACAACTTCAAATACATTTGCAGGAAAATCCTTTTGTGCCGTCGTCTGCTGCGGTAAATAACCAATTTCGCCGACTTTCAACTCACTGCCTAAATGCAAATGACCGGAGGCAGTTTGCTTGAGCCCGAGAATTGACTTTATAAGTGTACTTTTTCCGCTGCCGTTTTCTCCAACAATACACAGATAATCCCCTTCATTTACCTGAAAGTTCAAATCTTCAACAACGCTATTGTTTTCATAGCTCAAATAGGCATTCTTACAACTAATTAAGGACACAAATTCACCTCATTTCAAAGCACAGCTCTCACAAATACCAAAAATGACAGTTTTTGAATTATTGATTTCAAAACGGTGATGCTCTCTGATGTGCTCACCGACACTGTTCATAAAATCGCAACCCAAATGAAATATTCTTCCGCATTCAGTGCAACAAAGATGCAGATGTCCGTCACAGTTCAGCTTCTTGTCGATATATTGATAAGTTGCGCTCTTACTGTCAGTATCTGTCAGTTTTCGTACCTCACCGTTTTTTGTGAGCTTCTCGAGAAATCTGTAAACGGTTGTTTTTCCTACTGGTGTACCTCTTTCTTTTAAGAGAAAGGAGATTTCTTCACAGGTAAGCTGTCGTTCAGCATTTTCTGTAATAAAATCTTTAATCAACTGTTTTTGCTTTGTATTGTAACCTGAATCTGACATATTCACACCTCTAACTGAAAATGAAATTCGATTTCAAATTATAATCATTTTAATTAAATTGTCAATATAATTTAACTTTTAATTGAAAATTAAAAAATAATATGCTAAAATGTAATAAAAAGCATTGGAGGATAAATTTATGCAAAACTTTTTCAGACTTCTCACCGCAGACACAGCTGAAGCGTTAACTGACGCTACAACAACAAGCAATATTTTTCTTGATGAAAGCGGTCAGTTTGTAGATGCATCACAGGCCGTCGACAATGTTGTCACCTGGTGGGAAAAGCTTGACCTCGTTAACAAAATCATCGAAAAACTTCCTACTCTTGTCATAGCTGTTGTGATAATTATTGCCGGCTTTTTTGCAGCAAAGCTTGTTTCAAAGCTTCTCGTAAAAGCTATGCAGGCAAAAAATGTAGACCCGACAGTTTACAACTTTATCAGAAGAATAGTATCTGTATTTATAAAAGTCTTTGTGGTGATGACAGCAATTTCAATGTTCTTTGATCTCAGTTCTTTCATTGCCGCCATTGGTGGTGCAGGTCTTGCTGCAGGACTCGGCCTTCAGGCAAGCGTGTCGCAATTTGCAAGCGGAATACAAATTCTTATCAACAGGCCTTTCAAAACCGGCGACTTTGTTGAAGTTAACGGTGTATCGGGCAGTGTATCCGATATCAGATTTATGGATACCGTAATCACTACAGCTGACAACAAGCGTGTTATTATTCCCAATTCACATATTACATCAAATCATATTATCAACTATTCAGCCGAAGACAAGAGATTGGTTAACCTTATCTATTCAATCAGCTATTCTGATGACATCGCAAAAGCAAAGAATGTTATTCTCAGTGTTGCTGAAGGCAGCAATCTTATACTCAAAGATCCTGAACCGAAAGTTTATGTTGATTCTCACCAATCAAGCTCAATCAATCTTGTGGTAAAAATCTGGTGCAATGTCGCAGATTATTGGGATGCATACTTTATGATGCAGGAAAATGTGAAAATTGCCTTCGATAATAACGGCATATCCATTCCTTTCAATCAGCTTGATGTACATATTCATCAATAAATCAGTCTTAACAGCCTTTTAGCAACAGCGTAAAGGGCTGTTAATAATATATACTGTTGGGACAATTGTAAAAATGCACAAAATATTGCGTATAATAAGCAAGATAATTCTATCTGTCATTTTATATAAATCTATTGCAAAGTTTGTAGAAAACAGTAAAATATATGTGTAGACATTTATTAATAGAATTTGAAAGATTTGGGGGTAATTAAAATGTCAACAACCACTTCATTAACCGAGTACCTTGATACAATTCCTCAGGGGCGTCTCGGCATTATTGCAATGAGAGGCTGTGAGGAACTTGCAAAAAAAGTCAGCGATCAGATTGTGGAATGCCGTGCTAAGTTTGAAAAAGAACACAGCAACCTTCATCTGAAAGGTTATCACAGGGAATCTTATATTCTCGATGCTGCTTTTCCGAGATTTTCAACCGGTGAGGGTAAGGGCGTTATTAACGAATCAATCAGAGGCTATGACCTTTTCATCATCTCTGACTGTTTCAATTACAGCGTAACTTACAAGATGTATGACCTTAAGGATGCAAACGGGGATCCTCTTCAGGTTCCTATGAGTCCCGATGACCACTTTGCTGACCTTAAAAGAGTTATTTCCGCTTGTGCCGGCAAAGCTAAGAGAATTACAGTAATTATGCCGATGCTTTACGAAGGAAGACAGCACAGAAGAACGGCAAGAGAATCTCTTGACTGCGCACTCGCTTTACAGGAGCTCGAAAATATGGGTGTAAGCAACATTATTACTTTTGATGCTCATGACCCGAGAATCCAGAATGCAATCAAAATCGGCTTTGAAAGTGTATCACCCACATATCAGATGATTAAGGCAATTGCAAAGAGCCTTAATAATGACATTAAATTCACCCCCGAAAACACAATGATGATTTCACCTGATGAAGGTGGTATGGGAAGATGTGTATACTATTCACAGGTTCTCGGCGTTCAGCTTGGTATGTTCTATAAGCGCAGAGACTATTCAAAGGTTATTGATGGCAGAAATCCTATTATGTCACATGAGTTCCTCGGCACAAATGTTGAAGGAAAAGATGTTATCGTGGTAGATGATATGATTTCCAGCGGCGATTCAATGCTTGATGTTTGCCGTCAGCTCAAGAAGCTTAAGGCTAAAAGAATTTTCGTTTTCACATCATTCGGCCTTTTCTCATCAGGTCTTGAACGATTTGATAAGGCATATGAAGAAGGAATTTTTGATAAGATTTTCACAACAAATCTTATTTATCAGACCCCGGCACTTCTAAGTAAGGACTGGTACTATTCAGTTGATATGTCAAAGTATGTTGCACTTATCATCGACACACTCAACCATGACAGATCAGTAAGCCCCTTCCTCAATCCTATTCAGAAAATCAACGATTACATCGAAACTTATAAGCTCAAATAAGATAACAAAAAGGTATTGCCGCTATTTTGAGGCAATACCTTTTAAATTTATTCAAGTAATTCTGAGATATCCGGAAAAACATTAAGGCTTCGTTTAAGAATACCGTTCATATGTGCAATTGCAACCCCGTAATTTACGATGGGTACATTCTCTTTAACGCATTTTTCAATTCTTGACTTCATTTCTTTTTCATTCAGCATACAGCCGCCGCAATGTACTACAAGGGAATAATCAGATAAATTTTCAGGGAACTCCCCCCCGCTTGTGAAGCTGAAATCAAGCTCTGATTTAGAAAATTCGTTAATCCATTTTGGCATTTTTACAGTACCGATATCATTACACTGACGGTGATGAGTGCATCCTTCGCTAATAAGAACTTTGTTCCCGTTTTCAAGTCTTGACAATACCGCAGCACCCTTAATAAGCTCTGTAAGATCGCCTTTATATCTTGCAAAAAGAATTGAAAAAGATGTAAGAGGAATATCAGACGGAACAATTTTTGAAACCTTACCAAAAGCCTGTGAATCAGTAATAACCAGTTTCGGCGACTCTTTTAGTAAATCTAAAGTTTCGCTCAACTCAGCATCTCTGCAGGTGATTGCAACAGCGCCGCAGTCAAGTATTTCACGGATTGTCATTTGTTGAGGCAAAATGAGTCTGCCTTTAGGAGCGGCTTTATCAATCGGTATTACGAGTACAACTTTGTCTCCGCCGGCTATTAAATCGCTGACTATCGGCTTTGACTTCCCGGTTGACTTTACCAGCTTACCGATAAGCTCTTTAAGCTCATAAATGTTATAACCGCTGAGGGCGCTGACAAGAATTTCGTTTTCTTTGTCAGTCTTTTTGTTTTGGGTAAGATCAGCTTTATTTAAGGCGATGATGTAAGGAATAGACTTTTCTTTAAAAATGTCGATCAGCTCTGCTTCGGCCTTATGAAGCTCATTTTGCGCATCTGTAACAAGAACAGCTATATCAGTCTTTGAAAGAATTTCTTTCGATTTTTTTACACGGAGCTTACCAAGACTGCCTTCATCATCGATGCCGGGAGTATCGATGATAACAACGGGGCCGACAGGTAAAAGCTCCATTGCCTTTTTCACAGGATCGGTTGTTGTACCTTTTACATCTGACACAACAGACAAAGCCTGACCTGTAATTGCATTAACAAGACTCGACTTGCCTGCATTTCTCAAGCCGAAAAAACCGATGTGAACTCTTTCCGAAGAAGGAGAGGAATTAAGGCTCATAATTCAATCCCCTTTCAATCAGAAACGGAAGTCTCTGCGGTTAGAGTTTTTGATATCCTCAATATTTTGTTTAGCAATGGCTTTAACCTTGTCCTTGGGTATTCTTTCCAGCTCCTGTTCGATCATTTTAAATCCTATTTCTTTTGTTCTGTCGGAAGCGTAGTCAACGAGATACTCGGTGAGGGTCATAAGTGCATTGGGATGACAACAGTTAAGTATCTGGCCGTTTTTGCAAAGAGACATAAATCTGTCACCCGTTCTGCCCTCACGGTAGCAAGCTGTGCAGAATGACGGAATATGTCCGTTTTCCATAAGCCATGCGACTACATCGTCAAGTGTGCGCTGGTCAGAAACATCAAACTGTTCTGTGTCATGAGGACGTTCCTCCTGTGTGTAGCCGCCGACTGAGGTTCTCGAGCCGCCGCTTACTTGTGATACGCCGAGACGAAGAAGCTTTGTTCTTGTTTCTTCGGTTTCTCTTGTTGAAATGATCATACCGGTGTAAGGAACTGCGAGACGGATACAAGCCGTTATCTTTGCAAAGGTTTCATCAGAAATTGAGTTATCAAAAGCATTCGGGTCAATATCGTTAGCCTTCTTCACTCTAGGAACGCTGATAGTATGAGGTCCGACACCGTGAACAGCCTCAAGGTGTTCTGCATGCATTATGAGACCTGCAAATTCATATTTATACATCTCAAGACCGAAAAGAACACCGAGACCGACATCATCAATTCCGCCTTCCATTGCTCTGTCTATAGCTTCGGTATGATAATCATAGTCATGCTTAGGACCTGTGGGATGAAGCTTAAGATAGCTTTCTTTATGATAAGTTTCCTGAAAAAGAATATATGTGCCGATACCCGCATCTTTAAGCTTCCTGTAATTTTCTACGGTAGTAGCCGCAATATTAACGTTAACTCTGCGGATATCACCGTTTTTGTGGTGTACACTATAAATCGTTTTGATGCACTCAAGGATATATTCAATGGGATTGTTTTTGGGGTCTTCACCTGCTTCAATTGCAAGACGCTTGTGCCCCATATCCTGAAGAGCTATAACCTCTGCCCTTACTTCCTCCTGAGTAAGCTTCTTTCTCGGAATGTGCTTGTTTTTCAAGTGATAAGGACAGTAAACGCAACCGTTAACACAATAGTTCGAAAGATACAGCGGCGCAAAAATAACAATTCTGTTGCCGTAAAAAGCAAGTTTGATTTCTTCTGCAATCTGATAAATTTTTTCAATCTTTTCAGGAATTTCGCAAGCAAGAAGAACAGATGCTTCACGGTGAGTCAAACCGCTGCAGACAGTTCCGTTTTCAGTTTTTTTTGGTCTTGCTTTTTCAAGAATTTCATCGATAAGCTTTTCATTATTTTTGTTCTGTTCAGCATATTCAAGTGTAGTTAGGATTTCTTCTTCATTGATGAATTCTTCCGCTTTTAACGATTTTGGATTATAATTTGCCATATCAGTTTTCCTTTCTTAATGTGTATTCAAATTACTTAACTATATCTCCTCGGCTGCATACAATTTCATAGCCGATTTTTTCTATCCTTTTTTTTAGTTCTTCGAGCTTTTCGGCTGACTCAGCCCCGGTATTAAGTTTATTGTTATAAAGTTCGTATTTATTTCTCACTCCTATAGGTGACAGATTTGGCATCAGAACATTAGCGGAGGAAAGAATCCCTTTTTCTCTGCCACCATCTTCAATCGTACCAAGGGCTGTTGTTGACGGAAGAAGAATGTTTGGACGTATTATCCTGATGATTGAAAGAAGGTAACAAGTTAATTCCAATGTACCTGCCGTTTCATTTTTGAATGGTGTTTGACTGTGAGGAATAAAGGGACCGATTCCGCACATATCAGGCTTAAATTCTTCAATAAACCTGAGATCCCCGGCAATGGTTTTAGAAGTCTGATAAGGTGAGCCGACCATTATTCCGCAGCCTACCTGAAAACCGATTTCTTTCAAATTCTTAAGACAGTTAATTCTGTTTTGGAAAGATAAGTTTTGTGGGTGAAGTTTCGCATAGTGCTCTGCGTCAGCGGTTTCGTGACGAAGAAGATAACGGTCAGCGCCTGCATCAAAAAGCTTTTGATATGATTCTTTTGTCCTCTCGCCTAAAGAAAGTGTCACAGCACAGTCAGGATACTTCTCTTTAATTTCTGTAAGTATTCCGCAGAGAAATTTATCGCTGAAAAAAGAATCTTCACCGCCTTGCATAACGAAGGTACGAAAGCCCAATTGGTATCCGTTTTCACAGCAGGACAAAATATCCTCCCGGCTCAGCCGATAACGGTCACAATACTTATTGCTTTTTCTGATACCGCAGTAATAGCAATCATTTTTGCAGATGTTGCCAACTTCTATAAGGCCCCTGATGAATACTTTGTTGCCGTAAATCTCTTTTCTGAGTTTAACGGCTTCATTTCTTAAAAGTTCAGCGGCATCATCGCAACGATATTCAATAAGTTTCTCGTATTCCTCTAAGGTTAAACTGCGGTTTTCACACAGCTTTCGGATTATTGCTTTAATTTCATTATTCATTACTTACCACACCCGAATAAGCGGTTTTGACACTGATTCCATCAAGCTTGCCGATTTTGCCTGAAAGGGCTGAAATGGTATTTTGCGGAGCATCAACAGCAATACTGATGATATTTATATTTTTTTGTCTGTAAGGTATACCCATTCTGCCAATGATGTACTCTCCGTATGAATGAAGAATTGAATTGAGTTCTTCTACGGTTTCATTTTTTTCAACAATTATGCTCATAACAGCAACTCTCGTTTCCATATTTTACCTCCAATAAAAAAGTTGCTATGCCAACATAAAGGCATAGCAACAGAATAACCGTATTTAAATTAAACTGTCACCTTGTCCTCAGAGGGAATATCCGTCTTCATGTCAGGTAAGATAATTATACAATAATCTTTAAAATAAATCAATAGTGTTTTCAGTCAGTTTTTTTCAAGAATCGGAATAATGCCACCAATATCACGCAAAGGGCTTTCATCGGTACAAAGAAAGTTGCATTCGTACTTAGAAAGAAAAGCTTTAATAACCTCAAAATCACGGTGTTTCTTTATATCACCAAAGAAGACAACATCATTGCTCGATATTTTGCCCGATGCACCGCCAATAAAGCCGTATTCATGTCCGTGCAAGGAAATATCACCTTTGCTTATAAGCAGACTGTCAATGCCGTTTTGAGACATTTTTCGATGTGTAGATTCATCATCGGTTATAACAGCGTTTTTCTTGACAACAAGCACGGAGCATTTGCAGTAGCCTTGTCTTACGTCAATTTTGTATTTATCAAAAACCAAAGAGCGCAATTGCTTGTCCGCGTATTTAAAGTTTCCGATTACCTGATTTCCCAAAACAGCAAAATTAAGTTTAATATCATTGGGATATGAGCCGGATATTTTTTCATCGGTTTCATAAACAGTCATACCGATTCTTTGCAGTTTGTTTTTGAGTTCAGCCTGGCGACGGTCAAGAATAATATTCTCTGCACCCAAATGTAAAACAGCCATATCTGCATGAGTTGCAACAGCAGGAGCAATATCAAAATTAGGCATCGTCTGCAACACTTCGATTCCTTTTTTATTAAAAAAATTAATAATATTTGCATCATCTGATCCGCATATTACAGCTTTAACCCTCTTTTCAGGCAGATTACTGTTTTCTATAAAATTCATCATAAAATAATTGCCTCGAATGCCTCTCTGATTGTTCTTACTCCCACAATTTCAATCTCTTTTTTGAGTGAAGCGGAAATGTTTTTATAATTACTTTTAGGTATTATACACCTGTTAAAGCCGAGTCTTGCCGCTTCTTTAATTCGCTGTTCGCAATGTGAAACACCTCTGATTTCACCGGAAAGACCAATTTCACCGAAAGCAAGTACATCATCTCGAAGTGCATAATCCTTGAGAGAAGACACAAGAGCCATAACAATGGTCAAATCCAAAGCAGGCTCGTCAAGCTTCATACCGCCGACGATATTGATGTATGCATCCATATCAGAGAAGTAATACCCTCCCCTTTTTTCAAGAACAGCGATAAGCATAGCTAATCTGTTGAAGTCAAAACCGTTTGAAATTCTGCGTGGATTTCCGAATCCTGTTGCACAAACAAGTCCCTGAATTTCAGCAAGAATAGGTCTTGTGCCTTCCATAACGCAAGCGACACAACTGCCTGGTGTATTTTTAGGTCTGCCTGAAATAAGCATTTCTGAAGGATTTTCGACCTCTCGAAGACCGGTATCAAACATCTCAAAAACACCGATTTCATTCGTTGAGCCGTATCTGTTTTTTACTGCACGAAGAATTCTGAAAGAGAGATTTCGTTCACCTTCAAAGTATAGAACAGCATCAACAATGTGTTCAAGCACCTTCGGGCCCGCAATATTACCGTCTTTATTAACGTGACCGACCATAATAATGGGAATTGACAGGCTTTTTGCGGTTCTCATAAGAATGTTTGAAGACTCACGCACCTGTGTGACGCAGCCCGGTGAAGAATTAAGCTCAGTAAAGTTCATCGTCTGTATCGAGTCGACAATTACAAGGTCAGGTGATGTGGAGTTTATATGTTCACTAATCGCCTGTACATCAGTTTCGCAAAGAATATATAGGTTTTCGGTGTTCACTTTTAGTCTGTCGGCACGAAGCCGAATCTGATTGTAGGATTCTTCACCTGATACATAAAGGATTTTCAGTTCCTTGCCGAGACATTGACAAATCTGCAGAAGAATTGTTGATTTGCCTATACCCGGGTCACCGCTCAAAAGCACAAGTGAGCCTTTAACGATACCGCCACCGAGCACTCTGTCCAATTCTTTCATACCTGTTTTGTATCTTAATTCATTATCAAAATTAATTTCTCTGAGAGGATACGAAGTTACACTTTTGCGGTTCCCTGCCAATACTGATTTTCCTCTAATTGGTGCGGTTTCTTTTATACTCTCTTCAAGTGTTGCCCATTCACCGCATTCGGGACATTTACCCAGCCATTTAGCAGTTTCATAACCGCATGAAGAACAAATATATACCGTTTTAGACTTCTGTGCCATAAGGGTTTCCTCCTCAGAACTTATTGAAATATTCCGTTATACCTGCCGCAATGGCAAGTGACATTTTCTTTTGGTATTCTTTATCGCTCAAGAGCTGCGCTTCACCTGCATTTGATAAAAAACCACATTCCACCATAACTGCAGGAGTCTCAGAATGATAAAGAAGATAAATTTCAGAACCGCTTTCTTTAATTTTTCTTGTATTATCAGGTTGGATATTTGCAATGATGCTGTTTTGTAATAATTCGGCAATAACCTTGCTTTCATCATTATTGGGTGAATAAAATACCTGAGCACCGTAATATTTGCTTTCAATATAATAATTCTGATGAATACTCAAAAAAATACTGTTGGGATTTTCTTCGATAACAGTCATTCGATTGTGTATGTCAGATACCTTTTTCTCCCTGATTGTGTCACAATCACTGTCGTATATCAAAGTATCGTCACTTCTGATCATTATTGTGTCATAACCAAGCGACATTAGAATAGAGTTGACCTTTTCAGCAATTTCGAGATTTATGTCCTTTTCAATTATACCGCTTGAAGATTGAGTTCCGCCGTCTTCTCCACCGTGTCCTGCATCAACAATTATAACAGGATTGTTACTTCCTACTGATGCGGAAGTTGTGATATCGCTTTTCATACTGATGAGAATCAAAATTGAAAAAACGAACAATACACCCACAACTATTGCGAGAAATACTTTTAATCTTAAAGTTATATACACCGTTTTTTTCATAAATATCACCCGATAATTTTTATGATTTGACAGCTTTTTATATAACAGTCATATTTTATCACAACAATATTTTTTTGTAAACATCACTTTGTATGAGAAAAGTTTACAATACATAAAAACGGACTGAGAATTAAAAAAAGGCTCCGCTTATGTTTCAGCGGAGCCTTTATTTATTGGGCTTGTTCAGCTTCTCTTTTAATTCTGTTTTCTGTAACTATTGCAGTAACTTCATCCATATAAGCACCGTGAAGCTTGAACTTCTTTGTGAAAATAATAAGTGAAATAATGAACAAAGCAATAGGAATTACACAAAGCATCAGAGTGATTGCCAACTTTGCACTTTCGGGATTCTGATTGTGAAGTTCACCGTCATATTTTGCAATGCCGAGACTTGAGAAGAGAATAATAGTCTGAAGAGTGTATGCCATTTTCTGCAAAAAGCCCTTCATTGAGAAGGTTATTGATTCAGCTCTGAAGCCCATTTTAACTTCGCCATAGTCAACAACGTCAGCAAGGAAAATGGTCTGAGCAATAAACATTGATGCCATACCGATGGCGCAGATGCAATATGATACGTTCATAATCATTAGAATGCCTGTAACAGCACCTACTGTCATACCTGCATAACCAATTGCGGCAATAATGAGTGAAGCCTGATAAGCCTTGCGCTTTGACATATATTTTGTAAGAACAGGAAGAAGCAGAAGACCAACAACAGAGCCTACAGCCTGGAAAGTTGAGAACATTGACTGCTTACTTGCATCACCGACAACAACATCAAAGTAATATGTAGCAACACCGGAAGTAAGATACCAACCTGCATTCGAAATCATTGCGAAGAGCATAAACACAAGTAACTGGTCATTTGATTTAATGATTTCAAGTGCTCTTTTGAAAGAGAATTTTTCAGCGGCTTTTGTTGTGATGGTCTCTTTAGTTGTTGCCACAGACGTACCTGCAAAAACAACAAGCATAATTGCACAAACAAGAGCGCAGATAAAATAACTTCTTGCATCGTGAACTTTAACTGTTTCACCGTTTTCACTAATAGCTGTAGTAACACTTACAGCGGTCATAATAACGGGAGCGAGAATGGAAACCATACCCTGTCCGATACCGGAAAAAGCTCTTGCAACTGTTGAGATGAGATTTCTTTCTTTTGGGTCACTTGTAAACGAAGGAACCATTGACCAATACGGAATATCAGCAAGAGTATTCGTCATACCCCAGGCAACATACATTACAGCAACATAAGCACAAAGTGCAACACCGCTGAGCTTGAAGGGGTTGGAGAAAAGAAGGACAAGAACAACAGCATTAAGCATTGTACCTCTCAAAATCCAAGGTCTGTACTTACCCATTTTTGTGTGGGTATTGTCAACTATTGTTCCCATCATGGGATCATTGATGCCGTCCCAGATTCTTGCAATAGGTGTAAGAACAAGTAAAAAACCAGCTCCTAAACCTAAAACGTCTGTTAAATACTTAGCAAGGAAAGAATAGAACATACCGTAACTAAGGTCAAGTCCGACTGCACCCACTCCATAACCAAGTTTACTTTTGATGTACTTAAATGAATTCATAGTAATCCCCTTTCATCATTTTAACAAGTCTTCAACTTTTAAATTATATGTCATAACGTTGGCAGACTCTGAACAAATGCTTTGAACATAACCTGTCATCGCAGTAACATTGAATGTTAAACCATATGCGGAAAAACTGTTTTGATGGAAATATTTTGAAAAATCATAAGTTTCAAGTCCGCCTGAGATTCCGCTACCTTTAAATTTTAACACGCTTTCTTTCAAAGCCCACAATGTTATAAAATGTGTTTCACTATTATCTGAACTGCTCAATGCTGTATATTCATCTGAAGTGAAAAAGCGTCTTGCGATTTTATCATTATATTTTTTTATAATCTGTATATCGCAACCGACACGTTCATCACCGCAAACACATAACACATATTTTCCGCTGTGGCTTAAATTGAAATGCAGATTTACACCAACGATATAAGGCTTTCCGTTTTCATCAATGTCAATTGTGTATTCTTTTAACAGAAACAAATCTTCAAGAATTTTGCAAAGAACAGCCTTGGCACATACTGATTCTTTCTTTTTAAGACCGTCACCTTGCGCAAAATGCACTTTTATTCTTTCACGAAGATATGAAACATCAAAATCTCTGATATCAGATATATCAACTAAAGCAGAATATAACATTTTACTCAACCCTGTATTCTTGTTCAGGCATAAGAATTGCACAAGCGATATATGCGAGTATTCCGTATCCAAAGATAAGAATCAAAAGAGCAAGAACCAGTTTGATGATCGTTGCATCAATAGCAAAATACTCTGCAAAACCGCTGCACACGCCTGCAATTTTTTTATCATTGCCTTTATCTAATTTCTTTCCTGTATCATTATAAATCTCATAATAATTTTCAGGCGGTTTCATTTCTACCTCTTGTCAATTGATTTCGTTTTGCTTTTTTGCAGCCGATAAGGTGTTTTTCATCAATACGGCAATTGTCATCGGCCCGCACCCACCGGGAACAGGTGTAATATACGACGATTTTTCTTTAACATTTTCAAAATCTACATCTCCGCACAACTTGCCGTTTTCGTTTCGGTTGATACCGACATCAATCACGACAGCGCCTTCTTTTACCATATCAGCAGTAACAAACTTTGGCTTGCCGACAGCAGCAATAATAATATCGGCGTTTTTGGTGAAATCTTTAAGATTCTGAGTTTTTGAATGACAAATTGTTACTGTTGCACTTTTTTCAAGAAGAAGCGAAGCCATAGGTTTTCCTACAATATTACTTCTGCCGATGATCACACAATTTTTACCGGTAACATCAATATTATAATAGTCAAGAAGATGCATAACACCCATCGGTGTACAAGCGGCAAAGTCATAATCGCAAAGCCACATCTTACCTACATTTACGGCGTGAAAACAGTCTACATCCTTTTCGGGACTGATTGCTTCAATTATTTTCTTCTCGTCTATATGTTCCGGAAGCGGAAGCTGGCACAATATTCCGTTGATGTCTTTATTTGAATTAAGTTCATAAATCAGATCAAGCAACTCGTCTTCGCTTGTGTTTTCGCTGAGCGCATATTCATAAGATTTAATTCCCGTAGCTTCACAAGCTTTCTTTTTGTTGTTTACATATACTCTTGAAGCAGGATCATCACCAACAATAATTACAGCAAGTGAAACTTGAATATCTCTTTCAGAAAGCTTCTCCGTTTCGATTTTAACTTGACTTTTAATATATGCGGAAACTTCCTTTCCGTCAATAATTTTATACATAACTATACCTCTTCGTGTTCATTGAAAGACTCGCTGTTATCAGTGTTTTCAGTCGATTTCTTGACGGCTTTTCCTTCAATGATTTTATACTGCTTACGTTGAGCTTTAAGTGCTTTGCGCTCAGCTTTTTTCTTTTCGGCAGCAAGTTCTTTCTCAGTCTTTGGCGGGAAAAAATCTATACCTTCAATCGGCTGTGGATTTTTTGTGTACTTAATAAGTTTTACTACAAGAAGTGTTCCGCAAACTAACACAATCAATGCAGAAAGTAATTGTGAAACTCTGATTGAGGTGTCGCCTATGTAAAGACTGTCGGTTCTCATACCTTCAACAATCATTCTTTCAAGTCCGTACCATACGCCATACGTAAGGAAAAGCTGACCGCTGAACTTTCGATAAGTTTTGAGAATAATATAAAGAACTATAAATCCTAATATACACCAAACAGACTCATAGAAAAAAGTCGGATGAACAAAGAGGTTGTTGTCGGCTATGTACTGAGGGATATTTTCAACACCTTCAAGACCGAAGGAGGCGGGATTGTTTGCAATATACTCTGCAACAGTATCGCTCATCATGCCCCAATTGGCATTTGTAAATCCGCCGAAAGCCTCTTGGTTTGCATAGTTACCCCAACGTCCGATGCCTTGACCGATAAGAAGACTCATACCAACCATATCAAGCAGATTATAGAAATTCAGCTTTTCGATTTTGCAAACAACAAAGGCTGCAATGATTCCGCCGATTATTCCGCCGTAAATTGCAAGTCCGCCTTCCCATATTTTAAAAATTTCTGACAAGTGCTGACTATAATAATCCCATTCAAAGACTACATAGTAAAGTCGTGCACCGATAATGGCAAAAACAGTGCCATATAAAAGCACATCAACCATCTTATCAAGATTGATTTTCCACACATAGGCTATTCTGCCACCGAAAAGAACGGCAAGCAAAAAACCAAAAGCAATTATTGCACCGTACCACCTGACTTCGGTAAAGCCAAGGTCAAGAACTTTAGATACGGCAAATTCTTGCGCAATACCTGCAAATTTAACCATTACAGTATCTGCTGACATACTTCTACCTCCGTATATCCATCATAACAATTGCGTAATCGCAATCATTACAGGCATAGTTAATATTGATAAAAAGCTTACGAGTGCAACTGTTTTTGAAGCTACAGCGGCATCTCTGTCATATTTCGAAGCAAACATAAATGTGTTGTTTGCAGAAGGTACACTTGCGGTTATAATGCTTGCAGTAAGAAGTGTACCTGTTATTCCGCACAAATAATACGTACCCATACAAATTAACGGTAAAACAATGAGCTTTAAGAAAGCTGTTTTGTAAATTCTTTTTTCTGTGAACATAGATTTCAAATCTGTATTTGCAAGGTATGTTCCAAAAATAAGCATTGCAACAGGTGTATTAAGTTCAGAAAGCATATAAATAGGCTGACTTAAAACGTACGGGACTTTCAGCTTCAAAAGAAAAATCGGTAACCCGATTATTACTGATACAACACCGGGATTAAAGATCAATTTTTTTAAATTAAACTTTTCTTTTTTTTTGCTCATAAGTGCAACGCCATGCGTAAAACAGATGATGTTATATACAACAACTCCGTTTGCACAAAAGAATACTCCCTCGTCTCCAAGGATAGCCTGAGCCAACGGCAAAGCCATAAATCCGACATTACCGTATATTGCAGCAAACTTATAAACAGCATTGTCTACGTCCGCCTTGTTCCTAAAGAAAGGAATATTCAGAATAATACCGATTATATGTGTTGCAGTTGCCACTGCAAAAGATATAAAAAACTTCTTAACTGTATCTTCATTCATATCAATCTGAATAAATGAATTTATAAGAGTGCAAGGTGTTATGATATACAAAAGCAAATTAACCGTAGCCCGTGCAGTCTTTTCACTGAATATCTTTGCCTTGTCACATATAAAACCTGCAGCAACAATTATGTATAAAACAGCAACCTGCGTTGCAGCTGAAACTAAATTCTGAAAAAACAAACATTCACTTCCTTAAATCTGCCGGCCGTAAAATTCATCTTTATCTGCGTCTTTTTTGTTTATTATAACTGCATTAAGTATAACTACAAACAACGAAAAAGCGAAATCGCACAATTGGAACGGATATTCCGCATTAACATATTCTCCGGCATTAACAAACATAAATATAAATCTTGTCATACTCAAAACGATTCCGACAAGCCCTGATGAAAGACCAAAGCCGGAAATACGCCAAGCAAAACCGGTGCTGTACACACCTGAACTCACCTGAGCAAAAGACATAAAGAACATAATCATAAAGCCAAGCAAAATAAGTTCAAGAAAAAGGTCTGATACCTCAACAAAACTGATTTGACTTATAAATCTGTGTATCAGTCTGAAGCCGGTCCAACCCACAGGTGCAAGTGCAAGAACTTTGAATTTTGTACTTTTACTGCTGCCTTTGCGATAATCTCCTGCAACGACTGTAAAATATACACCTGAGAAAAATGCAAAAATACTTTGGAACACAAGCGGTATAAAACCTGATGCCATCATAGCCTGCACACCGCCGAAAGCGGATGTGTTGGCAAGAGCTTGCGAGCTTTTAAACAACGAATATACACAGTCGTAAAAAAGTGAAGCTGAAAAAATGGCTGTTACCACGCTCAGCGGAACGCTTTTGATCTCAAGTATTTCAACATCAGCAGTTTCCTTGCTGATATAGGAAATTACAACAAAAGTAACAAAAGCCGCAAACAGCAGGATATAAAGCAAAACGGTAATAACAGTACCGCCACTGTAAAAGCCTGTATCCGGATCAATATATTTTGCAGTTTGTATACATCTTAAAATCACAGAAATCAAGCTTGCGATGATAAACAACATAATGAACTTTTTAGTGCTTATTTTAGAACTCTGTTTAATTTTCATATTTCATCCTCCGAATATACTCTTTGGTCAGAGGGAATATAATTCTCACTGCTCTTGTAGTTTTCAATTCTCTCACTCATAGGTACATACTTTTTCTGCACGGCAATGTTTTTATAAGCAGGTCTTATAATTTTGCCGCCTGAAATAAGTTCTTCGAGTCTGTGAGCTGACCAACCCGAGATTCTTGCAGTTGCAAAAATCGGAGTGTAAAGATCCTCAGGGATACCAAGCATTTTATAAATAAGCCCGGAATAAAGGTCAACATTTGCACATATTATTTTGTTTTTGCCTTTAACCTTCCTGAAAACTTCGGGAGTCAGTCTTTCAATAGAATTGATAAGCTCAAAATCCTTTTCAAATCCGTTTTTATAAGCGAATTCCTTTGCTTTTTTCTTGAGAATAACAGCACGAGGGTCTGAAATAGTGTATACAGCATGCCCCATACCGTAAATCAAGCCGCTTTTATCGTAAGCTTCTTTTCTGATTATTTTTTCAAGATATTCAGAAAGCTGAGCTTCATCTGTTGTGTCTTTGACATTTTCTTTGATATTATCGATCATATGGCTGACCTTGATATTTGCACCGCCATGGCGTGACCCCTTAAGTGAACCGATGGCACCTGCAATAGCCGAATATGTATCCGTGCCGCTTGATGTGAGAACTCTGCTTGTAAATGTTGAATTGTTACCGCCGCCATGCTCAGCGTGAAGAATAAGACAAATGTCAAGAAGCTTTGCTTCTTCATCAGTATATTTTCTGTCAGCACGAAGCGAACGCAGAATCGTCTCCGCAGTTGAAAGCTCCTTTTTTTCAGGGTGAAAATACATACTTTTTCCATAGAACTTCATTCTCTTGACCTGATATGCATAGCACATCATAACAGGCATCTGAGCAATTATCTGAACTGACTGACGAAGTACATTTTCAACTGAAATATCATCTGGGTTTTCATCGAAGGAATATGAAATAAGAACACATCTCGCAAGTTTATTCATGACATCAATTGAGGCATTTTTCATAAGTACATCTTCAATATATGTGTCCGGAAGCTCACGGCAGACACCAAGAATGCTTTTGTAAAGGTCAAGCTGCTGTTTTGTGGGCAAAGAACCGAAAAGCAAAAGATAAGAAACTTCTTCATATCCAAAACGGTCTTCCTTTTCGCAAGCTTCAACGATGTCATTGATATTGATACCTCTGTATTTAAGCACACCGTGTTTAGGTACTCTTTCACCGTCTTCAATATAATAGCCTTCAACAGAACAGATATTTGTAAGACCAGCCATAACACCTGTACCGTCAGGATTGCGAAGACCTCTTTTTACACCGTATTTCCAAAATTGATTATGGTCTATCTGGCTCTTCTTTTCAATCTTGTCGCTCATAACAGCGAGTAATTCAGGAGAGATAGGGTTAATTTTGTCGTACATAAGAAAACCTCCCGTATATATATTAATAAATACAATAGTGTACCGATTTTTAAGTAATTATCTTATATTTTATAACATACAAATTATAAAGTCAATATAAATGATGAATAATCATACATCTAAAAAACAATTACGGATGGTATAATTTATGAAAATGTATTTAATTCTGACACTTGTTGTATATCTTGTTCTGATATTTTTTCCGTTTATATCTCTGACAGACAAGAATAATAAAACCGATGAAATGACTACTGCAATCAATACAGAATCTTATTCACAAATCGATGTTTTAAGAGTGTCATCGGGCAAGGTTGAAAGCATTGACACGGTTGAATACATTATCGGCGCTGTAGCAAGTGAGATGCCTGCTACTTATCACGAAGAAGCCTTAAAAGCACAAGCTGTTGCATGTTATACTTATGCAAAGCGGCTGATCAGCGGTGGTTCAAATGTGCAATATAATGCTGATATTACAGATGACAGTTCGATACATCAAGGATATCTGAGCGAGGAAGAACTAAAAGAAAAATGGGGCGACAAATATGATACTTATTATTTGAAACTGCAAAAAATAGCAGAGAGTGTTCAAGGTGAATATATCTGCTTCAACAGCGAACCGATTTTAGCAGCATATCACGCAATTTCCGCAGGAGTTACCAACAGTGCCGAAACAGCTTGGGGTGACGATATTGAGTATCTTCAATCGGTAAGTGCGCCGGGAGACACTCTGAGTTCAGTGCTGGAATCTTCGGTAACTTTCACTTCAGACGAAGTTATCGGACTCGTTGAAAAAAACGGATCAGAACTTATTGATGTAAAAGCCGAAAAGCTTTTTGGTACAATAAGCACCGATAAAAACGGTTATGTTATTTCATTAGAGATCGGAAGCACCAAAATAAGCGGTGAACAAGCAAGAGATATGTTTTCATTAAAAAGCACTAATTTTACGGTGGAATATATCGAAGACAAATATACTTTTAAAGTATACGGAAACGGGCACGGTGTAGGTATGAGTCAATACAGTGCTGATTTTATGGCACGTCAAGGCAGCACTTATAAAGAAATTTTAGCCCATTTTTATCCCGGTACTGATATATTGAACGAGCTAAGTTAATGTTTACAAATGCAAAAATATGGAGTATAATATTTGCAGTACAATATGGAGGAAGTTTTATGTTTGTCAGAGTTAACAGTATCGGTATGCTTGGGATGTCAAGTTTCGGTGTTGGTGTGGAAGCATCACTTGATAACGGTTTGCCACGATTTGATGTTGTCGGTTTGCCCGACACCGCTGTGAGTGAATCAAGAGACAGGGTTCGCTCTGCAATAAAAAATTGCGGTTTTAAGTATCCGGCTGTCAGAATCACAGTTAATCTCACACCGGCCGACATAAAAAAAGAAGGGCCTGTTTATGACTTACCCATTCTCGTTGCCCTTTTAATAGCTACGGGACAACTTTCATGCGATATAAAACGTTCAGCGTTTATCGGCGAACTTTCGCTTAGCGGAAAAGTCAGACACGTAAAAGGCGCTCTGCCGATGGCTATTAAAGCAAAGGAACTCGGTATTACAGAACTATACGTACCGTTAGAGAACGCAAGTGAATGCTGCGTTGTAAAAGGAATTGATGTTTACCCGGTTCAGAATATTAAGCAGCTATGTGCACATCTCTCTAAAAAGGAACGTATAAATAAAATCAACTCCAGATTCTACGGTGAATATGAAAGACCTTTAGAATTCACACCGGACTTCGCTGATGTGAAAGGACAGTATCAGGTCAAACGTGCTCTTGAAATTGCGGCGGCAGGCGGACACAATGTGCTGATGATTGGTCCTCCCGGCTCAGGCAAAAGTATGCTTGCAAAAAGACTTCCTTCAATTCTGCCTGATATGACATTTGAGGAAAGTCTTGAGGTTACAAAGATATATTCCATTGCAGGAATGTTACCTGATAATGTTTCGCTCATTAAATCCCGACCTTTTCGTTCTCCGCATCACACCATTTCAACAGCAGGACTTTCCGGCGGAGGCAGAATTCCCCGTCCCGGTGAACTCAGTTTGTCACATCACGGTGTGCTTTTTCTTGATGAATTACCCGAATTTCCCAGAGTTTCCATGGAGACTATGCGACAGCCGATTGAAGATGGCAAGATAACTATTTCGAGAGTTTCGGGTTCACTGACATATCCTTGCGAGGTTATGCTTGTGTGTGCAATGAATCCTTGTCCCTGCGGCTACTACGGGCATCCTACAAGAGAGTGTACCTGTTCCAAAGGCGCACCGGCAAAGTATCTTTCAAAAGTCAGTGGTCCCCTTCTTGACAGACTCGATATTCACATTGAAGTTCCGCAGGTAGACTTTCAAAAACTTACCAATGATGAAAAAAGTGAATCATCAGCCGACATAAAAAAGCGTGTTGATAAAGCCAGAAGCATTCAGACAAAGCGTTTTGTAGGGAGCGAGGTTACCTGCAATGCTAAAATGACACCGGCTATGACGAGAAAATATTGCGTTCTGGATGAAAGGAGTAAAGCTACGCTTGAAAAATGTTTTACGGCGATGGATCTTTCTGCACGTGCTTACGATAAAATACTTCGCATTGCACGGACAATTGCAGACCTTGACGACAGTGAGAACATAAGACTTGAACATATCACTGAGGCTGTTCAATATCGTTCACTTGACCGAAAATTCTGGGGAACACGATAAACAGGATATGAAAAGCACGCATCAAAAATGCGTGCTTTAAATTTTATTTAGTACCAATGATTCTTTCAAGAGATAATATCGTATCTTTACCGGGCTCTTTATAGTCCGAAAACGGAAATTTTATTCCCATATTGTCATATTTAACCTGACACATTTTTTTAAAAGGCAGAAGCTCAATCTTGTCAACACAAGAATACATATCCGCAATTTTTTTTAAGTTAAAGGCGTTATCAACATCATCATTGAGTTCGGGTATAATAACCTGACGCAAAGTGACAGGAATTTTAAGTTCGTTGAGATGTGAAAGAAATTCGAGAGGCTTGTCTAATCCGCAGCCAACATAATTACGGTATAATTCATCATTAGTATACTTGATATCAAGCAAGACTCTGTCTGTGACAGACAAAAGAGATTCTACCGAATTATTTAAAATGCTACCCGAAGTGTCAAGACAGGTGTTAATCCCCTTCTCTTTGCACAATGTAAAAAGCTGTTCACAAAACCGGGCTTGCAAAAGCGGCTCACCGCCTGAAATTGTAATTCCGCCCTGCTTGCCAAAATATTCGCGAAAGCGTAAAGCCTTAGCTGCAATTTCTTCCGGTTTATATAACTTGCCACCGTTAACATCCCAGGTGTCAGGGTTGTGACAACAACCGCAACGTAGGTTACAGCCTTGAAGAAACACCACAAAGCGCACTCCCGGGCCATCGAGAGTACCAAGGCTTTGTAAAGAATGAACTTTGCCGAAAATTTCCGCCAACATCATATAGCCTCATGGAATGTACGACTGATAACTTCACGCTGTTGCTCACGGGAAAGCTTATTAAAGTTAACAGCATAACCTGATACACGAATTGTAAGGTTAGGATATGCTTCTGGATTTTCATATGCCTTCATAAGTATTTCACGGTTGAGCACATTAACATTTATGTGGTGCGCTTTTTTTGAAAAATATCCGTCGAGAATCGTAACAAGATTATTTATTCTTTCTTCTTCAGTTCTGCCAAGCGCCTGCGGAGTGATGGAGAAGGTGTTGGAAATGCCGTCACGGCAATCGTCATAGCTGATTTTCGCCACAGAATTAAGTGAAGCAAGGGCACCGTTTTCTTCACGGTTATGCATCGGATTTGCGCCCGGAGCAAAGGGAGCTGTAGCTTTTCTGCCATCCGGAGTTGCACCTGTGTTTTTACCATACATTACATTTGATGTAATTGTAAGTACGGAAAGAGTATGAATAGCCTTACGGTAAGTGGAGGTTTTTCTCAGCTCTGTAATAAACTTGTGGGTCATATCTTTTGCAATTAAGTCAACCCTGTCATCATCATTACCATATTTCGGGAAATTGCCTGTGGTTTCAAAATCGATGATGTAACCGTCACGTGATTTGATAGGACGGACATTGGCATATTTGATTGCACTCAAAGAGTCAGCGACAACTGAAAGTCCTGCAATTCCAAAGGCCATAAAGCGTTCAACATCAGTATCGTGAAGTGCCATTTGTGTTTTTTCATATGCATACTTATCGTGCATATAATGAATGATATTCATTGTGTTGACATAAAGACGGCTGAGCCAACTGATATATATATCGTATCGAGCCATAACTTCATCGTAGTCAAGCTTATCTCCGTACATTACAGGCATCTGTGGCCCGATATGCATACCGCTTGTTGTGTCATATCCACCGTTTATAGCAATTAAAAGCAACTTTGCAAGGTTACATCTTGCACCGAAAAACTGCATTTGTTTGCCGATCTTCATCGCTGAAACGCAGCAGGCAATTGCATAATCATCACCATAAATCGGGCGCATCAAATCATCGTTTTCATATTGAATCGAATCAGTATCAGCGGAAACCTTGGCGCAGAATTTTTTGAAGTTTTCAGGAAGTGATGTTGACCAGAGAATTGTTAGGTTAGGTTCGGGCGAAGAGCCTAAAGTATAAAGCGTATTAAGCATACGGTAGCTGTTTTTTGTGACAAGTGTTCTGCCGTCTTCACCCATACCGCCAACCGCCTCAGTTATCCACATCGGATCACCGCCGAAAAGCTCATTATATTCCGGTGTGCGAAGATGACGGGCTATTCTTAGCTTCATAACAAAATCGTCCATCAATTCCTGAGCATCTTCCTCCGTGAGCACACCGTTTACAATATCACGTTCAATATAGATATCGAAGAAGGTGCTTACTCTGCCAAGAGACATTGCTGCACCGTTCTGCTCTTTGATTGCACCAAGATATGCAAAATATGTCCATTGAATTGCCTCTCTTGCATTTGAAGCGGGCTCACTGATATCAAAGCCGTACATCGCAGCCATTTCTTTCATATATCCAAGGAAAGATATCTGCTTATAAAGCTCTTCATCAAGACGAATCTGAGCTGTGTTAAAAGCTTCATTCGCAAGAAGCTTTTTATCCTTCTTTTTTTCTTCAATCAAACGGTCAATACCATAGAGCGCAACTCTGCGGTAATCACCGATAATTCTGCCTCTGCCATAGGCATCGGGAAGACCTGTAATAACATGACATTTTCTTGCCTGACGCATTTCATCAGTATATGCACGGAAAACACCGTCATTGTGTGTTGTGCGGAAGCGAAACTCCTCTTCAACCTTTTTGCTGAGCTTATATCCGTATGCTTCGCAAGCCTGACGAACCATTCTCATACCGCCAAAAGGATTAACACCACGTTTAAGCGGACGGTTTGTCTGCATACCTACAATAATTTCATTTTCCTTGTCAATATAGCCGGGAGAATAGCTTGTAAGTGACGATACGGTTGCCGTGTCAATATCGAGAACTCCGCCGTACTGACGCTCAAGAGCAAAAAGAGACTCCAGTTTTTTCATCAAGCCTTTTGTTCGTTCCGTTGCACCTGAAAGAAATTCTGCATCGCCTTCATAAGCTTTATAGTTTTTCTGAATAAAATCACGAACATTGATTTCGTTTTTCCAATCGCCGCCAATAAATCCGGCCCAATTCTTATGTTCCATATAAATACCTCCTCAAAAATACAAATAAAAAAAGGCAACTCAGTTCAAAAGAAAACTGATTGCCCAGACGGTCGACATATCGACTTTTACATTCCCTTGCAGTTATCTGCACAATCCGTCAGTTATGTAAAAGCTATGATGTCATTATACATAAATCTCTTTATTTTGTCAATTCAGTTTCAACAAATTACTGCAACAAAAACATGGAAAAAGCACAAAATATTCTGTGCATATTGAATCAAATATACTGTAGGTTGTGCATATAGATAAGAAAACTCGGGCCTTTACCGATGAAAGATCATAACAAAAACAAAAATTCTGTCAGTTACCGCCGTGTTGGAAATTTAAAAATTCCTAACCTCGTATTACCGCCCGAAGAAGCAAATATCACTCTCGGCAAATGGGGTATGTTGCATAAGGACTATCTTATGAAACACAAGAAAGTGCTGTTCACAACCCTACTTAGGGTAGAATATAGATACCAAATAACCGGAGGTTTTGTTATGAACAGAAAAAATCAATATAACTTTCAAAATGCTCACCGGTAAGAATAGCATCAGCACGTAACCGATCGGGGTTGAAAATTATAATATTCGGCTTATTCATTACTTTCCCCGATTTCCTCAAGATTTACTCCACGGGTTTCCTTTGCCTTGAGCATAAGAATGATAATGCCTATAATCATTCCGGGAACAATGGTGCCCAAACAAATCATTCCGATTGCTTCGTCGCCCAAAATATTGGATAAAACCATATTGATAAGCATTCCGATTG
>CAYUVR010000003.1:0-96769 GCA_964448225.1 uncultured Faecalibacterium sp. | reverse complement strand
CTATTTCCGCAAATGTGTGTAAACGTTTTGGTTTTGTTTTTCCTTGCCAAGGTTGAAGTATTTATTCTTCTTGGGGCAAGGTTGTGCTCTACCAACTGTGCTATTTCCGCATTTTTAGAACCTTTCAATCAAGGATAACCCTCAATTGCGACTGCAAAGATATAGCAAAAATCGTCAACTCCAAAATTTTTTCAATTTTTTTTCATTTTTTTTAATCAAACTCCCCCATCACAAAGAGAATATACGCCAAAAATTTTTGCTATAGTATTACATTTCAACGGTTTACATTATTCCACAACCACTCTTCCCATCCACACCATCACGACGCCCAAAATCAGGCTCAGACCCGCGTAGAGGGTGAAAATCAGCCAATTTCGATGTTGCAGCAGCAGAAATATATCGTCGGCGAACGTAGAAAAAGTTGTAAAACCTCCGCAAAAACCCGTCACCAGCAGCATGCTCATTGTCGGCGAGAGCATATTCCCTCGTTCGGCAAGTCCCAGCAGGGCACCAATAAAGAAGCACCCCACCACATTTACCACAAATGTACCCAGCGGAAAACCTCCCAACACCCACAGATGGCACAGTCGCCCCGTGAGATAGCGCAGGCAAGTGCCGACAAAGCCTCCTGCGCCAGCTATCAACATTGCTTTAATCATAACCTTCGGTTTTGATTCACAAATATAGCAAAAGATTGGGCAAAAACCATACCGCACAACCCACATAACCACCTCCTTCGGTCGCTGTGTGTGGCACATAATTTGCGTCTGATGCGTGAAACACAAAATCAACTTATTATGCATTTAACACCAAAAGAGATTGACAAACTACAACTGCTTACGCTGGGTATGATTGCCGAGCGGCGGTTGAACAAGGGGTTGAAACTCAACTACCCCGAGGCTGTTGCCTACATCACCTCTACGGCTCTTGAGGGGGCGCGCGAGGGAAAAAGTGTTGAGCAGGTAATGTCTGAGGCTTCGTCGGCGCTCAATCGGCGTGACGTTATGGAGGGCGTGAGCGAGATGATATCACTCCTGCAGGTCGAGGCGGTCTTTACCGATGGCTCACGTCTGGTAAGTATTCATCACCCTATAAAGTAGTGCGCTATGGAGAAGGCAAAGAATTCAGCAGGCGCTGCTTCGGCGCAGGCTTCGCAGCATCAGACAGCAATGCACCCTCTCTACCCCGCCCACAAGGGCTTTGCGCCCGAAGGTGAGGTCGCTGTGGGAGGCGTGGTGCTGGCGGCGCAGCCCATAGAGTATAATGTGGGACGCACAACGCTCTCCATCGAGGTGCGCAATATGGGCGACCGCCCCATTCAGGTGGGGTCACACTTCCACTTCTTTGAGGTGAACCGCTATCTGGAGTTCGACCGCGCGGCAGCGTTCGGTATGCACCTGAACATCCCCGCCACCACCGCCATCCGCTTTGAGCCTGGCGATGCGCGCGAGGTGGAGCTGGTCAGGTTCGGCGGCAAGCGTCGCGTGATAGGTTTTAACGGTTTGGTCGAGGGGTATGCGGGCGTAGAGGATAAGCCCGACTACTACCCTGTCTTCAGGCACGCTATGCGGCATATGCGTCATCAGGGATATATGTCAACCTGCGAATGTGCAGGGCAGCAGAAGGAAAAGTGTAGCAAACGAGAAAAACAGTAATTATGGCAACAATATCAAGGCAAGAGAACAACAATCTGTTTGGTCCCACCGTAGGCGACAAGATACGCCTCGCCGACAGCGACCTCTATGTGGAGATTGAGCGCGACCTACGCGGCTATGGCGACGAGGTGGTATATGGCGGCGGCAAGACGCTGCGCGACGGTATGGGGCTTGCAAATACGGTGACCTCGAAGGCGGGTGCGCTGGATCTGGTCATCACCAATGTGACGATTATAGACCCTCTGCTGGGCGTTGTAAAGGCGGATGTGGGCATCAAGGATGGCTTGATTGCGGGCATAGGTCGCTCGGGCAACCCCAACACGATGGATGGTGTCGATCCCGACCTCGTTACGGGAGCGGCGACGGATGCCATCTCGGGTGAACATTTGATACTTACTGCAGCAGGCATTGACGGTCACGTTCACTTCATCTCGCCACAGCAGGCGGAGGCAGCGTTGAGCAATGGTATAACCACACTCATTGGCGGCGGCATAGGACCCTCGGACGGCACCAACGGCACAACCATCACCTCGGGCGTATGGAGCGTAGAGATGATGCTCAAGGCGGTAGAGACGATGCCCGTGAATGTTGCGCTGCTGGGTAAGGGAAACTGCTCGGGTGCGCAATCTATTGAAGAACAGATTGAGGCGGGTGTGTGCGGACTGAAGATACACGAGGACTGGGGCTCGGCGATGCAGGCGATACACTGTGCTATGGATGTAGCGGAGCGATACGATGTACAGGTGGCGATCCATACCGACACCCTCAACGAGAGTGGCTATGTGGAGGATACCATTGCGGCACTTGATGGTCGCACCATTCACACCTACCACACCGAGGGCGCAGGTGGTGGTCACGCACCCGATCTGCTGAAGGTGGCGAGCTTGCCATTCGTATTGCCCTCGTCGACCAACCCTACACTGCCGTTTGGCATCAACTCGCAGGCGGAATTATTTGATATGATTATGGTGTGCCACAACCTCAACCCAGGCATCCCGTCCGATGTTGCCTTTGCCGAGAGCCGAGTACCAGATACGTTTTTGAGAACATCCGTTCCTTCAACATAGGCGAAGGTGACGTCCTTCACTTCAATATTACCCTTAACAGGCACATAATCGTGACCGCCTTCTGTAGGTACTTTCCAGGCATAATCGCCGTCTGAATTTTCAGTTTCTTCTGTTTCGCCAAGTGCATTTTTGATTATGCGCGTAAGCTGAACCTTGCCTTCGTCGGTTTCTGTGGGAGTGTCAAGGATTTCAAAAACACGCTCTGCACCGGCAAGGGCCGAAACAAGTGAGCTGTAACAGGAAGCAAGTGAAGCAATTGGTGAAGCGTAGCTCTGGGACTTGTCAAGATAAGTTACAAGCGAGCCGATGTCCATGCTGCCCTGAATTACAAAATATGCACCGAGGAAAACAACGATGGTATAGTTGATTTTTGTAATCATTGACATCATCGGACTCATAAAGCCGCCAATGATATTGGCTTTCACGCCGGTTTTGCGGTAGTTTTCATTAAGCTCTTTAAAGGCATTTTTTGTTGTGTTTTCCTGTGAGAAAAGCTTAACTGCCTTGATACCTTTGATGTATTCTTCAATGTAGCCGTTACACTCACCGATAGCTTTCTGCTGTTTTTTGAAAAGTGGAGAGCACTTGCTTGTGATAACCATCACAACGGCGAACATCAGAATAATTGCAACGGTGATTGTGAGGGTCAGCTTCCAGGAATAGGCAATCATTATGCCTATTGTGACAATCGCCTGAACAGTTGCAGAAATAAGTGTGGGGAAATTGTTGCTTACAAGGTCGCTTATTCTGCTGATATCGTTTGTGAAGCGGCTCATAATTTCGCCGGTCTTTCTTTTGTCAAAAAATTCCAAAGGAAGTTCCTGCAAATGGTTGAAAAGGTCACGGCGCATATTTGCCAGAGTTCTTGAAGAAACATAAAGCATAATTCTTGTGTAAGCAACATTGCAAGCTGCTGACACGGCATAGAAAACAGCCATAATTATGAGCCATTTGGTGATTTCGCTCAAAGCTTCGCTTACGCCGATTTCTGCAACATTGGTCAGAGTGTTGATAACAGGAGTCATAAACACCGTTGCAATGCCACCCACGGCCGCCGTGAGAATAACAAGAATTGCCGTCAGAATGAGAAGAGGCTTATATTTTGCTATGTAGCCAAAAAGACGCTTTGTTGCCGCTTTGATATCTTTAGGTTTGCTTTTCTTTTTCTTTTCTTCCTTGGCTTCTCTTTCTTTGCGTTCCTCTTCCGTTTCGTTTTCGGGGATTTTTTTGTCTCCGGGTTTTCTTTCGAGTCGCGTTCTTTTTCTTTCTTTCTTTTTTACATCTTTGACTGTTTCTTCTGCCGTCACTTCGGCAACTTCTTCGTTTACAGCCTTGATTTCTTCGTTTACTTCGTTGCTTTTGGGAGCATTACTCATTGTGCCAACACTCCTTCCTGCTGAGAAACAAAAATTTCGTGATAAATTTCACTGTTTTTAACCAGTTCATCGTGAGTGCCGATTGAATCAATTTTACCGTCATCCATAACAATGATGCGGTCAGCGTCCATAATCGAAGTGATACGCTGAGCGATAATGATTTTTGTGATTCCGCTGTATTTTTCAGAACTAAGGGCCGATCTGATTTTTGCATCTGTTGCGGTGTCAACGGCACTTGTGGAGTCATCAAAAATGAGAATTTTCGGCTTTTTAAGAAGAGCTCTTGCAATGCAAAGTCTTTGCCTTTGACCGCCGGAAACTGTGTTGCCGCCCTGACCGAGCTCGGTTTCATATCCTTTGTCGAAGCCGGAAATGAATTCGTGTGCCTGAGCGTCCTTTGCGGCTTCAATCACTTCATCTTCACGTGCATCGGGTTTGCCCCAACGGAGGTTTTCCATAATTGTGCCTGAGAAAAGAATATTCTGCTGCAAAACAACGGAAACCTCTGAACGAAGATTGTCGAAGGTATAATCCTTAACATTGTTGCCGTCCACAAGCACCTCTCCCTCTGTGGGGTCATAAAGGCGTGGGATAAGCTGAATGAGGGTGGATTTTGATGAACCTGTTGAGCCGATGATGCCGACAGTCTCACCTGAGTTTATTTTAAGGTTAACATCTTCAAGAATGTTTTTAACTGCTTCCTGACTGTATTTGAAGGAAACGTTTTTGAATTCAATGTCACCATTCTGTACTTTAAGTTCAGGGTCATTATCCTTGTCTGATACTGTGGGTTCTTCAGCAAAAACTTCACCGATTCTGCCGATGGAAGCTCTTGCCATAATCATACTCAAAAATACAACAAGAACGGTCATAAGTGAGGAAAGAACCTGAGTTATGTAGCTGACGAAAGAAGAGAGCTGTCCGATTGTGAGTCCTGTCTGACCTTCAATGATAAGATGACTGCCACGCCAGAGCGAGACCACCATACAGCCATAGATGACAAGCATAATTGCAGGTGTGATATAAAGAATAATCTTCTGTGCACGGACATTCATTTCCATAACAGTGATGTTTGCTTTGTCGAATTTCTCTTTTTCGTGTTCTTCCCGCACGAAGGATTTTACGACTCTGATACCGTTGATGTTGCCTCTGAGTGTTCCGTTGAAATCGTCTGTTGCTTTGAGCATCTGCTTGAAAATCGGAACGGCAAGATAGCCCATAAGAGTGAGGATAATGACAATTGCAGGCAAAGCCACCACAAAAACAGAAGAAAGCTGTTTGCTTATTTCAAGTGATTTCATAAGTGCGCTGACAAGGAGAATCGGGCCTTTGATGAATTGAACGAGAGTGTTTTTATAAACATTCTGCACCTGTGACACGTCAGTTGTCATTCTGGTAATGAGTGAAGATATTTTGAGTCTGTCAATATTTTCAAAGGAAAGATCCTGAGTTTTGTTGAAAAGCTCATGGCGAAGATTTGCACCAAATCCCATACTCGCAATTGCCGAGCATCTTGAAGCAAGGTAACCCACAATAAGAATTACGGCGCAAAGAAAGAGCATCTCGATGAGTTTGCTTGAAAGTTCGCCCCAGATAAGAGATGAATCGTAGGAAGGATCTTTCAGCTGACGGATAATGTCAATGACATTACCCATAATATACGGAATCTGAAGCTCAGCCTGAACATCAAGATAAATCAGAAACGGGCAAAGAATGGTGAGAATCCTGTATCCCTTTGTGAATCCCCAGAAACGTCGCATAGCAGCTTTGGTATGTTCTTTGTTGACTTTAAAAGGATTTTTGTTCAACAGTTAAAACCTCCTTTGTTTTAAAGCGTAGGGGCGGATATTATCCGCCCGCTTTTTATTGACAAATATTGATTTTTACATCGGTATGAGAGCTTGTGCCAAAGCAAAATAAATAACAAGTGAAATTGTATCCACCAGGGTTGTGATAAGTGGACCTGCCATAAGCGCAGGGTCTAATTTGAGAAGCTTTGCAACAATGGGGAGTGTACATCCGATTGTTTTTGAAACAACAACAACTGCCGCAACAGAAAGAGACACAACAAGAATAACGCTGTTTGAGGTGTCATTGCCTGTGATGAGTCTGACAAGAAGCATTCTGCCGTAGTTTGCAACTGCAAGGGTGATACCCACCATAAGCGAAACTCTGATTTCTTTCCAAAGAACTTTGAAATAATCCTTGATTTTAACTTCCCCCAGGGCAAGACCACGGATAATAAGCGTGGAAACCTGATTGCCCGAGTTACCGCCTGTACCCATAAGCATAGGAATACAAGCTGTGAGGCCTGCAATTGATGCAAGTTGATTTTCAAAGCCTTCAATAATCTGTCCCGTAAAGGTTGAAGCTATCATAAGCACCAGAAGCCAACCGATACGGTTTTTTGCAAGTGAAAACACACCTGTTTTCAGGTATTCGTCCTCTGACGGAGTAAGTGAAGCCATCTTTTCAAAGTCTTCTGTGGCCTCTTCATCAATGATGTCAACGATATCGTCAATGGTGATGATACCAACAAGTCTGTCCTCTTTGTCAACAACGGGAACAGACAAAAGGTCATATTTCTTTGCAAGTGCGGCAACCTCTTCCTGGTCATCCATTGTTCTGACAAAGATGAGCTGCTCATCGTCGCTCATAATGTCTGTCAGTTGAGTGTCTTCTTCGTTAAGAAGCAGACGGCGAAGTGGGAGTGTACCGACAAGATGACGCTTGTCATCAATGACATAACAGGTGTAGATTGTCTCTTTGTCAACGCCTGTGCGTCTGATGTTTTTGATGGCTTCGACAACTGTGAGACGGTCATGCAGTTCAACCATTTCAATTGTCATCACGCTGCCTGCGGAATTTTCGGGATATTCAAGAAAACGGTTGATGATTTCTCTTGTTTCCTTGTCCGTGTTGGCAAGAACACGTCTGACGATATTAGCCGGCACTTCTTCAAGAAAGTCAACGGCATCGTCAACATAAAGATCATCCATAAGACGCTCAATTTCACTGTCTGTGATGGACTGAACAATGACAGCCTGGCTGTCGGGCTCAAGGTATGAAAATACATCGGCTGAAATATCCTTCGGCAGAATACGGAAAATTTTGACGGCGATTTTATCGTCATCAAGATCCATAATGAATTCCGCAATATCCGGATATGCCATATCGGACAGTTCATCCTTCAAATCCTTGAGCTTGTTTTTTGCCAGCAGTCTGTAAAGACCGCCAAACTCATTTTCATTCATTTGATTCACCCTCTTAACAGACCTGACGGTGAATAAGTCGGGTCTGCACAGTTTTTATTAACTTGCACCCGTTAGGGTTACCATCGCTATCCATTGTGCGACCCACCTCCTGAGAATGATTTTGAGCTTAATACCCATACTTTATATTGTACATTTTTGAGTGGTTAAAGTCAACTATAATTGAAAAAATTTATGACGGTGAAAGAAAGAGTTTTGTTGATATTTTTCTGTTGTGAAACAAGGGGTGTTATCTTGAAAGATAAAAACCTGAAAAGGTTAAAGAAAATAAAAAACCTATCGCTCAGGCGATAGGTTTTTGTCTTAGTCTGTACGGAGAGCTTCAACAGGGTCTTTCTTTGCTGCAAGTGAAGAGGGAACAAGACCTGCAACGAAAGTGAGGAACACGCTGATACCGATAAGGATAATTGCGGAGCCGAAGGGAAGCTGTGCCGCCGCACCTGTGTTTGTCAGATAATCAAGCAAGAAGTTGATAGGAATTTCCAGAAGCAATGTGCTTAAAATACCTATGACACCTGCCGCAAGACCGATTGTGATGGTTTCTGCGTTGAATACTCTTGATACGTCACCCTTTGATGCGCCGATAGAACGGAGAATACCGATTTCCTTTGTTCTTTCAAGAACGGAAATGTAGGTGATGATACCAATCATAATTGAAGAAACAACAAGTGAAATTGCAACGAAAACAATAAGAACATAAGTTACGATGTCGATAATCTTTGTAACAGATGAAAGCATAACACCGATTGCGTCGGTAGGTGTGATTTCATATTCCGGATGTCCGTCGGCTGCTACCTGCTCATTGTAATAGCTGATCATCTGATTCAGCTCGTCTTTTGCTTCAAAACTCTTCGGGTAGAAATAAATTGAAGTGGGTGTGTCAGCACTCTGGTAACCGAGGGCTTCCATTGTCTTTTCATAGGAAGCTTTTGAATTGATTGTATCGATGTATGCCTGCTTGAGTGCGATGACCTGCTCGTCGCTGAGATAACCTTCCATAAGCTTCTTCTGCAAATCCGACATATCACCGAAATTGAAAATTGATGACATATCGGTAATATCAACCTGTGAAAGATCCATTTCTGTTGCCATACTCATAAAGGGAGATATGTCAAGATAGCTCATATCAATTTCTGTCATATCGATATCTGCAAGGTCAAAATCGTTGATGCTGAGGTTGAAAAATTCAACACCGGTGATAACATCAACATTAGGGTTGTTGAGCTGCTGCTGAACAACCTCTGATTGGGCTGTTGCATAAAGCGCATAATCCATAAGCTCGGTCAGATAACCGACACCGCCTGTACCGACGGAAAGTACATTATCTTCATCGGGACGGAGAATACCTACAATGTTGATGTCCATACCATTATCGACAAGGGTTTTGACATAAGCGGGGTTGTTGCTTCTGTCTGACCAGAGACCGGTCTCTTCATCCTTAACCATATATTCGTGGTTGAGAACAAGTTTGAATTTCATATTGCAGATATCTTCATAACTGTAAACAGCATCAGATGTTTCAAACTGTGTACCGCCTGAAAGGGAAGCCATAAGGTTTGCCTGGAATTCGCTCTGGTCCTTGAGTCCGAGAGCATAAAGCACAAGCTCATTGATTTCGTTATTGCCGTCAACAATAAGCACAACCTCGTTCTTTTCCTGCGGAAGTCTGCCGTAAATAACATCATACTGGTTAGCAATAACTTCCTGTCCGCCGATAAGCTCTGTCCATACGCTGAAGCCGGTGCCCATAAAGCTTTCCATTGTGGACATCATTTCATTGCCTGAAAAGCTGTCCATCAATGTGCTGGGATTAACCTGCACAACACCGTTATCGGTATCTGCATGGTAAATATTGAGTGGTGTTGAGTATTTGAGCTGAACGTCATTGCAAAGCTCGTCAAACTTTTCTTTGTTGTCATCAATATATTTTTTGAATGAGCGAAGATTGTTTGAAGAGGACTGAGCGATGAAGGTGTTGACAAGTTCTGTGAACGTTTCATTGACATAAACGCTGTCAAGCTCGTGGCTAAGCTCGCCCGTCGGCATCATACCCGTAACGGTTGTCATCATACTGTTGATGTCGATCGATTCCTTTTCAACGGACATCGGAAAGGCTAGAAGAGTATCATTCTGTACCTTTGCAACATAGTTCTGAATACCTGTTGAAAGAGCAAGAACAAGTGCGATACCGATAATACCGATTGAACCTGCAAAAGCTGTGAGGAATGTTCTGCCCTTTTTTGTGGCAAGGTTGTTCAATGAAAGACCAAAGGCTGTTTTGAAGCTCATTGAAGGCTTTTTACCTTTTTCCTTTTCAATGTCAGCTTTCATTTTTTCATTCTGATAATCAGCAGCTGCGGGAACAAATGGGTTGGAGTCGTCAGTCATTTTGCCGTCTTTGAACTTGACAATTCTGTTTGAATATTCATAGGCAAGCTCAGGATTATGAGTAACCATAATGATAAGCTTATCATTTGAAATTTCCTTCAGAAGCTCCATAATCTGAACGCTTGTTTCACTGTCAAGAGCACCTGTCGGCTCGTCGGCAAGAAGAATGTCGGGATTGTTGATGAGCGCACGGGCTATGGCAACTCTCTGCACCTGACCGCCTGACATCTGATTAGGCTTTTTATGGATATGGTCACCAAGACCTACCTGCTTCAAAGCTTCAATTGCTCTTTCACGTCTTTCTTTTTTTGATACACCTGAAAGCGTGAGAGCAAGCTCAACATTTGAAAGAACTGTCTGGTGGGGGATAAGGTTATAGCTTTGGAAAATGAAACCGATTGAGTGGTTTCTGTAAGTATCCCAGTTTTCATCTGTGAAGGTTGAGGTACTTTTGCCGTTGATTACAAGGTCACCGCTTGTGTAACGGTCAAGACCGCCTATAATGTTGAGCAAAGTTGTTTTACCACAGCCTGACGGGCCGAGAATTGAAACAAATTCACTTTCTCTGAAATTGATGCTGATGTTATCAAGGGCTCTGACGGTGGTGTCACCTGTCACATAGTCTTTAACGATGTTTTTTAATACCAGCATAGCTTACACCTCCTGTTGTTCGGCCTCGGAAGCCTTTAATTGTTTTTTCTCTTTATATTCATCAAGCAAGATTCTTATTTTGTCACGGTTTGCAAGGCCGAGGAAAAGTCCGATGATGATAATGAAAAGAAGTACCGTAAAGAAAGTACCCCAAGGGAATTCGTACTTTTCTTCATAAATAACTGTAGGAATATAATCCTCCTGCTGTTCTTCAACAACTGCTCTTTCTCTGAAAAAGAGCTTATAGAGCCATTCAACAGTTTCATCAACGGTCATTGTTGCAAGTTCTTCCGTGATGCCTGAGGAATAGGTTGCAAACATATCGTTGCCGCCCTCAGTGCCGGAGGTGTTCATAAATGAAGTCATAAGGTCTTCGTTGCCCGGAGTTTTCATCACAGTAACAAGATAACGAAGAAGGGTTACGAGAACTGCGGTTTGGTCAGAATCAACTGCATATATCATAATCTGGTTGCCGTTCTGTGTTCTTTTTGAAACAACAGATGTGAGCTGTCCCATACCCTGGAACTGATTGATATCAAGTTCAGGCAATGTAATGCCCATATCCATACCGCTCATCATCTCTTTGATCATTTTATTGATGTCGAGTGAGCCGGTGAGCTGAGAAATGCTTATCATATCTGAAAGGTCAAGCTTCTGCATGACTGTCATAACGGGATAAAGCATATTATTGATGACAATATCAATACCTCCGTTATTCACAAAATAAAGAAGATTGGGCAAAATTTCTGTTATGGTGTAAACGGGTTTATCAAGCACTCGTTCAATAAGAGAGCAGAGAGATGTAACGATAGGTTTAATTGCATCCTGGTTCTGAATTGCGGTTACATATTCGTTGTATGTCAGGATGCTGTCGCCATAAACGCCGAAAGCTTCAAGCACCGGAATAATTGCTGTGTTATAGCCGTCACTGCCGTAAATGTCAACAGCACCGAGGAACTGAATCTTTCCGCCTGCAAGCATCATTCTCAAAAGCTCGTCCATAGGTCTCAAAACTGCGGTGACAGCATTGATAAAGCCGTCTTTGTCGCCGTCTTTAAAGCCCCAGGTCAGGCTTTCGGATTTAACTACCGCCCAGGAGAAATATTGATTGAGCTGTTTTCTTGTGGTGCTGAACTGTTCCTCTGTCATCACTGAAGCCAATGCGGAAGGGGTGAGTGACACACCGAGAAGACTTGTAAGCTGCTCCATTTCCTGCGAAGTGAGCATCGTGTAAAGCTCCATCACAAGTTGGCTGACAAGAGAGTTGGAATAAATCTGACCTTGCAATGCTTCACGGACGGTTGTGGCTTCGCCGGATTCAGCAACAAACTGATTGAGGAGTTCATCAATTCCATCAAGCACACGCTGATATTTGTCCTGACTAAGATTGGGTGTGTAGCTGACTGCTACCTGCTGAAGCTCATTGAAGAACCACTGATAATCATTGGTCATAGCAGAAGTCTGATTGAAGAGTCCTATTATAACGGAAATAAGGTCGTCAGTCGGTTTTGCAAGAATGGAGTTCATAATTGTCATCAGCTGTTCGTCAACTTCACCGCCGAGCATCTGCGCAAGTGAAGACTGGTTGAGCTTGACAGTCTCGAGCAACCATCTGAGAACAGTGATGAAAGTGTCACCCTTGTTTGAAATGACAGTATCACCGGAAACTGTACCGCAGGAAGCGAGAAGCTCCATATCAAGGGGGGCAGTCTGCACATTTGAAATACTTATCATATCCCCGATATTGATGTCAAAATTAAGACTTGCGCCTTCTTCGGCAGAACTCATAAGACTTTCTATATCAATGGGAAGGGTAAACACAAGAAATTCAACCTTCAAAGGACTGATAAGACTCTGAATGGCTGTTTCAAGCCCCCCGTTATTTATATAGTATGCTATACCGGGGAGAACCTCAGTCATTCTGCTGCAAGGTGCATCAAGAATACCCTCAACAAATGTGAAAAGGTCAGTTACGATATGGCGTACCATTGAGTATTTATCATTTGCAGCATCGGCATAAAATGTTGTGGGGTCTGTAATGCTTTGACAACCGAAGTGCTGAAGAATGGGAACAATGGCATTCTGATATCCGTAGTCACCTTCAATGCCAATGACTATATTGAGTGAATAAGAACCCGCACAAAGAAGTGTGTAAAGCAAATCATTCAGGGGGCCGAAAACAGCCGCCGCTGCATCTGCCATCTGTTCTTTTGTGCTGACACCCCAGTTCACTCCGTCAAGATTCATTTCCGCCCATGTGGCAAAGCTTGCAATTTTTGCAGCTGCCTCAGGATAGTTTGTGAGATAAGCGGAAACTGCTGCAGGAGTTGTGTCAAGTTTAAGCATAGAAAGATCCTCTGCACTTTGCTCAAGCATTTTGTAAACTTCAATGGTAAGCATTGACAAAGTATCGCTTGAACAAATCTGTGGCATCAGAAGCTCTCTGAGTGTTGTGTTCTGTGAGTTCTTCAAAAGTGAACTAATCATAAGATCAGTTTTGCTGATAGCGTTTTCAGCCTGTTCGGCGGTGACACCTTCAGGGTAGGTCACTGCTGCCATTGAGGCAGGAGCCATTGTCAGTGCAACAATCAGTGTAACAAGAAAAACGCTGAGAAGCTTTTTCATTCTCTTAATATGTTTCAGTTTAACCACCTCATTTCATACTCTCTGTGCTGGCGATGTCAACAAGACATTTGATAATACGCAAAAACTCACAAACATCTTTTTCGCCAAGCTGTTCTATTATCATAGAAGCATTACGTACAATTTCTTCCCGTATTTTTGAAAAATGCTGAAGACCGATATCTGTGATTTCAACAATCGTACTTCTTTTATCGGTTTCATTCTGTATTCTTTCAACAAGACCCTTGCTTTCAAGAGATTTGATTATTGCCGAAAGCCTTGCTGCCGTAAAATCCAGCCTTTCAAGCAGTTTACTCGGTGTACTTTTTCCGCCACAGTTGCTCAAAAGCATAAGGATGGCATTCTCACCCTTGAAGGAAAGATTCAACTTGTTGAGAATATTCTCGCTATTAATATTTTCAAAGGTTTTCAGAATTTCAGACGTGAGTAAATCTCTTTCCATAGCTGTTCCCCTCCTCTTTTAAGATGTTATTTAACACTGTTAAGTAATATACCACATATGATAATCTTAATCAATAGGTAAATCATTAAAAAATATAAAACTGCATAAAAACATTTAGTAGAATTTGTGAATAATAACTCTCAAACAAGCAGAATTTTACAAATGAATTATGGCAATTTTATATATTAAAACAAATAATATAAAAATAACTTAAAATTATTTAACGGTGTTAATTGTTTTGTAAATATATATTGAATTTTATTTTTTTCATCAAAACAGTCTTGACTTTGAAAATGCGGAATACTATAATATAAAAAAATGTTCGCAGTCTAACAGTTCGCAACCTTACAAAAGGGAGGGATATATAATATATTATGGAAAACAGAAAACTCGGCTTTGAAATTCACAAAACTTCAAGAATTATCAAAAGGTATACAGACTCCGATGCTTCAAAAAGCTATGTCGACAAAATGACAGGCACCCACGGTTGGGCTGTCGGGTTCTTTTACCGCAACCGTGACAGGGATATTTTTCAGAAAGATTTTGAACAGGAGTTCAACATACGGCGTTCAACGGCAAGTGCCATTCTTTCGCTGATGGAAAAAAATGACCTCATCAGACGTGAAAGTGTGCCCTATGATGCAAGACTGAAAAAAATTACTTTAACTGAGAAATCAGTAAAAATTCAAGGCATAGTTGATGATGCCTTTGAAAGATTTGAAAAAACAATGAAACAGAATATCAGCGATGAAGAACTTGAAATTTTCTTCAGTGTGCTTGATAAAATAAACAATAATTTAGAAAGGAAAGATGAAACCGATGATTAAAAGGTTAAGTAAAAGTATCAGGGAATACAAACTACCCTCTGTTCTCACCCCTATTTTTGCCGCATTGGAAGTTGTTATGGAAGTTCTGATCCCCATGCTTATGGGTAAGCTTATTGACAACGGAATTAACAAGTCAGACACAACCTATGTTGTCAAAATCGGACTGATTCTTGTTGTACTTTGCGGTCTGAGTCTCTTCTTCGGTGTTGCCTGCGGTGTCACTGCTGCGAAGGCTTCATCAGGCTTTGCAAAGAATCTGCGCCATGATATGTTCCATAACATTCAGAGCTTTTCTTTTGCAAATATTGACAGATTCTCAACATCAGGTCTTGTCACAAGACTTACAACGGACGTAACCAATCTGCAGAACTCTTATCAGATGATAATCCGTATTGCGGTGCGTTCACCGTCAATGCTTCTGTTTTCACTCGGTATGGCACTTTCAATCAACGCAAAAATCTCAATGGTTTTTGTTTGTGTTATTCCGTTGCTTGCACTTGCACTCGGATTTATTGTTTCAAAAGCCCATCCGATTTTTAAAAGAGTTTTCAAAACCTATGACAAGCTTAACAACGTTGTGAATGAAAATCTCCACGGTATAAGAGTTGTCAAGTCTTTTGTAAGAGAAGCAGAGGAAGACAAAAAATTCAAAACTGTTTCAGGAAAAATCTACAACGATACCAAAAAAGCCGAAGGTATCCTTGCCTTCAATTCACCCATTATGCAGTTCAGTACATATCTTTGTATGATTCTTATTGCCTGGTTCGGTGCAAACCTTATAATCAGTACAAATGAAACGGCTATGACCACAGGTGACCTTTTTTCTCTTCTTACATACACCATGCAGATTCTTATGAACCTTATGATGCTTTCAATGATTTTTGTTATGCTCACAATGTCGAGAGCAGCAGGTGAAAGAGTTTGTGAGGTCTTGAATGAAAAAAGCAGCCTTCACAATCCGCAAGACCCGGTTTTTGAAGTCAAAGACGGCAGCATCGAATTTAAAAATGTCGGCTTCAGCTATTCGGGCAACGAAGAAAACCTCTGTCTTAAGGATGTTAATATCCGCATTGAAAGCGGCGAAACCGTAGGTATTATCGGGTCAACGGGCAGCTCCAAAACGTCACTTGTTCAGCTTATCCCACGCCTTTATGATGTAACAACCGGTTCAATTGCAGTCGGCGGAGTTGATGTCAGAGATTACGACCTCGATTCACTCAGACATGAGGTTGCAATGGTGCTTCAGAAGAATGTTCTTTTCTCAGGCTCTATCAAGGATAATCTTCGTTGGGGCAAGGAGGATGCGACGGATGAAGAGATGATTGCCGCCTGCAAATCCTCACAGGCTCACGGATTTATCAGTGAAATGCCCGATGGCTATGACACCTATATTGAGCAGGGCGGAACAAATGTCTCCGGCGGTCAGAAGCAGAGAATATGTATTGCACGTTCACTTCTTCAAAAACCGAAAATTCTTATTCTCGATGACTCAACAAGTGCTGTTGACACCAAAACCGATGCAATGATCAGAAAGGCTTTCGCCGAGTACATTCCCGAGACCACAAAGATTATTATTGCACAGCGAATCTCATCAATTGAGGGTGCAGATAAAATTATTGTTCTTGATGACGGTAATATTGTAGGCTTCGGCAGTCACGATGAACTTCTTGAGACAAGTGAAATTTACCGTGATGTTTATTTGTCACAGACGAAGGGAGGAAACGAAAATGAGTAATGCAGCTCCCGGCGGACAAAACAAAATGCCGCCCAAAATGCCGATGAACCGTCACGGCGGAACTCCCGTGAGAATGAAGGGAGAAAAGCTTGACATCAAAGTAATAAAGCGTATTTTCTCTTATCTGGGCAAAAAGCAAAAGGTACTTATGTTGCTTGTTGTTCTCTTTATTTTCCTTTCCAGCATAGCTAATGTCTATTCATCGCTTTTCCTCGGCAGTCTTATTGATGACTATATCACTCCGATGCTTCAGACAGGTTCAAGGGATTTTGCACCACTGATCGGTATGCTCTTGAAAATGGCTTGCATTTTCCTGTTGGGTATAGTTTCCACATTCTCTTATAACCGAATAATGGTTGTTGTTTCTCAGGCAGTTCTGAGAAATGTCCGTGATGAAATGTTTGCTCATATGCAGACTTTGCCTGTCAAGTTCTTTGACACCAATAACCACGGTGATATTATGAGCCGCTATACTAATGATACAGATACTCTGCGTCAGATGATTTCACAGACAATACCGCAGGTGATTTCTTCGGTGGTTACAATTGTTTCAACCTTCACTGCTATGGTCACACAGAGCGTTCCTTTGCTTTTTGTTGTTTTGGTTTCGATACTTTGTATGATTACCGTAACCGGTAAGGTTGCAGGCAAAAGCGGTAAGTTTTTTATGAAACAACAGCAGTCTATCGGTGATGTCAACGGATACATTGAAGAGATGATTACCGGTCAGAAGGTTGTTAAGGTTTTCTGCTACGAGGGCAAAACCAAGCAGGAGTTTGACGAGAAGAACGAAGAGCTTTTCAACAATGCTTATTCTGCAAACAAGTTTGTTAATATTCTCGGCCCTGTTAATAACAATCTCGGACATATGCAATATGTAATCATTGCAATTATCGGCTGTTTTATGGCTGTTCTCACAACCAACGGCACAATTCCCACAGAGGGCTTCGGCAGCATTTTTGCAGTTTCGGCAGGTACGGTTGCTTCTTTTCTTCAGCTTTCAAAGTCTTTCACAATGCCCATCAACCAGATTTCACAACAGCTCAATTCAGTTGTTATGGCAATGGCAGGCGCAAAGCGAATTTTTGAAGTGCTTGATACGGAAAGTGAAAAGGACGAAGGTTATGTTACTCTCGTCAATGCCAAATATGACAGCAAAGGTGAACTTTGCGAAACTCCCGAACACACAGGCCTCTGGGCTTGGAAGCATCCTCACGAAGACGGCACAACAACCTACACTAAGCTGCAAGGTGAAGTCAGATTCTTTGACGTCGATTTCGGTTATAACGAAGAAAAAGTTGTTCTTCACAACATTTCTCTTTATGCTGAGCCGGGACAGAAAGTGGCCTTTGTTGGTGCAACAGGTGCAGGCAAAACCACAATCACAAACCTTATCAACCGTTTTTATGACATTGCTGACGGCAAAATAAGATATGACGGAATCAATATCAACAAGATAAGAAAAAGTGACCTTCGCCGTTCTCTCGGTATCGTGTTGCAGGACACAAACCTTTTCACGGGTACTGTCAGAGAAAATATCCGCTACGGTAACCTCGATGCAACCGACGAGCAGATTGTTGAAGCGGCAAAGCTTGCAAATGCTCACTCATTCATTTCACGTCTTCCCAACGGTTATGACACAATGCTCACTTCAAACGGTGCAAACCTTTCACAAGGCCAGCGTCAGCTTATTTCCATTGCGAGAGCCGCTGTTGCAGATCCGCCGGTCATGATTCTTGATGAGGCTACATCTTCCATCGATACAAGAACGGAGGCTCTTGTTCAGAAGGGTATGGATGCATTAATGAAGGGCAGAACGGTATTTGTTATTGCTCACCGTCTTTCAACGGTTATGAACTCTGATGTTATTATGGTGCTGGAAAACGGCATCATAATTGAAAGAGGCAGCCACGATGACCTTATAGCAAAAAAAGGCAAGTATTATCAGCTTTACACCGGTGCGTTTGAGCTTGAGTAAAACGCTATATATAAATGATTAAAGGACAAGCACAGTATGAAGTGAACCCAAAAGTTTAGACAAAAATAAATATTAAATTGCTTGTGAATGAGTTCGGTATTGCACCGGGCTCATTCCTTTTGATTTTGTGGAAATTCTTTCGTTGTTGTAATAATCTATGTATTGTTTAAGTTCATCATTGAAACAATTAAATGCTTCTTCCGTTCAATCGGCGATGCAACCTGATTGAATTCGGAATGACCCTCTCCGTCAAATGCTTCGCATTTGCCACCTTTTCCTCCGGAAACCGGAACCCTTTTGTATGCTTCGCAGACATTTCCCCCGTTGGGGGAATTTCTCAAGGGAAAAGGCAAGACTTCATATACAAATATTTAGAGATGTATTCTTGGCTCTCCCTGCGGGAGAGCCGGCGGCGTAGCCGTCTGAGAGGGTTCGTAATGGCGACCATTGGTTGTCCGAGCAACCAACGACAGAACTAATCCGACATATATTTCTATTCTCCTTAAGTAGAAATCGCTGAGCCCCACAGACCTGACCGTCTGTGAGGCTTGGTGTGTTCCTGCAGCAACTTGCATAAAAAAATTTGCAAAGCCAATAATTATTTCTGTCAACATTTAATCCATACCCACTTGCTATGAATTAAAAATAGTGATATACTACCAACATAGTAGGAATTCTGACAGAAAGGAGTAATTGCTGATGAAAATATCCACAAAAGGAAGATATGGACTTCGTATCATGACAGACCTTGCAGTTCATGGCACAGACTGCTGTATTTCGCTCAAGGATATTGCCGAAAGAGAGCATCTTTCAGAAAAATACCTTGAACAGATTATCAACAAGCTGACAAAGGCAGGTCTTGTTGAATCGGTACGAGGCGCAAAGGGCGGTTATCATCTGACAAAAACTCCCGAGGAAATTACCGTTGAAGAAATCCTCAAGGCTACGGAGGGTTCACTTGCTCCTGTTGCTTGTGCAGAGGACAACGGAAAATGTGAGAATTACTGCGACTGTGTAACGTCCTTTATCTGGACGGAGATATATAAAGCGACTATTTCGGTGGTAAGCAGGATAACTCTTCGTGACCTTGCCGAAAGAAGCCAACAAACCCAAAAAACAGAATTGGAGTGTTTGAAATGAGACAGGTTTATGCGGATAATGCGGCAACAACTCCCGTTTCCAAAAAGGTAGTTGAAGCTATCATTCCTTATATGACAGAGCATTACGGCAATCCCTCAAGTCTTTACGAAGTGGGACAGGTTGCCCACAGAGCTGTTGAAAAAGCAAGACAGCAGGTTGCAGTGGCTCTCAATGCTGACCCGAAGGAGATTTTCTTCACCTCCGGCGGTTCAGAGGCTGACAACTGGGCAATCAGGGGTGCAGCACATCTTGGTGCAAAAAAAGGCAAAAAGCATATCATCACATCAAAAATTGAGCATCACGCTGTTTTGCATACCCTCGCAGCGCTTGAAAAAGAGGGCTTCACCGTGACATATCTTGATGTTTATGAAAACGGTATTGTTAAGGTCGAGGATGTTGAAAAGGCAATCACCGACGAAACATGCCTTGTCACAATTATGTATGCTAACAACGAAATCGGCACAATTCAGCCTATTTCTGAAATCGGCGAGCTTTGCCGCAGCAAGGGTGTGCTTTTCCACACAGATGCAGTTCAGGCTGTGGGCCACGTTGAAATTGACATTCAGGCGCAGTGCATTGATATGCTTTCTCTTTCAGGTCATAAATTCCACGCAACAAAGGGTATCGGCGCACTTTATTGCAAAAAGGGTATAAGACTTCCCAACCTCATCGAAGGCGGCGCACAGGAAAAAGGCAGACGTGCAGGAACTGAAAACGTACCCGGTATCGTTGGTCTCGGTGTTGCAATCACCGATATGTGCGAGAATATGGAAGAGAAGGCAAAGAAGGTAGCTGCCCTTCGTGACAGACTTTTCGAGGGCGCTTCCAAGATTTCACATTCAAGAATCAACGGCGACAGAGAAAACAGACTCCCCGGTAACTTCAGTATGTGCTTTGAGGGCGTTGAAGGTGAAAGCTTACTTCTGATGCTCGACTTCAAGGGCGTTCAGGCTTCAAGCGGCTCAGCTTGCACATCGGGCTCACTTGACCCGAGTCACGTTCTTCTTGCAATCGGCTTAAAGCATGAGGTTGCACACGGCTCACTCAGACTTTCACTCAGCGAAAACAATACCGAAGAAGATGTTGATTATATACTCGAAGTTCTCCCGTCGATTATCGACAGACTTCGCTCAATGTCACCCCTTTGGGATCACATAATGGAACAGGAAAAGGAGACAAAGTAATATGGAATACAGCAAGAAAGTTATGGAACATTTCGCAGAGCCTCATAATGTTGGCGAAATCCCCGATGCAAACGGTGTGGGTGAAATCGGTAACGCAAAATGCGGCGATATTATGAAGATGTTTCTCAAAATTGAAAACGATATCATTGTTGATGTTAAGTTCAAGACCTACGGTTGTGCAAGTGCAATTGCAACTTCTTCAATTGCAACAGATATGATTAAAGGTCAACCCATCAGTGAAGCTCTCAAATTAACAAACAAGGCTGTTGTTGAAGCTCTTGACGGACTTCCCGCAGTTAAAATTCATTGTTCAGTTCTTGCTGAGCAGGCAATCAAGGCAGCCCTTGCTGACTATTACAGAAGACAGGGTATTGACCCTGAACCTATCGTGGGCAAGATTGAAGACCACGACCACGATGCTTGCCACCTTTAATGTCTGATAAATCATCATAATATTCAGAACTCTGCTCATAAGTTAAATTGAGCAGAGTTTTTTGCTTTAATCTTTATGGTTGGTGATGTAAATGTTCGCTGTTGTAAAGTTGGTACAGCAAGAGAAGTCTTTTTGGAGTCGGTTCAAAAGACCGAAGATAACATCTGAAAGGGTCAGTCTTCCTAACGGAGAATGTTTTTTTATTATCACGGCAGAGAAAAAAGGCGACAAAGTACCATTTAAAGATATACTCAGCGTTTCGGGAAATCTTAGTGACAGCCTTATTTTTGAAAACGATTTTGTTTTCGACAGCAGTTGGAATTATACGCCCTTTGTGCCTACGGACTTAAGAAAAAGGCTTCTTTTTGACCTTGCGGTAAGGCATCTTCAAAAATTGAAGCTGAATCCTGCCGAGACGGGCATCTGCATATGTGACAGTGAGGGACTGTATAAAGACAGCCTTGAAAAAATGGTGAGTCTTGCGGCGAAGATACACATTATCACACCCGACAGAAAGATATATGAAAGCGAGGTTAAAAGGCTTCTTTTTGAATATGGTGTATCGGTGACATTGAGCAGAAGCTTTGACTGTGTGGCGAATAACTGTAACGTTGCGGTTTCACACACCTCAGGTCACATACCGCTGTCTTTCAGCGGTCTTATATTCACCAATGAAAAAAGACCTTTTCTGAACAGCAGAGTTTTCAGCGTGGAAAGTGCGGATTTACCTTTTGATTACGAAAAACTGCGGCCCAACGGTGTTGATAAATTCATTTTTGCCTCGGCTCTTTATGAAAAATGCAAAGTCAAAATAGGGGATAGGGCATAGGGGACAGGATATAGTATTATGATTTACTCCTTGACAAGGGTTAAGTTAAAGTTATATACTTTAAACAATTTAAGGAAGTGATAATATGACCTATGATGAAGCACTGAATTTTATATATTCACGCCGTAAATTTCAAAAAAGTAACGGCCACGAAAGAATTGAGAGATTGCTGGAGCTGTTGGATAATCCCCACCAAAAGCTGAAGTTTGTTCACGTTGTTGGCACAAACGGCAAAGGCTCAGTTTCAACTGCTCTTTCAAATGTTCTCCAACAAAGCGGATATAAGGTCGGACTTTTCACTTCGCCCTTTGTTGTTGAGTTCGGCGAAAGAATCAAGGTTGACGGCGAGTTTATTTCAAAGCAGGACATTGCTTTTCTCACTTCTCTTATTAAAGAAAAAACAGATTTAATGGAAAAGGAAGAGTTGTACCCGACGGTTTTTGAAGTCACAACTGCTCTGGGCTTGCTTTATTTTGCAAATACCTGCTGTGATATTGTGGTTCTTGAAGCCGGTATCGGCGGAAAAAATGACAGCACAAATGTCATCGGTACTCCCGAACTTGCGGTTATTACCTCCGTTTCCCTTGACCATACTGAAATGCTCGGCGACAGCGTTGCTGAAATCGCAAAGGAAAAGTGCGGAATACTTAAAAAGGCTTGCCCTATGGTTTCGTACCCCTTTGACGGAGAAAATCTCGGATTTATACCGCAGAATAAAGAGGCTGTGAGTGTAATCAAAGTTGAATGTCAAAAAGGCGGAAATCCGCTTTTTGTGCCCTTTGTTGAGAAAGTTGAAGTCGAAAAAAGTGACCTTTTCGGGACAAGCTTCAGTTATGACGGACTTTATATCCGCATAAATATCTGCGGAAAGCACCAGATTGGAAATATGCTGACGGTTATAACTGCCGCAAAGGTGCTGAAAGAAAAAGGCTATGCCATAACTGATGAAACAATAGAAAAAGGCATTTCTTCTTTCACAATCCCCGGCAGAACGGAAGTGATTGAAGGTGAGCCGACGGTAATTCTGGACGGCGGACACAATGCAGGCTGCATGAAAGCGCTCAGAGAAACGGCTGAGAGCTTCCTTTTGGGCAGAAAAATAACTCTTCTGATGTCCTTTATGAAGGATAAGGATTATGAAAAATCCATTGAAATCATTGCGCCCTTGTGTGAAAATATCATCTTCACCGTCACTGATGAAACAAGAGGTGAAAAAGCGGAAGTCCTCAAAGAAACTGCAACAAAGCATTGTAATAACGTATACGCAATAAAAGACACGGAAAAAGCCTTCTTGTTTGCAAAAGAAAAGGCGGAAAAGGATGTTTTAATTGTTTCCGGCTCATTTTATCTTGTAAGTGAAGTCAGAAATCTTATTTGATGACACCCTTCGGCAAATAATTTATGATTTATCCCTTATGATAGTTAAGCTATCTAAGGGATTTTTTTATTGGAGGAAAAATATATGGCGGCAAGAATAGAGTATAAACAAAAGGAAATACGGGTGTTTCTTGATGGTGAAATTGATCACCACAGTGCCTCTATTATAAGAGTCAGCATTGATGAAGCAATTTTGCACAAGAAGCCTAATTTACTTGTTCTGGATTTCGGGGGAGTCAGCTTTATGGATTCCTCGGGAATAGGTCTTGTTATGGGACGGTATAAGCTGATGAAAAATGTTCCGGGCAGAATACGGGTGGAAAATCTTTCTCCCGGTGCATACAAAGTGATGAAGCTTGCCGGACTTGAAGCTTTGGGTGAAATAAAGCAAAAGGAGGTAGTGTGATGAAACTGTTTAATGAAATGAAAATGGTTATTGATTCAAAAAGCATAAATGAGGGTTTTTCCCGTGTGGCTGTGTCTGCTTTTGTTTCTTGCCTTGACCCGAATGTGGAGGAACTGACGGACATCAAAACCGCTGTGAGCGAAGCTGTGACCAATGCTATTGTTCACGGCTATAAGGAAAAGCAGGGAAAAATTTACATAACCGTCAGCCTTTTTGAGAATAATAATATCAGAATCAGAATCCGTGATAAGGGTGTCGGTATTGAAGATGTGGAAAAGGCTATGGAACCTCTTTTCACAACTGCCGGCTCTGAAAGGGCTGGACTCGGCTTTGCGGTTATGGAATCTTTTATGGATAAAGTCAGAGTCAGCTCAAGGCTCGGCAAAGGGACTATCGTCACTATGGATAAACGCATCTGGGGAAAAAATATCTGAATGCAGAATAATCAGGACTTTTAAAAATAAAAAAAGAAATGCCTGTCCCGGTCAGGGCGACAAAGAAAATCAAGGAGCGTATAAACCACTATTAAACTGGGAGGCAGAACCATTGGGAGAAGACAAGAAAAGCAGAGAAGCTCTTATCGGTGACAATTATGGTCTTGTTCACGCCTGCGCTAACAAATTCAGAGGCAGGGGTGTTGAATATGATGACCTTTTTCAGGCAGGCTGTGTGGGGCTTATTAAAGCGGCAGATAATTTTGATGCATCCCGTGGGTTTGCTTTTTCAACCTATGCCGTGCCTGTTATTCTGGGCGAAGTGCGACGGATTTTCCGTGACGGTGGTGCAGTCAAAATCGGCAGAACTCTGAAGGAAAAATCACGTAACGCAATGAAAGTCCGTGAGCAAATGGCATTGGATTTGGGCAGAGAGCCGACTATAAGTGAGCTTGCAGAAAAACTCGGCACGGATGTATCTTCGGCGGCAGAGCTTGTCACAATTTCGATGCCCACAATTTCACTCACGGCAACTGATGATGAAAAAGGCTCAGGTCAGCTCGACATACCCACTCCCGCACCGGAAGGCGAGATAACGGAGAAAATGGCACTCAAAAGTGTTGTTGAAGCCCTGGAGGAACGAGACCGCAAACTTATTGAGCTGAGATATTTCAAGGGGCTTACACAGGTGAAAACAGCGGCAGAATTGGGAATGAGTCAGGTACAGGTGTCAAGGCGTGAAAAAGCAATTTTGCTGCATATGCGAAAAAGAATGATAGAGTAAAAAAGGAGCTGTAAAAAACTTTCGTTTTTTACAGCTCCTTTTATCAGTTAACCCTGATAAAGCTTTTTGCATCAACGGTGACACCGGAGACGGTTACGGCTTTGTTATTGTAGTTTACATAAATTAGGGTACTGCCGTCATACTCGGTAACATAAACATTTTTTTCAACCTGTCGGTGGTCTGTGATTCTTGCACCACGAAGGTCTGAAAAAGTGGCTTTCATTCTTTCATAGTTGGTTTGTGCATCTGCTATGGAGTTCATATAATAATAGCTGTCCTTTTCTTCTTCTGTGCCGTTATCAGCGTGATACCATTCATAATATGGAATACCTCCGTATTCAACAGCCTTGAGAAAAGCATTCGTGGTGTTGGAATAAAGGTTAATGGGGGACATCGAGTAGTCCGATATGCCGTGAAGAATTGCCTGAATAAAGGGCACCTGTGAGGCGCCTTCGTTTTTTCTGTAAGAAGCATACTGAGGAAGGCCTACAATGACTGAAGCATATTTTATCGAATAAAGAAAGCCTTTGTTTGTCATCAGCTTTTTGTTTGCAGAAACGGCATTGCTTTGTTCATAAATGATAGCTGCTGTGTCTGTTCTGAACGCTGCTGAACTTTGATTGAAATCGGAATAAAGCACAGAGCCTGCATCGCTGAGACAAACACCCTCAAAGTCGCTGTCTCTCAAATAAGAAAGCATAGACTTTGTATTATCTGAAATACTTTCGGCACAAACGAATTCAAAATCGCCTTCACCGAAAGATGAATTGTGAAGTGCTGTTTCTGCCCCGTCAAGAGCCAGGGCAGAGGAATTAAACCCGTTTTTGCTGTCTGCAGTTATCAGTCTTATGTCAGGGTATATCGTTGCAGAGCCGGAAAGAGCATAGTCACAAAGCTCCTGCAGCTGTTTGTCTGTTCCGAGAGAGGAATTGACATCTGCTTTTTTGATGTTTTTCTGCATTATACCGCCTTCAAAAACAGCCTTGTATCGGAGATTGATGTTATTGATATCTTTGGCTTTGAGAGAAGAAAGGATATCATAGCTCTGAGAAAAGTCACAAAGCACCTGAGAACTGCTTTTTCCGTTTTCGTCGGTAACTTCACCGTAACCGAGAAGATTTAAGTTGAAGGGATAGTCACTTGATGTGTCAATGTTATCAGTCACAAGGTCACCGCTTCTTATGAGAAGCTCACGGCAAGCACTTGCCATACCGATGTAGTTTGCATTATCTCCTGAAAGGAAACGGTAGGACAGTTTGATTTTGCCGTTATAGGTGCTTTCGGAAACATAAAAAGAGCCGTCATCATTCTGCAATGTCGGAGTGATTTCAAATTCGGCATAAACTCTGTTGTATCCGCTCTCTTTTGAAGCTCTTTCAGCCTTTACGGTTGCTATTTCTGCACCCTCGTCAATAACGGTGGTAAATGAGTTGCTGCCCTTTTTCAAACCGAAGGCAGGGATTATTGCAGTTGCCTTTGCTTCTTCGTTTTGCGATGGGTCTGCTCCGTAAACGCTGACAGAAAAACTTTCTTTTTCACTTGCGTATTCGGATGTATCAAGTGTCAGTCCGCAGCCGTCAGGAAGAAGAATGAAATCTCCGTCAGCCCCGCTTGAGTAAGAGCCGAAATAGGGGAGAAGACTGATTGAGCGAAGTATTACATTGTCGCCGTTATTTTCACCAATGATATTCTGACAGTCAATTTGAGCGACCATTGTGCCGTCGGTACTTATGAATTCAGCAGGTACGGTAAAGTCAAGTTTGGTGCCGTCTTCTATTGTTCTTCTGAAAGAGTATGTTACAAGAACACCGTTGTCTCTGATTTCGTATGAAGCTGTGTCAAAGCCCAGACTGTCACTTTGTGAGTCAAGAGTATATTCCTTGCCGTCAATGATAACTCCCAATGAAATGACACAGGGGGCACCGTCAACATATTTTTCTGGAAGGCTTCTCCATAACTTGCCTGAACCTGCCTCATAAAGTGAAACAGAGCAGTTGCTCTCGCCAAAATAAAGTGAAGCCATATCTGTTCTGGAAATCTGCTGAAGTTCAGACTTTTTTTTGCTGTCGGTATAAAGTGACGAGTCACTCAAAAGAACAGAAACCTCCTGAACGCTGTCACCGGATTTTATATATCGGGAAGAAGCTGAGCCGCTGTTTCCGCAGCCGAAAAGAAGCAGTACACAAAGCACACAAAGAAGAAGAGAAAAACATCTTTTTATTTTAAGCATTGATTTAACTCCTTGAAGTTATTTCTTTAAACTATAGTATAACACATATTAAGGAAAATTTCCAGCTTTGCATAGAATATGAAATTTCAATGTATATGCATGAGTTTATTCAAAATGAATATTCAGCATAATTTATCAACAAAAATGTTGAAAAGTCTGTTAGTAAAGTTGAAAACTTGTCATTTTTAACACGTTATTATTTCAAAACAGAAATAAGATGTGAAAAACTAAGACTTTTTAACGTTTTTAACCTACTTTTCAACACAGGTAAGAAAATAACTTTACATAAGAAAAAATGAAGTAAAGTTTTTTACTTTACGAAAACAAGTGATAAAAAAGGCTTGATATTTTTTCAGTTAACTCATCCTCAGGTCATATTTTCGCAAAGCAGAGCGAAGTCTTCCATTGAAAGTTTTTCTGCTCTGACATTTGCATCAAGTCCGCTTTTCTGAAGTGCATCGATTATATCCTGTTTAGGTACGGAAAGAGAGGAGCTGACAGAATTGACAAGGGTTTTTCTTCTTTGGGCAAAAGCACCTCTGACAAGCTTGAAAAACTTTTTCTCGTCACTCACCGTAACGGCAGGCTCTTTTCTGACGTCAAGTTTTATCACGGTGCTGTCAACATTTGGTGCAGGCATAAAAGAGCCGCGGGAAACATTGAAAAGTTGTGACGGTACGGCATAATAATTTGTGCAAACCGTGATTGCTCCCGAATCTCTTGAGCCGACGGGTGTGCAAAATCTGTCGGCAGCCTCTTTTTGAATCATAACCGTAATGCTGTCAATGGGAAGCCGGCTTTCAAGAAGCATCGTGATAACAGGGCTTGTGATGTAATAAGGAAGATTTGCACAAACCACAACTTTCATATCGCCGAATTTTTCCTTAATAAGCTCGTGAAGGTTAACCTTCATAATGTCCGCATTGACAACCTCAATATTATCAAATTCACCGAGAGTTTCCTGAAGGACCGGAAGAAGCCTTGTGTCAAGCTCAATTGAAACAACCTTTTTCGCTCTTTTGGCAAGCTCGGCTGTGAGAACACCCACACCTGCGCCTACTTCAATAACGCCGGTGTTTTCGTCCGCACCGCATATTTCCGCCATTCTGGGGCAGACGGAAGGATTTATAAGAAAGTTCTGTCCCAACGCCTTTGAAAAGTTAAAGCCGTGCTTTTCAAGGACAGTACGTATAACCTTAATGTCTGATAAAATTTCCATTTATCGCATCTCCTGACTTAAAAACTATTGCATTTTGCTTCTTTTAAATGTATAATTACCTATATATTATAAACGAGGTGAACACTTATGTCAATTCTTGTAACAGGCGGAGCCGGATATATCGGTTCCCATACTTGCATTGAGCTTCTTGACGCAGGTTATGAAATTGTTGTTGTTGACAATTTTTATAACAGTAAGAGAGAAGCACTTAACAGAATAGCTGAACTCAGCGGCAAAAGCTTTGCTTTTTATGAATGTGATATCCGTGACAAGGAAGGGCTCGACAAAATATTCAAGGCAGAAAAAATTGATGCAGTAATTCATTTTGCAGGTCTCAAAGCGGTGGGTGAATCCTGTCAGAAGCCTGTTGAATATTATGATAACAACATCGGTGGCACACTCAAGCTCTGTGAGGTTATGAAAGCAAACGGCTGCAAGAAAATTGTTTTCAGCTCATCTGCCACAGTTTACGGTATGAACAATATTTCTCCTTTGAAAGAGACAATGCCCACAGGCGGCACAACAAACCCATACGGCACAACAAAATATATGATTGAAATCATCCTTTCAGATATTTTCAAGTCAGATAACGAATGGGCAATCTCTCTTCTGCGCTATTTCAACCCCATCGGCGCTCACAAAAGCGGCAGAATCGGTGAAGACCCCAACGGAATTCCCAACAACCTTATGCCTTTTATCACTCAGGTTGCAATCGGTAAACGCCCGTGTCTGAGTGTTTTCGGCGACAATTATGACACACCTGACGGAACAGGAGTGAGAGACTATATTCACGTTGTTGACCTTGCTCTCGGTCACGTCAAGGCTCTGGATAAGGTGCTTAAGGGCAACGGGCTGGACATTTATAACCTCGGCACAGGCGTAGGCTACAGCGTTCTTGACGTAGTCAAGGCTTTTGAAAAGGCCAGCGGTGTTAAGATTAGCTACAAGATTGTTGAACGTCGCCCCGGTGACATTGCAACCTGCTATTCAGATCCGACAAAGGCACTCAATGAGCTCGGCTGGAAGGCTGAGAGAGATATTGAAGAAATGTGTGCTGACTCCTGGAGATGGCAGAGCACAAATCCTAACGGATATCCTGACTAATTCAAAATTGCACCACAGATTGCACAAGGAACAACCTTTCACCGGCTGAATATACAAACAAATAATTAAAGGGGCTGTAAAAAACTTTCGTTTTTTTACAGCTCCTTTTTTATATGAGATTAAAAAGTTTTTTTGCGGAGTAACCGTGAAAGAGTATTTCAACCTCCCCACAATTATGAATCGGAAAATCTGCATTTATCAATATTCCCTTGCAATTCTGGCAAAGCGGTAGTCATCTTCATAGCCGATTCCGCTTGATGAACGGTAAACGCTGAGAACAAGTCCTATTGCAAGATAAAGACAAACAGTTGAAGAGCCGCCTGCGCTGATGAAGGGAAGGGTGATACCGATAACGGGAAGAAGTCTTGTACACATACCGATGTTGACAATAACCTGTGCAACAATCATAAAGGCTACACCGTAGCACATCATTTCGGCGGCAAAGTTTTTGCTGCGTCTGCCAACGCTGATAATTTTCAAAGCAAGCACAACAAAAAGAATGAGAAGAATCATAGCACCGATAAAGCCGGTCTCTTCACAAATAACGGAAAAAATCATATCGTTTTGTTTTTCCGGCAAAAGGGTACTGTGAGTAAGCTCACCCTGAAAAAGTCCCATACCGGTAAATCCGCCGTTTTTAATGGCTTCTCTTGCCTGATTCTGCTGATAAATCTCGGTGGGATAAGCGTCGGGGTCAAAAAGAGCAAGAATTCTGTTGCGCTGAATGTTGTCAAAAACCTTCAGCCAGATAACAGGTGAAGCCGCTGCTACAACAAGAAGTCCTGCCGGAAAATAAAGCCAGTGAAGACCTGCGGCAAACATCATACCGATGAAAATAAGAATGAAAATAAGCGCAGAGCCCATATCACCCGTTTCAACAACAAGCACAATAGGAATTGCAGCGTGAATACAAAGAAACAGAACATTCTTGAATTCAGAAATGTTGTTTTTTACCTTGCTCAGATGGTAAGCGAAGGTGATAATGAAACCGATTTTAACAATTTCCGACGGCTGAAAATAAAATTTGCCGATTTCAAACCAGGAGATGGCATCGCTTCGTCCTTCCGGCGAAGTTCCGAAAGGAAACAACAGCACCATAAGAAGAATACTCACTATGCCCACAAGAGGCCACAGCTTAAGAATTATATCGTAGTCAATGAGTGAGATTATAAGTGCAGCCACAATGCCAAGACACATAGCAAGAATCATAACCTTCGCATCACGGGAGAATACTGTTTGCGAGGTTGAGCTTAAGGTTGCGCTGCAAACCATAACTGTGCCGAAGACCGAAAGAGCAAGTGTTATAATGAGAAGCAGTATATCGGTCTGCTTGATTGTTTGTTTTATGTTTTTCCAAAGAATTTTTATCACTTCCTTTGAATTTCTGTAAAGCCTATTTCATTATATTAGAAAACACGGAATATTTCAAGTCAAAAGTGAAAGCAAAAGTTGACATATCAATTATTTATGGTAAAATATATGGTGAATTTTATGAAAGGGGTGTTTCTATGCTGAAGTTTATTTCCGAAAGTACCGGACAGACAGAGAGTTTTGCTGCAGAACTTGCAAAAAAAATCAGCGGCGGTACCGTAATTGCTTTTTTCGGCGGACTCGGTATGGGGAAAACTGCTTTCACAAGAGGACTTGCAAAAGGAATGGGTATCACGGCTGATGTTTCAAGCCCCACCTTTGCAATTGTCAACGATTACGGCGGAAAGCCTCCGCTTGTTCATTTTGATATGTACAAAGTTAACAGTTGGGAAGACCTTTATTCAAGCGGCTTTTTTGATTACTGCGATATGGGTGCGGTTCTGGCTGTTGAGTGGAGCGAAAACATCGAAAACGCTCTGCCCGAAAACACCGTAAGGGTATGTATCGAAAAGGGCGACGGCGAAAATCAAAGAATTATAACTGTTGAGGGAATTGATATATGAGAATTTTAGCGGTTGATACAAGTGCGGTCTGCGCCTCGGTTGCAGTTACGGAAAACGGAAAAATCCTTTCCGAATGCAGCACAAACACAGGGCTTACCCACTCAAGAACTCTTATGCCGATGATTGACAGCGCACTCAGAAATGCTGAAATCGAACTTGACAGTATTGATTATTTTGCCTGCAGTGTGGGTCCCGGCTCATTCACGGGTGTCAGAATCGGTGTTGCTGCAATAAAGGGTCTTTCAGATGCCACAAAAAAGAAGTGCATTCCCGTTTCAACTCTTGAGGCTCTGGCATATAATCTTTCGGGGCAGAAGGTGACTGCTGTCAGTGTTATGGACGCAAGATGCAATCAGGTCTACTGTGCAGTATTTTCAGTTGAGGGCGAAAAAATTACAAGGCTCACCGAGAATATGGCTCTTCAGATTGAAGAGCTGGGCGAAAAGCTGAAAGAATATCAGAACATTGTTTTTGTCGGTGACGGCGCAAAACTTTGTCACAGCAAGTTGGGATACAGTCTTGCAGGAATGGGTAACATATATCAAAGAGGAAGCAGCGTTGCTTTTGCGGCAGAAGATGATTTTACCGAGGAAAAAGCTGTTGAAGCGGCTGAGCTTATGCCGACTTATCTGAGACTTCCTCAGGCGGAAAGAGAATTAAAGGCCAGACAGGCTTTAAACAATAAAAGATAAAAAGGAGTAATAACCATGATAGCATTAGGAGCAGACCACGGCGGATACGCCTTAAAGGAAGAAATCAAAAAGCATCTTGAAGAAAGAGGAATTGAATATAAGGACTTCGGCACTTATTCACCGGAGTCAATTGACTATGCGGCAATCGCCTACAGAACCTGCAATTCGGTTATCAGCGGCGAATGTGAAAAAGCAATTCTCTGTTGCGGAACGGGTATCGGCATTTCAATGGCGGCAAACAAGGTCAAGGGCATCAGAGCCGCTTGCTGCAGTGATTATTTCAGTGCAAAGTTCACAAGACTTCATAATGATGCCAATGCACTTTGTCTCGGTGGCAGAGTTGTAGGCGCAGGTCTTGCAATTGAAATGGTTGACGTTTTCCTTGATACGGATTTTGAGGGCGGCAGACACCAGAGAAGAGTTGACCAGATTATGGCTATTCAGGACGGTATTTTTGAAGGCTGAGCAAAACACCACTTGACAAAAATTATGCTCAGTGCTAAAATGACATTTAACAAAAGAAAACAATATCCCAATAAATCGTTGAGGGAGAGGACTTGCTTTAGAACGGATTTTTCAGAGAGCTTTTGTCATCGGCTGTGAGCAAAGGCAAATTCAAAAGAAAGTCTACCACTCCTGAGAGTATGCCGAAATAAGGTATACCGTATTGCTGCGTTAAAGCTAACGAGTGCCGCAATTTCTTGCGGAATACGGGTGGAACCGTGGAACTGATTTTTCAGCTTCATCCCAGAGCATTATTGCTGTTGGGATGGAGTTTTTCTTTTATATCAATGAAAGGAAGTTATACAAATGATTAACGTAACTCTGAAAGGCGGCGTAGTCCGTGAATACGAAGAGGGCGCAAGTGTTCTCGACGTGGCAAAAAGCCTCGGTGCAGGCCTTTATAAGGCAGCTTGCCTTGCAAAGGTGAACGGTGAAGTCTGTGACCTCAGAACAGCCCTTAATACTGACTGTGAGGTTGAAATTCTCACTTTTGACGAGCCGGAAGCAAAAAAGACTTTCTGGCACACCTGCTCACACATTCTCGCTCAGGCTGTGAAAAGACTTTATCCTGAAACAAAGCTTGCAATCGGCCCTGCAGTTGATAACGGCTTCTATTATGATTTTGACAGCGAAATAAGCTTTACTCCCGAAATACTTGAAAAAATCGAAGCCGAAATGAAGAAAATCGTTAAAGAAGCTCTTTTTCTTGAAAAGGTGGAATTGGACGCAGATGAAGCAATTGCTCTTATGGAAGAAAAGGGTGAAATCTATAAGGTTGAGCTTATCAGGGAACACGCTGACAAGGGCGAAAAGATTTCTTTCTACCGTCAGGGAGAATTCCTTGAGCTTTGTGCAGGCCCTCACATTCCCGATACAAGCCGTGTCAAAGCTTTCAAGCTGACCTCCTGCACAGGCGCATATTGGAGAGGCGACAGCAAAAACAAGATGCTTCAAAGAATTTACGGCACAGCCTTCACAAAGGCAAGTGACCTTGAAGCACACCTTCAGCAGATTGAAGAAGCAAAGAAGCGTGACCACAACAAGTTAGGCCGTGAGCTTGAAATTTTCACAACCGTAGACTATGTAGGTCAGGGTCTTCCCATTATGCTCCCCAAGGGTACAGACATTATCCAGACACTTCAGCGTTTTGTTGAAGATGAAGAAAGACGCAGGGGTTGGGTGAGAACAAAAACACCCCTTATGGCAAAAAGCGACCTTTACAAAATTTCAGGACATTGGGATCACTATAAAGACGGTATGTTCGTTCTTGGTGACGAAGAAAAAGACGATGAGGTTTTTGCCCTTCGCCCCATGACCTGTCCGTTCCAGTATCAGGCATATCTCAACAGAGCACGTTCATACAGAGACCTGCCTATGAGACTTGCTGAGACCTCAACTCTATTCAGAAATGAGGCCAGCGGTGAAATGCACGGTCTTATCCGTGTTCGTCAGTTCACAATTTCCGAAGGTCACCTTATGTGTACCCCCGAACAGCTTGAGGATGAATTCAAGCGCTGCCTTGAACTGTGTGTGTTTATGCTCAAAACGCTCGGACTTTATGATGATGTTTCTTACCGTTTCTCACAGTGGGATCCTGAGGATACAGAAAAGTATATTGGCACAGTTGAGCAGTGGGACGAAGCACAAGGCATTATGAAAACAATTCTTGATGACCTTGGTATAGATTATAAAATCGGTATCGGTGAAGCAGCTTTCTACGGCCCTAAGCTTGACATTCAGATTAAGAATGTTCACGGCAAGGAAGATACTCTTATCACAATTCAGATTGACCAGATGCTTGCTGAGAAGTTCGGTATGGAATATGTTGACAAGGACGGAACAAAGAAAAATCCCTACATCATTCACAGAACTTCCATCGGCTGCTATGAAAGAACACTTGCTCTTCTCATCGAAAAGTATGCAGGCGCATTTCCGCTGTGGCTTGCACCTGAGCAGGTTCGCATTATGCCCATTGCAGACCGTCATCAGGATGCTGCTTACGCTGTTAAGAAGGCACTTGAGGACAGCGGCATTTACAAGGTTGACATTGATACAAGAAGCGAAAAATTAGGCTATAAGCTTCGTGAAGCTCAGCTTGAGAAAATTCCTTATATGCTTGTTGTCGGTGACAAGGAAGCAGAAGAAGGCACAGTTTCAGTCAGAAAGCGTGGCCACGGTGACCAGGGTTCAATGAAGGTGGCAGATTTTGTGAAGCTTGCAAATGAAGAAATTGAAACAAAAGTTATCTGGTAAATTCCGCTGAGTGTATAAACGAAAACAATAAAGGCATTTAACCTTACGGGTTAGATGCCTTTGTTATTTATGTCAATATCGCCCTCGCCGGGCAAGCGTTACTTTTTTTGAGACCACTCAGTCGAAATCTCCTGCGTAGATTTCGACAGCTCCCCTTTCAGGGGATCCGAGTAACCAAAAAACTTTTCTTGATTTTATACTTATAGATTTTCGATATATTCTTCAAGGCATACCCCCGAAAAATAAATCTCTTCTGCCGCTTCCTTTCCAACATATCGGTAATGCCACGGCTCGTTTGCAATACCCGTTATTTCAATTTTGTCGGGCGGATATCGGTAAATAAAACCGAATTTGTAGGAGTTCTTTCTTAGCCAGGAATATACCTCATCTGAGCTTGACTTGTTTTTTTCTGCGTTGATGTCAACGGCTATGCCTAATTGGTGTTCGCTTGTGCTGGGCACAGCCACCCAATCCAAGGCCAAATCTTTTGCTTCGCTTTTTGAATATCCCTCATCCCTATAGGCGAGAATTTTGTTTTCCAGAAGTTCTTTTTGTGTTTCAGTTGAACGGTAGCCTGAGGCAACAACGGGATAAACACCCTCGGCACGCATTGTGTCGAACATATCCTGCAGTGCAGGGTATATTCTTTCATCAATCCGTTCACCGTTGGAAAGAGTCAGAAGCTCCGGTTCATAATCATCGGGAACATAGTATTGACTGTTGACCAATATGAGATTCCAGTAGTTTTCCGTTGAGGCTTCTTTTCTCGAATTTTCTGCAATTGCACTTTCTATATATGAGGAAAGCTGACCGTCGGAAAAAGCTGCAAAAGAGAATAAGGCAACAACAATTACCAAAAGCAAACAAATATATTTCTTCAAAATCTTTCCACCTCGAGTTCAAATTTCGCCCAATGTCAGAAGTTTTATGACATTGCAATGTATCCCGCCTGACTTACACATTTCTGACCTTCTTCACTTAAAATCCAGCGAAGGAATTTTCCGCCCACATTGTTTTCGTCCTCCTTACGGATTACGCCGTAATAATTTGTTGTGTAAGGATAAGCTCCGCTTCTGATGTTTTCATCGGTGGGGGAGATGCCTTCAACGGCAATAGTCTTGATTTCATCGTTCTTGTAAAGATTATCAATGTAATAGCGGTAGGTGTAGCCTATGCTTGCGGTTTCGTTTTCGTATTCTGCAACGGCTTCAACAAGTTCTCCCATACCTTCAATAACCTTGACCACAATCGGGTCAATCATATCTGTGCCGCCCATAACAAGGCGTTCCATTGCGGTCTGACTGCCGGAGTTTGCTTCACGCTGAAAGGCCCGGATCTTTTCGTTTTTACCGCCTACATCCTTCCAGTTCTTTATTTTACCCGAATAAATGTCCTTAATTTGTTGAACTGTGAGACTTTCCACCGGATTATCTTTGTGTGTGATGAAAACAAAGGCATCATAGCATACAGGCTCTAGTATAAGCTCGGCCCCTTTTTCCTCAGCTTCTTTCAGCTCCTCTTCCGACGGATATGTTGCAATAACAAGGTCAACCGAGCCCAGCGATACATTAAGAAAGCTGTAATTATAAATAAAACCAACCTGACCGCAGTCCGTTTTGTCAAACAGATTCATATAAGCCCAATGAGTGGTTGAAAAGCTTGTGATGTCACGGCTCTGGCTGTCTTCAAAATTCAGATGTTGTCTCGCAAATTCCACAGCCATAGGAACGCAGACCGTTGAGCCGTCAATGTTAGGAAAATTACCTTTGTCACAGTAGTATTCCTCTTCGCCGTAACTGTTTAAGTCCTCGGTGATTTCACCGAGAGAGAACTCTGTATCTGCCACTATTTTTTGCCAGGAGTCATCACGGTTTAACATCTGATTGATTGAATTCCAGGAAGAAGTGCGGTCACCTTCGCCAATGTTATTTGAGTAAATAATGTTTTCATACCACTCAGGAATGAAATTGCAGGAATAACAGAAGACAACTGATACAAGGCACAAGGGGATAATTTTGACGCTTTTGTTTTTCAGTAATCTTACAGCATCTGCGATTGCCTTCGTTATGCCCAAAGCAATTATGTAAAAAATCAGAATTTCAATATCGCTGTTGGCATAATACGAACCTGAGGTGTTTACAAGGTAAATGAAGTATAAAACTCCCATAAGTACAACAATGCAGGGTGAAAGGATAAAGAAAAAATCGGGTATATCTGTTTTTTTGTAAAGTATATTTTCAATTATAATAAGTATAAAAAATGTCAGCAATATAACACCTATAAAGGCTGCAGTTGAAACCTGTTCAGATTCAAAGTTGAGATTTTCCGTGATAGTCAAACAGAAAAAGCCGAATACCAACGGCAGAATGTAAAGTGCAGAATAAAAGATAAACAGAATAATTTTTGCAGGCTTGTTCAGATGTTTTTTTGTTTTAATATCCATTATAATTCTCCTTTTCTTTTTTCTCACCTTAAGTATAACTGCAAAATATAATCCTATCAACAAATCTGTTTATAACTTAAGGAAATCTTAAGAAAAAACATCGACAAATTGTTAATAACAGGTGATATAATTATTACCATTAAAGAAAAAATGTCACAAAATGGTTGAATTAGCTTTTTATAAATGATATAATTAAACGAATACGAATAAGGAGGGGTTGTTTTGAGAAAAAGAGAAAACAAAAAACCCAAACTTAACAGAAATGACAAAGTAGGCATTGTTGTCATTGCGGTCTTGTCGGTTGTTGCCGTCGCTTTGATTTCACTTAGCGTCGGCGGTGCAAATCAGGAACCTACTTCGCCTTGGAGCAGTGCTCCTGAAATAAGTACGGCAGCAAATGTTACTACTTCAGCTGTTAATGTAACAACATCACAGACCACCACTACTGTGCCTGTTTATGATGTAACAACTACGGTTGCCCCCACAACGGAAGCTTCAACTTCTGCAACTGAGCCTACAACGGAAGAACCTACAACAAAAGGTGAGCCTACAACGGAAGAAATACTTAAAATTGTCACCGATGGTGTCAATGCTCTCAAAGCTGCAGATGCTTCGTATGTCGGCACAAAAACTCAGAATATTGTTATCGACGTTACCGATTGCTCATATCCTGCTTTTCTGGGAATAATCAACGGTGTTGTGAAAATGATTGCCGATGAAGAAGTTTTGGATTATGATTTCACAAACGGTGTATGCATAGACCCGGAAACAAAAGAGGAAGCAACGGCCATAAACACAATTCCTCCCGTTGGAACTCCGTTTGCTCTCACAACAGACGGTATTGCCTCGGCTTCTTATGAAAAAATAGGAGAAAACACAAAATACAGCGTTACTCTTGTGCCTGAAACGGGTACATATCAGCAACCTAAGCCTACTCACCACGGTGTTGCCTGTGATACACTTGACTTTTCACTTTTTGAAATACCGGCAGGTGAAATTACAAAATCAGATTTTAATTATCCCGGTGCAACGGTTACTGTGACTCTTGATGAAGACGGAAATGTTGTCGGCTACAGCGAGCATATTGATATGAACGGTGTTGGTGAAGGCAAAGCTTTCGGGATCACCGCAACAGCTTCTATGGAAGGTTATATTGATGAAAGCTGGGAAATCGTTTGGAAATAATTAAAATAAGCTTAGCTTTGAATAATTTTTTGACAAATCGTTGACAAACATATTGTAAAAATGATAATATATTACGGTATTGTTATTCAAAAGGATAAAACCGTGCAAAAATATTAAGAAAAGAGGTAATTACCAATGGCAATGTCTGATATCGGTGTAAAACTTGGTGAAATAGTTTTAAAGGGCGTTAATCATTTCACATCTGTTCCTGTTGAAACTCAGGAAAAAATCCTTCTTCAGATTATGGACGAAAACAAAGATACCGAATACGGTAAGAAAATCGGTTTCAAAGATGTTCATTCCGTTGAAGATTTCCAGAGAATAGTTCCCCTTTCAAACTATGACACATATGCAGATTATGTTGACCGTATGCTTAACGGTGAAAAGAATCTTATGATGGCAAGAAAGTGTATTAGATATTGCACATCATCAGGTTCTGTTGGTAAACCCAAGGTTCTTCCTCAGTCTGCAAAAGCACTTTTTAATATGCAGTCAATGGGCTTTGCGGCAACTCCCGCCTGTGCAAAAATCTGGTTTGAAAAGCACGGCAAGAAATTCCCGAAGCAGATAGGTCCTGTTGCAATTATTCTCACAGGCCACAAAATGAAGGACGGCAAAATGGGTAACGGTGCCGGTCAGGTTCCCTTTACATATCTTAAACCGATTTCAAAGTTCTTCATGACAACTCCCAATGATTTTATGTATCCCGAAAATGAGGATGCTGTTGATTCAACATATTTCCACCTTCGTTTTGCTCTTCAGCGCCGTGATGTTACATTCCTCGGCTCAATGGTTGTCACACTCCTTACAGGTATGTTTGACTATCTTGAAGCAAACTGGGAAATGATTTGCAAGGATATCGAAATGGGTACAATTGACCCGAGCGTTAAGTGTCCGCCGGAGCTTCGAGCTAAGTGGGAAAAGAAATTCAAGCCTATGCCCGAAAGAGCTGCAGAAATCCGCAGAGAATGTGAAAAGGGCTTTGATGATCCTATCGCAAAGAGAATTTGGCCCGATTTTGTATGGTCCTACGGTATGGTTGGCTCAAACCTTAAGTTCTATGTTCAGAAGCTTCGTAAGCATATCGGTGATGCTCCCATTCACAATATGGGTTATGCAGCCGCAGAAGGCTATATGGCAATGCCAGTTGAACTTGACGTAAACGATGCAGTTCTTCTTCCCCGTTCTATCTTCTTTGAATTCATCCCTGTTGATGACCCCGAATGTGAAAGACCTCTTACAATCGGCGAAGTTGAAGTGGGCAAGGATTATGAACTTGTTGTTACAAACTTCTCAGGCCTTTACCGTTATCAGATTGAAGACGTTGTCCGTGTAACAGGCTACTACAACAAGACTCCGAAGATAGAATTCCTTTACAGAAACAATCTTGCAATGAACATTGCAAACGAAAAAACAACCACTCAGATGGTTGACTGGGCAGCAAATAAGGTTCAGGAAGAAATGGGTATATCCTTTAAGGGATATAGCTTCTATGACGATCTCAAGAGCGATCCCGTTCGTTATGTAATGTTTGCAGAGCCTGATGGTGAGATTTCCAAGGATCAGCTTCCCGAAATTCAGGCTTGCCTTGACAAGTGGCTCAGCGAAAGCAACGAAAAGTATTTCAAGTATCGCCGTTGGGGTATGATTGGCGAAGCCAAGGTTACTTTGCTTAAGAAGAATACATACGATGATTACAAGGATATGCTCAAAAAGCAGGGCAGAGTTCTTAATCAGATTAAGCCGGTTACTGTTATCAACACCGACGAAAGAAAAGAATTCTTCTTCGCTCATATCGATGAATAAAAAATTCAAAAGGCAGCAGAGCAAAAAAATCTGCTGTCTTTTTTCTCTTAAATAATAGACAAAAGTTAACTGCGGTGATAAAATGATTACTGACAGATTAAAAGACAGAGACTTTGTGAGAGGTGTAAATATGAAAGAAATCAAAGAAGAAAGAGCCATAGAGCGTTTTCAGGCAATGGTCAGAAAAAAGACAGTTTCAGCAAAGGACGGAAATTTTGACAAAGAGGAGTTCCGTTCCTTTTTGCCGATGCTTAAGGAAATGTATCCCGATGTGTTTGAGAAAGTGGAAGCTCAGCTTATCAACGAATTCGGTATTCTTCTTCGTTGGAAGGGAAAAGATGAGAAGCTTAATCCTGTTGTTCTGATGGCACATCATGATGTTGTGTCCGATGAAGGTCAGGACTGGAAGCATCCCGCTTTTGAAGCAGAAATCCACGAAGACTGTATATGGGGCAGAGGTACAATTGACACAAAATGTCTGGTGGCAGGCGTTCTTGAGGCAATGGAACGACTTATCGAAGACGGCTTTGTTCCGGAAAGAGATATATATTTTGCTTCAAGTAACTGTGAAGAAATCGGTGGCGACACAATGCCCAAGATTGTAGATTGGTTCAAGGAGAATAATATTAAGCCATGGTTTGTTCTTGATGAGGGCGGTGCAATTATGTCCAATCTTCCTATGGGTATAAAGACACCGTTTGCAATGGTGGCAGTTTCGGAAAAAGGCTGGGGAAGTGTAAGGCTCACAGCTAAAAGCAAGACCGCTGCTCACGGTGCGAAGGCTCTGCCGGGAGACAAGCTTTCTGCACCCGTGAAGCTTGTCAGGGCTCTTTCAAAGCTTGAAAAAACACCGATGAAAGCAGAAATTACTCCGGCTTTGGAGGGTATGCTTAAAAGCTTTGCACCTTATATTGACGGGCCGGTTAAAAATGTTCTTCAGAACATCAACATTTTCAAGCCCGTTGTGAAAAAGGTTATGGCACAGAATGCTGATACCGCCGCAATGATCGGCTCCGCAATAAATCTTACAAAGCTTGAAGCAGGTAACGAAAAGGGTACGATACCCGAAGCTGCTTCAGCACAGTTGAATTTGAAAATTGCTCCCCACGATACTTTCGACGGTGTTGTTGAGCATATCAAAAAGACGGTAGGCGAGGATATTGAAGTTGAAGTTCTGACCCGTTCCGATCCGCCGCAGATTTCAGCTCACGCAACAAAATCCTTCTCTCTTATTAAGGACACGGTAAAAAGTGTATTCCCCGATGTGGGCGTTTCACCATTTATTCTCAATGCGGGTACGGACTCGAGACATTTTGCAAAGATTTGTAAAGAGGTTTACCGCTTCGGTGCTTTCCGTCTTGATGATGATTTATTCTCAACAGTTCACTCAGCAAATGAAAGAATACCCGTAAAGGACTATATCAAGTGCATTGAGTTTTATACTGAGCTTATCAGTAACATCAACTGAACATAAAAAAGCAGCCGTCTGAGTGCGGCTGCTGTATTTTTAAACGGAGTTTTCATCGGCTTTTGAAGATGGTAAAATTTTTAAAAACTATTGACAAATGATTTTATATGGTTTATGATAAATTCATCAATTTTATCAGTTAAACCGATGAACGAGAGTAGTAGCATCTGATGAAACTTACAGAGAGTCACGCTGGGTGGGAAGTGACAGGGGACTTTGATGTGAATGGACTTGTGAGGGCGGTCCGAATTTGCAGTAGGCACCGACGGAAACTCTAACCGTTATGATGAGAGCGTATGTTGGTGCGTGACAAATCCCATAGGTGGCTTGCAGTCTTCTGTTCCTATAAGGGAACGGGAGCTTTTCTTTTTTATTAAGCAACAATCAGGAAAGAAGTGTGTGTTATGTATTATTCAGGATTCCGATGGCGCAACAATTGACCACCACAGAACTAAAAAACAAATACTTGATTTATAAGGAGACATAAAAATGAATAAATACAGAGATTTTGACAATTACCTTAAAGAGTTCCCGACAAAGGACGGATATTTCGGTGAGTTCGGCGGCGCATTCCTTCCGCCGGAATTAGAGCCTGCTTTTAAAGAGGCAGACGATGCTTATGAAGCAATATGCCATTCTGCACAGTTTATCAATGAGCTTCGCAGAATCAGAAAGGAGTTTCAGGGCAGACCCACTCCGGTTTATCATTGTGAAAGACTTTCAAAACTTTTCGGCAACTGTCAGATTTATCTCAAAAGAGAAGATCTCAATCACACCGGTGCTCATAAATTGAATCATTGTATGGGTGAGGGACTTCTTGCAAAATATATGGGCAAGAAAAAGCTCATCGCTGAAACGGGCGCAGGTCAGCACGGTGTTGCCATTGCAACCGCTGCAGCATATTTCGGCTTGGAATGTGATGTTTATATGGGCGAAGTTGACATTGCAAAACAGCACCCTAATGTAATCAGAATGAAAATGCTCGGTGCAAATGTTGTTCCTGTAACTCACGGACTCAAGACACTCAAAGAGGCAGTTGATGCCGCTTTTGATGCATATCTTAAAGAATATGACACCGCAATTTATTGCATCGGCTCCGCACTCGGCCCTCACCCCTTCCCCAAGATGGTAAGAGATTTCCAGTCTGTTATCGGTATTGAAGCAAGAGAGCAATTCCTTGAAATGACAGGTATTATGCCTGACGCTGTCTGTGCTTGTGTTGGCGGAGGCTCAAATTCACTTGGTATGTTTACACCTTTCCTTTCAGACCCTGTTGAAATTTACGGCATTGAGCCTTTGGGCAGAGGCGAAAAGATAGGTGACCATGCCGCAACAATGAAATTCGGAACAAAGGGCAGACTTCACGGCTTTGAAAGCTATCTTCTTCAGGATGAAAACGGTGAGCCGCTTCCTGTTTATTCAATTGCAAGCGGTCTTGACTATCCCGGTGTAGGCCCTGAACACGCATATCTCAGAGACACAGGCAGAGTAAACTATGAAACTGTATCCGATGAAGAGGCAATGGAAGCATTTTTCCTTCTTTGCAGATATGAAGGCATTATTCCTGCTATTGAAAGCTCACACGCACTTGCTTATGCAATCAGATACGCTAAGGAGCATCAGACCGGTTCAATTCTTGCTTGCCTTTCAGGCCGTGGTGACAAGGACATTGATTATGTTTATGAAAAATACGGTTGCGGTGAGCAGTTCAAACTTGACTACGACGTAAAATAACAGAGAACAATAAATAAAGTTTTGGTCGAGCTTTTGAAAAAGCTCGACCAAAACTTTTATACGTTAACAGAGTTTACAGTAATCCATTCAATCAGCGGTGCATAGCTTACTTGATTGTTGAAAAGCACATTGCCGCTGTTTGAAAGAGTAATTTCATTTTCACCTTCTGCAAGGTCAATGTTGAAGGTCATTGTCTTGTAAGTGTAACGGCTGTAAGTATTTCTAGTGAAAATATCCTGACTTTCGCCATTTGCTGTGACAGTCAGCATAGCTTCAATAAGGTCAACATTGTATGCGTGATAACCGCCTTCAAGATTGTTTGCATATCGTATGGTCATACGGTATGTGCCGCTTTCTTCTGCATTAACTGTGAAGGTAGCCTTGCCGCCTTCTGAGGAAATACCTTCCATATATACTGTGCCGTACTTGTCTGTTTTTATTTCAACTCCGTCGGAAACTGTCATTTCCGATGCAGTGATTTTTACGCCTTCGGGCTGAGTTTCTGTTTCATAAATTGAAAGTTCACAACTGCTCTGAAGTTCAATTTCATTAAGACCACGCCTTAAATAAACAAGACAGTCACTTGTGAGGTCTGCTTCAGCGCCGTCAACTGAAGCTTTTGTGTCAGCACTCGCATATACTTTATAGTATCCGTCATAGGGAGCAACGGCAAGGTATGCATTTTCTCCGTCGGGAAGAACAGAAATTTCTGTTGCATCTTCGTGGAGTGAAAGAAGTGCGCTGTCAAGAACGAATGTGCCGTCAAGGTGCTTGAACTCAACAGTATGATTTCCCTTTGTGAGCTGAAGCTCAAGTGTGTAACAGTCGGTATATTCACTCTTGATTGTGTTCGGGAGTGAAATCACCTGTTCTTTGCCGTCAATTATGAAGATAGCTTTTGTATAATCTCTGTCATCTCTTGTCTGTCCGTCATTGCTGTTGCCGAAGATAACATCAAAGCCATAAAGTCCGTCTTGTTTTGCATTGATTATGATTTTAACACCGTCACCTTCGTTTTCAATTCCGCCGACCATACCCTTGTCTGCACCTGTTGTTGCATAGGCACTGTCATAGGTATAAGCTGTACCGAGAAGCTCGCCTTCTTCAAATTCGTATCTTACCGGAATGTTTGTATTTCTGACAGTTTCTGCATTTTCATCGGCGGGAGTTACTGTGATGAAGTACACAGCATCTGTATCTGTGCCGGGAATGTTGATATTGACATTGCCAAATGAGGCATTTGCGTTGTATTGCCTTAAAACAATGGGTGAAGAAACGATGCCTGTGAGTCCCTTATAGTATACACATTCTATTTTCACATTTACCTTGCAGCCGATGTTTGTGTCGTCAAGGTTTGTGATTTTAACGGCACGCTTGTTGTCGCTGCCTGCAACGATGATATCAATTTCGTCCTTGTTCTCATTTAAAGAAGCGATACCCTTATATCCAAGTCTCCAGTCACCGTCATGAAGGTCACTGTCTTTCAAAGCAGAAATCTCAGTTTCAAGAAGGTTGCCGTCCATTTCGGCATATTTTCTGTAAAGCCACCAGTTTGAGTTGGGGGAGTTATCGTCAGCGGCTGTATCATTGAGATTGTTTGCAAGGCGCCAATAAGCCATTTCGCCATATGTACCGCTGGTTTCAATTGCAGTTATGTAGTGCACCATCTTGCCGGGATTACCGCAGTCCTGCATTTCACCGTATTCGGTTACAACAATGGGAAGGTCCTCAATGCCGAGGCTGTCTTCAATTGCACGGTAATCGTCAACGTGGGGCTGCCAGTCGTAAATTGACCACCAGGCAAGTTCGTGATAAATCATAATTTCGGGAACACAGTCATTTTCTTTGCAGTATTCCATGAAGCCACGGATTTTTGTGGTTTCATAATCGCAGAAACCGGGGCCGCCGATTTTTGCATCAGGATCAAGTTCTTTTACATAATCGTAGGTCATTTTCCAGGCTTCATAGAAATTTTGCTTGCCGATATCGTCATAATAAACTGCACCGTCAATATAGTTGCCGAACCAGACAGCATTGTCACATTCGTTATAAATGCAGTAAACAAGAGTGTCCTTGTATTCGGCGTTTTTAAGCTCTTCAACCTTTTCTTTCACAAGGGGGAAGAAGCTTTCGGTAATAAACTGCTTCCAGTCGTATGTACCGTTTTTACGCATTTCCATAATTTCATCGTAGCAATAGTACCAGGTGCTGTATGAATCCTGAAGATAAACAACAGTGTAATCACATTCGTTGAGCTGACTTGAAATGTGAGATATGTCTCCTGTGGGGTGTTGGAGACCGTCAGGCACTTTTTGAGAAACTGATGAAATGTCAAGGCTGTCCGTCATTGCCTCTGAGGGAACACCCTCTTCAGCAAGGCCGTAAAGGAAGCCTGTTGCACGTGTTGACACGGGAGAAAGCTCCTTTGATGCATCAACCGTCATTGTTGGAATCCACACAAGAGGTATGGATTCAAAAAGCATAATGATTGTGATGATAAGTGAAACAATTTTACCCATTATAATTCTCCTCATTTATTTCAAAATACAAGCCTGTATACTTTCGGGCCTGACTTTTATTTTGCTGTTGCATAAACGGTGAGAACAGCGTCTATGCCCCTATACAATATTATATATCAAATAAAGAAATAGTCAATTTTATGTGTGTAAAAAAAGGGGAGGGATTTTTGTATAAAACTTACAAAAAGAGAGTAACGTTGCTACGATTTTGCACTAAAATATGAAAACTTCTATTGATTATCGTTGAATATTGTTGTATAATTGTTATTAATGTTATAAGGCTTTTGAAAGGATGATTATATGAGCAGATTGGCAAAAATTATTTTCACTCTGGTGCTTGTGGTATTCGTTGGAGCTTCAGTTTGGCTTTCCTTCAACGCAATTTCACGTCCCACTTATGAATATGAGGAACAGACCGATGTGGGCGGAACAGGTGTTGACGGTGTTGTTTTAAGCGGTTTCAACGGTAATCCGGAAACACCGATTGTAAGAGTTTATCACCCTATGGTAAAAAACACTGAGGATGTTTATCCTGAGGCTTTTGATTACGGTGAGGATGCTCCCGTAGTAGCAATGGATTACCTTACATATACTGAGGACGAAGCTCCTCCCGCATATATCGAGGATACATCACGCACGGTGGTTGCAATTGACAAGTTCACTTTTGTCAGCGATGAGAATATGCAATATTGCTATATCGGCCCGGATGTTACCTATGTCGACCCGCAGGCTTTCTTTGGTTGCTTTGCTCTCAGAGCCATATATGTTGATGAAGACAATCCGTATTATACTGACATTGACGGTGTGCTTTACACAAAGGATATGAAAACAATGATTATCTATCCCACATATCACATTTCACACCTTCAGGACATCGGAAAAGTACCTGTGGGTTATTATGACGACCCGGAAGTACATCCCGAAACCTATCAGGTTCCCGAAGGCGTTGAAAAAATTGCAGCAGGCTGTTTTTATAAGACCTGGGGTATCAGAGAAATCACTCTTCCGTCAACATTGAAAGAAATCGGCGACATGGCATTTTTCAAATGTCAGTCACTTCAGCTTATTGAACTGCCTGACGGACTTGAAACAATCGGCGATGATGCTTTCAGCTATTGTTTTTCAATGATGGGGGCACTCTATATTCCCGATTCAGTCAAAACAATCGGTCACCATTGTTTCTATAAATGTGAGCTGAATGACGAGGTTAATGTGGAATTCTATATGGGACATCAGAGCGAAGCTGAAATCAATCTGGGCGGCAGATGGCTTCCTAAGAAAGAAAACCGCTTCACCTCAGATCCTCCCTTCTGGGGAAAGACCAGACAGGAAGCAGAGGCTCGCACTGCGGAAATTGTGAAAGAAAAAACAGGGGCATAAGGAGGGATAAACGAAAATGGCAAAAGACAACAAAATCAAAACCACTGCATCAAACATAATGCACGAGTTTAAGGATCATTGGAATATCCCTGCTGAGGGTAAATATGTTCCCTATAAGGAGTACCTTTCGGTGTTCCTCGGCGTCGGCGGTGACTATTCACTTTCAACCGTTCTGGGTTATGTATCTTTCGGTGCCGGCTGTTACCTCATTATGAACTATTATAACATCCCGATTCTTGCCTTCTCGGCAATCGGTGCATTTTTCACACTCATCAACTATTTCTGGGGTATACTCGATATGGTTGTTGTTGATAATCTGGGCTTTATTCCGAAAAAGACCGAAAAGAAATTCTTTGGCCTTTACGGTGTGGTTACAGCATTGGGCCTTGCCTTGCTTATCCTCAATTTTGAAGATATACTTCCAATACCTACTGCACTTTCAAACTATATCGCAACTCTTCCGGGTATGACCGTAAGAAGTGTTTTCAAAATCTTCGGCGCACACTTTTTAACAAAAGGCTACTTTGGCATCCGTAATATTGTAATGCGTAAGTTTTATCTGCCTAAATACGGAAGATTCAAGTTCTATTTTTATCCCAGCGTTATTCCCGCAATTATTCTTTTCATTCTTATCTGCTGGCTTCCGATTTATGATTGGTACGCAACTGATCAGGCTGAAAGAATTTGGATTTTGCATCTTCTTTTCTGTGTTTACGGCGGCTTTGGTTTCACAGGTGGCGCAAACAACATCGCTCATCATATTTCACCAAACGGACACGAAAGAATGCTTATCCGAAGCTATCCCGAAAAATTCGGACATCTTTTCAACTCAATCTGGGCGGCACTTATCCCCATTATTACTGCTTTGGTAGGCGGTCAGACACATATCAACACATACAAATATGTTCTTCCCATATTGCTTGTGTTCAACACACTTCTGATGTATTCGGGTCTTCGTAACATAAAGGAACGAATCCCGCAGCCGCCCATCGAAAAGAAAAAATATATCCCCTTCTGGGAGGGTATTTACGGTGTTATCAGAAACAAATACCGTTGGATAAATGCTATCTCCGGTATGATTGATGCTTTGGGTAACGGCGGACTTGCAGTTAAAACAATTGTTCTGATTTATACCTGGCGTGAGCTTGGCATTGTTTTTGCAATTGTTGACCAGATTATCCGAATGGTCGGAAATCCGGGCGCATTCCTCGCACCCTGGATAAGAAAGAGATTCCAGTACAAAACGCTTGTTGTCTTCAAACGTCTTGTCTATGCCGCACAAAGCGCCGGATATATAGCTGCTTGCTATTTCTTCAAAGATAACTATTTTATGTGCGGTTTGCTTATGATAATTTCACTCGGTATAGGCGATATGCTCTGCTCCGCAATTAAGCTTGCTGAAGAGGATATGAGCGTGCGAATCAGTGACTATCAGATGTATATTTCAGGTGAACGCCTTGACTCCTACGCAGGAGTTATCAGCTGGTTTACAGGACCGATTTCTGCTTTGATTTCACTTATTATTCCCATTCTTTTCTATCGCTACGGTTTCACCTCAGACTGGGACGTACTTTTTGTTGATGACATCAGAACAAAATGTATGATTGTCGGTGTTGCTTTTGACCTTGTCGGTCACCTTCTTTGCTGTCTTCCTTATATTTTCTTCTGGGACTACACAGATGAAAAATATGCAAAGATTATCAAGACTCTTGAAGAACGTGCAGCTGCAGCAGAGGCTGAGCTGATGGAAGAAAAGGGTATGCCTGTAAATGTGTCAGCACAGACTCAGCCGGCAACTCAGGGAACAAATGCTTTGCAACAAACTGAATAACCTTAAAGGAGCTGCAAAAAACGAAAGTTTTTTGCAGCTCCTTTTTTGTTTGAATTCAAAGAAAATTGTAAAACATCTGTTTTTATTGTAATAAAAGAAAAAAACTGTCTGAATAAACAATTTTTTGTATTGAAATTAGAAAATATTTGTGCTATTATGAAGGGTAGAATAGTGGGTGAGTGTACCCTTTTTAAAAGTGTCCGCAAGGGAGACAAAGTTAAAATGACAGAAAAAGAACTAAAAAAACTTTCAAGACTTGAGCTTCTGGAAATACTGCTTGAAGAAACAAAGGAAAACGAAAGTCTGAGGCTTGAACTTCAGGAAAAGACTGATAAAAACATAATGACTCAAAACATCAAAGATTTATCCTTGATGACAGATAAGATGAGTTCTGCTTTGAAAAAGGCTGATGAACTGACAAAAGATCTTGCAAAAATCGCAAAAGACGGAATCACTGTCACCGCTGTTTCCGCAGAACTGCGTGAAACAAGGGTGTCACAAGTAACGGGAACACAGTCTTATCCGACTCCGCCCAAAAAAGAGAATGTGCAGACTGCAAGGCAGCAAGACAGAGCTGCTATTATTTCGGACAGAAATTTATATTGGCGTCTGATGAAATATTATTCACAAAATGAAATGGCTCTTGCTTTTCTTCCGCCCGATATTCAAAATGACATCAAAGCAAGACTCAGAGGTATTTTAAATGGCAGAAAATGAGAAGTTTTTTCCCTCATCTGAGTTAATAGAGGCAGAGCTGAAAAGGGAAAGATACAGAAAAAAATATAAGCTGTCTCTGAAAAGCACCTTGTTCACCCTGGTTGCGGTTGCGGCTGTTGCCGTTCTTGTTGCAACCTTATGGATGCCTGTTCTTCAGATTTACGGAAGCTCAATGACCCCTTCGCTTGAAGACGGTGAAATTGTGGTTTCAACAAAATCAAGCGACTTCAAAACAGGTGATATCATAGCTTTTTATTACAACAACAATGTGTTAATCAAAAGAGTTATTGCAACCTCGGGACAATGGGTAAACATCAAAGAAGATGGGACGGTTTTTGTTGACAGCGTTGAGCTTAATGAGCCGTATATATCGGAAAAGGCTTTTGGTGAATGTGACATAGAGTTGCCCTACCAGGTTCCTGAAAACAAGATATTTGTTATGGGAGACCACAGGAGTGTTTCTGTTGACTCAAGAAGCAGCGTTATCGGTTGCGTTTCAGAGGAACAGATAGTTGGCGAAATTGTGTTCAGAGTATGGCCGATGGAAAAATTCGGCAATCTTAAGTGAAAAATCAACTGATTAAGTAAAAAGAAAGGAGGATAAGCATATGCAGCGGTTCTGGCAGAAAATAGCAGAAATATTGCTTTTGTCACGTCTTGAAAAGCGTTGGCAGAAGGTTGCAAGACTTCTCGCTGTTGTTGTTGTGTTCTGCACAACCTATATGCTTATTCTCCCTGCCATAACAATGGAAAAAGAGACTTATTGCGGCATTGAAGACCACATTCACACTGATGAATGTTATATATCCTTCAGTGCAGAGCTCGGACCTGACGGTGAGACTCCTGATGTGTGGGAGGCAACGCTTGAGGGTATTGTCTTTACGGAAAACGGTGCGGATAACGTTCTTGCCGTTGCATATTCACAGATAGGCTATGCGGAAAGCGAACTCAATTACGAACTTGACGAAAACGGTGAAGTTCAGGGTTACACTCGCTACGGTCAGTGGTACGGTAATCCCTACGGAAACTGGAATGCAATGTTTGTCTCATTCTGTCTTTATTATGCAAGACTTGAAAATACAGATGCACTTACAAGCTCCGGTGTGGCAGGTATGCGTTATCAGTGGGACGAACAGGGACTTTATGAAAGTGCAGACAGTCATACTGCAAAGGTAGGAGAGCTTATTTTTATTGATACTACCGCTGACGGAGAAGCCGATCACATAGGTATCGTAAGTGTCATTACTGATACGGGACTAAAGGTTATTATCGGTGATTGGGAAAATGCTGTTAAAGAAGTTGACCTTGATAATATAAGCGTTGTTCTCGGTTACGGTCTTACGGATTCTGTTGCGGTAAAAGAAGTTGAAGAAGAGACAACGGTTGAGGTAACAGAAGAAGCTGCAGAAGAGGAAACGACAACCGAGAAAGTATTTCAGGAAGCTACCGAAGAGGAAACAACTGAACCGGAGACTTCTCAAGAAGAAACTACTCAAAAAGAGGAAGAAGAGACAACGGTTGAGGTAACAGAAGAAACTGCCAAAACTGAAGAAGAAACTACCAAAACAGGAGAAGAAACTGCCAAAACTGAAGAAAAAGACGACAATGAGGCTGACGGTAATTACAGTGTCAATTTAATGGCTGATACACTCGCGGATGATTATGCCGTCGACCTCTTGGCTGAAACCGATGCAGGCAGCAGAATTAGTTTTGACAGTCTCGACGGTTCGGGTTCAACATATTATATTGTTTTTACATACTATAACGGAAAGTATTATGCCCTTAAAGGTGAAGGCTTAACACCTGTTGAAGTTAATGTCAGTGATGACGGTGTTGTAACATCTGCTTCTATGGCTGAAAACCTTTACTGGAATTTTATGGATCAGGGCAGTTCATCTTATATTATGCAAAATCTCGGAACCTCTCGTTATATGCATAACTATAACAACAGTACCGGTATAGGTGTTACAACATCAGGCAGATATCCGTCTACCCTTATAACAACAGGAAGCGGTAGCGAAAAGACATTTTGCGTAAAGAGTAATTCCGATTACTCAATGATTACAACCTCAAACGGCAGTGTAACCTTTACGGCAACTTATGATCAAAGTGAAGCCGCTCAGTTCTATCTTGCCGAGGTATATATTCCGCAGGACACCTATTATGTATGGTTCGACGGTACCTGCGGAGGACTTATGAGCCTTTACGAATCAGACGATGAATGTTGGGAAGTTCCCGAAGAAAATACAACAATAACTCTTCCGACGACATGGAAATCACCCAGCAAATATTACTACACGTTAAATGGCTGGTATGATATTAAAAATCATAAATATTATGAGCCCGGTGCAGAAGTAACTATTACTAAAAACACCGTATTCTATGCCGATTGGGTTGCGGCAAGCTATGATGTAGGTATAGTCAATGAAGAAAATGTCAATCTTGTTGCATCGAGTCTTGACACGAACAGTTTTATCAGAACAGATATGTTTGACTACAGCGCCATATTCAATATTCAGTCGGTAAGGCACACAGGCTCCGTAAGTTCTACAAGTCACAGCGAAACATGGACAGTTGTTCAGAATGATACTGTACCGTATAACAGTATGGATTCATTAGGCTTCACCTTCCGTGACTGGGATTCAGACAGTGTTAATATTTCTTACGCAGGCAACAGAGCAAGACTTAACAATAATATAGGCAGCGAAATCACAACCGGAATCATTGATTATGTCAATGAAATGTCAGGCCAGAACATTATTGATCTTCTCTTTAATCCTCAAAGTCAGGTAATCGGTAAAAACTATGTTGGTCAGGCTAACTACCTTTATCAGTTTATGGAAGAGGGCAGTGCTAACTATGACGATGAGCATAACGGTTATTACTACTATGATGCTACACTTAATGCGGCTTCATATAACCAGACAAACCAACGTTTTTACATCTACAACTACCTTGAACGAACATCAGACTCATACAAGGACAGCTGTGATTCTAACGGCATAAAGACTGCTGAGGGCGGCTATTCCGATTTCCTGCCCTTCAACTCGCCCTATGCAAATAATCATAACAACAAAACCATTGTAAGATATGCTGACGGCGACGATGTTTTGGATAACTACCAGTATGATGCCAAGGCAACTAATCAGAGCAGTGCTATAGAAAATATGGGTACAAACTATTGGTTCGGTATGAAGTCGGAAATCAATTTCTATCTGCCCGATGACACAGGTACCGTTGACGAATATCAGAATTACGGCAATATTTCTTCTCACGGTAAGCACATGACCTTTGAATTCAGCGGTGACGATGATATGTGGGTATTTATCGATGGCGAATTGGTAATGGATATCGGTGGTCTTCACGGTGTTATGTCCGGTAAAATCGACTTCTCTACAGGTATAATGACTACCAGCCTTGCCAACGATGTCAATGAAACAGGAACAGCAGCGACTGTAGAAAAGGCTATTCCCACTTTGAAAGCAGGCGACCACACACTTACGGTTTACTATATGGAACGAGGCGGCTCACAGTCAAACTGTGCTATTTATTTCAACATTACTCCCCGTTACGGTGTGGAGCTTGTAAAGCAGGATGCTATTGCAGGCGGAGGACTTGACGGTGCAAAATTCGGTGTGTATACCGATGTTGCCTGTGAAACTCCTGCTCTTCTCTGGACATCGGAGCAGGCATATCAGAACGGTGAAGACAGCAACAACGAATTTACTGCAGTAAACGGAAAGATTTCTTTCTGGGGTGTTTCTGCAGGTAAGGTTTATTACATAAAAGAGCTTGTCGCACCGACGGGTTATCCGCTGACTGATGATATTATCCGAGTATCTATGAATAGCCTTGGCAATTCTGTTTGCACGGCGGATGCACTGAGAGGCGAGGACGGAGTCCACACCGATGGTTTTGAGATTATTAACAACTCAGCCGATGAAGCCCGTCAGAAGCTTTCTCTTACTCTTACCAACCAGCAATACACGACCAATAAAAGAAATGTGGCGGTAACTAAATACTGGGAAGTATCGGACTCCGATTTTATTCCCGAAAGTGTAACCGTTTATCTTACGGCTAACGGACAGAATACGGGTAAAACGGCAGTTCTCAGTGAAGCAAATGACTGGACATATCTCTGGATAGACCTTCCTATATATGACAGTATAGGAGACAAGATAGAATACAGTGTTTACGAAGAACAGGCAGAAGACTTCTACACCGATGTCGAGGTGAGCGAAGAGGGCGAATATATCAACGCCTGGGTTCAGACTGATGCTTTTTATGACGGCGGAACATTCCTTATTGTTGACAGGTCAACAGCAACAGAAACAACAAAAGGAAAAGCACTTACTGTAAACAGTTCGGGTAACTTTGAGTGGATAGATTTTGAAACAGCGAAAAATGAACCTTATGCTCACTGGGTTGTCAATGCCGACGGAATGGGCTTCCATGTTGTTAACAGAGAAGACTATCATATAATTCTTAACGGAACAGACGAGTTTGTTCCGGAGCTCGACGGTAATCGAATCCTGTATTATGACAGCTTCGGACTTGCCGCACGTAACAGCAATACATATTATTATCTGAACGACAACTTCACGGCAAGCACAGTTAACCATCTTGAACTTGAACTTTATATAAATATGGATATTCTTATTCATGAAGAGGACGAGGCAGAGGAAGACAGTGAAATTGTTGATGGCGAAGATGCTCAAGAAGATGACCAAATTTTCGTCACCATGTACAATGTTACAAATACCTATATTGGCGAAGAAGAAAGAACATCATTTAATGTCAGTAAGGTATGGGAAGACGGTGCAACCAATCATATCAACAGCAGCATTAAGGTTCGTCTTTTCGCTGACGGTGTTGATACCGGACGAGTTCTGACACTCAGTCATGAAAACGACTGGGAAGGTATCTTTGAGGGCCTTCGTTATGAAGATGATGAGGGTAATAAAATTGAATACACCGTTATTGAAGAAGGTGTTAACGGTTATTATCCCGAATACTCGGAAATTACCGAGATTGAAGGCGGAACAAAAAGCGAAACGAAATGGGTTACAGCTACTGCCCTGGAAGCCGGAAAAACTTATATGTTTACATCGGGTAATAATTCACTTGCTTCTAACAGCAGCAATGCGGTAGTATCGGCAACACGCAACGAAGATGATGCATATCAACAGTGGAAAGTAGTGAGCTATAATGGCAATCTAAAGCTTCAGAATGTCGGAAACAGCAGGTATCTTTACTACAGAAACAGTTTAACAACCAACACAGGCTATACCAACAATTATACTAATGTGACTTTATCGAGTAATAGATTGACAATAGGTAGTTCTACCGGCAGGTATATCACCTTATCAAGCAGTGTATCTACAACAACAAATACAAGCAATGCTACCACGCTTACTGTAGAAGAGCTTGCTACGACCGAAATCACTCTGCAGCCTTCTTATTCAATAACAGTCACCAACAGAAAAGCACACTATGTCCTTCCTGAAACCGGAGGCTACGGCACAAATTACTTGTATATAATCGGAGGACTGCTCATTATCCTGAGCTCTGTCTTTCTACTCTGTTTATATAAAAAAAGACAGAGAAAGGAGGGTAGGCGCTTAAGGGAGTGAGACAGACACCCCGCATTATATAATAAATTATTAAAATACTCCCAAAGGGAGAAAAAAGAAAGGAAAACAGTCATGAAAAAGACTAACAAAATTTTCAGCGTAATACTTGCTCTCGCACTCGTATTCGCAATGACAATCCCCGCATTCGCAGCAGGCGAAGGCAAAATCACAATCACAAACGCAGTTGCTGAGCAGACCTACACAATCTATAAGATGCTTACATTCGAGCCCGGTCAGTCAGAAAATACCGGTGTTTACAAAGTAGCAACCGGTTGGGAAGCATTCTTCACAGGAGAAGGCAAAGGTTTGACTTATTTTGATGTTTCAGCAACTGACGGTACTGTTACAATCAAAGAAGATGCAAAAGAAGATGCAGCTGTAGCAGCTCTTGCAAAGGATGCAATTGCTTATGCAACAGCAGCAGATAGCACAGCAACAGCAGCAGGTTCTGAGACTGCAACAGAAGATGGTCCTATTGTGTTTGAAAACCTCGAGCTCGGCTACTATGCAGTTGACACTTCACTTGGTACAATTTGTTCTCTTGACACAACAAACAATGAAGTAGAAATTACAGAAAAGAACTCTGAACCCACAATCACAAAGAAAGTTCAGGAAGACAGCGACAGCACATGGGGTGCAACAAATGATGCTGACATCGGCGACACAGTAAACTTCAAAACAACAGTAACCGCTAAGGCAGGTGCAACAAAGTATGTTGTACACGATACAATGGAAGATGGTCTTACTCTTGCAGGAACTATTGCTATTGAAGGTCTCACATCAGGAACAGATTATACTGTAGCAACTGAATGTCAAGACGGTTGTGATTTCGAAATTACTTTCACACAGGCATATCTTGATAAAATTACAGCAGCGACAGATATCGTAATCACTTACTCAGCAGTTCTCAACAAGGATGCAGAAATCGTAACAAACACAAACGACAACACCACATGGCTTACATACGGTGACAACGCAACTTCAACAGAAGAATCAACAACAAAGACTCTCACATACTATTTCGACCTTACAAAGACTGATGGCACAACTCAGCTTGACGGTGCAGAATTTACACTCACAAATGCCGCAGGTAAGACTATGACATTTGTTAAAGTTGATGGCGGCTACCGTGTAGCAACATCAGAAGATACTGACACAACCACAACAATCGTTGCAGGCAAGGTAACAATCACAGGTCTTGATGCTGATACATATTCACTTAAAGAAACAAAGGCTCCCGAAGGTTATAACCTTCTTGAAGAAGAAACAGAAGTAGTTGTTACTGCAGCTACAGTTGGTGAAGAAGTAACCTTTACTCCGAACGATGTAAAGGTTGTCAATAAGACAGGTGACCTTCTTCCTGATACAGGTGGTATCGGTACAACAATTTTCTACATCGTGGGTGCTCTCCTCGTTGTAGGCGCAGTTGTAATTCTTATTTCAAAGAGAAGAACATCAGCAGAAGCATAATTTAAGTTTAACTTTTTAGCTAACGGGACTTTTGTCCCGTTGGCTTGTCAAAGGGCCGAAAGCTTCGACCTTTTGACAAGCCAATTCTGTTTTTTTGGCATAAGGAGTAAAACAATGAAAAAGCACGGCACAACCATACTTTTAATTTTAATATTCATACTCGGACTTGGTTTGTTGCTTTATCCCTCTGTCAGCGACTGGTGGAACAGTCAGCATCAGTCAAAGGCAATTGCAACCTATTCTGAAAATGTTTCTAATATGAAAGAAGAAGAAAAGCAGGACTATATTTCCGCGGCGAAAAAGTTTAATGAAATTCTCGCCGAGAGAGCCGGATATCAGTTTCTTTCAGATGAGGAGCTTGTTCAGTACAAAAATGTGCTTGATATTACAGGTACGGGCATTATGGCATATATCGAAATTCCGTCTATCAATGTGTCTTTACCCATTTACCACACCGTTTCCGAATCTGTTTTGCAGATTGCTGTCGGTCACATTGAATGGACTAGCCTTCCCGTCGGCGGTGAAAGTACCCATTGTGTGCTTTCGGGTCACAGAGGTCTTCCCTCCGCAAAGCTTTTCACAAATCTTGACAAGCTGGCTGTGGGCGATGTGTTTATGATAAATACCCTTGGTGAAACCTTCACTTACCGGGTGGACCAAGTTCTTATTGTTGAGCCGGAGGACATCTCTAATCTGGCGATTATTGAGGGAGAGGATCTTTGTACCCTTGTCACCTGTACACCTTACGGTGTCAACTCTCACAGACTTCTGGTCAGAGGTCGCAGAATTGCAAATATTGAAGAAGCGCCGGTGATTGTGGTCACTCCCGAGGCAAATCAGATTGACCCGCTCGTTATTGCTCCCATTGTAGCAGCACCAATGCTGCTTGTGCTTCTTGTTTATGTTCTTGTGAAATACAGAAAAAAGAAATAATCTCAGAGAAAGGATGAAGAAAGTGAAAAAGGTCGGCTGTTTAGTGCTGGTATTTATGATGATATGCGTCGGGCTTTTCGGCTTTTCTGCCTCAGGTGCAGACGGACAGAAGCTTACCGTCAGCTACAGCACAAGCAAAGATAATCTTCAGGGTGCGGTGTTCTATCTTTACCGTATCGGTGATGTCAGCGGAACAAATGTCATTCCAACCGATGCATACAAAGAATATTCGGTTTCATATGATATTTCCGATGCCGAAAAAATGACTACCCTTGCGGTAACGCTTTCTGCATATATTCTGAGAGATGATATAGTGGCTGATTTCACCGACACAACAGATGTGAACGGTATCGCAGATTTTGACGGTGCGGCAATTCCAAAGGGTGTTTATATCCTTATGGCTGACAAGCATCGCCAGAATGAAACAACCTATTTCTGTGAGCCTTCAATTGTTGTTCTGCCTTATGGAGATGAAGAAAGAGTTGCCGTCAAGCCCAAGTTTGAGGCTGTTCCCGACGACACAGAAACAATCAGTGTATCATATAAGGTTCTCAAATCCTGGGTTGAAGATAAAGGATATATCAGACCTGTTGAAATTGAAGCTGAGCTTCTCAGAGACGGTGAGATTTATGACACCGTTATACTTAATGAAAGCAACAATTGGCGTCATCAATGGGATAACCTGTCGGTGTTCTATCATTGGACGGTGACAGAAAAACACGTTGTCGGCGGATATGTGGTGTCGCTGTCACAGTATGAGAAGACCTTGCTTCTCACAAACAGCGGCGGCGGGCCGGGTGAAGAAGAAACCACCGCAGCCCAGGATACAACATCATCGCAGGACACAACTTTGCCCGAGGACACAACAAGCAAAGACGATGTAACAACACCCGTTGATACAACAGCCTCTGCCGATACAACAAGCCCGGACGGTGTGACAGAGCCTTCAACCACCGTGCCGCAGGAAGAAGAGCCGGAACTGCCCGTAACGGGTACACTTCGTTGGCCTATACCTTATCTTGCTTTAATCGGCGTTTTCCTGTTCATTGTGGGCTACGTAAAATACAGAAAGAGTGAAATGATGTATGAATAAAGGCAAAAGAACAGGCAAGATAATTATGTTGATCGGCGCTCTTTTTGTTCTCGCATCACTTGCTTTGACTTTTTATAACTCCTATGAGGAAAGCAGGGCAGAAAAGCTTTCAAATGAGGTTCTGGGGCAACTTGATATGGCTCAGGTTACACAAAGTCAGAGCTTGCCCGATTATGTTGTGAACCCTGAAATAAGTCTGCCCAAAAAAGAAGTTGACGGCAATGATTATGTGGGTACTGTGTCAATCCCAAAGTTGAATGTAAATCTTCCTGTTATGGCAGAATGGAGCTATGACAATTTTAAAATCTCACCTTGTGTTTATGAGGGAACGCCTTACAAAAACAACTTCATAATCTGTGCACACAATTACCGCAAGCATTTCGGTTCACTCAAAAATCTTGAACAGGGTGACAAAGTTACCTTCAAGGATATGGACGGAAATGTGTTCGACTATGAAGTGATGTATACAGAAATTCTTGACAACAACGCTGTGGAAGAAATGAGTGCAGGGCAGTGGGATTTGACACTTTTCACCTGTACCTACGGCGGCGCAACAAGAGTGACGGTGCGCTGCAAAACGGCGGAATAAATATAAAGAACAAAAAACAGCTCAGAATTTCTGAGCTGTTTTTTATGTATAGTGAAGTTTATTTGACTTTTGTTGCTGCCTTTTCGCTTTCAAGACCGGCTTTGTATCTTATCATATATTCCTCAAAGCCTTTGATGTCAGCTTCATTCGGCTGAACGGTGACACATTCTGCATCCTTGAACACCTTGTTCTGAAGAAAATCGTCAAGGCTTTCTTTGTCGGACTGAACGGAATAAAGAGCAAGAAGTGCCATACCGTAAGGACCGCCTTCGCCGGCTGTTTTCATAACAGAAACAGGTGAATTGGCAACTGCTGCTGTCACCGACTGACCTACACCGGGATAGATGTAATATCCGCCGTGACCGTAAAGTTCGTCAATTTCAACCTGTTCGTTCTGTGTCAGAAGGTCAAGACCGATTTTGAGCGCAGCCATTGCAGAATAAATGTGAGTGCGCATAAAGTTTGAAAGAGTCATTTTGCTGTCGGGAGTACGAAGAAAAAGAGGTCTTCCTTCCTGACAGCCGGCAACAGGTTCACCGGAATAATAATTGTATGAAACAAGTCCGCCGCAGTCCTTTTCTCCACTGTTTGCCATTTCATACATAAGGTCAAAAACCTTACCCTTTGAAATGTCAGAGCCGATTGCTCTTGCAAACTCTGTGAAAAGAGATGCCCAGGCATTGATGTCACTTGTGCAGTTGTTGCAGTGCACCATAGCAACGGGTTTACCTGTCGGTGTTGTTACCATATCAATTTCGGGATATACTTTTGAAAGGGGCTTTTCAAGAACAACCATTGAGAAAACAGAAGTACCTGCCGAAACATTACCTGTTCTTTCTCTTACGCTGTTTGTGGCTGTCATACCTGTGCCTGCATCACCTTCGCAGGGTGCAAAAGGCACTCCGACGGCGAACTCACCGCTTTCGTCAAGCATAAGTGCGCCTTTTTCTGTGAGATAACCTGCATTTTCACCTGCAACAAATACCTTCGGTACAATGTCACGGAATTTTTTATGGAAACCTTTTTCTGCGGTCATGCGGTCGAAAATCTGAACACGGTTTTCATCGTAGTCATTTTTTTCGCTGTCAACGGGGAAGATACCCGAAGCCTCACCGATACCTACTGCGTTAACACCTGTGAGCATATAGTGAACATAACCTGCAAGGGTTGTGACGTATGCGATTTCGGGAACGTGAGCTTCTTTTGAAAGAATTGCCTGATAAATGTGAGAGGCTGTCCAGCGAAGGGGGACATTGAAGTCGAGAGCCTTGGTGAGCTCCTCAGATGCTTCGCCTGTTGTTGTGTTTCTCCAGGTTCTGAAGGGTGTGAGGAGTTTGCCGTTTTTATCAAAAGCAAGGTAGCCGTGCATCATTGCTGAAATACCGATTGCACCCGTTGTTTTGAAGTCACAGCCATATTTTTCCTTTACAGCTGACTTGAGGGATTTGAAGCAGGAACGAAGAGCAAGATGTACGTCTTCAAGGGAATATGTCCAGTAGCCGTTTTTAAGCTTGTTTTCCCATTCGTGACTGCCTGAAGCCAGGGGGAGTGAGTCTTCACCGATAAGAACTGCCTTGACTCTTGTTGAGCCGAGTTCAATACCGAGGGCGGTTTTGCCGTTTTGAATTAAAAGTGCTTTATCCATTTCACACCTCTGATTATCTCATTGAATAATAAACTTCGTTAAGTCTGAGTTCACGCTTGAAGTCGATGATGTTTGTGTTCTTGCCGATGACAACGGCTTCAATGCCCATGGCTTCCGCCCAGGAGAGCATCTGCTCTGTGGTGACATCATAGCTGAATGCGGTGTGGTGGGCGCCACCTGCGAGAGTCCAGGCTTCAACACCTGTATAGAAGTCCGGCTTGGGTACCCAGAAGTTTGTTGCTGTGGGAAGTGAGGGCATTTCTTTTTCAGTTTTGATGCAGTCAACCTCATTGATGATAAGACGGAAACGGTGACCGAGGTCAACAAGTGAGCAAGCGATACCTGCGCCCTGCTTTGAAGTGAAGACGAGTCTTGCCGGGTCTTCTCTGTCACCCATTGAAAGGGGCTTACACTTGATAGAAATCGGGCCGTCTGCAATTGAGGGACATATTTCAAGCATATGAGCCTGCAAAATGCCTTCCTTGCCGGGAACAAGGTTATATGTATAGTCTTCGAGCATTGAAGTACCCTTTGCGTCCTTCATACCCTCTGTCATAAGCTTCATAAGTCTTACCATTGCGGCAACCTTCCAGTCACCCTCTGCTCCGAAGCCGTAGCCTTTTTCCATAAGTCTCTGGATTGCAAGACCGGGAAGTTGCTTTAATGCACCAAGGTCACCAAAGTGGGTAACGATTGCCTGATAGTTCTTTTCTTTCAGGAAACGCTCAAAGCCGAGCTCAATCTGAGCCTGAACTTCAACATGACGGCGGAATTCTGCTGCATCTCTGCCTTCAATAAGAATATTGTATTTTTCATAGTATTCATCTGTGAGAGCTTTTGTATCAGAAACGGAAACAGCGTCAACAGCCTCTGCAATTTCATTTACGGGATATGCATCAATTTCCCAACCGAATTTAAGCTGAGCTTCAACCTTGTCGCCTTCGGTAACGGCAACATTTCTCATATTGTCCGCAACACGCATAACACGGATATGGCTGCTTTCAACAACACCCACAGCAGTACGCATCCAGGCGGCAATTTTTTCCTGAACAGCCTTTGATGACCAATGGCCTACGACGATTTCACGTGCAATGTTCATTCTGGAAAGAATGTGTGCATATTCTCTGTCACCGTGAGCTGACTGGTTTTCGTTCATAAAGTCCATATCGATAGTATCATACGGAATTTCCATATTGAACTGTGTGTTGAAGTGAAGAAGGGGCTTTCTGTATTCCTGATGACCTAAAATCCAGCTTTTGGCAGGGGAGAAGGTGTGCATCCAGGTGATAACACCTGCACAAGTGTCATCTGTGTTCGCCTCGTTGAAGGTTTTTCTGATAAGCTCGTTTGTGATAAGTGTGGGTTTCCAGATAATTTCAAAGGGAAGCACACCACTCGCATTGAGTTCTTTAACGATAGCCTGTGAGTGTTCTGCAACATTTCTCAGACATTCATCACCGTAAAGGTCTTGTGAGCCTGTGCAGAACCAGAATTTATATGCTTTCATTTTGTATCCTCCTTAAATTGGAAAATTTATCAGACAGAAAAATGATAACATTATTTCTGTCTGATGTCAAGGAAAGAAACATCAAATACTATTGCAAAAATCGAAATAAAAGAGTACAATATTGAAAGAAACTTTTAAGGAGTGACACGTAATGTTTGAACAGCTTGAATTTGACAATGACGGTGTGAAAACACTTTGCGAGATGGGCGGCAAAAACGCTGAAATGCTGATGACAATTAAGATTAAAAAATTCAAAGAGAAGGAAGAAATCACCCTTTGTGACAGCGAATGTGAAACAGCTTTTCTTCTTCTCAAAGGTGATGCCGAAATCTCCTGGGCAGACAGAACAGAGCATATGACAAGAATTGACTCTTTTGACAGAAAGCCCTTCTGCCTTCACGTTCCGAGAAATATACAAGTAAAAGTTATTGCTGAGGAAGGAACTGAAATTCTCATTCAGCAGACCGACAATGAAAAGGATTTTGCACCTGTTTTCTATAATCCCGACGATGTGCTTTATCAGCACTTCGGTGAAGGGCAGTATGACGGAACGGCATACAGAATCTGCTCAACAATTTTTGATTATGACAATGCGCCCTATTCAAATATGGTGTTGGGTGAAGTTTTCAATCAGCCCGGCAGATGGTCAAGCTATCCGCCTCACCATCACCCTCAGCCTGAGGTGTATTATTATCAGTTCGACAAAGAGCAGGGCTTCGGTGCTTGCTTTATCGGTGACAATGTTTTCAAAAGCACTCAGGGCTCAGCCTGCTTCATTACCGACGGCAATGACCATCAGCAGGTTGTGGCTCCCGGTTATGAAATGTGCTATGTGTGGATGATAAGACACCTTCCCGATGACACTTGGTACAAAACCTCACGCTTTTATGCTCCTGAGCACGAATGGCTCGCTAAGTTATAAGAAAAGGGGCTGCAAAAAACTTTCGTTTTTTGCAGCCCCTTTGTTATTTATTCAGATTTTCAAATCACTTGAAGTTAGTCTTTAGTTTTTTCAACGGAGATTATTTTGCCTGTCTTTGCGTTGATTTCGTATTCATAATCATAGTTGCCGTATTCAAATTCAACCTCGTAAACCTGAATTCCGTTTTCTTTGTCAAGCTTACATTCGTATTCACGAACCTGTGACTTCTTGAGTCCGGCGTGATTGAGAGCGAGTGTACCTGCTTTGGATGTGCCGATGAGTGAGGAGGAAGACGATGAAGAATTAGCTGAGGTTCCGCTTGTTTTTACGCTGAGAACGTCTGAAAATTCACCGTAATACTTTTTGGAGTCTGACTTGAAGTATGCTCTTACCTTGAACTTGTAGGTTGTGCCTGCTTCAAGATTTTCGATTGTTGCACTTGTGCCTTTAACCGTTACTTTACGGACATATTTTTTCTGGGTAGTGTCATACATATAAACCTGATATCTTGTTGCTCTTTTTTCTTTTGACCAAGTGAGTGTAACTGAAGTCTTGGTCTTTTTTGAAGCTTTGAGATTTTCAACTTCGTCCGGGTCTGTTGCTGAGACAAGAACAGAAGAATAAGCACCGTAAGTTTTTTTGCCGTTTGTTAAATCGTATGCACGTACTCTGAATTTATACTGTTTTGCGCTTGCAAGGTCATCAACCTCGAATTTTGTATTCTTTGTTGAGCCCTGACTTTTCCAACCGTTTGAAGTGTACATATAAACCACATATCCTTCAGCACCGGATACCTTTTTCCACTTAAGGTTGATTTCATCGTCATCTATATTATATGCCTGAAGCGACTTGACTTTTCCTACCGATGCTGCCGAAGCGAGTGTGCCTGTTGAGAATATCATCAGGAGTACCAGCGTGAGTGCGAATAATTTTTTGAGAGTTTTTTTCATTTTCATTACCACCTTTCTTGTGTTTGGAATTGTTTTTTCTTTTGTGCTCTCTTCTGTTTACACCCATATAATACACTCGTAAGATTAAAGAACGATTAGAATAACAAAAGTTGTGAAAAAATAAAAGGACTGTGCTGTTCCTTTGAGGTTAACGCAGTCCTTTTCGGTTTTTAACACGGAAGTTTAAGGGTGTAAGCTTATATTAAAAATATTCCGGAAGATATCGTGTGACAAAATCCGAGGCTTTTTTGAAACAGTCTTTGCCTTTTTTGAACACAGTTACAATTGTCCAGGCGTGCATACTGATGATGCCGTCGCCCTTGAATTGCTCGTTTTCTGTGCCTAACTCATCAAGCTGCTTGAGTAAATCAAAGGATTCATATCTTAAATAGTCTTTGGCACACCAGGCAACAAAAACAGGTGGATATCCTTTTGTCACCGGCGGAGAAGCAAGCTTTCCGTCTTCAGTTTTGAGCCAGGAAACAAGTTCTTTATGACTTTTTCCGAAGAAAGAGCTGAGCATCATCTTTATGTCCGGAAACCTTGATTGCGGTTTATTGGTGTCTGTCAGCCTTTCAACATCGAAACAACCCGAATGGGAAACCATCGCTTTGATTGAAAATTCGTCTTTATGTCTGAATTCAATTCCAAGTTTGTCAAGAAGCGAGTTGTCGGCTGCAATCGCTGCGAGATATGAAATATAATAACCACCGGCACTTTCTCCTGCAATGACTATGTTATCTGTGTCAACAGAATATTCATCGGCTTTGTCGAAAAGGAAGTCAATGGTTGCAATAATTTCTTTCAGCTGAAAGGGGAAAACTTTTTGTGGAGCATAAGAATAACTGACAGAAGCTGTGAAAAATCCAAGCTTTGCCCAGTTGGATATGTAGTTGTTGCGCATATCGGTTATGCCGGAGACCCAGCCACCGCCGTGAATATAAATAAACAAAGGTTTTTTCTTGTTTTCCGACTCTTTGGGATAGTATATGTTTATATAATTCATCCTTTCAGGCCCGTAGCTGACCTTAGGTTTATAAACAAGTTCTTTGGGTGTGGGTCTGTATAAAAGAGCATAGGCAAGAGCCTCACTGGAATTATACCAGGCCTGTCCCAACATTCCACGAAAATATAATTTTCTTTCCAAAGCGAAATCCCCCTTGTAACCATAGTTATGTTTGGTTCAGTATAGCATATTGCACAGTTATTTTTCAACAGTGGAGGGAATATTAAGCTTATTTTTTGCTTTTTATGCAACATTTGCTTTTTTCTTTAAAAACTTAAAAAAATGGAAAAAAAGACTTGACAAACTATTTTTAAAGTGATACCATAAAGCGTGGTTAGTTGAGGCTAATCGTTCATATAATTTGTTCAGTTCGCTTTGCTTGAAATGAAAGCAAAACAGATTAGGAGATACACAATGACTTTAAATTCTGCACAAGAGGGTAAAGAATATATCATTAAGCAGATTGAAACAGATGATGAAGAGCTTGACTCTTTCCTCTTTTCTCTCGGCTGCTACAGCGGAGAACCTATTACGGTAATCTCGCATATCAAGGGCGGCTGTGTTGTTTCAATCAAAGATGCAAGATATAATATCGATAATCAGTTGGCGGAAGCTATTGTTATCTGATTTTACCCATAGGTAAAGAAAAAGTAATCTTCGGAATGCTTTTTTCTTTAGATTGCAGGTTAGTCGGTTCTAACTCTGTGAAAAGTATTTGTTAGCTTTAATTAAGCTTGTGAATAAAAACCATATTTCAAAGGAGGAATCAAAAATGAGAATTGCTTTAGCCGGCAATCCCAACAGCGGTAAAACCACAATGTATAATGCTCTTACCGGCAGAAACGAAAAGGTTGGTAACTGGGCAGGTGTTACCGTTGAAAAAAAAGAACATCCCATCAAAAAAAGCTACTGCGGCTCGGTTGACAACATTATTGCCGTTGACCTTCCCGGTGCTTATTCAATGTCTCCCTTCACTTCAGAAGAGAGCATTACAAGCTTATTTGTAAAAAATGAAAATCCAGATGCAATCATCAATATCGTGGATGCTACAAACCTCAGCCGTAGCCTGTTTTTCACAACTCAGCTTCTTGAACTCGGTATTCCCGTTGTTGTTGCCCTGAACAAGGCTGACATCAACAAGAAAAAGGAAAACAAAATCGACGCAAAGTCTCTTTCGGAAAAGTTAGGTTGCCCTGTTATTGATACAGTCTCCACATCAGCAGAAGGTCTCAGCGATGTTGTTAAAGCAGCAATTGAAGTTGCCGGCAAGGGCCAGGATGCTCCTTATGTGCAGGGTGATATTGACCTTACAGACAAAAAGGTTGTTGTTGAGGCTGACAGAAAACGCTTTGAGTTTGTAAACAAAATTGTTGCAGAAGTTGAAGTGAGAAAGGTTCTCACAAAAGAAAGAAATTTCCAGGATAAGATTGACGCAGTCATCACAAACAAATGGCTCGGTATTCCCATTTTTGCCGTTGTTATGTATCTTGTATTCCAGATTTCACAGAGCTGGGTAGGCTTATGGATTGCCGAAGGTTTTGACGGCGAAGGCGGTCTTGGCGCTCTCATCGGTGCTTTCAAAGACCTTGTAGAAGGTTGGATGGCAGGCTCAAGCGAGATTCTTCAGGCTATTGTGCTTGAAGGTATTATCGAAGGTGTTGCAGCTGTTGTCGGCTTCCTTCCTCTTGTTATGGTTATGTACTTCCTCATCGCTCTTCTGGAAGATTGCGGATATATGGCACGTGTTTCAGTTGTTCTTGACCCCATCTTCAAAAAGGTAGGTCTTTCAGGTAAATCAGTTATCCCCTTCGTTCTCGGCACAGGCTGTGCTATTCCCGGTGTTATGGCTTGTCGTACAATCCGTAACGAGCGTGAACGCAGAGCGACAGCAATGCTCACACCCTTTATGCCCTGTGGTGCAAAGCTTCCCGTTATCTCACTTTTCGTTGGTGCTTTCTTCCCCGAACAGGCTTGGGTAGGTACTTTAATGTACTTTGTAGGCATCTTCCTCATCCTCGTGTGTGCTTTCATCATTAACAAAATTACAGGCTATAAAGCAAGAAAATCCTTCTTTATCATTGAGCTTCCCGAATATAAGGCTCCTTCACTCTGGAGAGCCTTCAAGTCTATGTGCGGACGTGGTTGGGCTTACATAGTAAAAGCAGGTACAATTATTCTTGTTTGCAACTTTGTTGTATACCTTATGCAGAACTTCAACTGGAGTCTTCAGACGGTTGAAAATCCCGACGAATCTATCCTTGCAAGCATTGCAAGCCCCATCGCTTATGTAATCGCTCCCATTGTTGGTGTTGTTGCATGGAAGCTTGCTGCAGCTGCTGTCACAGGCTTTATCGCAAAGGAATGTGTTGTAGGTACTCTTGCAACCTGCTTTGCATTTGAGGCAATTCTTGATGAAGACCTTGTTGAACTTGCAGAAGGCGCTGATGCTGCTACAGCTGCAGGTCTTATGGGAATCCTTCCTGTTGCAGCTCTTGCATTCCTTATATTCAACCTCTTTACACCTCCCTGCTTCGCTGCTATGGGTGCTATGAACTCTGAAATTAAGAGCAAGAAATGGCTCATGGGCGGTATAGGCCTTCAGTTCGGTGTAGGCTACACAGTTGCTTTCCTTGTATTCTTCTTCGGTACACTCTTTACCGGCGGAAGTTTCGGTGAAGTTTGGATGCCGATTCTCGGTTGGGCTATCGTAGCAGTCTTTGTCGGAACAATTGTGGGAATCATATTTAAAAACAACAAGAAATTCAAAGAGGAATATGCGCTAAAAGGCAACAAGGCAAAGGAAGTTAAATCTGTCAGCTAAAGTGCTTGGAGTAATATTATGGGACCTAAAGATATTGTCATTATTGCTGTAATAGTACTGATTATCGGTTCGGCTGCGTTTTATATCTATAAAGCAAAAAAAAGCGGCAAAAAATGTATAGGCTGTCCCGATAGCGGCTCATGTCAGGGTTGCAGCGGCGGCACTGACTGCCATTGTCAGGATAAATGACTTTAAACAAACAATTTTTTGGAGGCTATGCTGTTCGGCATAGCTTCCTTTCTTTTTTACCTGTTTGTTACGAATAAAGAAGTCAAATTGACAAAAAGTAGCTTATGTAGTATCATAAATACATCATTTTTAAGGCGGTGAATTGAATGAAAAAGTTTGTTTATATGCTTATATTTTTGACTTTGTCAATTTTTGCTTTTTCAGGCACAGCCTTTGCTCAAAACGGTGAACCGCAAAAGGTTACGGGGCTGACCTTCACAAAGGGTGAGCAGGATACGGTTTCTTTCTGTTGGAACAAGACGCAGAAGGCTGATGTTTATTATGTGTATATGCTTGAAGAAGATACGGGCAAATATAAATTGGTGAAAGCTGTCAGAGACAACGAAACGGTAATTGACTCGCTCGAAAGCGGCAAGAGCTATGTTTTTCGTGTTGTTGCGGTCAATTTTGAAAGCGGACAGAAATATGTGGGCGAAGCAAGTGACAGCCTTTCAACAGTAACAGCGCCAAAAGGCGACCTTGTTCTGAAAACTTCAGCCATAACAGAAAGCTCAATAACACTTAACTGGAACAGAATAGCAGATGCCACGGGCTACAAGGTTTATCGGTACGATGAAGAAAAAGGCAAATATGTTTCCTGCGGCAAAACTACCAAAACCTCAAAAAAAATCAAAAATCTTGAAAAAGATACAGAATATACCTTTAAGGTCAAAGCCTACACAAAAACAGACGGTGCCTTGGCTTACGGAATCGCAAGTGATAAATATACCGAATTTACCCACACAGACGGATATCCTCACACAGCATCTCAGGCGGCGAAGGTTTATAACGGCTTTATAAATGCACTCAAAAAAGAGCAGAATTTTACCGTGGAATACACAAAAACAATTGACACTGAACTGCTTTCTTGCGACAAGAAAAATCTTTCTTTGACGGTGGAAAACACCATCAATCTTTTCAAAGGCACTCTTAATAAAACCTATAAATTCTCCGGCGGAAAAAGCGGAAACATAACACCGGATATGCTTTTTGAGCCATATTCCCAAAATGCGACAGTAATAAGGGATGACATTGAATCCATTGAGTTTAAAAATATCAAAAACGGATACAAGGTCACAATGGTACTCAAAAGTGACAGCGGAGATAATTTAAGTGGGTCTTACTGTGAATCCGCCGTGTCATATCCTGACATAAAAGCGTTGAATATAACGCCCTTGAAGGTGAAAACAGCCGACACCTATTATGATAGGGTGAAAATCATTTTTGCCGTTAAAAAGGATAAGCTGAGAACAGTTAAAATTGAGGGGGCAGCCCTCTCAGACGTGCATTTCAGCGTATCCACCGTAGAGGCAAATACATTGATTGGTTATTCACTTTATGAGGAGTACAACATCAAATACTGAAAATAAATAAAAAATATAGGGCAAACAGTCAAAAAATATATACTTTCGCTATTGCAACCAAGAGAATTTTTTGTTATTATTATCAGTGGTAAAAACTAAACCAATAATAAATTCCGAAAGGAGCAAAAAGACATCATGAATTATTCACATGAAGTTGAACAAATGTGTATGGTCAAAAAAGGACCGAACCACGGCCCCGCACCCATTCCTCAGGAAGGATTGTGGACAAAGGCATATGAAATCAAGGACATCTCCGCTTTCACTCACGGTGTTGGTTGGTGCGCACCCCAGCAGGGCGCTTGCAAGCTCTCACTCAATGTTAAAAACGGTATTATTGAGGAAGCTCTTGTTGAAACGATCGGCTGCTCAGGTATGACTCACTCAGCTGCTATGGCAAGTGAAGTTCTCCCCGGCAAGACAATTCTTGAAGCTCTCAACACAGACCTTGTTTGTGATGCTATCAACACAGCTATGCGTGAACTCTTCCTTCAGATTGTTTACGGCAGAAGTCAGTCCGCTTTCTCAGAAGACGGTCTTTCAATCGGTGCAGGTCTTGAAGACCTTGGTAAGGGCCTTCGTTCACAGGTTGGTACAATGTACGGAACAAAGGTTAAGGGCGTTCGTTATCTTGAAATGGCAGAAGGCTATGTTACAAGAATGGCTCTTGATGCAGACGATCAGGTTATCGGTTATGAATTCGTTTCTCTCGGCAAGATGACAGACTTTATCAAGAAGGGCGACGATCCCACAACAGCTTACAACAAGGCTATGGGTACTTACGGCAGATTTGCTGATGCTGCCAAGTATATCGATCCCCGTAAGGAATAAGGAGGTAAACGAACATGGCATTATTTGAAAACTACGAAAGAAGAATTGACAAAATTCTTGCAGTTCTTAAGGAATACGGCATTTCTTCAGTTGAAGAATGTAAAGAAATCTGCGCTGCTAAAGGCGTAGACCCCTATAAGATTGTTGAAGAAACTCAGCCCATCGCTTTTGAAAATGCAAAGTGGGCATACACAGTAGGTTGTGCAATTGCTATCAAGAAGGGCTGCACAAAGGCTGCTGACGCTGCTGCTGCAATCGGTGAAGGTCTCCAGAGCTTCTGTATCCCCGGCTCAGTTGCTGACAACCGTCAGGTTGGTCTTGGCCACGGTAACCTCGGCAAGATGCTCCTTTCAGAAGAAACAGAATGCTTCTGCTTCCTTGCAGGTCACGAATCCTTTGCAGCTGCTGAAGGCGCAATCAAAATTGCTCTCAACGCTAACAAGGTAAGAACTCAGCCTCTTCGTGTTATCCTCAACGGACTCGGCAAAGATGCTGCAATGATTATTTCAAGAATCAACGGCTTCACATATGTTCAGACTGAATTTGATCCTTACTCAGAAACAGTTAAGGTGGTTAATGAAACAGCTTATTCAAACGGTGACAGAGCAAAGGTTCGCTGCTACGGTTCAGACAATGTTCCCGAAGGCGTTGCAATCATGAAGCTTGAAAATGTTGGTGTTTCCATCACAGGTAACTCAACTAATCCCACACGTTTCCAGCACCCCGTTGCAGGTACTTACAAAAAGTGGTGTGTTGAAAACGGTGTAAACTACTTCTCAGTTGCTTCAGGTGGCGGTACAGGCCGTACACTTCATCCGGACAACATGGCAGCAGGCCCCGCTTCCTACGGTATGACTGACACAATGGGTCGTATGCACTCAGATGCTCAGTTTGCAGGTTCTTCATCAGTTCCCGCTCATGTTGAAATGATGGGCCTTATCGGCGCAGGTAACAACCCCATGGTTGGTATGACAGTTGCTTGTGCAGTTGCTATTGAAGAAGCTTGTAAATAAGAGCTTTTATTAAGAATTTTAATCACCTGTTCACTTTTTTGAACAGGTGATTTTTTTCGGGGCTGTAAAGGTATAAAAATCCCGCAACACACGGTTGTGTATTGCGGGAGAATTTTTACAGATATGTATTAAGCAGCTTGTGCGTTGAGGTGTATCTTGCATCATAGCTTTCACAACCGATAACAACGGTGATGATTGTTCTGTTGTTTTTTGTTGCGGCAGAAACAAGACCTGTATAGTTATCATTGACCGTTCCTGTTTTCATACCGTGGACATAGGGTGAATAGCGGGAGGAATATGAAGTGATGAGTGAGTTGGTGGTGCTCCAGGAGTGGCCCTGACCGGTGAGTGCGGTGACATATTTATAGGAAGTGGAAGTGATGCTTTTAAGCGTCGGATTTTTCAGCACTTTTCTTGCAACAAGAACAAGGTCGTGTACCGTTGAATAGTGACCGTCAACGGGATAACCGTGGGGGTTGACACAATTCGTGCCGGTGGCACCAATGGATTTCATATAATCGTTCATCAGAGACACAAAATAATTTTTTGCGGCAATATATCCCATATTGGGATTTCCTGATACCTTTCTTGCACAGTTTACCGCAATGGTGTAAGCTGCATCTCCGCCGGAAGGAAGCAGCAGACCGTAAAGAATATCCTTAAGCCTGAATTTTTCACCTGCCTGAATATTGCATCTGCTGGAATACAACTCAACCATATTCAGCTCACTGCCCACAACAATTACATCGTCTTCGTCCATATACTTGAGTGCGACAAGGGCAGTTATCAGTTTTGTGATGCTCGCAGGGTAACAGCGTTCATTGATGCGGTTTTCAAAAGTATATTTGTTATTTGTGACGTCATAAACCGCTGACATATATGTTAATGTGGGTGCAGATACTGTCACCTTGATTTTTGCTTTATATGTGTCTTTATAGGTGGCAGTGATGGTTGCAGTTCCTTGCCCTGTGGCATAAAGGCGTGAGTCCTTCACTGTTATCACTGACTTGTCAGAAGAAGTCCATTTGACCTTTGAGTTATAGTAAGGAACGGTTATATCCGGATATTCACCCTTGCGTATAACTGATGGAGCTTCGATTGAAATGTTACCTATGGTGGCTTTCGAATATTTTGATGCTTTGCCTGTTGAAGATTGAAAATCGTTTATTATAAGCGGTACGATTTTGAAGTAGTAAGCCTTTTTAGGGGTTTTCTTTGAATAGGTGTAAGTGGTTTTGGTGGTGGTTGCCACTTTTTTATATTTGCCGTCGGCGGATGTTGCGACATAAACATAATATGTATTTGATTTGCCTGCCTTGTCCCATTCAATGGTAACACTTGCACCGTCCTTTGACACGGTGCGTGGGGCATCTATCCTTTCAGGCACAGTATAAAGCCTTATAATTTCACTGTAAGAAGAAGTGTTACCTTTGCATTTTGCGGCAATTTTGATTTTATATCGGTTTTTGCCGTTAAGACCTTTGATTTTGATGGTGTTTTTGGTGGGGGTTCCTGCAACGGTATAGCCGCTTTCGCCTGCAATGCCATAAACAACCTTGTAGTATTCTGCACCCTCAACCGTATCCCAAGTGATTGTGATGCTGTCGGTGGTGGCACTTTTATAAGCAAGGTTTTGAGGGGCACAAAGCTTGGTTTTGCACGAAAAGGTCTCGCAAGATTTGCCGAAATCCTTGCTGTTATCTTCCAGACGGGTATAGGCTTTGATACGGAACTCGTACTTAGTGTTCGGGGAAAGATTTTTTACGGTACAAGTGGTTTTTGATGTTGACTTAACAGCCTTGAATTTTCCGTCAGCATCTTTTTTATATATTTTATATCCGTCAGCGCCTTTGATTTTTTTCCAGCTTATTGTAATGGTCTCAGCTGTAGCACTTGTGTCGGAAATTTGCGGTACAGACAGATCAGCCGCACTTGCACAAACGGAAAAGCAGAAAAGTATTATAAATATACTTGCGACAGAAAATAAAAGGCCGCATAATTTTTTCATCTGAATACCTCTAATCGTTGTAGTATAATGTTGCTTTTAATTTTATCATAACCGGAATATATAAGTCAATATTTGAAAATGCCAAGTATCGTTTTAAGAATTGACAAGAAGCTTTAGTTGATAAAACTGACAGTATTTGACAAATTACTCTTGAATTTAATGCTTAAAAAAGGTATAGTTATAGAAAGAGGAGAAAAAAGGAAAAGGAGAAAAGCAAATGAAGAAAATTATTGTTGCCGGTGCCGGTCACGGCGGACTCACAGCCGCCTATAACCTTGCAGATAAGGGATATGACATAACGGTTCTGGAACTCAACAAAAGAGAAGATATCGGTTACGATTGGCACGATGCAATGGATTTTTCTGCTTTTGACGAGTCGGGCGTTCCAAGACCGTCAGAAGATATGTACGGCTACGGTCTACCCACAGGTTTTAGCAACCCATCGGGTACGGTGAATCTCAAAACTCCCTTTGAAGAGGGTTCAAGCCTTTTGATGGACAGAAAAATTCTTGTGAATTATCTTGTTTCAAAGTGCGAAGAAAAAGGTGTAAAGTTCATTTTTGAAGCTGAGGCAGCGGCAGCGTTGACTGAGGGCGAAAAGGTTGTCGGTATACGATACAAAAAAGACGGCGAAAACATCATCGGGTTATGTGACCTTCTTATTGATGCGGCAGGTATGAATTCACTAGTGAGAAAGAGTCTGCCGGCTTCCTGCGGAATTGAAAAGGAGTTCACAGCTCAGGATACTTTCAACGTTTACAGAGTCTATTATGAAAATCTGACAGGTGAGACCATTGACCCGCCATACACAGTCAAGCTCTTTCATATGAACAGACCGGGCATTGACTGGATTATGACCGAGAAGGATAAGGTTGACCTTCTTGTCGGTAAATTCGGTATGAGTGGTGAACTCAGCGATAAGGAAATAGAAGATGCAATTGCTGAATTCAAAAAGCAGTATCCTTTCATCGGTGATAAGGTTCTGCGCGGCGGTCAAAGGGGTATTATTCCTCTCAGAAGAATGCTTCCCGTTATAGTCTGCGACAGTTATGCTGCAGTGGGTGACAGTGCCGGCATGACAACTCCTCTCAACGGCAGCGGTATTGTTCTGAGTATGAAAGCGGGTAAAATTCTCGCTGACACCGTAATCAGAGCAGGGGAGAAGGAACTTACAAAATACGTTCTTTGGAAGTATGAATATGAATATTTCCAGAAGCTGGGCAAAGACCTTGTTATGATTGACATTCTCAAAAACTTCTTCACTTATATCACAGGAGAGCACGTTGATTTCTTCCTCGAAAAGGGAATTCTGACAGAAAAGGAGCTTTCCTTCGGCAATGCAGGCAGCTCACTTGAAATCACACCGCAGTATGTTGCACACGTTTTGTCATCCTGCCTTCCTGTTGTGGGACTTCTGCCTTATCTTGTCAAAAGCCTTAAATTTATGCCGCTTATTGATACAGTAGCCGCACAGATGCCAAGGGAATATGACAAAAACAAGGTTGACAAATGGGTAAAGAAATATAAAGCTTTATAAATTTTTCAAAAGAGAGCTGAAGAATAAAAGTTAATATGCTACAGGGCAAGAAAATAGTGAAAAGCACTTGATTTTCTTGCCTAAGTATATTATAATAGTTAGGCTATATGAGGGACTTTCCCTTTTTGAGAGTAAGATACTTTATTTTGGTCATACAGCTGTGGGTCCTGTGCGACAGTACGCCACGAACCATGTCAGGCGGGGAACCGAGCAGCATTAAGCGGAATGTCTGTGCGACACAGTCAAAGCCTGCTGCTGTATGACCAAGGGAATGTGTCTTACTCATTTTTGTAGTATGACTTAAATTGTCAGTTAGGAGGAGAGTTAATATGTATCAGGTATTATACAGAAAATACAGACCCAAGGTGTTTTCTGATGTTGTTGGGCAAAATCACATCACAAACACCCTTTCAAAAGAGATTGAAACGGGTAAGCTCTCCCATGCCTATCTTTTTACAGGCTCCAGAGGTACGGGCAAAACAACCTGTGCAAAAATTTTGTCAAAGGCTGTTAACTGTCTTCACCCTGTCAACGGCAACCCCTGCAATGAATGTGAAATCTGTCAGGGACTTGACTCAGGTGCAATTTTGGATGTTGTTGAAATTGATGCTGCAAGTAACAACGGCGTTGAAAACATCAGGGATATCCGTGAGGAGATTAATTTCACTCCCGCCTCTTGTAAATACAGAGTCTATATAATCGACGAAGTTCATATGCTTTCAATCGGTGCGTTCAATGCTCTTCTCAAAACTCTTGAAGAGCCGCCGGCACACGTTAAATTTATTCTTGCCACAACAGAGGTGCACAAGCTTCCCGTAACCATTCTTTCACGCTGCCAGCGTTTTGATTTCAAGCGTGTTACTCCCGAAGCAATGAGTGAAAGAATGAACTATATTGCATCTCAGGAGGGCTTCACAATTGATGAAGAGGCAACTTCTCTTATTGCAAGAATTGCAGACGGCGGAATGAGAGATGCTCTTTCACTTCTTGACCAATGCACGGGTCACGGCAAGCATATCACGGCAGATATTGTTGTTTCAGTTGCAGGTATGACAGGCAAAGACCACCTTTTCTCCCTTGCTGATACAGTGAGAAACAAGGACTCAGCTTCGGCTTTAAAAATAATCAGTGACCTTTATCAGGACTCCTGCGACATGGAACGCCTCTGTTCTGACATGATAAACCACTTCAGAAGTCTTATGATTGTGAAGACTGTAAGAAACAGCGAAGGTCTTGTGGTTTGCACCGATGAGGAATTGGACAGATACAAAGTTCAGAGTGCAGGCTTTACTCTTGAAGGTATCCTTTCATCAATCGGTCTTTTGCAAGGCTGTATGGCAAACATCAAAAGAGGTGTTAATCGTAGAATTGAAACAGAAATGACCTTCATCAAAATGTCAACTCCAACTCTGGGTACGGACGCAGATGCAATTCTGAGCCGTGTTGCAGAGCTTGAATTCAAGCTGAAAACGGGCAACTTTACGGTAAGTGAAGCTGTACCGCAGGCGACACCGACAATGCTTGCTGAATCTGAAAAGGAAGAACCAAAGCAGGATGCAAAAGCTATTTTCAGCACCGCATTCGATTTGCCGCCGGAAGTCCCTCAGGAAGAAAATTACCCGATATTTGATTCTGCACCTGTTTATGCAGAGCCTGTACCTAAGGAAAATCTCCAAGAAGATACAATTCAATGGGCTGAGGTGCTTTCCGAGCTTATGAAAACCAATATGCCCTTGTGGGGTGTGCTGGTTAATTCTCAGGCGGTAATAAGAGGGGACTTTGTTCTTATCAAAAGTGATAACCCGACTCTTAATTCCTTCATCAAAGCGGGCAGAAATGCAAAAGACGTCAAAGAAGCAATTTTCAGAGTTACAGGTAAAAAATACCGTCTTGGTGTGTATAACCCTTCTCAAGCTGAAAACGGTGACGCACCGCCTAAACCTAAAAAGGATCCTTTGGAAAACCTTATCAGCACAGCCAGAAATATGGGCATCAATGTTGACGTAAAACCGTAACTTATGTATAATCAAAACGAAAAGAAACTATATTAAAAGGAGATATAACAATGAAAGCAAGAATTCCCGGACAGGCCGCAGGCGGCGGACAGATGGCAATGATGAAAAAAATTCAGGAAATGCAGGCTCAGATTGAGCAAAAGCAGGCTGAAATCGAAGCAAGTGAATTCACGGCATCAGCAGGCGGCGGAGCTGTTGAAGTAACAGTTTCAGGTGCTCACGAAGTGAAGAACATCAAAATGCAGCCCGATGTTATCGATCCCGATGATGCAGATATGCTGTCTGACCTTCTCATTGCTGCAACAAATGAGGCGATGAGAAAAGCAGATGATGCAATGGAACAGGCAATGAACGCCGCTAAGGGCGGACTTAATCTCCCCTTCTGATGGCAGGATATAACGTAGCCTCACTTGCCCGCCTTGTTGAGCAGTTCGAGCGTATGCCGGGTATCGGACACAAAAGTGCGCAAAGGTTGGCTTTTTATGTGCTGAACCTGAAAAAGGAAGAAGCACAGGCTTTTTCACAGGCCATTTTATCTGCACACGAAAAAATCAAAAAATGCACACGCTGCTGCAATCTTGCGGAAGAGGAGCTTTGCCCCGTCTGTAAAAGCGGCAGACGTGACGAAAGCATTGTTTGTGTTGTTGAAGACCCGAGAGATGTTATGGCATTTGAAAGAACTCACGAATTTGAGGGCACATATCACGTGCTTCACGGTGTAATTTCGCCCATGAATGGTATCGGCCCTGAGGACATCACAATCAAAGAGCTTTTAGCAAGACTCAGTGACGGTAAAATTGAAGAAGTCATTATGGCTACCAACCCTACCGTTGAAGGAGAAGCTACAGCTATGTATATTTCAAGACTTCTCAAGCCTATGGGTATCAAGGTCAGTCGTCTGGCTTACGGCGTTCCCGTGGGGGCAGACCTTGAATATGCTGACGAAGTAACACTTACAAAGGCGCTTGAAGGCAGAAGAACGCTGTGATTTGCAGAGAGTCGGGTGCAATTTTGCACTTAGCATTCTGCATTTATAAAGAAAGGAGTGCCGTCTTATGGCAGTACAAGCAGACGAAAGACAAGTAGTTGCCCAGAATAAAAAAGCACGGCACGACTATTTTGTTCTTGAAACCTATGAAGCAGGTATCGAACTTTTCGGTACGGAAGTGAAATCAATCAGAAAAGGCAGAATCAACCTTAAAGACTCCTGGTGCAGCATCGACGGCGGAGAGATTTTCGTCAACGGTATGCATATCAGTCCTTACGAACAGGGAAACATCTTTAACCGTGACCCGATGCGTGTGAGAAAGCTTCTTATGCACAAAAGGGAGATTAACCGCCTTTTCGGCACAACGAAGCAGCAGGGTTTAACCCTTATTCCGCTGTCGGTATATTTTCTCAAAGGCAGAGCAAAAATAGAAGTCGGTCTTTGCAAGGGCAAAAAGAATTATGACAAGCGTGAAACTATGGCAAAACGTGATGCTCAAAGGGATATGGAAAGAGCAATCAAAAACGGTTAAACTTACCTGTTGTAAAAATCAAAAAATTAAGTATAATAGTAAACGTAAAATGTTTTAACTCATCGTAAAGTTATCCACAACATTAGCAAAGCAAATATCACATCGAAAGGTCATATTCACGCAATACTGCCGGTATTGCATATATGGGGATGAAAGGATTTCGACGGGGGTTTTGAAGCATAATAAGCGGGTAGTGGAGTGGCACCACTTTAAAAGTCACAAACTTAAAATAACTGACAACAATACAGTTTTAAAGGCTGCTTAATGCGGCCCGTCTAAGCTGAGAGTACTGCGGCTCAGCTAAAGGCGTCGACTTAGCAGTGAACGTGAACATCAAAGCAGGCTCGTATGATGTCACGGCAAAGAGTCTACCGAGTTGTTAAGCCTGTCAATCGGCGTGGCAGCAAGGGAATGTTAAAAGACTGACTGCACCCGGAGAAGGTTATGTGGACGGATTTTCGGACGCGGTTTCGATTACCGCCATCTCCACCAAACACAAGTCAGACGAACACCTACTACTTCTTCACAGGCGGCTTCGCCGTAAGAGTGGACATCTGACAAAAGGTAAAGCACCAAGGTTAGAAAATAGCCTTGGTGCTTTTGCTATGAATTCACACATTCGACAAAACACAGACCCCTTTGTAAAATGGTGTTACCAAATACAAGGAGGTCATTTTTATGTTTAATAAGAAAACCAAACTGAAGCTCACGGATTTTGAATGTAACCTGTTAATCAACGGAATGAATGAGTTTCGTAATATGCTTCTCTCGGACGGTATCCCCACAGAAGATGTTGACGAACTGCTCCTGAAAATCATCAACAAATCTGAACGGTAGGGGGCGATACTATGTCAGATTTTATTGAAGATTTTTACTACGGCAACATCGAGCCGCAGGAGTGTACCACCAACCTGACGGCAAAGGTTAAAAAGAGCCTGAGTGAGCTTGCCGGCAAAGAGGAGCAACTGACATCACTCCTCGCAGACAAGGATAGGGAGCTTTTCACCGACTATGCAGCAACCTACATCAAATTTTTAAGTCTCTGCAACGCAGACAGCTTCACCACCGGCTTCAGACTCGGAGCAAAATTCACATATGACACTTTTATTGAAAATCAGAAAGGATGAATTTTATGGCAAACATTACCTACAGACAAGTCAATGATTATATTATACCAAACCTCACAATCCCGCCTGAAGAATCAGCCATCCGCCTCGGCAAATGGGGTATGATGTATAAGGACTACTTACAAAAACATAACCCCGTCCTTTTCGCAACTCTCCTAACCCAAGGCAAACTCTATCAGTGCTGTGCCGAGATAGAAAATCAGTCAAAAGTCATGTTTGATACCATCATTAATCAAATGAAAGAAACTGAAGGTGTAACCGAGCAACTGAAAGAACAGAACCAATGGGAGTGGGTACAAAGAATGAATAACATTCAACAAAGAGCAAGAGTCATAGTTGAACATAATATAATTTTCAGTTAAACAAAAATCAAGGGCAAAAATTCACTGCCCTTGATTTTTTAATACGCATAATATTCCGCACCTAAAGTTTGGAGTTTTGCTACTCTATCATCACTGTTTGGGTGTGTTGAATATAAAGCCTTAAGCAAGCCATTTTCTGGTTTTGAACACATATGTCTATCCAATACACTTGCCAAAGTTTCCCCGTAACCAATTTGATATGCATACTCATCAGCGATGAATTCATTCTGACGCATAGACCACATAAGAAATAACATGCAAAATTTTGTCCACAACCAAATGGATACAGTAGACAAACCGCCAAAGATTGTCATAAGAATTGTACCCCAAACACTCTTAGTACCAATTCCCATTATTGTAAAGAAGCCTGTTATTAACCAGCAAACAACCTTTATTATCAAAAGAATACCGGAAATCATCAGATTTCCACCGCCAATTAATAATTGAATTGTTGAATGATGGTATGCGATGTGTCCGAGCTCGTGTGCAAAAACCGCCATAATTTCATTATCTGACAGTTTTAAAAGTCCATCTGTGACACATATGGTTTTTCTTCCTATAGCAAATGCATTTGGTGATTCATCATGTATTATTTTCAAATGTATTTCATCTACCATTGATGGTGTTCTTTTTTTGGCTTTTTCAAACACTATTTCCAACAAAGGGATTAGTCTAATTTTTATATCTTTACGTTTTATCTCTCTGGCACCGGACATAGCCGCAAGAGTCCATTCTCCCACAGGAGACAGGCTAATTAATACTGTTACTAAATAACAACCAACAAGCGGAAGTGCGGTTTCCAATGTTAAACTATACGGATAAAACAAAGCTAATATCAAAGAAATATTTAAAAGAAAAAATATTAAAGTTCCTAAATTGGATATTCTAAAAATTCTTCCAAGCCTGTGCCAAATGTCCACTTGTTCATCCTCCTTAAAAATTTACATTCACATAATCCAATATGGCTTTAAATCTTGACCAATTAGAACACAGAAACTCTCCAATAGCTACGGCTGTTGATTTTTTATAAGGACTGATTCTATTTTCCTCTATTCCATTAGGATCAATAATAAGATTATTATCGCAATCTATTTCAATATCAAAACTATATTTCTCTTTCAATATTTCTCGAACACGATTATCAGAAGTACTTATGATAAAAGAAACATCAAACTTGTCTTTAAATCGCAAAATTTCTTCAAATTCTTGTTCAACAGATATTGCTTCATCATAACATTCATCTATGGTCGCAAAAGTCTGCAGACTCTCGTCCTCTAATTGTTCGTCCTCAGAATTCAAGTTCTCAAAGAAACGATTTATTGCAGCAAATGGATCATCATCTATTTCTGTATTATCGTCCTTTTGCGATAACGAAGCCTCATTCCAATAATACAACTCTCTTTGGATATGCTTACCGTTAAGAATATCACAGAATAGCGGTATACTTTCGATATTTTTTATGATAATTAAAAAACTGTATTTATACTCTTTTTTTCCTTCTTCGTTATCTTTACAATGTTTGTAAAGCCAATCAATATGTCTTACTAATGTGCCGTATTCCTCGTTGATCCAATTACCGTGATACGCATATTTAGAATCAGAAAATTCATCCCTACTATCCCCGAAATAATAAACCATTTTATCCTCGTTTAGTGTTGATGAAATATAACAGTTCTCAATAAATAAATCTGACTGTAAACGTGTATTATCAGCAAACAACACACTACGCAAATTTTCACCTAATAAAATATCATAAGGTGTTTTATTGTTTTTTTCACCTAATCTCAAATGGACTATACTATCGGAAGATACTAATTTGCCATTTTCTAAATCATATTTCAATCTGTCTAATATTGAAATAATGCTATCACTCACATCGATCACCATCAGTCTACAAAATTAAATGTATCTTTTGCACGTTCTTTAAATATCTCAAAAACTGCTTGTAAAGTTAGTTCATTATCAACGCTGATATAACTCTCTGTTTCATCATCCGCTTCTTCAAGTTGCAGTATAACAACTTCATCCGCTTCATCAGAAACGGGGAGCAAAACTACATATTCTTTTCCACGATATGGTATGAGATCTAAAAATTCAAACACTACCTCATTACCGTCATCATCGTTCAAAACAATTATGTTATCGTTCTCCAATATAAACACCTCACAATATATTTTTATAAGTCAACATTACAGTATGCTTTAACCGCTTCATAAAATGGAGATTCCTTTGATAAAAACAAATCAACTTCTTGGGGGGCATCACCACCCCACGCTAAGACTTTATCCGTTTCTTTTTTATTAGTAACAATATTCACAGTATCTACACTATCTAATTCAATCAAGTAAAATGGATACTGCTTTAATTTTGAATAACTTTCAAAGTCACTTTCACCTATTATAAATACAACACCATATTTTTTTCCATTTATCAGCATATCCTTAATTTTTTCGCTAACCGATATGTATGTGTCCAATCGCCCTTGGAAACTTTTGTTTTCAACATCTAGAATTTCAAAGGGATTATCAATGGAGTTGCTATAATTATCTTCAAATAGAATTTTTGAAAAGAAAGGCATTTCAGATAAATCACTTATCATAACAATGTACAATGCTTTATCGCTCTCCGCAAGCCCTTCGTTTTCTTTGCATTCTTTGTAGAGATTCTCAAATTGAGAAATTATTGTATCTTTTTTTAGAGTAGTGTAAGAAAATCCTGTCAAATGAAAAAGCTTACTTTCATCGGTGTGGTAATAAGAAACCTTTGCTTTTCCGTTTAACCAAGAAGAAATGTAGGCATTCTCTATCAATCGATGAAGGTTATCTTTGTCTTTTGAATAAAGAAGCAGATTCCGTCCGTCAAGTGAAAGTTGCGGAATAAGAGTTTGATGGCTATTGTTCGCTAATCTTCCCATAAACAATGTAACCGGTAATGCTTCTGAATACAAATCTATAGGCTCAACGTCAAAAGTAATTTTTTCATATTCTAATGCTTGCAATAATGATATATCTTTCATTATTTTGCTCCTAATACAGATACTTGTCATTCAAATTAACACCGAGCAATTCAAGTAGAGTATCTTTTTTGTTTTCAATACAAGTTTTCATAGCGGATTTGATACTGTCGATAGAAATGCTATCAGGCAGCATAGCTCTCGAAACAGTATGACCGAACATTGCCTTGTATTGTTCTTCGATTTGATAGTATTCCTGATCTATATCAGGTTCGGGAGTATCAAGAAAAGCATTCATAAAATCTGAAACCTTTTTATCTATACTCATAAGTTATCTGCTCCTTTCTAATACCCGAACATATTGGTCGGGTTGGATTGAATCAATTAGCGTTGAAAACACGCCAAACGCAGTTGGGAAGAAGTTAGCAAGCATTTCAAGTTTTTCCTCACTGCCCATAGATGCTTCAAAGAAGTGCGCAAACGCTTCAGCTTGTAGATTTCCTGAACGAGTCCAATATTCTCTTGAATGTCCGTAACCTCCGTATAATTGTCCGTTTGTTGTTGCATCTATCAGATCCGAGAATGAATGTGCCGAATCAGAACGTATGCGTGTCAAAAAAGCATTTTGTCGTTCAGGTGGTAGGTTGTTATATAACTGCAATATTCTCTGACCGTCTTGCATTAACGCATTTCCAAATTCAGGTGTATTTGATAAGTTTCCTTGATAGCCTGTTGATGCGTGGTCGATCATATGTGCCAACTCGTGGAAATATGTAGTACCCGCACCTCTTGGATTAGTCATATCCGATGTTGCATTGTAATAAACGCCTCTCCGATGTCCTTCATAGTTCATCGGTGAGTAATGTGCCGTTTGATTGGGTGGGTAGTTCGCATCTTGTATCAACATCTGATTTGTAAAATGGTCAAATACTCTGCGTACTCCCGTTTCACCGTTTTGATGTCTTTCTGATATTACATTAAGATAACCTTCAGGAATGTTGCCCATTGTCAATACGCCAAGGCAGTATTGATAGGAAGGTGTTTCGCCTGCGGAATATGTCATACTTCTAAGATTTTGGATAAAAGCATTGTCCGCTGACATACTACCATCCAAATTAACATTATCATATTCTTGCAAACTTTTTGCAAGAGCACCTACAAATTTTTCACCTTTAACCAAAATTTTCAGAATTTCGGTTAGGGCTTTGTTACATTCCTGAACTACATCTTCTAATTCTTTATATTTTTTGTCTTTCCAATCATTACCAAGTTGCTGATATCTTCTTGCAATAGATGCTTTGGTTGTTTCTATACTTGTTATTGCGGACTTTATATTATTCCAAGATTTTAACAACTCGGTAATATCGGCATTTACGATACTCAAACAAACACCTCCAATATTTCCGCTACTAGATTAGCCATATACACAAAATCAAAACATTTTGTATATATGGCACCTCCAGTTAATTATCAAAAAGTTTTTTGATTTCACTTGCATTAGGTGTAATGTATGGCTTCATCTGGAATGTGTTTTTAACTCCATCTGTGAAATAAACCGTATTATCTCTTAAGCCTGTAACTGAAACGTTTTCAATAAGATTATCAGCATCGTTAGAACCAAGAGAGAATATGATACGTTCAGGGAATTTAGTAAGAATATTTTCACCATAATACATACATTCTCTTACCGTTTGATACTCAAGTGATGTAACAACGAAATGAATACCGAATCCTGAACCATCTGCAATCATTTTGATTAACTTTTCACCTATAGAAGTGTTATCATCTGAAGTTTTATTAGAAAAATAGTTATCTACTGATGCAAAAGGATTTAATGAGTTCGTTTCGGGTTCAGAGATAGGTGTGTCAACAAACTCACTTTCATCAATGTAGTCACCTTTAAACATTGATTTGACAATATCTAAGAACTGTAGATTTTTAATAATAACAAAAATCACATCGTCACTATTTTGCTTTTTCCATGCTTGATAGTTTTGATACACTTCATTTATAAAGGTGATAATATCTCCTCTGTTATTTGCTACCTTAAGATTGTCATTACAATTTGAAATCGCATCATAAAAATCTGCAGAACTATCATCACCAACAAGAGAATCACCATCTATGCAATATACTGTTGCATTCTGATTAAGCAAAGCTGATATTATATAGTTGTTTGACACAGTATTTGCCATTCGCTCATTTGAACCGCAAATTAGCAAGTTGTGTTTCTTCTTTTTGTCGATTACAATTGCAAACGGTGGTGCAACTTTTATAAGAGTACCCATATGTATTTTTGCCGGCAATTCTGATGTGCGAGTAATAGAATTCTCAGTGAAATAATCCGACAATTGTGTCGTTCTTCCGCCTTCAAATGTTTGCAATGTATACGGATACCCTGCATATGTTTCACTTATCAACTTCAAATATTCTCGTTGCGTATTATCATCACAATAAGCAGCTCTGAATCCTATATTGGATTGCTCTGTATAATCCAAATTCATTACTGCTGTTCCTATAGGTCCTTTCATCATTGCAAGAGCCTTGGAATCGTTTTCATCTGAAAATAGATACCTCGCATCATTTTCACCACATTTCAAACCTATACGAATTCGCATTTGTTCAATAGTACCGTGTGATAACGTAAGGTCAGAAATAACTTTTGTGGACTGTGTTGCCATTAACAAATGAATACCAAAAGCACGACCTTCTGTAACAATTCTCTTCGTAAGTTCCGCACAATTCATTGCAACTTTACGGTTTGTAGAGTCATTAAATAAGATTTGGAACTCGTCCATAATAACTAAAATTCTTGGCAAAGCTTGTCCTGTTGCCTGTGTATACCCTTTAAGACTAGTTTGTCCGGCATCTTTAAATAGAGAACCTCTATGTTCCATTTCTGCAACCAAATTTTCAAGAATGCTTTCACCGAATTCCTGCATCGCATCCAATGCAAGAAGCTGAATATGCGGGAGCTTAACAGATTCATAAATCTTAAATTCTGTACCACTCTTAAAGTCCATAAGATATAAATGGAGTTGTTCAGGACTGTAGTGAAGCATACTGCTCATAATAAGAGTATGCAACAATGTTGATTTACCGGAACCAGTAGCACCAGCAATAAGACCATGATGAGATGAGCCCTCTCCGATAGTAATATTGATAATGCTATCACCATCACCAACACCAACCGGTATTTTCAAAGATTTCGACGATTCAAATGAGAATAAATCTTCAGCTATGATATCTTTAAAAGACAATCCTTGTTTTTTGATAGTTTCACTCTTTTCGACATACTCTTTGACAAAACTATCAATTGTGTTGAAGGATAACGAAGCAGGAGTATTAATTTGCAGATTATATGGAAGTAATCCATAATGTCCGTCCTTGTAATCAATGGACGCACAATATTTAGAAATCTGTTCCAATCGTTCATCAATACTTTCGTATCGAGAGAAGGTAATGTTTGGATTGTAGCAAATTATTGTGAAAACACCGCATTTGTTGCCGTTTCTTAAAATGTTTGTCAGCAAATCCAAACATCTTCCATCCATACCGCTTGGAAAATCGTACAAAAGCAATAAAGTAATAGGTTCTGCTCGGTTTGGGGTGTTTAGATTATAATCAAGGATATCCTTATATCTATTGCCTAGTTTTTCCTGTATAAACTCATCAATTTGAGCGTTAATTTTTTGAAGTCTGTCATAAATCTGTTCCTGACTTGTATATATCTTTTGATCAAAGGTTTCAGGTGAGCGTTTTCTGAAATCTAAAAACGGAATTATGCTATTACCCCTTTGTTCACAATCAGCAATACACACATTCACTTTCGTTATTGGCATAAATGAAAGAAAACTCCAGATTACATGATGCGTAAAATCAAGCATTCCTTTATTGTTTTCATCCGGACAATTTAATAATAAATTAAACGAATTTCTCAAATCGAAAGTTAGCGGCAATTCAACAAAATAAGAATTCTCTGTTTCTGATTTTTTCTCTGCACCAAACCTATCCACGATGGTTTGATAGCCAATACTATCTGAGAAAATGTCAGATGGATACATTACATTTCCAAGTGTAACAAGAGAAGGGAATAAAGTGTTTATTTCGGGAACCCGTGCATATGCTTTTTCATAGCTTTTCATCATTTCACATATTTGCTCAATATGGGCATCAAGTTCCATTGAATCTCGAGCATCAACAAGTTTTCTGATTAACGGTGAGAAAGCAATACCTCTATTTTTAATTCCTTCAAAGATAAGCATATATTTACTGAAAAATTTAGCAAATTCAATTTTTTCAGGCATAGAATGATATAATATTGGCAGACCTCTTAAAGAGAAATTCTCTCCGTTTTGATTTATCACCGTAGATAAATCAAAAATTGACTGTAGTGCTTGTTCGTATTCTCTTGAACGAGAACCATCAAAATTAGGCAAGTAAGATATCAAGGTATATATTCCACATTTGCTTCCGTTTCTTAAGATGTTTCTCAATTCGCTGAGGGTTCTTTCATCAAAACCTTTTGGGAAATCAAACAATATAACCATTTCAACATTAAGAGTGTAATCAGGAGTATTTCGGGCATAATCAAATATATTCTCATACTGGTTGCCCAATTTATCTTGCAAAATATTTTCAATTTTCTCATTAAGTTTTCTTACTTTTTCTACCACTTCATCTTTGCTAATATATATTCTTTCTCCAAATAACTCGGGAAGTTTTTTCTTAGCATCAAAAAAAGGAGAAATACTATTGCCTCTATTTTCCAGGTCAACAATGGTATATGTTAATTTCTCAACAGGGCATGATGATAGAAAACTATACATCATAGAATGAAGCAAGCTTTGAACTACAGAATTATTGCTGTTATCATTTTTTATCATCCAAACAGGCGCATTGCGAGTGGATGTCATTATTGGGAATCTTATTGCTCCATCATAAATAAGTTTTGAGCATTTTTCTTTAATTATCGAGGCTACAATTTTTGATTGAACAAAATATTCAACCGGATACTCAACATAGTACATATTCATAACTTCATCTAAAATTTCGTTAGATGAGTTAACTTTGTACACTGATTTTGAGTAGTTTGACATTATTGCAGATAGATAATCAACAAACTCATCCGGCAACACATCATCAAGGGATGTACATATTCTATCAGCTACTTTATCAAGAGTTGCAAGATGGTTATTCTCAAATCTAGCAACCTCTGTTTTATGTCTTTCAACCATACTGCCCCGCTGTGTGAAGTATGTTTCTTTTAATGAGGCAAGATTTTCCTCAGTTATCGGAGGTAAAACTTCTTCAATTTCCTTAACAAAAGCAGCAACTGTATTGCGAAGCACAATTAGTTCTTCATAATCTTTTTTTCTCTGACTGGAAAAAAGATAATTCAGACCATTTATTAAACCAGGGAAAATATCTTCTGAATATTTTTTGAAAAGCGAATTAAAAGAAGTCTTGATTTCATCCAACGCAGAGAAATAATTAGAAGTATCTGTATACTTTTCACTTGTAGTACCAGCTAACAGTTCCTCCTTTTTTTTCTTTGTTTTTACATAATACTTATCAACTTTAGATAATTTTTCATCCAGCTTATCTATTTCAGAAAGTATTCTTTTTGCATCAGCTATAGTCTGCCTTGATTTTTTCTGCACATTAGAACTGTTAGTCTTATATGTACTGTCCAAGTTTGATAAAGCATTGCTATGTTTATTCAACAGAAGTCTTTTGTCCTTATCATAATTTGTTTGGGTTGTGTTAATCAGTGCTTCAGAAGAATCTGCAAACTTATTCAGATCAGAAACAAGTGCAATTATTTCGCTTTGTGCTAACGCTTTCATAGTTATCTTCCTTTCTTAGGAATTTCGAATTATTTTTCTTCTAATTCAAAATTACATTTGCCTTTACATTCTTTACCAAAGCCAACAACTAATGATGTGGTAACTTGCAAAGGATAACTGAAAATTTCTACCATTTCGCCGCCTATAGCAGGGTCGCTTGTATTACAAATAAGTGTGTATTGTTTAAGATTGTTTAATAGACGCGGAATATAATCTTCATTATTGGAGTTAAGAATATCAATTATCAACTTAATACCTACGCTCGTAATGAAGTTTATATCAACAGAAATACCAGGTTCAAATTTCACACTTTCGACATTTTCCTGATTCGAATAAACATGATGATTTGCCTCAACACGCCCAGAAAGGTCGCCACTACCTAATGCGCACTTATAACAAGGCATATTTTTATTAGGAAGATGATAAAAAATTTCTCCTGCATATGCTCTTTCCCAAAATCCGATAGAGATAAATGCTGCATCAAAATAAATTGCGATTTTATTTGCATAAACATCGGCTGTTCTGTTATCTCCGCAACCAACAAAGATTGTTTCAAAAGGAACACACATTTCATCCAGAATATCTTTTGGAATATTCTGGATAATACCGCCAAAAGTTTTGATGTTTGCTTTTGGATTGATATTTAGAATCTTTCTTTTAAGTGCATTTACCTTTAAATCTCCAACATCTTCAATGCCACATTGATGACGGCATACATTGTGATACTCAAGAGTGTCTGCATCGCACAGCACATATCTTTCAACACCTGCTCGTGCCAATTCCATAGCAACTAAACTACCAACAGAACCACAACCGATAATAACAGCACATTTTTTCTTCATAACATCTGTTTCAAGAATACCTTTATTTCTTGAAAAAATGCTCTGATATAAACCGTATGATTCGGTTGTCACTTTTTCTCCACACCAATAGAATTCGATGGTTTCATTAGCAAGTACACCACAGAAACCATCAATAACAGGAGTGCTTCCTTCAGGAAGGATGTCACCAAGATAGTCACCTTTGTCGGATAATTCATTGGGAAACACATTGAAAATTCCAGTATCTTCAAAGTATTTACCATATAATTTCATACACTGTTTATTGTGCAGTTGTTCTTCGGAAATAAAAACGGTAAGAGGAATATCTTCACCAAAGAAATTTTTAGGGCGTTTAATATTCATATAATCAGTCCTCATTTCTGTTAAATTTAATAATTTTGATAACAGAGTCAACGACTCCGGATTGTTTTCTTGATTTTATTTTTATACCGCTTTCTTTATCACGTTCAGTTTTTGCTCTACCATATGCTTCGGCAAAAAGTCCTCTTTGATACTGATAGCATTTATTGTTATATGAAAGCAGTATACTTTCATCATCAGCAAATAACATAAAGTACAATTTTGTTGTTTTATCAATAGCTTCTTGATAAACTGTAAGATAGTTATTATCAAGTGAAATAGCGGTTTCAATGTTGAGTGTTTCTGCCATAAAGGTTAAATCATCCACAATTTTATCTATTAAGTCTTCTTGAATCTCCTCGTTAACAGAAGAATCAGTTGTTTGCATTTCTGAACACTCACAAAATTTTAATTGCGGTAAGATGAATTTCATAAATGATTCCAAACTTACTGATTTATGGTATCCATCATTAATATTTCTGGTTCTATTCGGTGAACCAAGAATATTATCCATAATAGTGCCAAAACATTCTTGTGTTTTAAATTTCAGTAGTTCATCTGGAATTAAATTATCCCCCACATCATATTCGATTTTTTTATACCTACAGGGGTAAGCAACATGGTACATTGTGATTCTAAAGTTAGGGTCAATATTTACCAATGCAGAAATTGCACCTTCATTACGCATAGATGCATATTTGAAGTTTGTACCATCGTCGGTTGATGAGAACTGGTCAAAAGATCCAGGATGACGATGCCACAAACCTATCAATGCAAGTTGCTGGTCATACAAATTAGCTATTTTGTTTATCAAATGTTGCGTATATTTTTGATCATATTCAAAATAAGCAACTTCAAAAACTGATTTTGGGCCGGGGTCTATAGCTTCAATTATGTACCACGTATCATCTTGTACGGTTCCTAAAAACAAACCACCGGTTTCTGTTTTAATTTTTTCAGTTGTTTCTGCCAAAACAGAGGTGTATGCTCTATTTGAAAAAACTACTCTCATATTATTAAACCTCCAGCCTAAAAGTAAAACCTCCAAACTCTCATATACTTAGCAAGAGAGTTTGGAGGTTTAGTAATTTTAATAATTACCTTCCATTGCGACATCGTCGCCGATTTCACCGTTTAACCACATCTCGCAAAGAATAATCCACTTACAAGCCCAACTCAATGCTGAAGCAGCAGAAGTAGACTGTGTCTTATCTCCTTTAAAATACTTAGGGTCAGCGGTACAAATAAAATATTCTTCATTTCGACCAAACTGATCTCTGTAAATATGTGGCAAACCAAGTCCAAAACCTCTACGACATACTTCATCATAGTTATTGTTGTATGTAGCCATAACACTAGGCATTACTTTATCTGCAACATCTTTAAGTCTTGGACTCAAAGGAAGTATTTGAACCGTACCACCATATTCATTAGCACTTCCTACATGCGGATGGGTATTCTTATAGATAAGCATAATATCCCAAACCATACCACCGTCTCCGGTAGGCTGAACCTTTCCTCTCCAATATAATCTACCAGAACCATCCTGAAGCTGATTAATGGTAAATGAAGGAAAGAATTTTTTCATTGCGGCAACTTCCATCTGATAAAGTTGAGGGTCACTTTGATACCAATAATAAGCCATTTTGTGCCTCCTTATGCTAATTTTCCATCAGGAACCTGAATTCCAGCAAGTCCCTGATCCATAGCATCGTCTTTCTTTTCAACTTCACCGCTTGCGGTTACAACAACAGGTTCACCTGAACGCAAAGCTTCAGCCAATGCTCTTCTTCTTGCAGCAACAGCATCATTGTTTACATTGTTATCCATTTTTATATACCTCCAACACAAATATTATGCAGCGTTATTTCCTGTAGCTGAAAAACTTCTAATAATTTCACCATTTTCATTAATTGAAGCAACACAGCCTCTGAGAATAGCTTCTGCTCCTTCTTCGCCCTTTTCCTGAACCATACGAGCATAAGAGTTATCTGCGAGTTCGCTCTTCTGATTAAGGAGTGTTTCAAGATCAACACCTCTGTTTTGATTACGGATCATTGTATATTCCATATAGTCAGCCATATTTTGTAGTGCTGCTGTATCCGATTCTATAAATCCAGATGTTTTCTTTAAATATGTAATATAATAGATGGTGTTCTGAACTGTTGTAATTAGGCACTTAAATATTAGCTTTGTAATTTCCCATATAATCGAAAAAACAGTAAGAAGACCGAAGTTGCCTGAAATTGCAATCTTGATTACATCCCAAACAAGAGAGAAGAAAACTTTCATCGCACTCAGAAAGACTCCACCAACAGCAGCACCAATAAGTCCCATTACCGCAGCTGTACCAGCATCGGTTTCAGCACCAATTGCTATACCAAAAATTAAGCCAATAACAATACCGACAAGAGATACGATAAACTGAACCATAATTTTTGCTTTATTCTTTTTGAGGTCTTCAACGTTTGCTGCAACTAATTGCTGACAGCAATCATAACAAATAGCTTTATTTTTGTACTGTTCATCATTTACGCCATAGTTATCAAAACAGTCTTGGCATATGTATTTGCCACATCTTGCACATTTTGCTACTGCAGGTTCATCTTTGTGATAGTAGCATGCAGGGCCATTAAATGATGGTTTTTCATTTGCGGGCGGTGTGAAAGTAGGTGTTGGGGGTGTAAAGGTAGGAACAGTATCAGTTCCTGCATTAGTTTTCATTTGTTTGTTGTCCATTGTAAAAATCCTCCTAATTATTTGAAAATATTAATTTCCTGAAAACTTTACTTTGTTGTATTGCTCTAAAGATTGAGCTAATTTTTCTAATTTAGGTAAAGCTGCTGTCAAAGTATCGATGGGTTGTTCGGTTAATCGAGCGACTTTTTGCATTATCATATTAAATTGTGCCGCTTGTGTATCGTCCCATTTTTCTGTAGCAGACATACCAGTTCGAATCCCTGAACTAATCCTACGAATGTCATTAATGGTAGAAGTAATTTCTCTTTTCATTTCTCTGATTGTTTCAGGTGATGCTTTTACTGCCATAAAAATTCTCCCTTCTCTTACAAACTAGTCTGTTCATATTCAAGAACAGCCTGCAACAGATCATTGAGATTGTTTATACAATCTTGTAGATCAGCAATGGGGGCTTTTAAGTCGCTACAACATTCCTCTACAATGCCACCCAATGCTGCATACTTTTGATCTCTCCATCCACCCGAGCCAGCCTGCTGATAACTACTCATCAAACTTCTCGAAGCATCCTGCAATTCGTGAATCGCAGTTTTACAACATCCAATGCCGCCTTGTATAGCAGCGCTTTCAACAGATACACCACTTGCCATTTTTTTAGAAACCTCCTGACTTAAAATTTTATATTGCAAGGCTTTCGCCCCAAACAATTACCAAGAAGCACTCAGATACTCTTCAATACTTGAAATACAACTATCCAGAGCACTCTTGTTGGTTTGTGCTTTTTCAGATGAATTGCTTTCGAATTTTTTTGTTGTAGTTGTATATGCAGACAAATCGCTCTCAACCCTATTGAAAGTTGATTTCATTCTTTCTAACTTATCTTTCATTTTGTTACATCTGTTTTTTTGTATAGCGCGTTCATTTTCACATTGAGATTTTTTTGACTTGCAATCAGATATTTCTTTTTGTAGCTGTTGTTTCTTTTCCTCTGAATGTCTGACTTCATCTTCCAATTGCTCACACTGTATTTCACACTGAGATACCTGTTGCTCCAATGCATCTATTTGCTCTTGAATTGCTTGTCTCGTTTCATCGTCTTCTGTTTCCGCAAGACGAGCACGTAAAGAAGCTATCTGTGAATTCAAAGAAATTATTTGTTGTCTTAAAGCGGCAATATTATTTTTGATTTGGGGTATCCTTTTTATTAAAGAGTTATATTCATTAGTTGCTTGATTTGCTCTTGCTTCGAGTTGTTCGATTTGCTTGCTTAATTCTTCTATTTCACGCTCTAATTGTGTAATTTCTCCTTTTGTTCTACTAATTTGTATCTTACACTCCGACGTTACACCGTCAGCCTGATTAGTTGCTCTTAATGAGATGCCGTTTATATCTGTTTGAAAAGCAGATAACGCATCTTTAACTGTCTTTAATGCTTCTGTTGATACATCTACCATAGTAAAGCTCCTAATATTTTTCTGACGCTATTTTCTCAAACTTTTCGATTGAAGAACAACATCTGTCCGCGGTGACCATAACATCTTTTGATTGATTTGCAATCTCAGTTATAGAAGAGGATAATTCAGCATATTTTTCATCCTTCCATATAGCCGAAGCCTTTGAAATTCCCGTGCTTAACTTTTTTATCGAAGATTGAAAAACATGCATTTCTTTTCTGATATTTTCGCATCCCATATTACTCACCACTCACTTGATCCATTTTTCCGTTTAACCAACATTCATCTAATTGATACGGAAAAACATCTAATTGTCTTATCGTATAGTGTGTGTTAGGGTTATAGTCGAAAAATAAAATTAAAGACATATAGGTATTCCAAGACATTACTCTTTTTAAACTTTCAATAGAGTTATATGTTTGTCTCGACACACCAATCGCATTAGCAACTTCGTCTTGTGTAGCATTTGCAGCACCTCTCAATGCGGGTAACGCTTTTGTCAAGCTGTTAATTAAACGATCTTTGTCTTCTTTGCTAAAATGCCAATAGTCCATATAATCTTTTCTTTTTCTTATCTGGCTCATTTATATATCCTTCAACCAATGTATAATTTTCGTAGAGTATTCTCCTTGACGAAAATTTTAAGACACAACCCTTTATACTTAGAGTTGTGTCTTTTTCTTGACCATATTTTTGACGGGAAATAGAATATTAAATTGCTATTGAATTTAGTTTTTCCATAGACATTCTTTTGAGTTGCATAGAGGAATGCACATATTTATCAAGCGTGATTTTGACGCTGGAATGACCTAATATTTCACTAAGTGTTTTTACATCAAATCCAACTTCAACACATCGTGTTGCAAAAGTGTGTCGTAACGAATGAAAATTCGCATCAGAAATCATGCCTTCTTTCAAATAAGATTTAAATCGATTTTGCATCGTTCGCGGTTCTACAATGTCAATAGAATTACCCGATAAAAGGTAGGCGTTGGGTATCGTAATAAAGGGCATCATTTTTTCTAACAAAAAATCAGGTAATGGTATAACTCTGACAGAATTATAAGTTTTAGGGTCTGTAACTATAATTTTAGTTTTTGATGCACAATTAATATCATCGCATTGTAACCTTTGCATAGTTGTCTCAATTTTTAATGTTCTATCAGCTATAGAAATATTTTTACATTTTAGAGCACATAATTCTCCAATGCGTATTCCTGTGTACAAACAAATTAAAATACCTAATTTACATCTATCAATATCGTTTGATATCACTGATATAAGTTTTTGTTCTTCAGTAGCACTTAAAACTCGCATTTCATTAGTAGTTTTTCTGATGGTAAGCCTACTAAAAGTACAGTTTATTATTTCTCCATGACTTTGAGCAAATTTGAAAGTTTCTTTAATAATAACCACAATATCTGAAATACTTTTGTTTGATAATCCACCGCCGGATTTTTTACCATTTTGCAATTTGTTGGCGATAAAACTTTCGACTAATTCAGTGCTAATTTTATTGATTGGATATTTACCAAGCTCGGGTTTTATATGATTTTCAATAGTGTTTTTATACCTTATATAGGTAGACTCTTTAACAATAAGTTTTTTACTAATAAGCCAATCATCAAGCCACTTACCGTATATGGTATTTGATTTAGAGCTAACAAAATTTATAGTTTGTGCTTGCTCATTAAATAATTTGTTTTTTACTTCGGTATATGTTTTTGCATATAAGTATCGGTATTTTGCTTTGCCATTTTCATCGTAAAATAAAATATATCTTGCTTCCCATCGACCATCTTTTCTCTTGTAAATGTTTTCACCTGTACGTGGCATTATAAAGTTCCTCCGTTTCTTTGTGCTGACGGATTAATGACCATAAATGCAACTTGAATTCGTCAAAACAACTAATTTGTTTATTATTGTTTTGCTTAAAATGAATGAAATTTGTATTTTTATTCAACAAAATAATTGCATATATTGACAAATCCGACAACATTATGTATACTTATTTTATCTAATTATTGGGTTTTTTCTTTCGTCAAGGAGAATACTCTACGAAAATAATTGTTAATTTTGAAGCCGCTACAGGCTTCTTTTTTTATTGTACCGAATCCTAAAATTTTTGTCGAATGTGTGGATTTTCATATATAATTTCAGCCCCGTTGAGATTGCAGAGTTATTGCTTTCCTAACGGGGCTTTTTGTTTTGTTATGATAAATTGATATTTGATTTTTGTTTAAATAAACTGGGTAATTCTACGCTTTTGTATTGGAGTTTTAATTGTATTTGAGATTATTCAATAGAAACATCTAAAACATATAGCACCTCATCAGTGCAATTTCTATTTAACATTTAGTGCATTCTGCCCGTAGTACTAAGGTCAAAAATGTGTCCAAAAACAGCCCTCTTAAAAAATAAATA
>CAYUVR010000002.1:0-111072 GCA_964448225.1 uncultured Faecalibacterium sp. | reverse complement strand
GTGGCGGCCGTGGTGTCAAGGGTATGACAAGAAGAGAAGAGGACATTGCACAGACAATGTTCACCTGCTCAAGCCATGATTATATTATGTTCTTTACCACAAAGGGCAAGGTATACCGTCTTAAGGGCTACGAAATTCCCGAAGGCAGCAAGCAGAGCAAGGGTATGAATGTTGTTAACCTTCTTCCTCTTGAAGCTGACGAAAAGATAAGCTCAATGATAAGAGTGCCCGACTTCGGCGGTGATGAAACAAAATACCTTTGTATGGTTACAAGAAAGGGTATTATCAAGAGAACAGATCTTGAACAGTATAAAAACCTTCGAAAGAGCGGTATTATCGCTATTAACCTTGACGAGGGTGACGAGCTTGCATGGGTATGGCTCACCAACGGTAATGATGATATTCTTGTTGCAACAAGAAATGGTATGAGCATCCGCTTCAACGAAAATGATTGCCGCCCAATCGGCAGAACAGCAAGAGGCGTTAAGGCCATTGAGCTGAAAGAGGATGACGAAGTTGTCGGTATGTGCGTAATCTCGGAAGGTCAGGACAGTTCAAAGAAGATTCTGACCGTAGCCGAAACAGGTCTCGGAAGACTCAGCGAACACGATGAATACAGACTTCAGTCAAGAGCAGGTAAGGGTGTTCTTAACTATCACACAGAACGCTTCGGCCTTGTTGCATCTGTTGCAATTGTAAATGAAGATGATGACCTTATTCTTATTTCCTCCGACGGTATCATTATCAGAATCCCCGCTTCACAGATTAACGTCGTTTCCCGTACGTCAAAGGGTGTGCGTGTGATGAAGCTTCAGGAGGGCGAAAAGGTAGTTTCCGCAATTGCAGTCAGGGAAAGCGAGAAAAAGGATACAGAGGAAGAAGCTTTCTCAGAAGAAAATACAGAAGCTGACACTTCAGAAGAATAATTCGTAAAAAACGGAAGAAAAACGGCGGGCGGTTTAATACCGCCCCTGCGAAAAAGAAAGAAGTGAACCAATGACTAAGAAAACTAAAGAAAAAAAGGTTAATCCCGTTGCTGCTTTTCTCTGGAAGGATAAAAGGCGCAGGGCAAAGAACTTTTACTTTGTTTTGACTGTGTTTGTTGTTCTGGTCAGCGTGGCTTTGGGATATGTTAACGAAAAGCTGGAGCTTATCACCGATGAAAATGTTGTTCAGACGGATACCTCAGGCGAAGCAACCCAGATTGTTTATGAAGATGAAGAATTACAGATGATGGAAGCTATTAACAGTGCCGGCTCAATCAATGAATATCTTTATCAGTGGGCAAACAACGGCGGTGAGATATATTCAAGCAAGAACGTTATCAACATTCTTCTTGTCGGTCTTGATTCAAGAGATGCACTTGAAAACGGCGGAAGGTCTGACAGTCTTATATTGGTGTCTCTCAACAAAAAGACACAGAAAATCAATATGACTTCATTTTTCCGTGATACCTGGTGTTATATTGCAGAGACCAATAACTATAATAAAATCAATGCATCTTATTTTTACGGCGGTGCTGACAGTCTTATAGATACAATTGAGAAGAATTTTAAAATCGACATTGACTACTATGTTGCAGTTGACTTCTCCTCCTTTGTGGATATAATTGATGCATTGGGCGGTCTCACCGTTGAAGTGCAGGAATATGAAGCAACTTATATTAACCGGACCACTTCACATACAATTGAGTCCGGCCCTGCCGTAACTCTTAACGGTGAAGAGGCGCTTGTTTTTGCAAGAATCAGAAAAAGTGATGCTGACTCTGATGTAAGCAGAACAAGAAGACAGAGATTGGTTATTACCTCTTTTATTCAAAGGGCAATGGGAGCATCTCTGTCACAGCTCAATGAAGCAATTGACCTTTTGTTCAGCCATGTCAAAACTGACCTTACAAAAATGCAGATTGTGTCTTATGCAACGCAGGCTCTCACTCAGGGCTGGATGGATTATGAAATTGTGCAGCATACATTCAGTGATGCAGACGTTTTCACCACAGGCTATGTCGGAAGCAGCTCGGTTGTGTTTATTGAGTTCCCTCTTGCGGCACAAAGGTTGCAGACGGCACTTTATGACGACACAAACATTGTGCTTGACGAAAACAGAGTTAAGCTTTTCTCACTTATTACAAGATTCAGCTAAAGGAGTTAACAAAAATGGATTATATCGGCACAAAACACGAAGTGGAAATCACTGTCACCAAAGAAGTGACAGCTGCAAGTATGCGCTCAGGCTCACTTGAGGTTTTTGCAACACCGTTTATGGTTGCACTTATGGAGCAGGCAGCAAGTGAACTTTGTGAAAAATTCATTCCCGAAGGAATTTCAACTGTTGGTGTGGCACTCAATATTCAGCACCTTGCTGCAACAATGGTTGGTAAGAAGGTAAAAGCGGTTGCAACTCTCACAGATTTTGACGGCAGAAAAGCCTCATTTGATGTTGAGGCATATGATAATGCCGGTCTTATCGGCAAGGGAACACATGTCCGTTTTACTGTTAAGATTGATAAATTCATCGAAAAGGCACAGCAAAGAGCTGAAGTTGAATAATTGAATCAAAAGAAAGGAAGCCGATTTGTTTTTTATAATGAATCGGCTGAGTTTTGTATGGCTAAGTACGATTATGTGATTTTTGACTTTGACGGTACTGTTGTTGACACAGGCGAAGGAATCATCAAGTCCTTGCAGTATTCCTTCAAAGAGATGGGCAGAGAAGTGCCCGATATGTCAGACCTTAAAAAGTTTATCGGCCCGCCGATTTATTACAGCTACACCCATTTTTACGGCGTGAGCGAAGATGAGGTGGGAACTTACATCAAAAAATACCGTGAAAGATATAAAGTCAAGGGTATCTATGAATGTCAGCTTTATGACGGAATGAAAGAACTGATTGATGATCTCAGAGCGCAGGGTGTTAAGGTTGGTGTTGCATCAAGCAAGCCCCAGCATCTGATTTACAGAGTGGCTGATTATTTGGAAATAACAGATAAGTTTGATGCAATTGTCGGCGTAAAAATTGACGACAGCAATCACAGCTCAAAAACCGTACTTGTGCTTGAGGCAATGAAGCTTCTGGGTGCAACGGACAAAGAAAAAGTGCTGATGGTGGGTGACAGATGTTTTGACATCGACGGCGCTGCGGGTGCAGGAGTTGATTCCTGCGGTGTTCTCTGGGGCTACGGCAGTGAAGAGGAGTTCAGACAGCACGGTGCCACACATATTGTTGCTAAAGCTGAAGAAATATCGGAATTAAGCAAATAAAAGCGAATATATTTACTATTTAGAATTATAATAGGCTAAAATGTGAATATATTACACATTTTAGATTGTGTTGAATAGATTTTGTGTTAATGATGAGAACTACGTTTGAGAGATTTCCATTCAATAAAAATCAAAGATTTAAAAACAAATTTTTCCACAAAAAAGATGATGATGTGGAAAAACCGACGGCAACTTTAAGACAATAAATCAGCGTGTACACATATAAAGGTAAGTGATTTCTATGAAATATTTTGCAAAGGAATATGATGTTATTGTAATCGGTGCAGGTCACGCAGGGATTGAAGCGGGACTCGCCGCCGCACGTCTTGGCACCAAAGTCGGTGTGTTCACCATCAATATGGACTGGGTAGGCAATATGCCCTGCAACCCTTCAATTGGTGGCACATCAAAAGGTCACCTTGTTCGTGAAATTGATGCCCTCGGCGGCGAAATGGGCAAGGCCGCTGATGCCAACACCTTGCAGAGCCGTATTCTCAACCTCGGCAAAGGCCCTGCTGTTCATTCTCTCAGAGCGCAGATTGACCGCCGCCGTTACAGCGAATATATGAAATATGTGATGGAAACACAAGAGAACCTTGAAATAGTACAAGCTGAAATTATCGACCTTACAAAAACGGATGAAGATAAATGGCAGGTAGTGACACGCCTTGAAGCTGTATATAACGCAAAATGCGTCATTCTTGCAACGGGTACTTTTCTTGGCGGCAAGATATATGTTGGCGACGTATCCTATGACGGTGGGCCTGACGGAATGTTTGCGTCAACGGAGTTGGCAGGTGCGCTTCAGCGTCTGGGTGTTTCAACAAGACGTTTCAAAACAGGGACCCCCTCACGTGTTAACAGAAGAAGCATTGATTTTTCAGGTCTTGAATGTCAGGACGGCGATGAAAGGGTAGTTCCCTTCTCTTTTGACGGCAAATATGTGCCGGAAAACAAGCTGCCTTGTTATATAACATATACAAACGAAGAAACTAAAAAGGTTATCCTTGAAAATATCCATCGTTCTCCCCTTTACAGCGGTAAAATCGACGGAGTCGGCCCGAGATACTGCCCCTCAATCGAAGATAAAATAGTCCGCTTTGAGGAGAAGAAGAGGCATCAGTTATTCATTGAGCCTTGCGGTGAAAATACGGAAGAAATGTATCTTCAGGGTATGTCGTCTTCACTTCCCGAAGATGTGCAGTTGAAATTTCTCAGAACTATACCGGGACTTGAAAACGTGCAGGTTATGCGAACGGCATATGCAATTGAATACGATTGCGTTGACCCTCTTTCTCTTAAATCTACCCTCGAATTCAAGGCCTTTGAGGGACTTTACGGCGCAGGTCAGTTCAACGGCTCAAGCGGATACGAAGAAGCTGCCGCACAAGGTCTTGTTGCAGGTATCAATGCAGCACAAAAAATTCTCGGCAAAGAGCCGCTTATCCTTGACAGAGCATCTTCTTATATTGGCACACTCATTGATGACCTTGTGACAAAGGGATGTTCTGACCCATACAGAATGATGACTTCACGTTCTGAATATCGCTTACTTCTCCGCCAGGACAATGCGGACATCAGACTTACGGAGTACGGATATAAGGTTGGTCTTGTGCCGGAAGAAAAATGGCAGAGACTACAGACAAAGCTTCGTCTTATTGAAGAAGAGAAACAAAGGGTTTCTGCCGTTTCTGTTCCGCCTAGTGAAAAACTCAACGCTGTACTTGTTTCACGTGGAACATCAGCGCTGAACACAGGCTGCAGACTTGTTGAACTGCTGAAAAGACCCCAGCTTGATTATGAATGTCTGAAAGACTTTGACAATGAAAGGCCGGATTTGCCTTTTGAAATATTCGAACAGGTTGAAATCAGCGTCAAATATGAAGGCTATATCAAGCGTCAGCTTGCTCAGGTTGAAGAAATGCGCCGCCTTGAAGTGAGAAAGCTTGATGATATCGAAGATTACACCGAAATTACGGGACTTCGTATGGAAGCGCAGGAAAAGCTGAACAAGGTAAAGCCTGCAAACTTAGGTCAGGCATCAAGAATCAGCGGTGTAAGTCCTGCAGACATATCGGTGCTTCTTATTTATCTTTCAAAAAGGAAGTGATTAAAATAGAAAATACATTTATTTCTCTCTCCCTTCTCAGAGAAAAAGCCGCTGTTTACAGCGTTGAGTTGGACGAGACGGCACTTAAAAGGTTTGATATATATGCAAAGCTTCTGGTTGAATGGAACGAAAAGATAAATTTAACTGCTATTACCGATTCGGAAGGTATTGTTATCAAGCATTTTGCGGATTCATTAACAATCTTTTCTGCGGTGGACATTCCAACCGGTGCGAAAATAATTGACGTGGGAACAGGTGCAGGCTTCCCCGGTATAGCGATGCTGATTGCAAGACCTGACCTTGATATCACACTGATGGACAGCACAAACAAGAGACTTAATGTTATAAGAGACATTCTTGAAAAAATCGGGCTTTCGGCAAATGTTGTTCATTCAAGAGCTGAAGAAGCCGGAAAGTCGGCGGATTTCAGAGAGAAGTACGATTTTGCAACTGCCCGTGCGGTGTCAAATCTTCGTGATTTATCAGAATACTGTCTTCCCTTTGTGAAAATCGGCGGTGCTTTTGTTTCAATGAAAGGTGCAAAGGCTGATGAAGAAATTGAAGAAGCTGCAAAGGCAATCAAAATACTTGGCGGCAAAATCAAGAACAAAAACACCTTCGAACTCTTTGATTGCGGCGAAAGAAGCATAATTTATATTGAAAAGATTTCGCCAACTCCCGCTAAATTCCCCCGCCCTTCGGCAAAAATTGCAAAAAATCCCATCAGATAAAGGAATTTACAATTGAATAGGCGCAGTTCTTGACGAACGGTTTTTGTGGACAATCTCCCTTTGTTATGGTATTCTCTATAGCAAAGGGAGGTTTTAATTTGACTGAAACAATTAAACTTCCTGCCTTCACAAGGATGGTGGACACGTGATTGCAGAAAAGCCGAGAACGGCAGGTCAGGTGCTTCTCATTCCCAATGAACAGATTTTACCTAATCCCAATCAGCCAAGACAGGTCTTTGACCAGGGAGAATTGGTGAATCTTGCAATCAGCATCAGAATGAACGGTATTTTGCAGCCTATTACGGTGCGTCAGACGGAAAAGGGTTATGAGCTTGTTTCCGGTGAAAGACGGCTCCGTGCTTCAAGAATTGCCGGAATGGCATCGGTACCCTGCATTGTTATTGATGTGAATACCCTTAAATCGGCGGTCTTTTCTCTCATTGAAAACCTGCAAAGACAAAATCTGGGTTATTTTGAAGAAGCGGTGGCTATTGAAAAGCTGATGCGTGACTTCGGCCTTTCTCAGGACGAAGCAGCAAGAAGACTCGGCAAAGCTCCGTCAACGGTTTCAAACAAGCTTCGGCTTTTAACTCTGCCCGAAGAAGTAAGAAGCATACTTAACGAAAACAATCTTTCGGAACGGCACGCAAGAGCTCTTTTGAGACTCAGGGAAGATGAAATGATGCCGATACTTAACAAAATCGTTGACAAAAAGCTGAACATAACCCAGACCGAAGCTCTTATTGACGATTTTCTTGAGCAAAGAGATGCACCAAAAAGAAACACAAAAAGAATGTTCAGTGATGTAAAGATTTTTCTGAACACCATAAATCATGCAGTTGACACTATGCAGAAGGCAGGAATCAAAGCTGACATCAAAAGAAAGGACAATGGAGACAGCTACGTTTATCAGATCGAGATTCCCAAAAAAGCAATGTACAGGGTTATAAATAAGGAAACCTCGAATGCACAGGACAGTCAAGTTGGTAACACTGCTTGCGGTGATTCCATATAATCATATCTTTCTCTTTCACACCCCGAAAAACACTCCATTCATTTGAATGGAGTGTTTTTCATTTGAACACAGATAAAAGAGAAATGTTACTGCTCCTTCTCTTCGCAACTATACTCCTGTTTTTTCCCACTACTCAATACTCACTACTTTCCACTCTTCCTGTTTCACGTGAAACAATAAACAATTTTAAAAAAATTCTCGTTAAGTCTTTAAAAAGAATAACTGTTGTGCTATAATGAATTAAATATCCGTGTTTAATCACAGAAAGGACATAACAATGGGTAAAGCTATTGCAATGGTTAACCAGAAAGGCGGAGTGGGAAAAACCACATCTGCGGTTAATTTAGCTGCTGCCATCGGATATTACGGCTATAAGGTGCTTTTGGTTGATGCCGACCCTCAGGGTAACGCAACAAGCGGCTTGGGTATCAATAAAAGAGATGTTAACGAGTCATCTTATGATGTAATTGCAGGTGGGGCACAGGCTGAAAAAGTTATCCGCAAAACAGCCTTTAAGGGACTTGATATATTGCCGGCGAATATGAATCTTGCCGGTGCAGAGCTTGAATTGGTTGATATGCAGGGCAGAGAAGCAAAAATCAGAAATGCTCTTGCTCCCGTCAAAGATAAGTATGATTTTATAATCATCGACTGTCCGCCGTCTCTTGGGCTTCTTACAGTCAATATTCTTTGTGCGGTTGACAGCGTAATCGTGCCGATTCAATGCGAATATTATGCTTTGGAAGGTCTGTCACAGCTTATGAATACCGTAAGACAGGTCAAGCGTTTGTATAATCCGCTGATTGATTTGGAAGGCGTGCTTCTTACAATGTATGACGGCAGACTGAATCTTACGCAGCAGGTTGTGAATGAAGTCAAGCGTTTCTTTCCGCAGAAGGTTTACGCTTCAGTTATTCCGAGAAATGTGCGCCTTTCAGAAGCTCCGAGTTTCGGTAAGCCTGTATATTACTATGACAGAAGCTCAAAGGGCAGTCTGGCATATGACGAATTCGCAAAAGAATTTCTTAAAAAGAACAATAAAAGGCCGAAAGGTTAAGGTGAATATATGGCAGTAAACAAAAAGGGCGGTTTAGGCAAGGGCCTTGATGCTTTGTTTTTTGATAATTCCACCGAAGAAAAAAGCAATTCGGTTAAAGTCAATATCAATGACATTGAGCCTAACAGAGACCAGCCGAGAAAAACCTTCGAAGAAGGCGCTCTCAGAGAGCTTTCCGACTCAATTGCAATGCACGGTGTGCTTCAGCCCCTTCTTGTAAGACCCCTGTCTGACGGCGGTTATCAGCTGATTGCCGGCGAAAGGCGATGGAGAGCATCAAGAATGGCAGGACTTACAGAAGTACCTGTATATATCAAGGAAATGAGCGATAAAGAAGCAATGGAATTTGCTCTCATCGAGAATTTACAGCGTGAAGATTTGAATCCTATTGAAGAAGCGGAAGGCTTCAAGCTTTTGATGGATACTTATTCCCTCACACAGAATGAAGCGGCAGAAAGAGTTGGAAAATCCCGCCCTGCCGTTGCAAATGCACTTCGTCTTCTCGCACTTCCCGCATCAGTTCTTGAGCTTGTGAGAAAGGGTGAGCTTTCTTCCGGTCACGCAAGAACTCTTCTTCCCTTGAACGATGAAAAAACAATATTGAAGCTGGCTGAGGAAATTGTCAAAAAAGAAATTTCAGTCCGTGAAACAGAGCGTATTGTTAAAAGTATCCTGAAGCCTAAAGCTGACAAAGATAACAAGGGAAAGAAAGTGAAAAGAGACCCTTATTTTGATGAATGTGAGCTTGCAATCCGTGAAGAACTCGGAAGAAAGGCACAGATCCACCTTTCAAAAGGCAACAAAGGCACAATAGAGATTGAATTTTTCAGCAAAACCGACCTGCAGAGCATACTTGAAGCACTTGCAGGCGGAAGATAATATTTTGATTTTGGAATAAAAAGGAGTAACAGCAATGTTAGATATCAAACTTATCAGAGAAAACCCCCGGAAGGTTAAAGACGCAATGAAAACAAGAAACAAGGATATGGATGCCCTTGTTGACGAAATTCTTGAAATAGACAAAAAAGCAAGGGAGCTGACACAAAAGGCAGATGCTCTCAAGGCTGAACAGAATGCTGCAAGCAAAAAAATCCCGCAGATTAAAAAAGAAGGCGGCGATATCAGCGAAATTATGACAAGAATGAACGCTATCAAGGAAGAAGTCAAGGTTCTTGATGCAGAAAAGAGTGAGCTTGCCGCAAAACAGAAGACTATGATGTACGAGTTCCCCAATGTACCTTCAGAGTCAACACCTATCGGCAAAGATGACAGCGAAAATGTTGAAATCCGCCGCTGGGGTGAGCCCAGAAGCTTTGATTTTGAAGCAAAGGCACATTGGGACATCGGTGCAGACCTTGGTATTCTTGACCCGGAAACTGCTGCAAAGGTTACAGGCGCACGTTTCCATTTTTACAGAGGTCTCGGCGCAAGACTTGAAAGAGCTATCATCAATTTCTTCCTCAACACCCACACAGAAAACGGCTACACAGAAGTGTTCCCTCCCTTTATGGTTAACCGTGCATCAATGACAGGCACAGGTCAGCTTCCCAAGTTTGAAGAAGATGCTTTCAAGCTCACAAATGACTATTTCCTTATTCCTACAGCAGAAGTTCCCGTTACAAATATGTACCGTGACGATATTATTGACGGCTCAAAGCTTCCTATGAGCTTCTGTGCATATTCTGCTTGCTTCAGAGCTGAGGCAGGCTCGGCCGGCAGAGACACAAGAGGTCTTATCCGTCAGCATCAGTTCAACAAGGTGGAGCTTGTTAAGTTCACAAAGCCGGAAGAAAGCTATCAGGAGCTTGAAAAGCTCACAAATGATGCTGAAAGAGTGCTTCAGCTTCTCGGACTCCCCTACAGAGTTGTTGCTCTTTCATCAGGCGATATCGGTTTTTCAAGTGCGAAGACATACGACATCGAAGTCTGGATGCCCTCTTACGGCAGATATGTTGAAATCAGCTCCTGCTCAAACTTTGAGGACTTCCAGGCAAGACGTGCTTCAATCCGTTATAAAAACGGCCCCAAGGAAAAAGCACAGCTTGTTCACACACTCAACGGCTCAGGTGTTGCAATCGGCAGAACAACCGCCGCTATTCTGGAAAACTATCAGAACGCTGACGGCACAGTAACCGTTCCCGAAGCACTCAGAGCTTATATGGGTGTTGATGTGATTAAATAATTCACATCAACCCGTAACTTGTGTACAACACGATATTACACAGACAGGAGGTATAAAATTGTCAGCAAAAAAAGCTTTAATTCGATACAAAGACAATTTTCTGAAATACCGCTACCTTCTCAAGGAGCTGGTAGTTAAAAACATAAAGCTGCAATACAGAAACTCGGTTCTCGGTATGCTGTGGACATTTTTGCAGCCTCTTCTGACAATGATTGTTCTGTCAGTTGTTTTTATGAACATTTTTGGCAGAGATTCATCAAAGGTGGTAAACTACCCTGTTTATCTTCTTTGCGGCAGATTGCTTTATGAATTTTTTACTCACAGCACTAAAAGAGCAATGCGCTCAATCCGTTCTCATGCATCAATCATCAAAAAGGTTTATGTGCCAAAGTATATCTATCCCCTTTCGATGGTGCTTTCGTCATTTGTAACCTTCCTCATTTCCCTTTTAGTTCTGGTTGTGGTTATTATTTTCTTCAACATTATCGGTAAGGATCCGATACCGATGACTTACAAGGTGATATATGCGGTAATCCCGCTTATCAGTCTTTTCATTTTGTCGCTGGGTCTGGGTATGATTCTTGCAACGCTTAACGTGTTCTTCAAGGATATTGAAAACATATACGATGTTTTCACCTTGCTTCTTTTCTATCTTACCCCTATTGTTTATACGGTAGACCGTCTCGGTTTTGAAGCCGGCTCATGGCAGGCAACAGCACTGAAGTTAAATCCGATGTACGGCATAATTGAGGTATTCAGGGCGGCAGTGTTGCACAGTACGGAATTTTCGTCTTACTACGACGTAAAGCTTCTTATTTATACCTTTATTGTTGCAATAGTCTGCTTTGTAATAGGCTTTATTATGTTCCATAAGAATCAGGACAAGTTTATACTTCATATTTAAGTGAGGAGTGATATTTTGAAAGAATATGCAATTGAAGTCAATCATGTCAGTATGCTTTTTCACTTGAATAAAGAAGGCGTTGACAATATGAAGGAATATTTTGTCCGCCTTGTCACAAGAAAGCTTAATTACACCGAATTCTGGGCACTCAGAGATGTTTCCTTCAAGGTGGAAAAAGGTGACCGTTTGGGTATTATGGGCTTCAACGGTGCCGGCAAAAGTACCCTTCTTAAAACCATCGCAGGTGTGTTAAAACCCACTATGGGTAATGTTAAGGTCAGCGGTGTCATTGCACCCATGCTTGAGCTTGGCGCAGGCTTTGATATGAACTATTCCGGTGCGGAAAACATCTTTCTTTACGGCGCAACGATGGGCTTTTCAAGAAAGTTCATTCAGGAAAAATACGACGAAATTGTTGAGTTTTCAGAGCTTGGTGAATTTATCGATGCTCCCTTGAAGAGTTATTCTTCAGGTATGAAAAGCCGTCTCGGCTTTGCAATTGCAACGGCAGTCAAGCCCGATGTTCTTATTCTTGACGAAGTGCTTTCCGTTGGTGATGCAGCCTTCAAGGATAAGAGTGAACAGCGCATTATGGATATGATGAAAGACGGTGTAACGGTTTTGTTCGTATCTCACAGCACGGACAGAGTGAGAAAAATCTGCAACAAGGCAATTATTCTCACAAAGGGACAGGTCATTGCCAACGGTGATGTTGATGAAATCTGCGATATGTATACAGAGCTTGTAAACAACAGATAAAAAACTCCCCACGGGGAGTTTTTTTAAGTGCATTCCGTATTTCCTTCGCTTTTTAAGTAAAATAAAAGTTATACCTATACAATGATATTGATTTTTTATATAAAGAGTGATAAAATATTATCATTAACCCAAAAGGAGGCTATTATTTTGGACGAAAAGGAAAAAGAGCTTTTGCCCGAAACAGAGCAATCGGATGAAAATATTGACCAAGCACAAGAAGAAACAACCGAGGCTGTGTCTGAAAGTGAAAATGCGGCAGATGAGCTTTATGAAGAACTTGAAGAATTGAAAGATATGTTCCAGCAGGAGCTTGACAAAGCGACAGCCGAAGCAGAGCAGGGCGAGCTGATTCAGGAACTCACCGAAATTGAAGAAGAAAACGGCGAAGATGAAGAAGCCGAAGATGTAAGAATTTGCGAATGCTGTGAGGAAAATCCCTGCGCCGAAGAATACGGCGAAGATTATCCCTATTGTGAATCCTGCCGTGAATTTATGAAGCATTATCCCATGAGAAAAAGCGGTATTCTGATGGCTGTTCTTGTGGCTGTTGTAATCATCGGCACAATGGTTACATCATTCTCTGCGGTTGACGACAATCTTCTTTCCGGCTACACATACAAAAGTGAAGGCCAATTGATGAACTCAATGCAGAGCTATTATTACTATCTTGCCTATGCTGATTCAGAGAATGTTTCAATGACCGCAGTCAAGGGCCTTATTGATTCATATGCCAAGACAGGATATATGTCGGACGCTGTCAGCCTTATTGAACAGTATTATTCCGAAACAGACCTTAAAATGCCCTGGAACAGCAAATATCGCAAGATTGTTGAAGAAACAGAGCTTAACACAACCACTTATTACGCTGTGTCAGAGGTTGTTGCTGCACCCTTCAGCGGTGAAGACTATGACTATGACGAGGTTATGGCAAACCTTGAAGCATTAAGACAGGAAACTGACGAAGACGGCAACAAGCTTTACAGCGACCTTTTCATCGACTATTTCTCATATGAGATGATGAGACTCAGCGAAAAACCTCTTGAAGAACAGCTCAGCTATCTCAAAGAAATGGATAAGAAGCATAAAAACGGCGGTGAATGGGTATACCTTGCATCACTTTGTTCAGTTGCTGCAAAGTCAGGTGATGAGGCTCTCGCTGAGGACTGCTTCAACAGACTGATGAAAATCAACAAGCAGGATCAGAATGCATACATTGCTTATGCAAGCTATTACCGTTACCTTGAAACTCCCGACCCCGAAAAGATTATAGAAATCTGCAACGAGGCAGCCGCAAATGCATACAACAGTGATGTGACCTACAAGCAGTACCTTGCAATTGCATATCTTCTTCAGGGTGAAGGCAGTCTTGCGCTCACCGAAATGGGTGAATTTATGTCCGCAGGCAGTTACAATGTTTCACAGTGCAATCTTTATGCTCTCATTGCTCTTTATAACGGCGACACAGACACCTATGACAGCATGAAGAATATTCTTGAAACAAACGGATATGAAATCAGCGAGCTTGTTGAAAAATATAAGGACAAGGAAATGACAATTGAGGAAGTTCTTGCAGACAAAGGAGGCGATATCGTATGACATTTCTTTACGTTTTAATCAGATATCTCACCTTCCCCGGCGCTTATGTCAGAGCAATGTGGGAGCAGGTTGTTTGCAGATGCACAAAAACCGTTGTTGAAGATAACAGATACATAAGAGATGATGAAATGAGCGGCCACGTTGAACACGAACTCACCGAAAAGGCTCAGGGCTCCTTTGCACTCTGTTTTGTGCCGATGTTCTTCAACGCAATTTCCATTTTCTTCCTTCTGCTTTTCCCTGTAATTGTTAACGCAAACTCACTTGCCGCAACAATTTTCAACTGCATTGCAGTCTGGTTTGCAGTTTCCCTTTTCTCAAACAGCTTCCCTCTTATCGAGGACGCTATAAATATGATGGAAAAGGTATATAAAAAGGGCAACATTCTGCAGAAGATTATTTATGCTCCCGGCGCGGCAATCGCCTATGCGGGTGCATATCTTGAAAGATATAACATCACATTTTTTATTGCAATTGTGGGCGTTATTGCCATTTTCGTGCTTTAATTAAAATAAGTAAAGTTTTTTGGTCACTTTTTTTGCAAAAAAAAAGTGATGCCTGCCCGGCAAGGCCATTGCAATAAAAAAGTTGAGCCATCTCTTGCAGCGGAAGAAGAGATGGCTTTTTATTATATGGTGTATAGAATTAAAGTGGAAGTAAGCATTTATTTCCTTATGTCGGTGGTTGCCCCAAACCTCACAATTTCCCTAAGTTTGACAAAACTTCACTTATTCGGCATTTCTGATTGAATAGGCGCAGCCGCAATAATTCTGCCGGTAAAGATTATGCTCTTTTGAAAGCTCAACGGACCGCTTGTATCCGTTCTTTTTCTTGAAGTCTGACGGCAGATGTGAAACACCGTATTCCAAAGCAAGTTTTTCCCCGATTTCGTTGATTTTCTCAGCATTTTTGAGAGGACTTATCGTAAGGGTGGTTGTGAAATAGTCAAAGCCCATTTCTTTTGCAAGCTCTGCGGTTTTCCTGAGCCGCAGCTCGTAGCAGAAAAAGCAGCGTATACCGCCCTCTTTTTCCTTTTCCATACCCTTCACCGCCCGATAAAACTCTGAATCGTAAAATTCACCTTCAATAAAGGACACTTCGTTTTCATATTCACTTTCCGCAATCAACCTTTTGATTTCAGCAACACGAAAATCATATTCTTTCGCAGGGTGAATGTTCGGGTTATAGCAGAAAACTGTTATTTTAAAATATTTTGAAAGGTATTCGAGGCAATAGCTGCTGCAGGGCGCACAGCAGGCGTGAAGAAGCAAGGTGGGAATTTTTCCCGCCTGATTGTTTTTTTCGATTAAACTGTCAAGCTCTTTCTGGTAGTTTCGCATAGGTTCTCCTTTATTTGTTACACAAAGGTTTTGGCTCGTCGATATAACCTAAAATATAATCTGCTGATTTATTGAAATAGTAACAATAATTTTTTATATCCAACAAGCTCGGTTCGCTTTCTCCGGTTTCCAATCTGGATATTTTTCTTTGTGAAGTTTTGAATATATTTGCAATTTCAGTCTGAGTTTTGTCACAGTCTTCTCTCAAAGCCCGTATTCTTTCGTTAAAATTCATAATATCACCCACAAAGATTATACTATAGACGAAAAACGACTATCGACACATAGACATAAATCGTCTACAATAAGATTGCACAGAAACATGCTTTATCTGTTGCGACACAGGCAAAGAAGTCAGGTGTCTTAAAACCGAAGGCTGACTCGCTTAGAATGAAAAAACTCCCCGCAGGGAGTTTTTTCATTCTTTGATAATCTGCTTATACATCTTGATGTATTCGTTTGCGCTCTTGCCCCAGCTGAAATCACATTCAATGGCACGTTTGACAAGAGTGTCCCAGTAGTCCTTGTTCCAATATGCGTCAAGACTGCGTCTGATTGCGCCGAGCATATCGTGAGCGTTGTATGTCTTGAAGGTAAAGCCGTTGCCCACACCGTCGCCGCTGTCTGTGATGGAGTCTCTCAGACCGCCTGTTTCACGGACGATGGGTACTGTGCCGTAGCGCAGAGCCACCATCTGTGAAAGTCCGCAAGGCTCACTCTTTGAAGGCATAAGGAAAAGGTCTGCGCCGGCATAAATCTTTCTTGCAAGTGAGGGAACAAAGCCGATTCTTGCAGCCACCTTGTCGGGATACTTGTCAGCCATTTCTCTGAAGAAGTTTTCATACTGCCAGTCACCTGAGCCGAGAACTGCAACCTGAACATCGGTTGTACTGAGAAGCTCGTCAAGTATACCCTTGATAAGGTCAAGTCCCTTGTGGGAAACAAGGCGTGATACAACACCGATAATCGGGGTATCTGCCTTCTGAGGAAGTCCCATATTTTCCTGAAGCTGTCTCTTACATTCAGCCTTGCCCTTTTTCACATCTTTAACCGTGTAATTTTGAGCGATATTGGGGTCTGTTTCAGGGTTATAGTTGATAATGTCAATACCGTTGAGAATACCCTGAAGCTTCCACTGACGCTCCTTGAGGATAGTGTCAAGACCATGGCTGTACCAGGGGTCAAGAATTTCGTTTGCGTATGAGGGTGAAACGGTTGTAACCTTGTTTGAACACTCGATTGCACCCTTCATAAAATTGACGTCACCGTCATATTCAACAATTGAGGTGTCCTCCGGATTAAGACCGATAACGTCGCCCACAAGCTCCATACCGTAAGTGCCCTGATACTGAATGTTATGGATTGTGAAAACAGTCTTGATACCTTGATACCAGGGGTCTTTTGAATAGAAGGTTGAATAGAAAACGGGTGTCAGGGCTGTCTGCCAGTCATTACAGTGAATAATGTCGGGCTTGAAGTCCACAACAGGCAGAATTTCAAGTGCAGCACGGGCAAAGAAGGTGAAGCGTTCTGCATCATCATAGTGACCGTAGATTGTATCTCTCTTGAAATAATACTGATTATCTATAAGGTAATAGATAACGCCTTCGTGCTTTGCCTGAAAGATGCCGCAGTACTGACGTCTCCAGGCAACGGGAACTGAAATGTTTGTGATGAAGGTCATCTTGTTTTTCAGTTCTTCCTTGATTGTGTCATATAAGGGCATAACCACACGGCAGCCGATAAGTCTTTTGCGAAGTGCCTGCGGAAGCGAGCCTGCAACGTCACCCAGTCCGCCGCTCGCCATAAAGGGGAGTGCTTCGCTTGTTACATATAATACTTTCATAGTTTTAATCCTTTCTGGAAGCTAAAAAGCAGGGAACAGAGAGCAGTAAGGCGATTGTTGACATTTATTCCTCGCTACTTACTGCTTTCTGCTCGAAAATTAAACAGTAATATCCTTGCCGATATAAATCGGATAAGTTTCTGCGCCGCTGATTTCCTTGTTCGGCTTGATAACAACGTTCTTGTCAAGAATTGCACAGTTGATTTTTGCATCAGCGCTGATGTAGCTGTCCTGCATAACAATTGAATTTCTCACAACTGCACCTTCAGCAACATAAACTCCTCTGAAAAGAATGGAGTTTTCAACAGTGCCCTTGATGACACAGCCGTCTGCAACAAGTGAACTTGAAGTCTTTGAGCATATACCGTAAATTGCGGGCATATCGTCACGAACCTTTGTGTAAACAGGGTTCTCTTTTGTGAACAGCTCTCTGTATTCGCCTGAAAGAAGCTCCATACTGATGTCATAGTAGCTCTGAAGTGAATCGATTACCTTTGCATAACCGGTAATTTTGTGGCCTCTGATGTTGAGGGCTGAAGCATTTGCAGCGATAATGTCAAATTCAAAGTTCTTGAGTCCCATCACCTGTGCTGAACGGAGAAGTCTTTCAAGAAGAACTCTGCTCATAACAATAATGTTGAGCGAATAGTCACAAGCCTTGTCACCTGCTTCTCCAACCTTTACAGATGTGATTTTATTGTTCTTATCCATTTCAAAGCTCATAACGTGACTGAGCTTTGGTGCAATGCCTCTTTTATATGCAACTGTGATGTCTGCACCGCTTTTGATGTGTCCGTCAATGATTTCTGTGTAATCAAGGTTACACACAACATTGCAGTCAGCCATAAGCACATAATCATTTGTTGACTTTGAAATGTAAGGAAGCATAGCTTCAAGTGCATTCAGACGGTTTTCATACTTCTCACCGCTGAAGGGCGGAAGGAAGGTGATGCCGTCTCTTTTTCTTGAAAGGTCCCAGGGCTTGCCTGAGCCGAGGTGGTCCATAAGGGACTGATAGTTTGCCTTTGTGCTGACACCTACTTTGCCGATGCCGCTGTTGACCATGCTTGAAAGCACAAAGTCAATGAGTCTGTATCTGCCTGCAAAGGGAACGGAGCCCATTGTACGCACGCTTGTAAGTTCGCTTAAAAGTGAATCATAAGCGTTTGAATAAATTATACCGAGTACATTTGAAGCAGCCATTATTTAACCCCCTTTACGTCTGTGTCAATCATTTCTTTTGCCTTGACTTCGGCACCTTTACCGACTGTTACTTTTTCACCGATAACGGTAACGCCCCAATTATCAAGATTATCAATTTTTTCGGGACTTTCACCAACGTGTGCATTTTCTTCGATTACTGCGTTCTCTGCAACAATTGCGTATTCAACGACTGCGCCCTTCTTAACTGTTGTGCCGGGCATCACGATTGAATATTTGACTGTTGCACCCTCTTCAACGGTTACGTTGGAGAAAAGGATTGAATAGTCAACATCACCTGCGATGTAGCAGCCTTCGCCCACCATTGAGTTTTCAACCTTGGCATCTTTTGCAACAAAGTGAGGCGGAGCGATGGGATTTCTTGAGTAGATTCTCCAGCTGTCATCTGAAAGGTCAAGGTCAACCTTGGGATTGAGAAGGTCAAGGTTTGCCTCCCAAAGGCTGTCGATTGTGCCTACGTCCTTCCAGTAGCCGTCGAACTTGAAGGCAAACATTCTCTCGCCTGCAGAATGCATTGCAGGGATAACATCATGACCGAAGTCATTGCCTGAATCGGGGTTTGCTTCATCGTCAATAAGATACTGACGAAGCTTGCTCCATGTGAAGATATAAACACCCATTGAAGCCTTGTTGCTCTTGGGATTCTTCGGCTTTTCTTCAAATTCGCTGATTGAGCCGTCATCGTTGACAAACATCAGACCGAAGCGTGATGCTTCTTCCCAGGGCACTTCAAGCATTGCAATTGTGCAGGCTGCGTCCTTTTCCTTGTGATATTGAAGCATCTTGTTATAATCCATCTTATAGATATGGTCGCCTGAAAGAACAGCAACATATTCCGGATTATAGCGGTCGATGAAATTGATGTTCTGATAAATAGCATTTGCTGTGCCCTTATACCACTCTGTGCCCTTAATCTGCTGATAGGGTGAAAGAATGTGTACACCGCCGTATGAACGGTCGAGATCCCAGGGCTGTCCGTTACCGATGTAATCGTTCAGCTCAAGGGGCTGATACTGGGTGAGAACACCCACGGTTTCGATTCCCGAGTTGATGCAGTTTGAAAGCGGGAAATCGATGATGCGATATTTTCCGCCGTAGGGAACGGCAGGCTTTGCAATATTCTTTGTAAGAATTCCGAGTCTGCTGCCCTGGCCGCCTGCAAGAAGCATTGCAAGGCATTCTGTTTTTTTGACCATAAGATATTTCCTCCTGTTTATTTTTAATGTAAATTATTTAGCTTTTTTAACCGTAGATTTTTTGGGCTTATATCTCAGCATAAGCACCGAAAGCCCGGGCAGGTCAACGGTGATGCTGTTGTTGAAGCCGTGAAGACCGATTTTCTTTGAAGTTGCCTTGGTTTTTGTACCCTTGCCTTCACCGCCGAAGTCTGCGCTGTCAGAGTTGAGAATAACCTCATAGATGCCTTCTCTTTCAACACCGAAGGAATATTTCTCTCTCATAACCGGAGTGAAGTTGCAGATTGTGACAATTTCATCGCCCTTTTTGTCTTTTCTTGAAAATGCGATAACGCTGTTGTTTTTGTCATCACTGACAAGCCATTGGAAGCCTTCCCAGCTGAAATCGATTTCCCAAAGAGCAGGATATTTAAGATAAATATGATTAAGCTTCTTAACATATTCCTTAAGCTGGCGGTGTTTTTCATAATCAAGCAAAAGCCAGTCAAGTCCCGAGTCATATTTCCATTCAATGAACTGACCGAATTCCTGACCCATAAAGGTGAGCTTTTTGCCGGGGTGAGCCATAAGATAACCCAGAAATGAACGTATACCCTTGAACTTGTCATCATATTCACCGGGCATTTTGCCGATGAGTGAGCATTTGCCGTGAACAACCTCATCGTGTGAGATGGGAAGAATAAAGTTTTCAGAAAATGCATAGAAGAAAGAGAAGGTCAGAAGATTGTGGTTATACTTTCTTGAAAGACCGTCCATTGAGAAATATTTGAGGGCATCATTCATCCAGCCCATATTCCACTTGAAGTTGAAGCCGAGGCCGCCGATATCGGTAGGCTTTGTAACAAGGGGCCAGGCGGTGCTTTCTTCTGCAATCATCATCGGACTTTTGAATTCACGGAAGATGCCGCTGTTCAGCTTTTTGAGAAATTCAACAGCTTCAAGATTTTCGTTTCCGCCGTATTTGTTGGCAATCCACTCGCCGTCTTTTCTGCCGTAGTCAAGATAAAGCATTGAAGCAACAGCGTCAACACGAAGACCGTCGATGTGATATTTATCCATCCAGAAGGCGGCAGAAGAAGTGAGAAAAGAGACAACCTCATTTCTGCCGAAGTCGAAAATCATTGTGCCCCAATCTTTGTGTTCACCTTTTTTCGGGTCTTTGTATTCATAGCAGGCATCGCCGTCAAACATACGCAAGCCGTACTCGTCTCTCGGGAAATGAGCAGGCACCCAGTCAAGAATCACGGAGATACCGTTTTGGTGGCACTTGTCAACAAAATACATAAAATCGTGGGGAGTGCCGTAGCGTGAGGTGGCGGCAAAATATCCCGTTACCTGATATCCCCAGGAGCCGTCAAAGGGGTATTCGGAAAGAGGCATAAGCTCAAGGTGAGTGTAGCCCATATCCTTTATATAGGGCACAAGCTCATCGGCAAGCTCACGGTAAGTATAGAAGTTGCCGTCATCGTGCTGTTTCCAGGAGCCGGCGTGAACTTCATAAATGTTCATCGGTGACTCATAGACATTGAGAGTTTCCTTTGCCTTTTGCCACTTTGTGTCTTTCCATTTATAGCCGGAAAGGTCATAGAATTTTGATGCATTGGCAGGTCTTGTTTCCGAATGGAATGCATAGGGGTCACTTTTTGCAATTTTTTTGCCGTCACAGCCTGTAACGAGAAATTTATAGGCATCATACTGCTTAATGCCGCTTATGTAACATTCCCACATACCTGCATCATTGATTTTTTCCATTCTTGCAGCGTTTTCATCCCAACCGTTGAAGTCGCCGATAACGCTGATTTCTTTTGCGTGAGGAGCCCAGACTCTGAAGGAGAACAGATCCTTTTCACCTGCAACCTTATGAGCGCCCATATATTCATAGGCTTTCATATTGTTACCCTGGTGGAAGAGATAAAGGGCAACCTCGTCTCCTAATTTTTTGTTTTTTGCCATTACAACACCCCTTTATATATATCGGCAAGTGAAACATTTGACGATGCAATATAATAGGACAGCTTTGCAGTGCTTTTTGAGCAGAAAAGCACTCTTTGAAGCATAATATGCCAAATTACAATTTCACTCATATACCATAATAGCATCATTAAAAGCAAAATTCAATAGTTTTTGTTATTCTGTTACAACTTGGTGAAAAAACATTAAAACACTTTGTGCAATTTGTTATAAAAATTTACAACTCCGGAAGATTCTGGGAGAAAAAATAAAGAAAAAACAAGGCCGAACTATGATAACACAGTCCGGCTGTCATTTTTAGGGGTATTGTGTATTTGAAAAAAGCCTTGAGCTTAACTTCCTTACGAAGTGTCGCCCAAGGCTTTTTTATCAGTCTGCGTTTTCTTCTTCAATCTTGTCAATGACTTCCTGAGGAACTGCCTCACCGTGCTTGACGAAGAGGATAAGCAAGAGACAGATAAGGAAGGCTATAGGGCTGTAATAGAACAGGGACATATATGTGCCCGTTACCATTGCAACTGCACCGTATACGATGGGAGAAGCAATCTGTGCGGAGAAGGTTGCTGTGTAATAGTAACCGGTGAAGGTACCAACCTTGTCAACACCGCCGATTTCAAGAACAAGAGGAAGAGTGTTAACTGTGATGAACATATTTGCAAAGCCTGCAAGAACGAGAACGGGATAAATGAGAATCTTAAGAACCTTAACAATTCCGTCAACTGAATCCTTGATGTTTGTCAGAGCCGTGCTGTAATCACCGTCTGCAACCGCTTTGCCGAGAACATGGTTGCTTGTTGCAACAAGGTTATCAAGGCTGAACTGACCGCCGGAGTTTTCTGAAAGGGTTGCTGTAATATTTTCATAATCACTGCCCTCTTCCATTGCGCCGAGGTATTCAATATAGCCGTCAATTGTGAGAGCTTCATATTCGCCTGAAGCTGTGCCTGCTTCCACTGCTTCGTTGTGAGCCTCCTTGAGAGTGGTGTTCACTTCATTAACAGCGGTGTCAATGTTTGCGTAAACTTTGTTTGCCTGAACATACTTGTTAACTGTAAGTCCGTCGCTTGAAACCATAATGCTGAACACAGCAAAGAACACAACAAATGCAACAATGAATACGGAAAGACCTGCCATAATGGTCTTTTTTCTGCCTATCTTTCTGCCCATCTTACCTGCAGGGATAGCGGCGGCAGCGGAGCATACGGCGAAGATAGCCATAATGATTGTTGCCTGTGCTGTTGTCATGTGGAGAATTTCCTGTGCGAAAAGTGAAAAGAAGGTTGTGATTGCGTTTGAACCGCAGAAAAGGAAGAACAGGGAAACGAGCATAAAGCCGAGACTCTTTCTTTCGCCTTTTGAAAGCTTGTTAGCTTTTCTTGCTGCCTTTTCAGCCTTCTTTGCAGCCTTTTCTGCTGCCTTCTGAGCTGCTGCATCAAGAGCCTGGTTTTTGTCAGCCTTAATCTGAATACGGCTGTCCTGCTCCTTAACAAAGAAGAGAAGAACAAGTGCACCTGCAACCATAACAACAGAGCCGATTAAGAAAACGATGGGGAAGGTCTGGCTTTCTTCTGTTGCTGCACCGAAGAGAAGTGCATAAATTGCTGCTGCAAGAGTACCTGCAATCATACCAATGGCTGAGCCGATACCGCCCATGAGGTTGATAATAGCATTACCTTCTGAACGAAGCTCCGGAGGAGTAAGGTCGGGCATAAGAGCAACAACGGGGGCTCTCCAGAGTGACATTGTGAAAACAAAAAGAATGATGCATACCATTGTTGCGGGAAGGCTGCCTGTGCCGAGTGCAACAAAAGGAATGAGTGCGAACAGAACTGCCGAAACGGGTGCACCGAAAACAATGAAGGGACGACGCTTACCGAGCTTTGAATGGCAGTTGTCTGAAAGCTTGCCGAAGGTAGGCTGGAAGATAACACCGAAGATGTTATCAAAGGTCATAATGATACCGATGAAAAGCGGTACGAGTGAAATGCTTGAGCCAAAGCCTACGTCTTCACCCTGTGCACGGGCGAATTCTGCTAGGAAGGGTATTGATTCATTGAGCTTTGTGCTGAGGTTTGTAACCCAGGCTGACTCAGAAAGAAGCTTGTTGAGTATTTTTGTGATATAGGGGTCATAAATTGCCCAGGCTATTGAGGATGCCATAAAACCGAAGCCGGTTAAAATGGTCAGTTTGACATTCAGTTTTTGTTTTTGCTCTGCCATGTCAAAACTCCTTTCTTTTTTATATAGTATCGGCAAAAGAATGTCAGGCACGACATTTTTCTGCTTTTCCAATTATAGCTTCTAAATGCAAAAAATGCAAGAGAATAAGCAAATTCGTAATTTTTTCTTATTATGCTTAATTAAAATATGTAACACAAAGCATTTTATGACATTAAAATGCAACACTTTTGGCAAAAAGAAAGCAAAATTCAAAGATTTTCTTGACCTTATCTTCCCGTTGTGGTAAGATTATCCTGTAAAATTGCCGTTAGAGATATTATGCGGCGGAACGGAGATATATAATATGAAAAGAGTATTAAGTATAATCGTTGCTCTTTGCCTTTGCTTCACACTCACATTTTCAAGTGTTGCGGCAGGCGTTGAGACAAACACAGAAAGTTACGTGACTTATTCAGCCTTTGAAAAAATGTTCTATAATATTGTTGACGATGTTATAGGTGCGGTTGTGAAGGCAATTGCTCACTTTATTCCAACTCCCGATTCCTGGGACAGCGATGAAGAAACAGCAGGCTTTATGGCAGGCACTGAGGAATTCTCCGATGCACCCGAAGCAGGAGCCGTATGGAGTCTCGGCTATGATTCAAGATCAATCCTTCCCGAAAACAAAGAAGATGTTATCGGCAAATATTATGTTGCGGGCTCAATCGGCATTGAAGGAAAAAAAGCAACAAAGGTTTACGATGACCTCAAGGTCAGAACAGCGGCAATGAGCGACGGCAGCGGCACATCGGTTTTTGTTGTGGTTGACTCCTACGGTCTTGCACTTTCCGACGTGCGTGAAATCAGGGTGAGACTTGCTGACTATGCGAAGGCAAACGATATTGAAGCAATCACAATTTCAGTTATGCATCAGCACAGCGCAGTTGACACCTTCGGTATGAACGGCGATATTTTTGAAATGGTACTTTTCAATCCCCTTTTCACAATGTTTGACCAAGAAACCGAAAACGGCAAAGACGATGCATATATGGAAAACCTTTTCACACAGTGCGTTGACTCTGTTAAGGCGGCAACAGAAAATATGACAGAGGGTGAGTTGTATCTCGGCACAGCAGATGCTTCAAAATATACAAAAGACAAGCGTCAGCCCTATGTTATGGATGAAAACTTCAACAGACTGCGCTTTGTTCCCGCAGACGGTTCAAAGGAAACATGGATTGTTTCAACTCCCATACACTGTGTAGGTAACGGTGCAGGGGGCACAGAGATCACAGGCGACTATCCCTACTATGCTGAACAGGAAGTAGGCGACAAGGCAAACCTTATGTTCTACCTCGGCGCTGAAGAAGGTACCACTCAGGAAAAGAACGAAAACACAGTTGTTGATTATGTTGTTGAAGAAACAGGCATTGAGAACACAATCGGTTTCGGCAAGGCAATTGCACGTGACCTTGCAGCAATCACTGACGAAACAGCGGTTGCTCCCCTTCTCAATATCAGATACAGAGAAATCACACTTCCCATTGACAACTCAATCCTTCTTCTTGCAGGTAAGGCAGGTTTTTTCGAAAACTGCGTAAAGAAGATTGACGGCACATATTCTGTTGTGACAGAAATCGGTTATATGGAAATGGGCGACGATATGGCTTTTGCAATCGTTCCCGGCGAGCTTGCAGCAGAGCTCGCTTACGGCAACTGCCTCAGCGCTGAATATTCCTGGTCAGGTAAGGACTGGGCTTATCCCTCACTTCAGGAAATCGTAACCGAAAACGCAGGTGACAGAGAGCTTCATGTTCTCGGCCTTGCAAATGACCAGATTGGTTATATCATTCCCGATAACGATTATATGCCTATGATTCACGAGGACAGCAAGAGCCTTGAGTTTGTATCTCTCGGCGAAACAACAGCATCAAGAATTGTTACTGAATTCAACTTCCTTGTGCTTGACATTGCAAAATAATACGAAATAAAAACACAAAAGAGGTGTGCAGAAAGCATACCTCTTTTTCTGTTCTCCGACACCGGCTGATTACCTCTCAGTTTCCCTCAGACAAGGGACTATTTACACGCTTTTTATAATATATTTTAATATTACATCTAATATTTTTTCTGTTACTGTTGATTTTTGTCTCATTTTAGTATAAAATAACCATATCCATATGATAAAACAGCTATTTACATAGATAAAATTGGAGGTTTTGTATGAATTATTCTCTCACAAAGAAAGAAGCAAAAGAACTCATCACCGGTAAGCTCTCCCACTATTTCGGCGTAAGCGCCGAAGAAGCAACCGATGAGCAGTACTATAAAGCTGTGGCTCTCATTGTCAGAGAGCTTATGCATGACGGCCTTCGTGAATTCAGAAACGAAAAGGGCAACGAAGAACAAAAGAAAATATATTACCTGAGTATGGAATTCCTTATGGGACGTTCACTCAAGAACAATCTTTACAATCTCAACCTTACAAAGGTTTTTTCTGATGCTCTCAAGGATATGGGCATCAAGCTTGACAAGCTTTATGACTGTGAGCCTGATGCAGGCCTTGGCAACGGCGGTCTTGGCCGTCTTGCAGCCTGCTATCTTGACGGTCTTGCAACACAGGGTTATTACGGTATGGGCTACAGCATCCTTTATGAATGCGGCATCTTCAAGCAGAAGCTTGTTGACGGCTGGCAGACAGAGCTTCCCGACTTCTGGCTGCCCGGCGGTGAAGTATGGCTCAAGGCAAGAGAAAAGGATACCGTTGAAGTTAAATTCGGCGGCGAAATCGTTGACATCTGGGATACACACTATCACAGCGTTGAACACAGAAACGCACAGACCATTGTTGCAGTTCCCTATGATATGTATGTCAGCGGTAAGGACGGCAAGGGCATTTCAATTCTCCGCCTTTGGAAGAGTGAAGCTCCCTCACTCGATATGAGACTTTTCGACCAGGGACAGTATATGAAAGCTATGGAGCAGCAGGCGATGGCTGAGGTTATCAGCAAAATCCTCTACCCCTCCGACAATCACTATGAGGGCAAGAGCCTTCGTCTTAAGCAGCAGTATTTCCTTGTTTCCGCTTCTGTGCAGGATATTGTTTCAAGACATCTTCGTCACTTCGGCACAATGGAAAACTTTGCAGAGAAAAACGCAGTTCACATCAACGATACTCACCCCACCCTTTCAATTCCCGAGCTTATGCGTATTCTGCTTGACGAGTGTGGCTACGGCTGGGACGATGCCTGGAATATCGTAACAAAGGCAACTGCTTATACCAACCATACAGTTATGAAAGAGGCGCTTGAATGTTGGCCTGAAGACCTGTTCAAGACACTCCTTCCCAGAATTTATCAGATTGTCAAGGAAATCGACAACAGATACCGTGCCCACATCTGGGAAATGACTCACGATGCAGGCAAGGTTGAAGCGATGGCTGTCACATCAAACGGTGTTATCAGAATGGCAAATCTTTGCGTTGCCACCTGCCACAGCGTCAACGGTGTTTCTGCACTTCACAGCCAGATTCTCAAAGACACAATCTTCAATGATTACTACAACCTCACTCCCGACAAGTTCAAGAACGTAACAAACGGTATTGCGCACAGACGTTGGCTCTGTCAGGCAAATCCGGAGCTTTCTTCCTATATCACAGACCTTATCGGTGACGGTTTTGTTTATGACGCAGACGAGCTGCTTAAGCTCAAGAAGTTTGCAGACGATAAAAAAGTTCTCGCAAAGCTCGAAAAGATTAAGCTTTCCAACAAAAAGAGACTTGCTGCTCTCGTCAAGAAAAAGACAGGCATCACCCTTGACCCCAACTCAATTTTTGACGTACAGGTCAAGCGCCTTCACGAATATAAGCGTCAGCACCTTAACGCACTTCAGATTATTGCAAGATATCTTGAAATCAAGGAAAATCCCGACGGCGAATATGTGCCGCACACATATATTTTCGGTGCAAAGGCTGCTTCAGGCTACTTCGTTGCAAAGAAGATTATCGAAATGATTTGCGCTCTCAGTGACCTTGTTAACAATGACCCGGATATGAAGGGCAGACTCAAGGTTGTATATCTTGAAGATTACAATGTATCAATGGCTGAGGTGCTTATGCCTGCCGCTGATATCAGCGAACAGATTTCACTTGCAGGTACTGAGGCCAGCGGTACAGGTAATATGAAATTTATGATTAACGGCGCACTCACTCTCGGCACACTTGACGGTGCAAATGTTGAAATCAACGAAGCCGTAGGCAACGACAATATGTTCCTGTTCGGTATGACAACTCCCGAAGCAAATGACCTTCAAAAGAGAGGCTATCAGCCGATTAACTACTTCAACAACAACGCAGAGCTGCGCAAGGTTATCGAGTTCATTCAGGCAGGCTTCTCAGGCAAGCAGTTCCCCGAAATCGGCAACACAATCATTCACCACGACCCCTATATGGTTCTTGCAGATTTTGCCGATTACAGAAATGCTCAGAAGAAGATTGACGAAGTATGGCTTGACAGAGACCGCTGGAACAGAATGTCACTTATGAACATTGCAGGTGCAGGCCGCTTTGCCGCTGACCGTGCAATCAATGATTACGCAAGAGACATCTGGCACACAGGCACAATCAGATGAGCAGTAAGCAGTAAGGAATGTGCCTTCGGTGCATAAATCACTGTGAAGCGGTGTAATTCATTCAACAGCATAAGGACACGGCACGCCGTGTCCTTTATAAATTAAAGGATTGATAGAAATGTATAAATACGCAATATTTGACCTTGACGGAACTCTTCTTAACACCCTGGGCGATTTGCACGCTGCGGTGAATTTTGCTCTCGGAGAATTCGGCTTTCCCGAACGTACTGTTGAGGAAGTCCGCCGTTTTATCGGTAACGGTGTTGTGAAGCTGATGGAAAGGTCAACTCCCGACGGCACAGACGAAGAAACCAACGGGGAATGCCTTGAGGCTTTCAGAAAGCACTATCTTGAGCATATGAAAGACACCACCGCACCCTATGAGGGTGTTTTGGAGATGCTGAGAACACTTAAAGAAAAAGGCATAAAAACGGCTGTTGTGTCAAACAAGCTCCACACTGCTGTTGCAGGTCTGTGCGATGATTATTTTGAAGGGCTTATTGATGCCGCAATCGGAGTTTCGGTTGAAAGTGAGCGAAAGCCGAACCCTGCCAATGTGTTCAAGGTGATGAACATATTGAATGAGAAATTATATGCAGAGGCAGACGTCCCCGGCGACCCGACAGACGCACAAGACGGCATAAAACCGTATACTATTTATATAGGAGACAGCGAGGTCGATGTTCAGACGGCAAAAAATGCAGGTCTCAAGTGCATTGGAGTGACCTGGGGCTTCAGGGATGAAGACGAGCTTCGTGCGGCAGGCGCTGAATATATTGCAGACGATGCCCAAGAGGTTTTGGGGATTATATTATAATAGTATAGGTAGGCCCTCTCCGTCGGCGCAGCCGACGGAGAGGGTTAATTCTGCATTTTTCACAAAGCGCCGTTCGCATTTTCGTCAAAAGAGCCAATTTTTAATAAAATATAAAAGAAATTCCAATTCGTTATTGACTTTATTGATTTTTAAATGATATACTGATACTAACTAAAAGTGACTCTTTATGCCCTTTTGGGGATTTAGTGCGCCGTAAAACGGTCAGGTCAGGGACCGGGCAAGCCGATTTTTCAAAGGAAAAAGGGACACACGGTGAATTTCGTTTTGACGGCGAAAAGCCGTTTTATGAAATAAACAACGGTTAATTTTTATTAAGGAGGAAATCTTAATGAAAAAGTATTTTAAAAAAGGTTTTTCACTCATGCTCGCAGTGCTGATGGTGCTGTCATGCTGGGTGTGGATTGCCCCGACAAAGGCAGAGGCAGCTTCAGCCGGCAGTTATACAGTTACCTTTGGTTATAATGTTACTAATCATGCAGACTACGATAGTGAAGGCGTTGCATTCATTGTCTTTTACAAAACTGTAAACGGAACAGGTGAAACTGTAAGAGTTGAGAAAACAGAGTATGGCAACAGTTGGTCTAATACAGATGGTGAAAAAAAATACTCTATAACTGTTCCGGGTTTTCCTATTGCCTTTGAAATGCTATTAAATAATGCTAATATTTTAGGTAACTTTAATATTACATGGAATTATTTAAGCATCAATAACAGTGGGGATATTTTTACTGATCAATACACTTATTCACCGTCTGCTGGTAGTTGGTCTGATGCCAAAGGTTTCACCAAGAGTGATTGCAGCGGTGTAACCGATGGAACAACCGCTTATCGTCCTACGGAAGATAACACAACTACTATGGAATACGAATGGCCGAAGCCCTCATCAATTTCAGGTCTTGGCGGCACAACAGAAATTACCATCCCCGAAGTTGGTTCAACAACCGTTGTCAAAAACAACTTCACCGCTGTTGTAAAAGACCAGTACGGCGTTAACTGGTATCAGGCACCTGAATCATATAAGCTCACCAACTCATCAACAGGTACAACTGAGCTCAGCAATGAGGATGCAGGCTTCTGGTGGACCACATATAACACAGACGGTGCAACCGTTAATGTTTCTGCTCAGATGCAGGACACACTGCGCCTTTCCGAAGGAAATACAAAGGATTATTACCTTGTTGCATCACATACGGAAAATAACGGCACAGCCACAGGCTATCAGACTCTTCGGATTACCTATCCGAAATATGACTGGACATTCTACGGTAACGGTAACGGTACTGTAGCCACATCTCCCACAACAAAAATTGAGATGGCAGGTACTTTGGTAGAAGACGGTACTTATCCGAACTCATATGATAACGATGTTATTACATCAGGCGGCTATAAAGCTTACGGTCAGTCAATCAAGGATTATTACCCCGTGACTGCAACAAAGGAAGGCTACACCTTCTACGGCTTCTGGACTAAACAGCAGCCTACTACCGGTACATCTGAGCCCTATTCTTTTGAATCAGATTTCATTCAGCCCATTGACACAGATACTTATAATACAATGACTGAAGAGCAGCAGGCTTTTTATTATCCTGCGGGCGAAAAGTATGACCCGAAGGATGCATCGTGTCTTGAAACCACCAAAGATGAAATTTATTACGCTTGGTGGCTTTCAGATGATATTACCGTTAAGTTCTATGACATCAACGGCAAGTTCCTTGATTCAGCAGATGTTAAGTACGGTTATGATAACACATACATCACCTGGCCCACTCCTCAGGAATCATATGTCAGCGGTTCATACAGCTACAGCAACTGGACAGGTACGTGGGAAAACATTGACGGTGAAGAAGTAGATGCAGACGGTTATACCTTCACTCATGACCTTATCCTTACTCCCAAATACAATACTGTAAGCTTCACAGATGAGTACAATGTTACTGTTTACAACACTTACGGTAGATTTGGCTCAGCGTATACAAAGACTTATGCCTATAGAGATACAGCGGCTATTCCTGCTGAAAGCCAAGTTACAGCCCTTCCTGCAGATGCGGAAGACTACAGCTATACCTTTGAAGGCTGGTCTACTTCTGCACCTTCGGATGAAGACAGTTATACTTCAGGTAACTACCATGTTATGGTTGAAGACGGCAATTTCGATGAAACAGGTCGCGCTGTGTACCTTGTTACAGATTTCACAGTCAGAGACAATGTGTCATATTACCCTGTTTTCAGACGTCATACAAAGAGCTATGATGTGAGCTTCACTTATATGGACAGCACCGGTACACTCAAGACCGTGACAAAGAACTTCAAATACGGCGAAGTTATCACAGCTCCCGACGGTGTTCCCACGGAATATGCAACCGGTGGTTACGGATATACATTCCAGGGTTGGAATAAGAATAACGTTGCTGTTAACCTCTCCGGTGAAGAATGTGTGCCGGGTCTTGCTTATGTAGCATACTATTCAGACGGTGTTCCCACTCCTTACACAGTAACCTTTGTTTACAGAAATGAAAAAGGCGAAGAGGTCACAAAGACTGCTCAGGTTAACCACGGTTCATTGATTACTCAGGATACCGTTGACTCGCTTGCTCCTTATGAAAACTATGACGACGGCGAATATATGCTTACCTTTAACGGCAAGTGGACATATGAAACTACAGACGGTACACAAACCGTAACAACAGCTGATCTTGTTAATGTTTCACCTAAGAATCATCTTACTGTTACAGCTGTTTACGAGAATCCCGTTCCTTTCTATACCGTAACATATAAAGACGGCGCAACAACTAAGGCTTACAGAATCACACAGGGTACAGTTCTTCCCTACTGGACTTATGAAGTTGCAGGCAAGGAAGGCGAAGAGCCCACACAGGAAACATACCTTCCCGCAAGAGCTGACACAGTCGAAGGCAAGTATACATTTATCGGTTGGTTTGACGCTGAAGAAGGCGGCAATCAGTATGTTCCCGGCGAAACAGAGATTACAAGCAATGTAACTCTTTATCCCCAGTTCTCATTCGGTAAGTTTGAATACCACATCGTATTCGTAAACTATGATGGCTCAGAGCTCGCAAGGGGCACATTCAATTACCGCGATGATGTTACGGCACTCACAGATGTAGCTAAAGCTGCTGCTGTAAAAGCAGCCGACGACACTTACACATATCAGTTCATCGGTTGGGACAAGAAGGTTCCCACAACCTGCGAAGGCGGCGAGCCCGACAGCACTCTCACTTTCACAGCCCAGTATAAGTCCGTTTACATTTACTACAATGTTGAATGGTATAACGGAATAGATGAAGACGGCAACCTTGAAGGCGATGTTCTTGCAACAAGCAAGTATGTTTACGGTGACAAGATGCATACTCCTTCTGTAGCTCTCACAGTTCCTGAAAACACAAGCGGTACAGATCAGAAATATGTATTCGCAGGCTGGTACTATAAGGATGCAGCAGGTGAAGAGCATCAGTTCACACGTAATCTCACTCTCACCAAGGATATTATGGATGAGAGCAAGGTTGTTAAGATGTACGCTAAGTATGCTCTTACAGACCTTACATGGAAGGTAACTGTTGTTATCGATGAAAAGACAAGCTATGACTTTACGGTAACTAACGGCGCAAATATCAAAGACCTCGTATCCAACCCTGCATCAGGTTATGTTGACAAGACTTCTCACAACGCATTCACAGGTTGGACAACAGGTGCAGTCGGCGGCACAGAATTTGATATTGATAATGCAACAATTACTGATGACACAAAAATCTATGCTAACTTCCACGTAAGTGAACACGTTTACAGTGAAAGCGAAGTAACCAAGGTTCCCACATATCCTATTGCTGAACTCAAAGATGCAAACGGCAATGTTCTTGTTGAAGCATCAGACGGCAGAGGCGAATATGTTGAATGGTGTGCTTGTAACAGAACAGAAACTGTAACTGAAACAAAGTATATCGCAGCACTCTCAGACGGCGTTGCTCCCACAGGTACAGGTTATATCGGTACTCAGTGGAAGACCGGCGACGAAATCAAGACAGTTTACGCTAACCCGAAGACAGACCTTATCATTACAACAACAGATAAGGGCGACGTAAATAATCTTTACAACACAACAGGTAAAGGTATCGGTGTTCAGACAATTTATGCTTGCATTCTTGATACAGCAACTGAAATCACTGAAGATGACGTGTATGACGAAGACGGCAATTTTAGTCCTACAGAAGGTGCCTGGACAGAAGTTTATAATTGGACACAGATTCAGACTTCACTTATAGAGTACTATGAATCATGGGAAAAAGTTCCTGAAATCTATAAGGATTATAACGCTAACGTAACCGCTAAGCTCGGCAACTATCCTCTCAGTGACGGCAGCCAATATATCGCTTATGCTGTTATTGTTGATAAAGAGGGCAACAAGACCTTTATGCAGACAGCTCCCTTCATCTATGATGCAACAGTTCCCGCAGTTGAACTCAGCGGTGACTCAAACTACAGCGGTGACAAATTCTGCGAATCAATCGAAGTTGTTGCTGTTGAAGCTAACACATACACAGTAACAGCAAACGGCAAGGAAGTAACTGCCAATGACGAAGGCAAATACATCATCACCGGTGTCGGATACTATAACATCGTTGTTGAAGATGCAGCCGGCAACAAGGTTAACAAGTATGCAGAAATCATCGGCAGTCACAATTTAACAGCTTACACTCAGGCAGCAACTTGCTTTGAAGACGGTCTTACATCAGACAGATGTACTGTCTGCGGCAAGGACTTTAACAAGACTGTAATCGATGCCACCGGTCACTCATATGAATTCAATGAAATCGCTGCAACATGTACTGTACCCGGTTACATAGAAGCAGTTTGTGCTAACTGTGACAACACAGCTGAAAGACAGTATTATAAGACAAACGAAGACGGCTCAATTGCAACAGATGATGAGGGCAACCAGATTATCCTCTATCCTGCAACAGGTCACACCTACGACAAGAACCTTGACGGAAAGGCTGACGAAGGTGCAACAGGCGTAGTAGGTAAGGCTGCAACTTGCCAGAAGACAGGCGTAATGAACTACATCTGTGACACTTGCGGCGAAAAGCTTTCGGAAGAAATTGCAATTGACAATGATGCTCACAACTTCTATACACAGGTTCTTGTTAAGCCGACTTGTACACAAGCAGGCTATGCAACAAAGACCTGCCGCTACTGCGGTGTAAAAGTTGTTTCTGCACAGGGCTCTGATTCAACTGCAGCAAACTATGACTCAAGCCTTGCTCCCACAGGACATGATGCAGGTGCATATGTTGTGACAACGGCAGCAACATGTAAGGAAGACGGCGTTGAAACTCTCAAATGTACAGTTTGTAACGCAACAATCCAGAAGACAAACGATGAAGATACACTTGTTGACGTGACAAGAGCAATCAGCAAGGATACAGTTGCTCACACATGGCAAGCACAAAGCACAGTTGAGCCCACAGAAACAGAAAAGGGCTACACAGTTTATAAATGCTCAGTCTGCGGAACAGAAAAGAACGGCGACTATGTAGATATTCTCACAAAGTACACAGTTGTTATCTATAATGATGCAGGCGAAGAACTCCACAATGCAAAGTATACAGCAGGCGACACACTTCCCGCTGGCGTTGTTGAAGACCAGACAAAGGCCAACAGCGAAGACGGTAAGACAAAGTACACCTTTGTAGGTTGGTACACAAAGAAGAGTAACGGCGATTGGGATTCACAGGTTAAGCTCGGCTCAGCTGTTAACGGCAACCTTAAGCTTTATCCGAAGTTCACTGAAAGTTCAATTTACTATACACTTAAGTTCAAGGCCCCCACAAAGTATGATGCAGATAAGGGCTTCACAGACTATGTTGTAGTCAAAGAGCTTATGGGTGCAATCGGTGACTCAAGAGTTCCCTCTGCAACACCCACAATGGCAGAAGACGATTATTACACCTACGAATTCCAGGGTTGGACAAAGGCCGGTGTTGAATTTGATGACAACACTGCAATTGTTGTTGGCGGTGACGCAACATACGAAGCAGTATTCACGGCTAAGGCAAAGACCTTCGACGTTATCTTTATGAACGAAGGTGTTGCTCTGGGCAAGGTTTCGGTTGTTTCAGGTGAAGACGCTGAATATACAGGCGAAGATCCCACAAAGGCACCCGATGCGGACTACCACTATGAGTGGACAGGCTGGGACGGCTCACTTAAGAACATTGCAGCTAAGACAACTGTCAAGGCTACATACAAAGCAATTGCTCACGATTGGAAAGTTGTTGAGGTATCACAGAAAGCAGATTGCGTTCTTCCCGAGCTTACAGACTATAAGTGTGAAGAATGCGGAAAGACAAAGACTGAGCAGACAGCTCCTGCCAATGGTCACAAGGAAGGCGACCCCGTTCTTGATAAAAGCACAGGCGAATATGTAGTTTCCTGTACTGAATGTGAAGAAGAAATCAGAAGAACAGACGCAACCTTCACAATCAGCTTCGTTAACGAAAACGGCTCAGGTCTTGGCACAATCTATGTTGAGCTTAACGGTGAAGTTGCTTACACCGGCGCAACACCCACAAAGGATCAGACCTCAGAATACAGATATACCTTTGCAGGTTGGGAAGCTGAAGACGGCACAAAGTATGGTGTTGATACAGATCTTCCGGCCGCAACAAAGGATGCTAAGTATAAGGCATACTACACAGCAGAAAAACGCACATACAGAGTTTCTTATGCAGACAGCTCCAACAAGATTCTCTATAGTGTAACAGACGTTGCATACGGTGCAGCAGTTCCTGAATATGCAGGAGACACAGATGTAAATGACATCGCCGTACCGGCATACACAAATGATGTACACTATGTATTTGATAAGTGGGATGTAAGCGTAACAACAGTTACAGGTAACCTTCTTATCCGTCCGAAATTCAAGTCTGTTGACCACACAGTTGTTAAGCAAGGCGAAACAACTGCAACATGTACACAGCCCGGCGGTATCAAGTGGGCTTGCACAGATGGATGCGGATATGAATATATCGACGGAAACGTTCCTGTAATCGCACACGATTGGGTACTTGACGTAGCTAACAGTTACGAACCCGACTACCTTGCAATGACACCCGGCTTACATGTTTACACATGTAGCTACGGCTGCGGCAACACCAAGGAAGAGGTTATTCCCGTAACAATGAGAGTGATCAACATCACAGTTAAGGATCAGAACGGCAACGCTATCAAGGGCGCTCAGGTTGACATTTACAAGGATGGCGAATGGGTAGACATCCAGTATTCAGATGCTTCAGGCTGCGTAGTCTTCTATGTTAAGGAAGAAGGCACTTACACTGTAATTGTCAGCGGTGTTGATGATGCAGATAATCTCCAATACGATATCACAGTTGGTGCAAACGGCTATGATGACAACGGCAAATCACCTGCAGTCAACGTTATTGATTGCTCATGTGCTTGTCACCGTGACGGTTTCTGGGGCTCAATCTTCAGATTCTTCCACAAGATTATCAAGCTCTTTACAGGCGAATTCAATTGCTGCGGATGCCCTGACGAAAGATACAACTAAGATAAAAAGTCCCCTCCTCACGGAGGGGCTTTTTTTAATGCGGAATTCAGAATTCAAAATGCAGAATTACAAAAAACAGCCATATCTTGTGGTTGTTTTTTTGCTTGTTCACAAAATGCAGTTTTGTTCAAAATAATCAAAAAAGCAGGTCGAAAACTGTTAATTTGTTATATGAGTCAAACTCACCAAATTAGAAAGTTGGGTTATATGCAAAATGTAGAATTAAAAAAAAATTAAGAAATGATATTGAAAAACTTGTTTTTAGGTGGTATACTACCTATAGTTATAGGTGTCTCTATGGGCATTTTGCACCCTTTTTTAGGGTTTTAAGCTAGGTATTATTATAGGGAATCCTATTTGTAATATAAACATCTTTCATTTAAGGAGGAAAATTTATGAAAGTTGGAAAAAAAGTACTAAGTTGCGTACTCGCTATCATTATGATAGTCTCCAGCGTGTCAGTGTGCTTTGGCGTTCTCGGCGCTGATGACACAATCGACAATCTCATGAACCGAATTGAGCTCCACCATGAGACATTGGCGGACCTTATTATGGCTGCAGAGAGTGAAGATGCGACCGCGGCAGATCTCAAGCGTGTTCCGCAGCAGGCAAACACATCTCAGTGGAAGGTGGCGACTGACTCGGCCACCAGTTCCTGGTACTGGGTTACAGCAGCCTATTCGGAAGCTGCCAAGGATGTTATTGCTTCAGATAATGTACATACTTATTATGGTATTTATGCTGCCATTAAGCAAGACATTGAAGAAAAAATGGCAGGTAGAACTACTGCCCTTGTAAGCATCGACCAGTACGATGAGATTCTTAAGTATTTTGCTTTTGGTGAAACCTCTGATTCAGAATTCTACAGCCTTGCAAATGTAATTACTCTTTACATCGGTGCAGGCTTTGACGTTCTTCAGTGGGCACCGGATTATGAATCAATTCCCGAAACTGAAGAGGAGCTTAAGCTGTATAATGCTACGGTTAAGTTCAGCATGTCTGCTCTTGAAGACGGAAGCGGTTACGGTATCAACGAAGATGATATCACCTTCACACATTCCGACCCGGACTCAAAAGAAACAGCCGGTGCTATGAGTATTGTTAAAGGATCAATTGCAAGATTCATTAAACTTGCTGATGAAGGCTTGACAGAAAAAGATCCCGAAACAGGTGAAGAGGTTACATATCTTTCTTGGTTCAACACAGATTTTGAAGAGCTCGCAGCAACTGACTTAGCTCTTCTGAATAAAACTGTTACAGACATTTCAGAACAAATCGTTGAATATGAAGATGCTATTGCTTTAGCGCAGGTTGGCAACGCTGAAGACATCTGGGATGCATATGTTAGCCCTAAAATCACAGGTAACAGAACCTGGGATGAAGTTAAGCAGTGGTATAAGACAAACATCGTTGAATATATTGCTAAGGCTTATGCTACAGAGTATAAGTCTCTGCTTGATGCCCTTTTTGCACAGGCTGAAACTCAGACAGCAGGCGACGATCTTTATGACACATATGCAGGCTATGAAGATGAAAACGGTGTTTCACACGACGGTATTATGACTGTTCTCACAGCTCTTGATGACGCAGATGCTTTCAACGGCGATGAAACTGTAAAAATCACAAATGAAATCATCGAAGCCTTTGACGGCGGCAGAGATTACTATGTTTCAGTTCTCGAAAAGGTTACAGCTCTTGAAATCCGCATTGCACAGGCATATGCGACTGAGATGGCTGACGTTTATGCAGACATCAGCACATTCACAGTTGTTGACGCTGTCACATCACAGGCTATGGGCCACGTTTGGGAAGCTTGCGACGGAAATTGCGGCACTCAGTGTGACCTTAAGGGTAACGGCAGAGACCAGGTTGAAAACAGCGGCTATACAGGTGCAGAATGTACATACGGCTGGGTTGACATAAACGGCGACGGAATTTATACAGATGACGAAAAGACCACAGCAGATCACTGTATCCATGTCGATTACAACGAAACTTATGAGTTCTTCTCAACTGCAGCTGTTCTTGTTGCTGAATTTGAAGTTAAGGTGTTCCCCTTCATTCAGGATGCATCAGGCAATGTTCAGTATGACTATATTACTGTTGCAGGTGTGACAGAAAAGAACTGGAATGCATTTTATGCAAACTATGCCAAGGCTAACCTTAACCTCAACGGTGCGAGATATATCAAGATGAAGGCTGATATGGATGCTTTCATTGATTCAACACGTCTCACCGGTGGTTTGTCATATTCTTCAATCACAGGTTATTATAATGATTTTGTGGCACTTGGCTACACAGAATGTAAGAGCCTTTCAACAAATTCAGGTGCAGCTGAAGTTTTCGCAGAAATCTTCGGTCAAGAAGGCATGACTCCTTATGACGAATTCCTCAACGACTTAAAGAGACGTGCTGCTAACCGCATTTACGAGCAGGTTGAAAGAGTTGAACAGTATTATAAAGAAGGCCGCTCAAAGGTTACATACTATAACTTTGAAGCTATTATTGATGCAACAAATGCAATTGAAGCTCAGCAGACTGTTCTTTTCAATTTCCTCAGAGCTAAGCCTGCTTATGACCCGGCAGCACAGCAGTTTGTTGATTCAGAAGTAACTGCACACACAATTGATGAAATTGAAGCTATGTATACAACAATTGCTTCTTATTCATCCGAAGCTCAGTACTTCAAGGATCAGCTTGCAGCAATGAGAGCTCAGCTTACCAGCACAGAGGGTACAACCGCTGACGTAAAGATTCGTCACTACCTCTTTGACAAATATAACAGTGCAAATAACTATGCCGGCTCTTTCTATAACTATATGTGGACATCAGGTGTCGGTACTCTTGATTACAGCACCATCAGAGAGATCGTTAATAATGTTGGTCTTGCAGATTATGGCGTTTTGGGTGACAGTACGATTGCAAACCTTCTTGACAGTGCTGTTAATCAGCTTGATGCTATGCTTGTATCAAATGACCTCGGCTCAATTCTTGATGCTCTTATTCAGACAACCGATGCTGCAACAGGTGAAACCAGCGGCTTCCTTGGCACATGGAAATTTGATTATACATTCAGTAATGCTGACGGATCCAAAACCTCTGTCGAGGAAGGCGACAATATCAAGAATCTTCGTGAGTTCCTGATTTCTACCATTATTAACCTGCTTTGGGGCGGCGATATCCAGACAATGCTCTTCAAGGCAATTCACTCACTTATCGGTACTCAGCTTCTTGAAAATGAAGACATTGCCGGTCTTTCATTTGCCGGAATAGATATCGGTGGGATGCTTCCTCACGCATCACGTCTTGCAATTGCAAGTATGCCTCACCAGTTCTTGTATAATGCTAAAGTAGGCAACACAAGCTATGACCCGTCAGACGGATCATATACCAAGGTTAAGTGGCATATGCTTTATGACGGTACTCTTTTCGGCTCAGATGACAGTTATGAACTTCTCCTTAAATTCCTGAAAGACAATATCCAGTGGATTACAGAAGGCGAAAAATCAACCTGGAACTCGATGACAGAAGAAGAATGGGCAACTCTTGACAACAAGGCCGTTTGGAATATTGATTCAATGGATGACTTCTATGAATCAATGGCTGCAGCGCTCGGCGGTCTTCAGAATGCCCTTGATCCTCTTGTTACTAACTCTGAAAGTAAAGTTGAAGCTAAAATCTCCATTCTTTCACTGACCCTTCGTCTGCGTAACCAGGCAGATAACCTTTACAACAGACTTTTCCTTCCGCTTTATCATTTGCTCGGCATTACAGACTATCCCACAGCACAGGAAATCGGTGCAGCTTGTGAACAGGTTCAGTATGAAGATACATATATGCTTACAGGCGGCGGATATCCTCTTTGGAAGGCTCTTCTTGAGCCCGTCATGACTTGGCTTGAAAGCACACTCTTCGTTAATCCTGTTCGTACCGTTCTTGAGCTTCTTCCCAACCTCCTTTGCATGCTCGAGTATAACCAGCTTTTGCCGAAGCTTCAGAACATTGCTGTAATTATCGGTATCAATATCGGTTTCGAAATTAATATCTATACTCTTAACCTTTCAGAGCTCGTTCTTCCTCTTCTCACCAATATGGGAATTGATTTGACGAGTGGTATGGACGGTATTATGGCAATGCTTCTTAAGGCGACCAAGACTAAAACGGGACCCGCTAATGATGATGAAAAGAGCAATTATCTGACGGAGCCCGAGCTGGATTCGAACGGTAACAAGATATATCTCGATTCAAACGGTACCCGTTACACGGCAAATACAGACGGTATATACTATCGTAACGGAACGGCATTTGTTCCTGCAGAAACTGAGGGCTTCTCAGTTGCAACCGTAACTTATAAGGATGGTGACGGCTACTACTACAACAGTCTAGGTATGCTTACTCAGACATTGTTCGGTGTGGCAGGTGAATCGCTCTTTGAAATGTTCGATTGGGACAAGAAGGGTAACGGTGCCTTAAATCTTTCAATTCCTGTCAACCGTATTATGGCTATGGGTACAGTAAACGCACCGTATACTGATACAGGTTTCAGTGTTACTGATGATGTTGACCCCTCATACGGTTCTACAGTTTATTCATATCACATTAATGCTGACAGCGGTGACGTTCTTCTTTCACTCTTCCGTTGGCTTATGAATGACGGTGTTCTCGGAAAAGTCAGACCTCTGCTGGCTTCACTTCTCGGTGATGCAGCAACCGTTGATATGATTATCGGTATCGTTGACGGTCAGGCTGACGCAGTTCTTGCAATGCTTGTTTCACTTCTCAATGAATATGAAGTTGACTTCTATCCGTATTATGATGCTTATATTAACGGCGACTTAAAAACTTCACTCTTCGGCGAAGACGGTAAATTCGTTGTCGGTAAATATCTCTCCGAATCACTCGCAGACATGGCTACCGAAGACGTTAACAAAACAGACGAAGCACAGCTTGCAAAGGTTGACCTTGCAATTTCGAACCTTGACAACCTTATTATGGGGCTTATTCCCTCCCTTCTTCCGGTGCTTCTTCCCATGCTTGAGGGTCTTCTTCCCGAGAATATGCTCGGTATTCTTGAGCCCCTTGAGAACGTTGAAGAGGATGACACACTTGCAGATATCGTTGCTGATGTTATTACTTCAAACGATCTTATGCAGATGCTTGTAACACTTCTGGTTGGTACAGGTGAGCAGGACACAGAGACACTTGAAAACGGCTCAAAAATTCCTGCATACGAAAAGGATGAAAACGGCAACTACATTGATGCAAACGGTGAAATTACAACCGATCCTTCAAAGTATGTGCCCGTTTACGATACAGGTCTTCTTGGCGGTATTCTCGGCAGCGGTATGGTTGCAAACCTTCTTCCCGCACTTGCTGATTTCGGTATCGACATCAGACCCGGCGCATTCTATGATGCTGCGGTTACAACAGGCAACAGTGCAATTATGGATTGGCTCAGCGCTTGCTACACAGCAGCCGGCGGTACATCAACATATGCTGAATACCACGATATGACATGGGCAGACGTAACAGCTCCCGAAGAGGGCACAATTACCTGGTTCAGCTTCTCTGACACTGCAACAGCAGCAGACAAGGTTGACGCGTTCTTCTCAACCATCGAAACTCTTTTGATGCCTCTCAATCCGATTCTTTCACTGATTCTTTGCGGTGAAGATATCGTTCTTATGGACGAGCTTGTAATTGAAGGTAGCACCGGTTATCAGAGTGCAGTTACAATGCTGGTTGAAGCATTTGGTTACGGTGATGTTACATTTACCGATGACGGAAAGACATATTACGTTTCAATGTCTGAAACTGAATATATGAAATATGTGTTCGGCACAACTGACCCTGAAAGCGCAAAGGGTGAAAGCAGAACATGGGTATATAAGAATTCACCTCTTAAGCCCTTATTTGTAGCTCTCAGAGCGCTGCTTGTAGGCGGCACTGCAGACACAACCCGTTCAATGGGTACAACTTTAGGCAGCACCAATGCTGAAGTAAAGGGTCTTCTTGAAAGCCCGTTTACAGTTCTTCTTTCCAAGCTTCCGAATATCGCATATCTTCTCTATATGTATGATAACCTTGACGGCGAAAAGGACAGCTCAGGTGCATTAATAAGAACTAACAACCTTGCACAGGCTGTGAAGAATCTTATCTCCCCCATTCTTGAAATACTCAACATCGTTGACCCTGTTATTTCAAGAGCTCTTGAGCTTGACATCGGCGCAATGCTTGATGAGTTCCTTGATTTCGAAACCATGCTCAACGAAATGATCACAAATATGGTGCGTGACAGCGATGCAGATGCAGACGATGTTGTTGTCAGCCAGTTCGTTGACTTTGGTGCAATTGCAGTTTACGGTGCAACAGCACAGACAAGATTCTCAAATGTTAAGGAATTCCCCACATTCACATACTTTGACGGCAGCCCTGCAAAGGCTATTATCACTCTTGTCCGTTCCGTTCTTACAGATGATTTCATCGAAATGTTCGCTGATACATTTATGAATTGGTACGCACAGGCAGCTGAAGATGAAGAGGTCAACGCTGATTTGACTGCTGACTGGGCAGAGGTTCGTCAGATAGTTACAGGTCTTGCAAGCCGTGCAAAAGCACCCGTGCTCCTTGAAAACGGCAATTATAACGGTACAGGAGCTGACATCGTTATCGGTATCCTTGTAGACCTTCTCACCGACTACGTTCCCGGCGAAGGCGTTGACATGTTCTACAAGAAGATGGCTGACTCAGACTACAGCGACGAAATGATGGCTAAGTACGGTATTGAGCATGTCGGATATCAGTGGGAAAACATTACAATTGATGAAAACGATGATCTGCTCTTCACTCCTTATGATGTTGAAGAAACACTTGACAGTCTCGATGCTGTTCTCAAAAAGGCACTTCCCGACATCATCAATATCCTTGCTTCACAGGGTATCCTTGACCTGTCATCACTCGGTATCGAGCTTGACTCAGGTTCAACAACTCTTTATGAAGTTCTCACAAAGCTTGTTGAAAAACTTGCATTTAACGATAACACAATGACAACCATCGTTAACCTGCTTGTCGGTATCTTCGGCGGTACCATCGGCGACTTCCTTCCCATCGTTGCCGATGCAGGTATTGATATTACAGCTAAGACACTCTATGTTGGCGCAGGCGAAGGTCTCAAGTCCTACATGAATTACGGTCTTAATATCAATGCTGACGGTACAATTGCAGAAACCGGCGAAGATTTGACATGGGCAGATATCTATGAAGCTCATGCTTACCAGGTTTATAAGTATGACGAAAACGGCAACGTTGTCATGGATGGCGATGACCCCGTTTATGCATACAGCCAGAAGAATGTTGTAGACGAAAAGGGCAACGAAGTTAAGGATGAAGACGGCGTTGTTCAGACAGAAGATGACCTTGACAGTCCTTCAATGACTCTCATCAGCAGCGTTTACACACAGAAAAAGAACGATGCAGGCGAATATGTCTACACATATAAGAATGCAGCCGGTGAAAAGGCAGAATACACAAGCACACTGCCGAACCTCACATCTTTCGCAGTCGAAACTGACAAGGTTGACGAGGAAACAGGCGATGCAATTTGGGCTAAGTATGAACTCAGTGCAGTTTATGATGAAACAAGCACTGAAAAGTGGACTTGGAACTTTGACAATATGCCTGCAGGTTACGGCAACAACTTCTACGGAAGAGTCAGCTACTTCATCTCCAGCCTTTGGGATATAATCGGCGGACTTGATGCTATCCTCGAAGCTCTCTTCTTCGGTTCAACATCAAACAAGGCACTTAAGCTCTTTAACACACTTAATATTGAAGGCCAGGACGGTTATGAAGACACATTGCTTCCGCTTCTCAGAGGCTTTGGTCTTGATGCTATCCTCAGCTATCTTAACACCACAGATGTTACCGACAGTAACGGCAACACAATTGCTGATACTGTAGCAAACGACGGTTCAAATGTAACAATGCTTGAACAGCTCAACCGTGAAAGAGATGCTATTTACGGTGACGTTAATGACATCCCCGCAAACCTTGTTAAGGGTAATGAGGGTATGCAGCGTTCACTCGGTACATGGGTAGATTCAGACGGTAACATCACAGCTTGGAGCTGGGATAAAGAAAATGCCGGCACAATTACCTTTGATCCTTCCTACGGCTATGATATGGAAACATTCCTCAAAGTTGTTGTTAACTATATCTTCTACTTTGTGGAAATCCTTGCAACATATCCGATTCAGACACTTCTTACAGCTCTTCCGACACTCGCTTACTTCATTGCAGGTGACGGTCTGAATGAGATTATCTCCAATCTTCTCACATTCCTTACTGTCATGACAGACAGAGCAGGTCCCATCGTTGCAATTGATGTCAACGACCTTGGTGCCGGTATTGTCGACTTCCTTGGCACAAACACATGGGATTCATTCCAGGAAATCTTCAAGTTCTATCTTGACGAAGACGGCAACAAGATGTATGACGAAATTACTTACGATGAAAACGGTAAGAAAGTCACAACATCTTATAAAGCTGAATCAAAGGAAATTTCCTTCACACAGGCTCTTATCTCCTTTGTTGCTAACATCGAGATGGATCTGACCTCAGTGATGAAGACAGAAGAGCAATTTATACGCACAATCACTTACTTTATCGACGGTGAAGTTGAAGCTCAGGCTTGGGCAATGATCAATGCAGCACCAGGCGATGAAGCAGTCCTTGAGCAGGCACGTACACTTCGTGCAACCGCAGTCACTGATTGGCTCAAGTCAATCGCAGCTCTTGCTGACTCGTTCGGAGCATCTTATACAGACGCTGCCGGTGTGACTCATAATGTACCTTCAAAATATCAGGGATATGTTAAGATTGATGCCGCAAACGGTCAGATCTCAGTTAACAAAGCTGACATGTTTATGTTCATCCTTGACTTCATCTTTGAAAACACAACAATTAAGGAAGTTCTCGGTGCGCTTCTCGGCTATGACATCACAGATGAAAACGGCTCAGATGCAGAACTCCTTGACGAACTTCTTACAAACGTATTCAGAAATCCTGATTACATCGTTAACCTTATCGTCTCATTGTTCACAACTTACACCGTTGCAGGTGCAAAGGATGTAACTCTCATTGCTATTGACGAAAATCATTATGAATTCTATGATGAAGACGGCAGCACAACATATCAGGATATCCTTGAGCAGATTCAGGCAGGCACATATGCAGGCACGGAAATCTCACGTGTGAAGACATCTTATGCTATTGATAACCTTGACAAACTTGTAGGTACAGTTCTTAACCTGTTCAAGTCTGACCTCGTTAAGGAAGGCGGTCTGTTCAACGGTATCTTCACCGAAGATGATGACATCAACCTCAAGGATGCTGTTAACGGTCTTCTTGAAGATATGCTCTTCAATGACGATATGATCAACGACCTTCTCGGTATGCTTGTCGGTATGCTCTCAGGCGAAGGAACAGCTGACATCATCGGCGTAGTAACAGACCTTCTTCAGAGTGCAGCAGGCATTAACATTTCACCTGCAAACTTTGCAAACAACCCGATTCTTGCGTCTATCATCAACGATGAAAACGGCAATGCAATGACATGGTCTGAAATCGCAGAAGCAAACAAGCAGTATGAATACAAGTATCAGACTCTTGTTGCAGGCGAAGACGGTAACCTTGTTGGCGAAACAAACGATAAGGGTGAGCCTGTCTATGCTACTTACTACGATAAGTCCGCAACAGCAACAACTGCAACAGTCGACGCTGACGGCGACGGTGCAAAAGATGATACAGTAACTCTTATCCCTGTTTACAACGAAAAGCAGGCTCAGAATGCAGACGGTGAGTATGAATACTTCTACTATGCAACTGACGAAGATAAGGAAAATGACAACAGAACACCTTACTACCACAAGGAAAATAACCAGACTGAGTATGTCATTCCGGCAGATGCGGAAGCAGGTACTGAGGAACAGAAGTTCACTCTTACCGCTGTTATGGTCGATGACACAGATAACCAGAAGACAGCAGTTAAGTTTGACGCTCAGTGGAACATCGTTGTGGAAGTTGCAGATGATGCTGACGAGGCTACAAAGACTGCAGCAAGAAAGGCATCACGCAATAACTTTGTAACAATTCTTTGGGATATTCTTGAACCGCTCTCACCTGTACTTGAAGTATTCCTTACAGGTCAGAACCTTTCAATCTACGGAGAAATCAATATCCGTGGCTTCGATGGCTACGCAGGTGTTATCCTTCCCATCATTGAAGGCCTCGGCATCCCCGTTCTCACATATGTTGATGCAAACGGCACAGAAAAACCGTACCTTGAAAAATTCTATGCAGACCAGGCATCCTATGAACTCGCTATTTACGGCGGTACATCCGATGATCCTCTTGACGGCGCACTCGTCGGCGAATCACAGGTTATTCTTCAGGCAATCCTTGATGCAGTATTTGCACTCGTTGATTCACTCTGTGACAGACCTGTTTCAACAATCGCAACAATGCTTCCCTACCTTGCAAGATTCCTCGAAAGTGGCGGCCTTGACATCATCGTCGGCAACCTCCTTGCACCTGTAACTGCTATTACAGATATGATTAAGGACGTTTATGACCTTGATATCGTTGGTCTCATCAAGGGTCTTCTTCAGGGCCTTGCAGCCGACAGCGACGATGCAGCGGTTGACACAGCAACAGACTATATTGAACAGCAGCTCGACGAAGCAGCAGAAGCTAACGCAAATGTAGGCATCGCTCTTGCAGTTGAAGAAGAAGATGATGATGATTCCTTCCTTGACGGTGACGGCAGTGGTATTGACTACAGCAAGCTCACATTCATGGATATCATCTGGGATATTCTCGGCAATGTACAGATTGATATGGGCGACGGCGAAAAGCTTGCTCTGTCATCAATCATCACAGACCGACTGTTCACAACTCTTGCATCCTGCGCATGGTACGATGATGAAAATCTCGGCTATGTAATGGTTAAGGATGTAGACTATGCTGACGGCGAAGACGAAGACATCAACGACAGCAAGGTAGTCAATGTTCAGAAGGATACCGACTACTATGTTGACCGTGAGACAGTTCTTATTGAAGTTCTCAATACACTTCTCTTCCAGGAAAGCGTACGTGACCTCATCGCAGGTCTTCTTGGTGACTTCGACTTCTCAGACGAAGCGCTCAAAGATATGAATCCCGCAGAAGACAAGGTACTCGACACAGATTACCTCCTTCCCGTACTCCTTTACGGTGTATTCCAGGATGGCGAAGCTCTCGAAAGACTCCTTATCGACCTTCTCTCATGGTACGATGTTGAATATGCTAAAGAAAGAGTTGACAACACCGTAGCAGATACAGAACTTCCCGACGTTAACTGGGCAGCAACAGGCCTTGACGAAGCTGAACTTGAAAAGCTTCCCGAGCAGCTTGACAATCTCGTTGCAGCAATTCTTCCTCTCGTAGGTGAGCTTCTTCCCACCTTCGGTGTTGACCTTGACCTCAACCTCAAGGGTGATACACTTGAAGAAATGGTAGAAAACCTCGTTGCTTCACTCTTCATCGATACAGTTGAAGAAGACGGCACAGTTACGAACGGTCTTGCAACAACAATATTCACTCTTCTTGTAAATCTCCTCGGCGGCAGCAAGCTCGATTCTATCCTTTCAATGGTTTACGAGCTTACAGGCGGCGCTGACGGCGGCATCAACCTTACACTTGATTACTTCAAGAAGTCTTCTGCAGCAGCTGCAACAGTATTCGCTGATTGCGACACTTGGGAAGAAGCTTACGAAACATACAAGGTTAAGATTGCTTATGACGCTGACAACGATAAGGTAACCTGGACCGACGATATGGGTACACCCGACGATGAGACAGACGATGTTGAACACAAAGACGTTGCTGCGGCTAACGACGGCACATACCTTTACAAGACAGACGATAAGAATGTTCCCGTACCTGTTTATGCAGAAGATGAGGACGGCAATAAGATTCCCGTTTATGCATCATCTGCACAAACAAATACTAACGAATACGGTACATACTATGTAACAGGCGGTACAGCTGCTGAAACCGAAGATGCTGAGGGCAACAAGGTGACAGAAGAAGCTGTTAAGGACGCATACGTAGTTAAGACCGATGACAACGGAAACGTAGTTTACGAGTATCAGTGGGAAGTTAAGCTTACAGGTACTAACAGCTTTGGCGTAACAGATTACAACAGCGCTCTTGCACTCCTCGGCGACATCATCACTCCGCTCGTACCCGTATTCCAGCTCTTGCTCATTGAAAATGGCGACCTTGTTCTCCTTGACGGCATCACAATTTCCGCAGGTGACGGCTATGACCGATTTGTAATCCCCGTAGCAGAAATGCTCGGTATCACAATCGAAAACGATAAGAACGCAGTTGCTGCAATGACAGACGAAGCATTCGCTGACTTTGTTGTTAACGGTATTGCTAAGCTTATCCACAAGATTGTTCAGGCTCCGGTTCAGACAATCATTGATCTTCTTCCGCAGCTTGCATACTTCATCACTTCAAACGGTCTTGCTCAGGGTCTTGAACAGTTCCTTGCTCCTATTATCACTCTCGTTGATATGCTCAACGATATCACAGCTAAGGAACTTGAAATCGCAGGCAGAGACGAGCCTCTCGTAGCTCTCAATATCTACGAACTTCTCGTTAACCTTCTTGAGGATATAATTGATCTCGGCGATGCTAAGACACCTGCTGACATCATCACAAATCTTCTCACTGCTGACGGCCTTGAAAATCTCATTATGGGACTTTCAAAGAATGAAGACGGCACAACCAAGCTCGGCTTCGTTGACGGTCTCTTCCAGAAGATTGTTGACAAGACCTGCGCTATCACAGACGTTGAAACAATGCGTTACTTCGGTGTAGTTAATACAGGCAGCTCACGCACAGTTAAGGGCGTAAAGGCTACAAGAGCTAACACAGTTCTTCAGATTATCTCTGAAATCGTACTCAGTGAAGGCGGACTTATCTTCGATATCCTCACTGTTGCTGGTGTTAATCTCAGCGATCCGGAGAACGAAACAATCAAGACTGTTATCGACGGTATCACAGGCGACAACAGATATTGTATTCTTGAGGTTCTCCTCAACTACTTCAACCACTATGATGTTGAAAGCGAAATGATTAACTATCTCTCATTCGATGCTAATACATTCCCTTATGAGACATACACAACAGATACAACTCTCACCGCACGTAAGGTAAGACGTGCTATCAAGAAGCTTGATCAGGCTATCCTTGCACTTGTTCCGGAACTCCTTCCGATGCTTGAAGAAGTTGAACTTCTCAAGGGAACCCTTGACAGCATCAAGGCTAAGCACAACGGCACATATGACGGCGTAACTCTTGCTGACGTTGTTGAAGCTCTGCTTGTTGACCTTGCATTCAACGATGACACTATGAGTATGCTTGTTGGTATGATCGTGGGTCTGCTCGGTGGCGACAGTATCGCTGAAACAATCGATACTCTTACTCCCGTACTTGATGACCTTCTTGATATCCAGCTTCAGCCCGCAGCAGTTGCAGCAGGCGCAGGTGCAAACTCAGCTCTTGCTAACTTCATTAACGCTGCTATTGCAGGCACTGAGGCTGACCGCAGCACAGTTAGCGAAGACGAGCTTGGTCTTCCCGAAACAACAGTTCGTGATGCAACATGGGCTGACATCGCAGGCTACTATTCAGATTATGCTTACTACTACATCACTTCAGAAGAAGTTGAAGTTGCAGCAACAGAAACTGAAGCAGCCACAACCAAGACGGTTTACACAATTAATCAGCACTTTGACAACTACAAATATGCAGACGGTGCTACTGCTACCATCACTCTTGACGACGGCACAACTAAGGATGTAGTTCTTTACACACGTGCAATCGCAACTGATAAGGACGGTAACATCATCTGGGCAGAAGACGCTGTAGGCGTAACTCCCACCTTCTCACGTGTAATGGACGGCGAAAAGTATGGCTATAACTGGACATACTCAGTAGCAGACGATCCCGACACAGCAGACGTTGACGAAGCTAAGAATTACAGCGGTACTGTATATCTTGCTGCTGCCGACGCAACAGAAGCAACAGTTTCCATCGAAGGTAAGGATACAGTTGTTGCAGTTGAAGCAGCTTATGCAGAAGCAGGCACAAAGGTTCTCGGCGCTAACGATTATGTTTGGGGTATCGATGCAAAGGCAACCTTCACAGAAAAGAAGGATGCATTCCTCGAAATCCTCTGGGGTGTTCTTAAGGCTGTTGAACCCGTTGTTAACTTCCTCTTCCACGGCGAAGACATCACCATCAGCTCAACAGTTGACGGCAAAGTTAAGGAAGTTATCACAATCAAGGGCGGCGAAGGCTACACATATGCACTCCGTCCGCTTCTCCAGGCTCTCGCAGCTGACCAGATGGGTAATACTCTCACCTCCGGTGCAGAATATGCAGCAGGTAAGGGTACATCACTTACACTCACAGCTATTGTTGACGGTATCTTCAACATTGTTGAAAATCTTGAGGCAGGCCCGATTGAGTATATTCTCACTCTCCTTCCCTCACTTTCATACTTCCTCGCATCTGACGGTCTCCGTCTCTTCGTTGAAAATCTCCTTTCACCTGTATTTGCACTTCTTGATGTTGCAGAACCCGCAGTAGGTACACTCCTTGATGACCTTCTCGGCGGTATGCTCAGCCCGCTTGTTGACGATTATATGCCGGCAAACATTGTAGGCACACCCGCAACAGATGATGAAGGTAAGGAATATACAAAGTATACTCTTGACCAGATTCTCCAGATCGCCGGCTCAGACGGCAGCAACCTTGTTGCAATCATCAACAACCTTGTTGGCGGTATACTTGTTGAAACTCCTGAAGGCGAAACAGCAGAAGTTATTGAGATTCTTCCTGCAAACTTCTTCACAGAGTATGTAAGCTATGCAGTTGAAATTGCAGATGCAAGTGCAACATCACAGACATACTATGAACTTGCAGTTCTTGATGCAGACGGCAACAGAACAGGCGAAGTTATCACAATGGCTCAGGCTGACTATAACGAAGAAACAATGAAGTCACAGTATGACATCATTGCAACACGTTACACAGTTTACAATTGGAACGTTGATATCGCTGATTCACTCGTATATCTTCTTCAGTCAGTACTTTCAAAGGATCTGCTTACAGTACTCGCTGATAAGATGGACGCAGACCTCACCAAGGATGATCTTGTTGCAACAATTCTCAACACTCTCATCAAGGGTGAGAACAACGGTCTTACACTCACTGATATCATTGTGTCACTCTTCGAAGGTTATAAGATTGAATATGCTGAACTTAACGGCATTTACATCAACATTGACCACGAAGGCCAGACTGAAGCTGCCGAACTTCCCGGTAAGCTTGACAATATCATCCAGGAAGCTCTTCCCGTAATTCTTCCGCTTCTTGCAGGCGAAGATGTTGAAGAAGGCTCCATTATGGATACACTCATTAAGGCTCTTGACGGCTACGGTGTTGACGAAGACGGCAACGCAACAGTAGAAACTGAAACAGCAATCGGCACAATCCTTAATGCACTCATCGATTCATTCCTTTCCGATGATATGGTAAGAGGCATCGTTGAAATGCTCGTTGGTATTCTCGGCAACGATACAATCGATATGGTTCTCGGTCTCATCAAGATCGGTGACCATAACCTTACAGCTCCCGAATTCCTTGCTGAAATTGTTGAACACTTCGACACAAATGCTGATGCTGAAACAAAGGCTAAGTATGCAACAGCACTTGCAGCAGTTAAGTCAGTTATCGGCGATGCAGATTCATGGGCTGAAGTTGTGAAGAACAACACCAAGTATGGTTACACCTATGTAATCAAGCAAGCAACTGCAGATGCAGAAGCTGAACTTGGCACATACTACGACGCAAGCGCTGAGCTTGACGGCACAGAAATTACAATCGGTGAAGGCGACGAAGCTAAGACTTATAAGCTCACCAAGAAGACAGAAGACATCAAGGACGCAAACGGCACAGTAACAGGCACAAAGCATGTAACTGCTGTTAAGCTCGACGAAAGTCTCTCCTTCGGTATTGACGAAGCTTCTGACAAGCTCACAGCTCTCATTGACGCATTCACAGTTCTTCTTGAACCCTTGGCAGAAGTTCTCCAGCTTGTTCTTCAGGGCAAGACTCTTACACTTCTCTCAAGCGGTGGCAAGTACAGTGGCGACTTTGAAACAGCATATAACACAACAACAGGTGCCGCAGGCGAAACACCTGATGATGACAGAGCAGAAGAAATTACATCCGGCGTAATTATGGGTGACGGCTTCATCGAAATCCGTGGCTCAAAGGGTTATGACGAAGGTCTCCTTGCTCTTGCAGAAGCTATCTTCGGTGAAATTGACACTGCTGCAACAGGTATCGTTGACGGTGCAACCTTCAATGCTTATAACGACATCGAAGATATCCTCGGCGCAGTTGTTAACATCATTATGGCACTCGTTGACGGTCTTAAGAAAGCTCCCATCACCTTCCTTGCTGACCACCTTGCAGGTCTTCTCTACTTCCTTGTAAGTGACAACGTAGCTAACCTCGTTGACAACGTTCTTGCACTTGCAAACGGTTTGTTCAAGGTTCTTGAACCTGTAACAGGCACAGATGACCTCCTTGCTATACTCGGTGTTGACCTCAGCATTGTACAGATCGATAAGCTCCTTGAAACAATCAATAAACTCCTTGCTGACAACAAGATTGACCTTGTTATTACTAAGGATATGCTTGTAAGCCTTGTTGCTTCAATCGGTGATTATGCAGTTATCGATTCACTCAGAACATCTGCTAACAATGCTCTTGTGAACGAGAACGGTGAATATGTAGATAAGAACGGCAACGTACTTACTGCAGATGAAATCACCGCAGGTAAGCTTACAACAGTTGTAGGCTCACGCAAATACTTTGCAGACGGTCTCTTCTCATTCGCACTTTCAGACGATATCCTCGGCAAGATCCTTAAGGTAGACACAGAAAATCCGGATAGCATCCTCAACGATATTATCCCGGCCCTCACAGATGAAGACGCTGCTGACGGCGTAATCGAATTCCTTAACAAGCTTACAACCAAGTATCTTGTTGAATACACTATCCTTGCAGCAAGTGACGGTGACCTTGCTCTTGAAAAGCTCTACACATACTATGTAGATGATGAAACAGAGAATGTTCAGAAGAGAACAATCACCAAGAGCGCTGCTGAACAGGCAATTTCCAACATCGACGGTCTCCTCGATCCTATCCTTACTATGGCAGGTGTAGGCTCACTTGAAGATCTTATCGGCGGTATGGTATTCACAGACGATATGATCAATATGATTGTTGGTATGCTTGCAGGTCTCTTCTCAGGTCTTGACAGCGACATTATGGATATCATTGATATGGTTGCTGACATTCTCAACGAAGAAGTTGACCTCACAGTTGAAAACTACAAGAAGGACGCTGACATTGCAGCATTCTTCGGTGAAGCCACAACTTGGGCAGAGGTTGTCAAGGCCTATACTAAGTATGTATACACTTACACAATACCCGCTGATCCCGATGTTGACGGCTCAAAGGCCGAAACAGTAACCGTTAACCTTGCAGAAGGTCTCACCGAATACGAAGTAGACGGCAAGACATATGAACTCACCAAGGTTTACGAACAGGCCGTATCCTCTGAAGGTTATCCGATGTACAAGGTTAACCTCGGTGCTATTACAATTGATATGGGTGTCGTTGATGCTGAATCAGTTAAGGTTGCTGAAGACGGTTCAATCACCGTTATGGTAAATCTCGGTGGCACCAAAACAGCATGTGCAGCAGAAGTTATCTACACAGATAAGCAGGCAACTGAAGTTATCTATGACTATGCTTGGGGTATTGAAAAACTTACAGATACAGTCGCTGCTGACGGTTCTGTAACAGAAAGCAAGCTCATCAAGCAGGCTCACATGCTCGTTGACATTCTCACATCATTCCTTGCTCCTCTTGACTTTGTTCTCACTGCACTTCTTGCAGGTGGCACAAACACCGGCGATGCAACTAAGGCAGATTCAATCGGCGCATTCAATGAAATCAATATTATGGGTGGCTCAGGCTACAACTACGCTATCATTCCTCTTCTTGAAACTCTTGGCGTGCCCAACAGTATGATTAAGACTCAGGCAGAATATGAAGCAACAATCGCAACTGACGGCGCACTCGGTTATATCCTCGATACACTTCTCGAGTATATTATCGGTGGTCTCAATACTCCGCTTTCATTCGTAGCTGACCTGCTTGTAAATCTTATGTACACAATCAGCCAGGACGGCTTGACAGTAATCATATCCAACCTTATTGCTCCCGTTTCAGAGCTTCTTAAGGCAATCGAAAAGACACTTCCTGTATCTATCAAGATTGACCTTACACAGATCTTCGTTAAGGATGCAGAAATCTTCAAGATTATGCTCGGCGATGAAGTTGCAGCAAACGATGCAACAGTTGGTCTCGATTTGAACCTTGACAATGTAACAATTGAAGAATTGCTCTTCGGTGACAACGGTGCTATTGCACAGTTCGCTCCTGACCTTGCAATCGACTTCAGAATCCGTGACTACGTTGCAGCTTCTGTTGCAGTTAACGCAGACGGTACTGTTAAGTATGAAGATTCAAAGGTTGACACAAGCTATGACAAGCTTGTTCCCGCAGGCGCTGAATGGCGTGACAGAATCGTTGTTGACCGTGCAGACGCTGTTCTCAACCTGCTTGATATGGTTGCAACCGCTGAATTCTTCGACAGCCTTCTTGGCTACGTTGATACAGACGGCGTATATCATAAGGGTATGATTGACGTTCCGATGAACGCAAACGGCAACATCGCTGTAATCGATAACATAAGCACAGTTCTCGGTGACATCATTCGCGGTGCACTTGAAGACCCGACAACCGCTATCGATGCAGTTGCCAAGCTTCTTGCAACTGACTATGTTGTGGACAATGTGAAGGTTCTCTATGACGTAATCGAAAAGATCTTCTATAACTACAATGATGAAGTTGTTTCAGAAGATACACTCACTCTTGCTCTCAACAAGCTTGATGCAGTTATCAACAACGCAATCGAGCCTCTCCTCGGTATCCTCGGTGGTATGGACGGTATGCCCGAAATCATTGCTGACATCACTGCAGCAGTTGAATCAGGTGAGGCAAAAGTAACAATCGGCGGAATTATCGACTATGTTCTCAGCAGTATGATATTCAAGAACGATATGATCAGCACCGTATTCGGCATCATAGTTAACCTTCTTGGTACAATGGATGCTGACACATACAATATGATCAATGATCTTCTTGGTGACATCCTCGGCATCAACCTCGATCCCGTTGAATTTGCTAAGACAATCCAGACAGCAATCGGCGCAGAAAACAGCAGCCGTATTGCAGCATACATCTCAAGCTTTGCAGTAACACCTGACCTTGACGGTGAAGAAACACTCACATGGGCAGACATCGCTGCAGCTAACACAGAATATGTATACACCTACACAATCAAGGCAACTGAAGAAGGCGCTGAAGATGAAGTTATAGAAGTAACAGACAAGTCAGCAACTGCTAAGACATACACAGATGCAGATGGCGTGGCATACGAACTCACACCTGTATATGTTAAGGATAAGGACGGCAAGGATACAGATGTTCAGAAAACAACAGTTGTTATTTCTAACGACTGGGGCGTTGACTCAGCAACTGACAAGCAGGACGCATTCATTGATGTTCTTCTTGAAATCATTGCTCCCTTCGGTCCGGTTCTTGACTGGCTCTTCAGAGGCAAGAACATAGCTGTCATCATCGACGATGTTCAGCTTAAGGGCGGCAACGCTTATGATAACGTACTTGTTCCTCTTGCAAAGGCACTCGGCGCAGATCTCAAGACAAACGCAGAGCTCGGTGCAGATAAGAATGCGATCGTATGCGTAGAAGAACTCCTCAACGGTATCCTCGGTCTTGTTGACAAGCTCGCTGGTGCTCCGATTGAAACAATTATTGAACTCGTTTCAGGTCTTTCATACTTCGTTGCATCAGGCGGCGTTAAGGAAGCAATTGAAGGTATTGCAGCTCCGCTTCTCGGACTTCTTACAACACTTGACTCAATCGCTCCCAGAGCAAAGATCAACGAACTTCTCGAAGGCTTCATCGATATGAGCCTTGACGATATCATCAATATCGCAGGTGAAAACGGCGAAGGACTTGTTGCAATGCTCAACGAACTCATCGGTTCAGTTGAAATCACAAATCAGTTCGGTGAAACTGCAACACTCAATCTCCTTCCCGAAGACTTCTTCCTTAAGCTTGCACAGTATGCTATTGTAATTGAAGATGCTGATGTTGAGCTTATCGCAGAAGGCGACGTAGGCTATGACTACCAGCCCGAACATAAGTATGTAGTTGACTGGACAATTGATAAGACAGATGCTCTTATGTATGTTCTTTCAACAGTATGTTCAGACAGCTTCCTCACAGTTCTTTGTGAACTCGTTGACGCAGAAGCTGACAGCACAATCGGCGAAATTATCCTCAGTCTTGCAGGCAAGCAGGATAACCTCGTTGATATCATCGTTACTCTCTTTACAGATTACGACATCAACTATGTTGACCATGTACGCAATCCGATTTCCAAGCAAGAAGTAACACACATCGACCCGATGACTGAAGAAAATCTCCAGAAGGCTCTTGCAGCACTCGATCCCATCATCGTTTCTGTAATCGGTCTCATCGGTCTTGATGCTGACTCACTCCAGAGTCTCCTTGGCGAACTCGTTGAAGGTATGGATCTCGGTAACATGCTCGTTAATATGCTTGTTCCCGTTCTTGCAGACCTCGACCTTGGTGTAATCCTCGGTTATGTGAAGGAACTCACAAATCTTGACCTTGACATTGCTCCTGCAGCATTCCAGCACGATACATTCGGCTCACAGCTTGCAGCATTCATTGCTACAGCTCAGGATACTGACAGAGACGGCGAGATTTCATGGGCAGAAGTTGAAGCAGCTCATACCAAGTACGTATACACATATGAAGATACAGATGATGACGGCAAGACCGTAACTGAAAAGTACTACAGCGAAAGCAACGCACTCACCAAGGCAACTGTCGGTGAAGGCGAAGATGCTAAGGAAGTTGTTCTCACTAAGGTTATGGTTGAACAGACCAAGCTTGATGCAGAAGGCAAAGCAGTTAAGGACGCTGCAGGCAATGAAATTAAGGAAACTGTACATTCACAGGCAATGTACTCCACATTCGATTGGAAGCTCGGCCTCACAGGTGAAGATGCATCCTTCGACGGTGTTGTTAACCTTATCTCCGACCTTCTCTTCCCGCTTGACGTTGTACTCGGTCTCCTTCTCACCGGCGAAGACGTGATCGTACTTCCCGACATTGAGGAAGACGGTTCACGCGGTGACGATATCCGTATCCTCGGCGCCCGTGGCTACAACTTCGCAATTATCCCGCTTCTTGAAGCATTCGGCATCGAAGCTATCACAGAAGAAGAATATGTTGAAAAGGCTAAGACTGAAGGTCACCTCCACTATATCCTTGACGCTATCATCAGCTTCGTTGAAGATGAACTCCTTGTAGCTCCTGTTCAGACTCTTCTGACAATGCTCGCTAACCTGTTCTACTTCATCGGCTCTGACGGCATCAACAACATTGCGGAAAATCTCCTTTCATTCGTTAACGTATTGCTTGAAAAGGTTGCACCTGTTTATAAGATTGGTGTTGTAATCGACATTTCAGAAATCGGTGTTGAAGGCGGCGCAGTTCTTAAGACAACCTTCGATAAAAAGTATGCAGATACTCTCAACGCAGGTATTAAGGTTAACGTTTCCGCTTCTGACCTCACAGATCTGATTGCAGGTCTTCTTGACGGTCTTGAAATCAACGGCACAAAGCTCAACCTTGTTCTGAACCTTGACTGGCTCAAACTCGCTGCTCAGATGGCTGCAACAGAAACTAAGACTGTAACAGCCGATGACGGTTCAGAAAGCACAACAACTTCAATAATTGAAGTTCAGACTGCTCAGATTACAACTGAAGGTGAAGCAGCAACTTGGTACAATATCAAGGGCGATGCTGAAGACACATTCACAACTCTCATTAAGACAATTCTTACTGAGCAGAACACATATGAAATCGCAAAGCTTGTTGAATCACTCCTTAAGGATGCTGACTTCAGCTCAATGGACGGCGTTGATGAAAACGGCGCAGCAAATGACGAAATCAATGTTAAGGGTATCCTTGAAGACGTGCTTTACGATCCCAACGGTATCCAGGAACTCCTTGCCGCAGTTGTACTTCTGCTCAGCGGTCAGTACACAATCAAGGATTATGAGACAGTTTATAAGTTCCTTGGTATCCTCACATACTTCGCAGGCGAAAATGCTGAAGACGGCATAACACTCAACAATGCAATTGCAAAACTTGATACTATTATCGCACGTGAAGTTCCCGAAATTCTCGCAATGTTCATCGATGCTGACTCAGCAGAAGGCATCATGAAGTCACTTATTGAGGCTGCTGACGGTGCTGCTGACTTGAGTGCAATGGTTGATAACCTTCTCACCAAGCTTGCATTCACAGCAGAAAACTACGAAACACTCATGGCAACACTTGTCAAGGCTCTTGCAGGCTTCTTAACTGCAGACCTTGCAGGCACAATCAATGACCTTCTCGGCATTGACCTTGCTCCTGCAGCATTCGCAGAGGCAACAGGTAATGCAGCTCTCAACGCTTATGTTGCAAACGCACTTGAGGCTGACAACGAAGCTAAGGATGAGCTTAAGGAACTCACATGGGCAGACGTATGGGCAGCTAACAGCACAGACGGCAAAGCAAAGGCATATGATTGGGGTGTAACAGATCAGGATAAATTCGTAAATGGTCTGCTTCAGCTCCTCACACCGCTTAATCCTGTGCTTGACTTCATCTTCTGCAACGGCAGTCTCCAGCTGCTTGACAAGGCAATCACACTTCCCGGCGGCGATGCTTACAATAAGGCACTCATCCCGCTGTTCAAGGCACTCGGTGTTAACCTTGCTGCCGCAACAACCTCAACAGATGCAATTGATGCAATCGTTGACGGTCTTCTCGGCACAAACGGTCTCGTTGATAAGCTCACAGCTGCACCGTTCCAGACAATTCTTGAACTTGTTGCAGGTCTCAGCTATCTCATCGCAAACGATAACCTTGAACCCATTATCAGAAATCTTCTTGCTCCTGTATTCTCAATCCTTGAGCTGCTTGAACCCGTAATCAGCACCGAACAGCTTGATCAGATCATTAAGGGCTTCGTCAAGATTGGCGGAACAGCTTATGGCTTGACTGATCTCATCACAATCGGTAACGGCGGCGGTAAGAAGATTGTTGCACTCGTCAACGATATTCTTGGCGGCGTACAGGTTAAGGATGCACAGGGCAACGTCGTCGACACAATCGACGCTCTTGAAGAAACATTCTTCACAGACCTTTCCAAGTATGCAATTGACGTAACAGATCCGGCAGAACTCGAAGATCCTGACGATTTAGGCACAGTAGCTAACTCCTGGACAGTCGATGCAGCTGAAACTCTTATGTTCATCCTTGATAAGGTTCTTGATGACGAGTTCCTTCAGGTACTTGTTAACTTGATCTCTCCCGACGCATCAGAAGATGATGCTATCGTATCAATCCTTACATCACTTGCTGATAAGGAAATGGCTCTTGTTAACGTAATTACAATGCTCCTTGAAAAATATGATATTACCTACACAAGATATCCGCAGGTTAACCTCGATTCAACTAAGGACGCTGACTACACTGCATTCACAACAAATGCAGAAAAGGTTGAAGATTCACTTCCCGATGCAATCGTAGCACTTGATGCACTTCTTGTATCAGTTCTCGGTATGCTCGGCACAGACAGCGACCTCGGTGCAATGATCGACGGTCTTGTTGCAGGTGCAGACCTCGGCAACCTTCTTATGAATATGCTTGTTCCGGCACTCGCAGGTATGGACCTTGATGAAATCCTCAGCTATGTTAAGAATCTCACCAACCTCGACCTCGACATCAATCCGCAGGCATTTGCAGATACCAAGTTCGGCTCCAAGCTCGGCGAATTCCTCGGCGATGCTGAAACATGGGCAGATGTAGTTGAAATGTATGAAGAATACGTATACACCTACGAAGTTGAAGATGCAGAAGGCAATAAGACCACAGTAACCGTAACAGACGAAAGCTCTGACCTTACTGAATGGACTGTAACTGAAGGTGAAGGCGAAAAAGCTAAGGAAGTAACATATGACCTTACCAAGGTTATGGCTGATGTTACAGAAACAGATGAAGACGGCAACAAAACAACAACTAAGGTTCATGCAACTAAGTTTGTTGCAGACTTTGAGTGGAACATCAAGACTCTTGAAGATGTTGTCAACTTCGCAGCTGACCTTCTTCTCCCGCTTGACGTTGTATTTGAGATTCTTCTCAGCGGTAAGCAGATTATCGCTCTTGAAGACGAAGACTCGATAAGACGTGCAGACATCCGCATCAACGGCGGCTACGGCTACAACTACGCAATCATTCCGCTTCTCGAAGCTCTCGGTGTTGATGCAGTAAGCCAGGCTGACTATGATGCTCAGATTGATGCTAAGTACTCAGGCTCATCACTCAAGTACATCCTCGATGCAATCGTAGGCAGAGTTGACGAAATCCTTGCAGCTCCCGTTCAGGAAGTTCTCGGACTCATTGCAAATCTCTTCTACTTCATCGGTTCTGAAGGTGTGAACACATTTGTTGCAAACCTTATCGCTCCTGTTCAGGAACTCCTTGTAGCAGTAAGCGAAGTATATCCCATCGCTCTCAGCGTTGGTGTTGATGCTGACGGTAAGTTCGCATTCGATTACGAACTCGGCACAACAGAAAAGGGTCTCAAGAAGGGCGCACACATCGACCTTTCAGCAGCAGACCTCTCAGCTCTCATCAGCTCACTTCTCTCAGGCATCGAAATTGACGGTAAGCCTCTCGGTCTTACTCTCAACCTCGATTGGAACGCTCTTGCAGCAGCCATGGCTAAGAGAAAACGTGTAACCAGCAACGGTTATGACGGTTGGTATTATATCAACGGTGACGATGTCGGCACAAAGGTAACCTTCTTCGAATCCCAGATGACTCCCACATTGGGTGCTGACGGTAAGTACTATGTAACCTCCGGCGGTATAAAGTATGAAGCATTCGAAGCATACGAAATTGTTTACACCAACTCAGCTATGGTTTATGACTATGCATCAACCGTAACTGTAGGTGAAGGCAAGAATCCGTACACCAACATCGAAGGCGATCCCGCAGATACTCTTGTAACCCTTCTCAATGCAATCCTCACAGATGCAAACGTAGCAGTTATTAAGAATCTCGTTATCGGTCTTCTCGGCGATACAGAACTCGACCCGACTCTTGAAGGTCTCATCAACGATATTCTCAGCGATAATAACGGTATCATCAACCTTGTTGGTACAATCGTTCTCATCCTCACAGGCGAATACGATATCAATGTTCTCACAATGATCTTCAAGTTCCTCGGTGCAGTTGATTACGATGTCGCTAACGCTGGTGAAGCTATCTCAGCTCTTGACAGACTTATCGGTAAAGCACTTCCCGCAATCCTTCCCATGGTTGCAGGTGCAGAAGTTGAAGAAGATTCACTTCTCGACATAATCCTCGATGCGGCTCAGACCGTTCCCGAAGGAACACCTGTTCTCAAGCACGTCGTTGATACTCTGCTTACAGATATGGTATTCACAGACACGATGATGGCAACAATCACCGATATGCTCGTTGAAGCACTCGGCGGCTTCTTAACAGAAAGTCTCACAGGTACACTCAATGACCTTCTCGGTATTAACCTTGCTCCTGAAGCATTTGCAGCAGCAACCAATAATCAGGCAGTCATCGACTATGTTGCAGCAGCAACAGGCACAGGTACTGACGATGCTATCACATGGGCAGACGTTGTAACAGCTCATAAGCACGATACAGGAAAAACAGATGCAAACGAGAAAAAGATTTATGAGATTGACGATGTATTCACAGATGTAAATACACAGGATGCATTCATCGATGCAATTCTCAGCCTTCTTACACCGCTTGAAAATATCCTCGGTTTCCTTCTTAACGGTACAGACCTTGAAATTGCTAAAGGTCTCGACGTTGAAAACGTTAAGCTCAAGGGTAACAACGGTTATGACAATGCTATCTGGTATCTCTTCAAGGCTCTCGGTCTCGAAGAAATGGGAGCAACCTGGAAGGATGCAACAACAGCTGTTCAGGCTCTCGAATACACAATCGACTATGTATTCGTACTTGTTGACCAGCTTTGCAACGCTCCGTTCAATACACTCCTCGTTCTCCTCGGTAACCTCAGCTTCTTCATTGCAAACGGCGGCGTGAAGGTTCTCATCAATAACCTTGTGGCACCCGTACTTTCACTTGTAGATGCACTTGACGGTACAATCTCCAGAGCAGAACTTGACGCACTGCTTAAGACATTCACAAAGAGCGATATGCTCACCATCAGCGGTATCCTTAATATCGCAGGTGACAAGGGTGAAGCACTTGTTGCACTCATCAACGATATGCTTCCCTCAATCTACGTATATGAAGACAGTGCATACAATGAAGACGGCTCACTCAAGGAGAAAGCCGAACCCATCCATGTAATCAACGCTCTTCCCGAAGACTTCTTCGAACAGCTCGCTAAGGCTTCGATCAAGGTTGAAGCTCCGTCAGGTCTCGTAGATCCGACAGACATCGGCAACGAAGTTAATAAGTGGCACGTTGAAACAGGTGATGCTCTCGTATATGTTCTTTCAACAGTTCTTTCAACTGACTTCCTCAACATCCTCTGTGATATGATCGGTCTTGAAGATGGCAGTGATGTTGAAAATATTATCCTCGGCCTTGCAGGTAAGGAAGAAGAACTCCTTGATGTTCTTATCTCACTTCTTACCAAGTATCTCGTAGAGTACAAGGCATATAAGCAGGACGAAATCACTAAGACAGAAGTTGAATATAACAGTGAAGCAACTCACGACCAATTCAACAACATCGTCAAGAACCTCGACGCACTTATCCCGACAATCCTTGGCCTCGTAGGTCTTGAGGATGCAGACGGCAATGCAGTATCCTCACTCAAGGATCTCATCAACGGCTTCATCACAGACGACATCGCTAATATGCTTGTTGGTATGATTGCAGAGCTTCTCGCAGACATGCCTGCAGAAACAATCGACGATGTACTCGGTTACGTTCATGATCTCACAAATCTTACAGATCTTGACATCAGCCCGAAGGCATTTGCAAACAACGACTTCGGCTCAAAGGTTAAACAGTTCTTCACAGATTCTGCTACCACGGCCGGCACGACTCTTGATGATCTTACATGGGCACAGGTTTGGGCAGTTAACAGCGTTGAAAAAGATGATCCCGAAACTGAAGATAAGGTTGAACGTGAATTCGTAGATTACACATGGGGCGTTGCAGGTCTCAGCGACCTTGTAAACCTCGTATGTGACTTCGTACAGCCGCTTGACTGCGTACTCGCTGTCATCCTTATGGGTGGTCAGGTAGAAGCAGACTTCGTTGCAAACGGCGGTACAACAACCGGTCTTGCAATCACAGCTCTTGATGAAATCAACATCATGGGCGGTATGGGTTACAACTACGCAATCATCCCGCTTCTCGAACTCCTCGGCATCAATGCTATGAGCCAGGAAGCTTATGATGACGCAGTTGAAGCTAACGCAGGCAGCACACTCTATCCGATTCTTAACCAGCTCGTAACAGCTGTTGAAGGCGATATTCTTGAAAGCCCGATTAACTGGCTTGCAAGCATCCTCGCTAACCTCTGCTACGTACTCGGAAATGACGATATCGGTACTATTATCGATAACCTCATCGCTCCGATTAATCAGCTCATTGAAAAGGTTGACCCGCTGTTCCCGATTGCTATCGATATTAACATCGGTGACATCGGCAACGAAACAGATACAAACAAGGTTGTTGACACTTACCTCGGTAAGGCACATCCCGGCATTGAAGCAGGTATCCACATCAGAGTTAAGGGTGAAGATGTATCAGCAATGCTGACAAATCTTCTCGGCGGCATCGAAATCGAAGGTCAGCCTCTTAACATCCAGCTTGACCTTGATTGGCTTGCACTCGCTGCACAGGCAGGTGCTGACGCTGACGGCGACGGTTATGTTGATATGTCAGCTACAAAGCTTGATCCTAAGTATGACATCTATGACGGCGGCACATACAGCACCGTTGACGGTGACGCAGCTGATACCTTCGTAACTCTTCTTGAGGCAGTTCTCACAGAAGAAAATATTGAAGCTATCTTCAGTGCACTTGATGTTGAACTTGGTTCTGAAATTATGGATATCATTGACCAGATCGTTGAAGATCCCACAAAGATTATCGATCTCATCGCAGGTCTCCTCGGTAAGGTAACATATCAGCCTATCCAGAACAGACCGATTACTGTAACAGGCGTTGATTACAGATCATATCTCACATTCACAGAACAGAATGCAGATATCATCGCTGAAAACCTTGATATGCTCATCAAGCAGATTCTTGAAGCAGCAGGTCTCGGATCACTCAGATCACTCCTTGCTCAGTATATCAGCAATGATATGGTCAACCAGCTCCTTGATATGATCGTAGGTCTTCTTGCAGGCGATTCTGTAGGACCTATCCTCGAAACAATCTCAACTCTTGACCTTGGCATTGAACTCCCGCTTACACTTCCCGCATTCTCAGCTAAGATTAGTGAACTTGCAGCCACAAGAGCATATCTTAAGGGTGCAGCAGCTCTTCTTGCTGAAGCAGCAGCTAAGGAAGATGCAACTTGGGCAGACGTTAAGTCCTTCCAGGAAGCAAATGTACAGTGGAACTTCAACCCCGGTGACCTTTATGGCTTCGTACGGGCTCTTGCCGGTATGCTCACACCGCTTAACGGTCTTCTTGAACTTCTCCTTATCGGCGAAGGTAAAGAACTCGATGTCATGGGCATCGTACAGATCGGCGGCGGCAACGGCTACGACTACGGTATTATCCCGCTTCTTGAAGCATTCGGTCTTCCCGCATCACAGGTTAAGACAATCACTCAGTATAAGCAGGCAGTAGCACAGGATGAAACTCAGCTTCTCGGCTACATCCTCAACAGAATAGCATATTTCGCTGACGGACTCCTTGACAATCCTGTTAATACTCTTCTTGAGATTCTCCCGAACCTTGCATATTACTTCTCCAACGAAGGTCTCCTTCTCACAGTGAAGAATCTCCTTGCTCCTGTTTACACAATCCTTACCACAGTTACAGCTGTTCTCGGTGTTGACATTGAAGGCTTCTTGAAGCTTGAAGAAATGCTCAACAGCATCGACCTTGGTATCATGGTATTCGATACTAAGTACGACTTCAGAGTTCCTGTAATTGATTGGCTCAAGCTTGCACAGGAAGGCGGCTCCTCAACTAAGGAAGTTGCAACCTCACGTTCAATCGCTGCTAACTCCTATACTCAGGAAATGCGTGCAGACGAATATGCAGCATACACAGAAGCTAACCCGAACGCTCCTCACAAGTCAACTCAGAAGTACATCGTTTCCGATAAGGGCGATACATTGACAGTTGTATTCACCTTCCTTCTTGAAATGTTCGAAGACGAACACAATGTCAACGCACTCGTTCAGTGGATCGCAGACTTCTTCGACCTCAAGAGTGGCGCAGAACAGACCGTAAGATATGCAATCAACGAACTCATCAGCCAGACCTCAGCATATGATGTACCTGATATCATCGTATCAGCTCTCTTCCAGGCTCTTGGTCTCGGTATCGCACTTGATGCAGCAATTATGGGCGATGTTGGTACAATCCAGCAGATTCTTAAGGATCTCTTCGGTGCAATCGGTGACGGCTCCGGCAGCGGATGCGTATACGGTAGTATTGCAAAGATTATGGAAGAAATGACCGGCGTTTGGGACGACACAGTCGGCTCTGACGACGATCATCAGGATGCAGTTGAAGACGCAGAAGAGACACTCAACTGGTTCCAGAGATTTATTAAGAAGATTAAGGAATTCTTCGAAAAGATTTTCGGCATCTTCAAATAAGACTCACCTGAATAAAAAATTCTCCCTTGCTCCTCACGGAGCAGGGGAGTTTTTTGTTTGCGGCCTGCTTTATTCTTTTCACGCTTATATTTGCTCAATGTTAAGAGAAGTGTTTTCCTCATTATTGCCGCTGTATGTGACAAAGCTCAGAAAGGTTATAATTTCTTCCGCTGTGGGGAACTCGCCTTTCTTAGGCACCTGCAACCAGAAGTGCCGTTCTTTTACCTTCGCACTTTCAAGCCCCTGTTTAGCAATTTCTTCAATGGTGGCTTTTATGTCTGAAACCGTTGTACTCATATCTTTTGCAATTTGTTCAAAAATCTCTTCAAAATCTGTCAACAAGAATCCTCTCCTTTTTCAATATTTTTGGATTGTCCGGGAAAATTTATACTTAACAATAGACATAAATAAAAATTTATGCTACAATCCTTTTGAACAAAAAAATCAGAAAGGATCTGTTAAAAATGAAAGACCTTACAAAATATCACGGCATAATTCCTGCTTTTTATGCTTGCTATGAAGATGACGGCAGTGTATCGGCAGAAAGAACAAAGCAGTTCACAAAATATCTTATGGATAAGGGAGTAAAAGGCCTTTATGTCTGCGGTTCTTCCGGTGAATGTATTTATCAGAGCAAGGAAGAAAGAAAGCTTATTCTTGAAAGTGTTATGGAAGTTGCCGGGGGCAAAATGACAATCATCGCTCACGTTGCCTGCAATAACACAGCTGATTCAATGGAGCTTGCAGCACACGCTGAAAGTCTCGGCGTTGATGCAATTGCATCAATTCCTCCGATTTATTTCAGACTTCCCGAAGAAGCAATTGCAAAATATTGGAATGATATTTCATCTGCTGCACCCAATACGGATTTTGTTATTTATAACATTCCTCAGCTTGCAGGTGTGTCACTCACAATGCCTCTTTTCCGTGAGATGCTCAAAAACCCCCGTGTAGTCGGCGTTAAAAACTCATCAATGCCTACTCAGGATATTCAGATGTTCAAAGCAGAAGGCGGCGACGATATTGTAGTATTCAACGGCCCCGATGAGCAGTTTGTTGCAGGCAGAGCCATCGGCGCACAGGGTGGCATCGGCGGTACATACGGTGTTATGCCAGAACTTTTCCTCAAGTGCGATGAACTTATTAAAGAAGGTAAGCTTGAAAAAGCAAGAGAAATTCAGTATGCCATCAACAGCATCATTTACGCAATGTGCAACTGCAAGTGTAATATGTATGCAGCGGCAAAAGAAATTCTCCGCCTTCAGGGAATCAACATCGGTGACGCAAGAGCTCCGTTGGTAGGCATTAAGGAAGAAAGCAGGCCGCTTGCAGCTGATGTTAAGAAAATGATTGACGAAGCAAAGGCTAAGTTTTTGGGTGAATGATATGAATAAAGAATATTTAACAGGTGTCAGAAACTGGGTTAAAGAAGAGCTTGAAATCTGTGTTGACTTCTGGCTCAGAAACGGTATAGACAAGGAAAACGGTGGCGTTTATACCTGCCTTGACAGAGAAGGCAAGATTTTTTCAACAGATAAATCCGTATGGATGCAGGGCCGCTGCGGATGGATTTTTGCATATCTTTGCAAGGAATACGGCGTAAAGGAAGAATGGCTCGCTGCTTCAAAATCCTGCCTTGATTTTATGGAAAAATACTGCATCAACCGTGATGCCGGAGACAGAATGTATTTCACAGTCACCGCTGACGGTAAGCCTCTGCGCCAGAGAAGGTACTGTTTCTCCGAAGCTTTCTATTGCATTGCAAACGCTGAATATTACGGTGTGACAGGTGACAAGGAATGTCTTGAAAGAGCAAGAAAGGCTTATAGAATTATCTACGCTCTCAACCACGGTGAAAAAGATCCCACAGGTCTCGGTGCAAAGACTATTCCCGAAACAAGAACAGGCAGAGCACTTGCAGACCCGATGATTTTCCTCAACACAACCGCAATTATGCGCAGAGTTGACGAAGAAAACAAGGATTTGTATGATAAATACAGCGCAGAGTGTGTACACGATATTCTCACTTACCATCACAAGCCCGAGCTTAAATGTACACTTGAAACCGTCGGCACAGACGGTGAATTTATGTCTGATTTCACAGCAGGCAGAGTGGTAAATCCCGGTCACGACATTGAGTGTGCATGGTTCCTTATGGAAGAAGCAAATTACAGGCAGGATAAAACTATTCACGAAAAGGCACAGGAGATTTTCCGCTTTGCCTTTGACGGTGGTTGGGACAAGGAATACGGCGGACTTCTTTATTTCAAAGACTGTCTCGGTAATCCCCCCGAAGCTTATGAGCATGATATGAAGCTCTGGTGGCCTCACAATGAAATTATCATTGCATCTCTGATGGCATACCGTGACACAAAAGATGAGTATTTTATGGAATGTTTCAAAAAGTGCTTTGATTATTGTATCGAGTTCTTCTCAGACAGAAAGTACGGCGAATGGTACGGTTATCTGCGCCGTGACGGCAAACCTACCGAGCCTGCTTGCAAGGGAAGCACATTCAAAGGCCCGTTCCATTTGCCGAGAATGCTCATTATGGCTGATAAACTTATCGGCGAAATCATAGAATAATAAAAAGGGAGTTGAAAAAATCATCAACTCCCTTATTGAAGATATGAGGTGAATTTATGCAAAAAACTGATATCAAGACTCTCAAGGAAAACGTTGTGTCCCTTTTTGATGACAAATGGGCACTTATCACGGCAGGTAATAAGGCAAGCTATAACACAATGACCGCTTCATGGGGTGCTATGGGTGAACTCTGGAACAAGGATGTTTGTTTTGCTTTTATCCGTCCTCAGAGATACACCTATGAATTTATGGAAAGAGAAGATTATTTCACCGTCAGTTTTTTTTCGGAGGAATACAAAAAAGCTCTCGGCTTTTGCGGCAGATACAGCGGCAGAGACTATGACAAGGCAAAAGAGACAGGTCTCACACCTATGGAAGTCGGCAACAGTATGAGCTTTCAGGAAAGTGAAATCATACTTCTTTGCAAAAAGCTTTACATTCAGGATATTGACCCCAAGGGCTTTATTGACAAGTCAATTGACGTTGCTTGCTATCCGCAAAAGGACTATCACAGAATGTATGTTGGAGAAATTATTGAGGCATATGTGAAATAAGAGAAACAATCCTGTTTACACATTCCTCTGCTGTCAGTCCCTCACAATGAATTGTTGCATCCGCATACTTTTCATAGAGGGGCTGTCTTTCTTTAAGAAGGTCAGAAATGGTGCTGCCCTTTTTCATTGCAACGCCTCTGGTCCGGATGTTGCTGAGTCTTTTTTCAAGCTCACTTACGGGAATGTCAAGATAAACGATGATACCGTTTTCTTTCAGTTTTTTCATTGCTTCTTCACCGTAAACCGCACTGCCTCCTGTGGCGATGACGGAATTTGTGAATTCGCTTTCGGCAATGGTCTGATTTTCAATCTCGATGAAGGCTTTTCTGCCTTTTTTTTCAATGATATCGCAAAGACCGCACTTGTATTTTTTCTGAATAATAAGGTCGGTGTCAATGAAGTCCGTCAAAAGCGATTTTGCAAGAAGGACTCCTATTGTGCTTTTGCCTGCACCCGGCATACCGATAAGAACGATATTTTTCATTTCGACTCTCCTAAGCTTAATTTTAATTATAATACCATAAAAATGAAAAAAACTCAACTGAAAGCATAAAAAACAGGAGCATTTTGTATTTTTATTCACTTTTTTGTATATGAATTAGAGAAAATTTACTAAGAATTATATATTCCCCTTGACAACAGCACCTAAAATATTATACAATTATAATCAACATAAAAGAAAAAGATTCTTTTAAAAATTTTTATCAAACGGAGGAAAAAACAATGAAAAAGATTCTCGCAGTTCTTCTTGCAGCTCTTATGCTTTTCGCTCTCACAGCTTGCGGCGGTTCAGGAAGCGAAGACACAACAGGCGCAGATGACACAACAGCAGCTCCTGCAACAGAAACAATTGAAAACATTACTGTTGGTACAGGCGGCACAACAGGTACATACTATGCATTCACAACAGCTGTAGGTCAGATTCTTAGTACTGACGATTACAAGTTCAATGTTGTTTCAACAGGTGGCTCACAGGCTAACATTGAAATGATTGCTGACGGTGATGCTCAGATGGCTATCGTGCAGAATGACGTTATGAACTATGCATACGAAGGCACAAACGGCTTCCCTGAAGCTATTACTGATTTCTCAGTTATCGGCTGTGTATATTCGGAAATTTGTCAGGTTGTTGCAACAAAGGCTTCAGGCATCAAGACAATTGCAGACCTTAAGGGTAAGAACGTAGCAGTTGGTGACGCAGGCTCAGGCGTATACTACAACGCAACTCAGATTCTTGCAGCAGCAGGTCTTGACATCGATGCTGACATCAAAAAGACAGCTGCATCCTTCGGCGATTCAGCAACAGCTCTTAAGGACGGCTCAATCGACGCAGCATTCATCACAGCAGGTACTCCCACAACAGCTATCACAGAGCTTGCAACATCAACAGACATTGTTCTTGTTGACCTTGGTGAAGATGTTATTGCAAAGCTTATGGAAGATTATCCCTTCTATTCAAAGTATGAAGCATCAAGCGCTGACTATGATTTCGTAACAGAAACAGTTAACACAGTTGCAATCAAGGCAACATTTGTTGTAACAAACGAAATGAGCGAAGATCAGGCTTATGAAATCACAAAGAATCTTTGGGAAAACAAGGCTGAAATTGCAACAGCTCACGCAAAGGGTAACGAAATGGATATCGAAAATGCTGTTGAAGCAGCAGGCAAAGTACCTCTTCATCCCGGTGCAGAAAAATACTATAAGGAAGTCGGCGCCATCGCTGAATAAGCTTTCCTGAAAAAAGCAGTTACAACTATAGGTAGAAATAAATGCTGCATTTTTTTGCAGCATTTATTTGAGTTTATGAAGAAAAAAGAAACAAACAAAAAAACAGAAGAAAAGGGGGTAAGGCTCGTGGCAGAAAATAAAACAAATTTTATGGATGAACTGGAAAAAGTTGATGCTGATGCGATTATGCAGGAGTTTGACAGAGAAAGCAATACCCGTGTTTTCACAGGCTGGCGCAAGGTTGTCATCACAGCCATTATGGCTGCGTTCAGCGTTTATATGATTGCAATGGCTTTGCTTTTCCAAAACGCATCAAAATACACAAAGCTTACCACGTTCCTTGCATTTATTATTTTTATAGGCTATCTTATTTTCCCTGCTTATAAAAAACAGACAAAGAGAATCAACTATGTTCCGTTTTATGATATAATTCTCGGTGTTGTGGGGGCAGGCTGCTTCCTTTATTACACCGTTTTTCAGGAAGATATCATCTTTATGTCAAGACGTATCGGTACAGCGGAAATTGTAATTGCTCTGATAGCAATCATACTTCTGGTCGAACTGTGCCGAAGGGCTGTCGGTTTGCCGATTATTTTTGTTGCCGGTGCCTTTGTGGTATATGCGGCAGTCAAGTCATTTTCAAATAATCCGGATACTGCACTCAGAAATCTTATGTACAGCCTCTTCTATGACGTGGCAAACGGACTTTTCTCGACACCGATTTATGTTTGCACAACATTTATTGTTCTGTTCATTATTCTTGGTGCGCTTCTTGAAAAAACAGGTATCGGTACATTCTTTGTTGACCTTGCAAACTCAATTGCAGGCTCATCAATCGGCGGCCCTGCAAAGGTTGCTGTTATCTCAAGTGCCCTTGAGGGTATGTACTCAGGCTCATCAGTTGCCAACACTGTTGGCTCAGGCTCAATCACAATCCCCATGATGAAGAAGACAGGCTATAAGCCGGAGTTTGCTGCAGCCGTTGAAGCTGCCGCATCAACAGGCGGACAGATTATGCCGCCGATTATGGGTGCTGCCGCTTTTCTTATGGCAGAAATGACGGAAACTCCCTATTCCACAATTGCTGTTACGGCAATTCTTCCTGCTGTTCTTTATTTCACAGGCATCTTCATGATGATTCACTTTGAAGCAAAGAAGCTCGGCCTCAGGGGCCTTCCCAAGGAAGCAATACCTAACTTCTTCAAGCTTATTGTCAAAAAAGGATATCTGCTTATTCCTATCGTAGTGCTTGTTATTGCGATGAATCACTTTAGTGCAGGTCTTTCGGCTTGCTTTGCAATTCTCACTTCACTCATCGTTTCTCTTATACCGAATAAGCTTGACAAGCAGAATGCATGGAGACTTGTTCTTCCGGTTATTCCTGTTGCCGTTCTTCTCGGCATCTGGCTCCCGCTCGGAACATCATATATGGCAAAAGCAATTTTTGTTTCAATGATTGTTTGCTTTATTCTTTCCTTCCTCACAAAGGATACTGCAACACTTAATCCTGAGATTGTTATTCAGTCACTGGAAAACGGTGCGAAGAATACTGTCGGCGTTGCAGTTGCCTGTGGCATGGCAGGCCTTATCTCCGGTGTTGTTACAATGACAGCTCTCGGTCAGCTTCTTATCAATACTCTTGTGCCCATTGCAGAAAACAGTATGTTCCTTGCATTGTGCCTTACAATGCTTTGCTGCATTGTTCTTGGTATGGGTGTTCCCACAACAGCAAACTATGTAATTATGGCAACAATCACCGCACCGATTCTCATCAAGATGGGTCTTCCCGTTCTTGCTGCCCATATGTTCGTGTTCTATTTCGGAATCGTGGCAGATATCACACCGCCGGTTGCTTTGGCAGCCTATGCCGGCTCAGCCATTGCAAAGAGCAACCCGATGAAAACGGGTGTTACGGCGACAAGACTTGCAATTACCGCTTTCATTGTGCCGTATATTTTTGCATACAGCCCCGAAATGCTCTTTATTGACACCGCATGGTACAAGGTTGTTCAGATTGTCATAACCTCGCTTATCGGCATTTACGGCGTTTCTGCAGCGATGGAAGGATATATGTATGTCAAGACACCATGGTGGCAGAGAATTATGTGCCTTGCAGGCGGTCTGCTTTGCATCATTCCCTCTCTTGTGACGGATGTTGTTGGCGTTGCGCTTGTTGTGGCTGTCATCGTGCTTCAGAAGCTTGCTGAAAAGAAGCTCAAAACTGCACCCGTGGCAGAAATTGAAGTCGAAACCGAAGTCGCATAAAATATTAGAACACCTGTAAATAAAAAAGCCTATCGCATTAAGCGATAGGCTTTTGATGTTGTTTGCTTACCAGTTGAATACTGTTGCGAAGTATTCAAAGATTTTGTTGATTCTTTCAAAGATGGATTCAATGAATTTCCAGAATGACTGATAACCGCTTACATCCTTTGCTGAATAGGAAGCTGTGAAGATAACCTCAAGGTCGCTGCCGTCGGGAGTGGGAAGAGTGTTTGCATAATAGGTTATGCCGTCTTCTGCAACCCAGCCCTTGAAGGTGTATTCTGTTTCGCCTTCAACATCAGGCTTTACAGGATTTTCGGGAGCATACTGAGGGAGACTTGCGCCTGCCTCAACCTTAATTTCCTTAATAACGGTTGTGCCGTCATCATCAACAAACTTAACTGTGATGGGGGGTTCTGTGCCTTCTGCAAATGCCATAACGCTGAACATTGAAAGAACAACAAGCACTGAAAGAAGAACTGATAATGCTTTTTTCATAGGATTTCCTCCGTTCAATTATTGATTCGATGTTAAAAAATACATCTATACGATACAATTATAATTCATCGGACTTGCTTTGTCAATATTTTTTGAAGTTTTTACCTTATTTGCTGTTTGTGATTTGTGTCAGCATAATGTGTCCGATTGCCCGTGAACCCTTGGTGATATATTTGCTCAGATTGCCGCTGAGACCGGTCATTATGGGGCTTTTCAGGTCGTTCTCCTCAGCTCCGTCTGCCTTGCTTTTTTTCACGGTTACATTATCTTTGAGACAAGCTGTGACGGTTGCGTTTTTCTGTGAAACTGCAACCCCTCCGTCAGCAAAGGCACAGATTTGCTCCTGCTCTTTTTCCGTCAGACCCGTTGCAGCAAGGGGATAAAGACCGAGAAGCGCTGTTTCAGTGCTGCCGTTATATGACGGAGCAATGGATTTTCCCTGTGGAGCGACAAGGGTATAAACATCAAGAATCTGGTCTTTGGCCCTGCCGTGGTGATGTCTTTGTTTGCCGTAATAAGTTCCAAAAGGATTCATGCGCACGGTTTTATCCTTTTCGAGCCTCATAGGGCAATGAGCCATAGAGTTCAGCACCTGCCTTGCATTTGCAAGCACAATGCCGCCGTTTTCATCATACAGACCCACAAAACCGCCTGTGAGCTGATGGTTGAATGATGCAAGCTCGTCATTTTTTTCATCACATTCGGGAAAAGACTGTGTTCTGAACGAAGAAATATCACCCATAAAGTTCCTTTTGATGACTGAAATGTCACCGTCTAACCTGGGAGTAATCTGGAACGGTACGCTTTGTATCCATTTCATATCACTGTATCTGCCAAGAGCAGAGTTTTCTGTTGAAATTGAGGTTTTTTCTGCCGTATAAGGGTAAGCGACAGAGGTTCTTATGAAAACGGCGTCAGAAAATTCTGTTGTGAAAAAGTCGTAGCAGAAAGAGCCGCTGCTTATTTCTTCCGGCAGGTGAATTTCACCCTGAAGCCGCACACCCTTACCTTTGCCGCCAAGTCGCATGCCACTGACAGAGGTATTCTTGAAGGTATACTTCTTTTTGCCGTAGGTGATGAAGCTTTGCAAAAACTCATCATCACCGATTTTTCTGCCGTCGGCAATTACATAAAGAATTTTACCTGAGGGAGTGAACATAACTGAAAGGCGGTCAGTTTCCAGCAGGTTGTTGAATTTTTCCGTTGCCTTTTCTTCACCGTCGAAGCTTACGCTTATTTTATGGCTCTTTTGCACCTTTTTGAATTTCAGCATAAGGAATATGCTTGAGTTATCGTCTGCGGTGGGTACAGCGGTGAAGGATTCAAGTCCCTTTGCTTTAACATTGATTTTTGAAATGTCGCTGACCTTTTCTTTCAACTCAAGCTGAACACATTGCAAGTCGGAGTTTGTGATGTTATAAACCGTAAGCGATTCAGCTTCAGGCAAGGCATTGACTTCATCTGCAATAACGGCTTTGCTCAGTTCAAGTGCAGTTTTTTCTCTTTGAATGTTGAGAACGGGTGTTGCAAGACCGAAATGTGTGGTTGAAAGAAGAAGAACTCTGTTTGCAAATGAGGGTGAGGATTTGTCAAGGTCACTTGTCACCTTTGCCATTGCTCTGGCTCGCTCAAGACTTGTCCAGATTTGTCTGTTGAATGGTTTTTCTGACCAGGATGCGTAACCGGTAAAGTTGCCGTCGGCAGTGTCCTGAGTGAAGTCTATCACACCGAGGTTTTTGTGATTTTTAAGATATCCGCCCGGTGTATCAAACACGATATAAGGAAGGTCTGCAATTTCCTCAACAAGTCCGTGAATACCGTCTGTGTTGGCGATTTTGCCTGTCAGCGGTCCCAGATTGAGGGTTTCCCAAAAAGCACCGTCTGCATCCATATTGATGAAAATGAAAAGGTCACTGTTGATGCTTCCCTTTTCCTGCTTTCGGTGGAGGTCTTTAACAAGGGCACGGAGAGTGCCTGCATCACAAACATCTGAGTTGCTGTAGGTGGGGATAACCGTCATACTCTCCCCCTTGTATGTATAAGTCAGCGGATTAAAGGCGAGTTCATCGGGTAGCTTTCTCACAATTGTTCTGAAAGCATCAAAGGGTACACAGCTGTAATAAAGGCAAAGCGCTTTGATGCCCAATTTGTTATAAAGTGACACCTGAGAGGGTGTGAACATAACCTCCTGAGGGCGGACAATTTTTTCGCACTTGCCAAAAATATCGACAAGACCGCTTCCGCTTTCATTTGTGACGGCAAGGTTGATGCTTTCGCAGAATTCATCCTCTGTCATTGCTGAAAGCGCACCGTTGTTATAACCCATAATGATGTTTTCATCGCCGTATTTATCCGCACGCTCTTTCATTTTTTCAATGATGTCAGGAGCATATTCAGGCAGGATTTTTTGAAGAGAGAAAAAGTTTTCTGTGTCCCAGGTGCCCTTGACGGGGATACCTTTTTTGTTGAAGTCGGTGAGAATATCAAGGGTTTTTCTGATAATTCTGATGTCTGAGCCGAAGCCTAAATTATCGTTGGTGTCACCTCTGTATGAATGATAGCAGTTGACGTGGAAGCCGTATGCAACGTGAATTCTGTATTCTGACATATCTTCACCAAACCTTCTTTTTGTTTTGTTTGATTTCATTGTATCATTAAATACAGCACAAGTAAACAGAATAATTTTGATTTTCAGGCATATATTTTTCAATTTATGATGACAAACTGAAATTTTTGTGCTATACTTTTTAGTTGTATAACTATATTAGAAGGAGTTTATCCTATGAGCAATGTAAACGAAACATTCAAATCAGTTCTCGGCGGTCTCTCGGAGGAACTGACAAAGCTCGGCTTTGAAGAGCATAAAAACGAAAACGGCGAATTTATCACAGAAGCCGAAGAAAAAATCTGCGCTGTATATTCGGGCGAAAAAGGTGCTGTTAAGTTTGAGATTTCCAACGGTGTTTTCACCGCATATTCAGGTGAAGATGCTGAAAGCGCAAACACAAGACTTTCAGCTTCACTTCTCGCAGACGAAGCTGATGTGAGAGATGTCAAGTATGTTGTATCCGAAACGGCTGACACTCTTAACAATAAGTTCGGCACAAAAGCTGTTGCCGCACAGAAGAAGGCACAGCAGAAGACACCCCAGACCGTTTCAAAGAATGCTGTGAAAAACGGCTCATTCTATGACGCAAACACCCTTGCCAGTAAGCTCTGCCTTGTTTTTCCTGAGCTTCGTCCTGCATATAAAGAGAATATTGCAAGATACGGTGAGTTCCTCGGTGAAGAATTCTTTGAAAAATACGGCACAAAGAAGATTATTGACACCATCAAGGAAAATAACCCTCAGTCAATGAAAAAGCTTTTCCAGACTCTCAACGAAATTTATGAGGACGGCACAACAGCCGTTCAGGGACTTATCGCAGTTACAATTCTCGGCGAACTCAATAATGACCAGATTCTTCTTGCACGCTGTGTTGACTATATGAGTGAAACAATGGCACCTCCCGTAATTGAGGTTAACCGTTATCTTGCTTCAGGTGCAGGCAAGAGAGCAAAGAAAAAGCTTCAGAATCCTCCTGCCTACAAGCCCAAGAAGGAAAAGAAGCCGGGTATGTTTGCTCAGGCAATGGAACAAAGCGGCGGCGTAATGCCCCCGATGTAAAATCTGCTTCGAAAGAAGGATTACTATGCTCAACAAAATTCTCGGTGCTTTCTGGCAGAACACCAAAAAACAGGATGACAAAAGAATTGCGACCTTAACACCGCCGACAGGTGTTTATGAATCTTGTAACCACGAGTATCTGCCTGACGGTCACAGCTATCATAAGCTCGATGTTTATTATCCCGAAGGCACAACAGAAAAGCTGCCTGTTATCATTGATATTCACGGCGGCGGCTGGATGTACGGCGACAAGGAGCTTAACAAAATTTATTGCCTTACCCTGGCAAGCAAGGGATATGTTGTTTTCAATATGAGTTACAGACTTTATCCCGAGGTTAATGCGAAAGATCAGCTTACGGATATTTCTTATGCACTCGGGTACATCAACAACCATCTTGATGATTTCCCTTGCGACAAGAATAATATTTATCTCACAGGTGACTCTGCGGGCGGTATGCTTTCATTTTTCACCGCAATGCTTTCTGTCAGCAGCGAAATGAGAGATATTTATGATATTGAAGATGCGGGCCTTCGTTTCAATGCGGTGGCACTCACTTCACCCGTACTTTTTATGGATGATGATTCCGTAATGAGCTATTACACAAGAATAATGCTGGGCAAAAACTATAAAAATGAAAAGTGGGGAGCGTATGTGAATATGGACAGGCTTCTTCCTTTGGGAAAAGTTCCGCCATTATTCCTTATCACTTCATCGGGTGATACCCTTGCAAGGGCACAGACAAGAAAGGCTGCGGCTATTCTGAAAGAAAAGGGACTTCCTCACAGACTTATGGACTTTGAGAAATTTGAGGGCACAGATCTTCCTCACGTTTTCCCTGTTCTTCACCCCGAATCAGAGCCGTCAGACAGAGCAATTGAAGAAATGCTCAAATTCTTTAAAGAATATTCCGAAAACTGATTTTTAAACAGGACGGCAGCAGCTGTCCTGTTGTAATATAAGGAGAACAGATTATGAAAACCTTGATTCAGCTGTTTTTGATTTTTGCAAGAATCGGCGGCTTTACCTTCGGCGGCGGCTATGCAATGCTGCCGATGCTTCAAAGGGAGGTTGTTGAAAACAAAAAATGGGCAACTCAAGAGGAGCTTATGGACTATTATGCCATAGGTCAATGCACTCCCGGTATCATTGCTGTCAACACTGCAACCTTTGTGGGACACAAGGAAAAAGGTGTGTTGGGTGCAATTTTTGCAACGGCAGGTGTAATCACTCCGTCGGTTATCATTGTGGGTATTATTGCAATGTTCATCAGCAATTTTCAGGATTATGCAATTGTGCAGCACGCTTTTGCAGGTATCAGAGCTGCCGTTGTTGCTTTGATTGCCTCATCAATCATCAAGCTTGCAAAAAAGAGTGTTGTTGATGCGGTTACCGGTGTGGTTTTTGTTGCGGTCACACTCTTGTCATTTTTTACGGATATTTCACCTGTTGTTTTTGTTGTTGTCAGCGGTGTTATCGGCATTGCAGCAAAGCTTATCAAAGCCGGAATGAGCCGCAACCTGATTCAGGATAAGAAGGAGGAAGAATGATGGCGTCTGTTTTTTCTCTTCTTTTTGAAATGTTTGTCCGTTTTTTCTTCGTCGGACTTTTCTCTGTCGGCGGCGGCCTTGCAACACTGCCCTTTCTCACTGATATGGCAGAGACAACGGGTTGGTTCACACAGATGGATATTTCCAATATGGTGGCGATTTCCGAATCAACACCGGGTCCTCTCGGAGTCAATATGGCAACATACATCGGATATCAGGTGGCTTCCGATTTCGGTATGGGCTACGGTATTCTTGGCAGCATTATTGCCACGGTAGGCCTTGTCACTCCGTCACTTATCGTTATCCTGATAATTTCAAAGGTGCTGATGAAGTTCCGTGATTCAAAGCTTGTGCAGTATTGTTTTTACGGACTTCGTGCCGCATCGGTGGGACTCATTACCGCCGCTTGTCTCGGTGTTGCAAAAATTGCTTATTATAACAGCGAGCTTGTGACAGAGGGCGGCAGCTTCCTGATGGCGGTTGACTATAAAAGTATAATTCTCTCGGTGCTGATTTTTATCGGTGTGACAAAATTCAAAAAGATTCACCCGATTGCATTCATTGCTATGGCAGCAGCGGTCGGTATTATATTTCAGATGTAAAAAAAGATAATGAAAATGAGTAGTCCTCGGCACTTTCACTTTTTATTTATCCTTAGTGTTGTATTTTGTGAATTTCTTTGATATAATTAAAGGCAGAAAAAATTGTACATTGTACGGAAAGGATGGCAGAAAATGGAAATAGGCGCATCATCAGCTTGTTTTTATCCGCTTGAAACTGAAAAAGCCTTTTTACATATTGCAGAGCTTGGCTTCAGACACAGCGAAATCTTTTTCAACAGCCATTCTGAATTGAGCCCGTCATTTGTCCGTGAACTGAGAGAAATCAAAGATGCGTATTATATGGACGTGGTGTCACTTCACCCATACTGCTCTTTTGCTGAGGGTTATAACTTCTTTTCAAGCTATGAAAGAAGATTCAAAGATGGTGTAGAAGATTATAAAAGGTACTTTGATGCGGCGGCAACTCTCGGCGCAAAATATATTGTTATGCACGGCTCAAAAAAGAGAATTGATATAAGCTTTGAGGAGTATGCAGAGCGTTTCGGCAAGCTCAATGAAATTGCTGCTTCCTTCGGTTGCACGGTGGCTCACGAGAATGTTGTGCATTATGTGGGTGCAACCACCGAGTTTATGTCTTTTATGAAAAATCAGCTGGGCGACAACTTCAAAATGGTGCTTGACATCAAGCAGGCAAGACGTGCCGGTGTTGACCCGTTGGAGTTCATTGAAATTATGAAAAACAACATTGTTCATGTCCATCTGAGTGATTGCGACAGTGAACACGACTGTATTCCGCCCGGTGAAAAGGGAGACTTTGACTTCCGAAAGCTGTTTTATGAGCTTCACAAGGTCGGTTATGACGGCAGATATATAATAGAGCTTTATTCCGATAACTTCCTTGACAGAAAGCAGATTACAAATTCGGCAAAGTACCTTGAAGATATCCTCATTAAGGTACGGGAGAGAAGATAATTATTAAGATAATGAAATTTTTTATCCGAAAAGGGGTATAATAAAAATGAAATGTCCGTTTTGCAGTTTTGAAGAAAGCAAGGTTATTGACTCAAGACCTACCGATGAGGGCGAAAAAATCCGCCGTCGCCGTGAGTGTATTTCTTGCGGAAAACGTTTCACAACCTATGAAATCATTGAAAGTGTGCCCATTATTGTTGTGAAAAAGGATAAATCGAGACAGGCTTTTGACAGAGTCAAGCTTTTCAACGGTATGCTTCGTGCCTGTGAAAAGAGACCTGTTTCAATTGAACAGATTGACAAGGTGGTTTCTGAAATTGAAGCAGAGCTTCAGAATTCTCTTGACAGAGAGGTAACTTCAGTTCATATCGGTGAGCTTGTTATGGATAAGCTCAAGGGACTTGACGAGGTTGCTTATGTTCGTTTTGCATCTGTTTACCGTCAGTTCAAGGATATCAATACCTTTATGGACGAGCTTGCAAAGCTGCTTGGCGAAAAATAAAAAGCAACCCTGAGGTGATACTATGATATATAAAGGTTTTTCCTCACTTGTTGGCGGAACACCTCTTTATGACATCAGCAATTTTTGCAAAAAAAGGGACATCAACGCAAGATTGCTTGCAAAGCTTGAAATGTTTAACCCGGCAGGCTCTGTGAAAGACAGAGTGGCTGTGAATATGCTTTTGAGGGCAACAGAAAAAGGTCTCATCAGCGAGGGCGCAACAATCATTGAGCCCACAAGCGGCAACACGGGAATCGGTCTTGCGGCAGCGGCAGTTTCAATGGGCTACAGGGCAATACTTGTTATGCCGGATACAATGAGCGTTGAAAGGCAGCAGCTTCTAAAGGCATATGGTGCAGAGATTGTTCTCACTGAGGGCAAAAAAGGTATGCTCGGCTCAATTGAAAAAGCGAATGAACTGAAAGAAGGCATCGAGAACAGCTTTATTCCGTCACAGTTTGAAAATTCCGACAATCCGCAGGCACACATTATTTCGACAGGCCCTGAAATCTGGGCTGATACCGAAGGTAAGGTTGACATTTTTGTCGCCTGTATCGGCACCGGCGGCACAATTTCCGGCACGGGTGAATATCTTAAAAGGCAGAATCCCAAAATCGAAATCATCGGTGTTGAGCCCGATGACTCACCTCTTATCACAAAAGGTAAGGCGGGGCCTCACGGCATACAGGGTATCGGTGCAAACTTTATTCCGAAAAATCTTAATCTTGAAATTCTTGACGAAGTGCTGACCGTGAAAACGGAAGATGCATTTGAGATGTGCCGTGTTCTTGCAACAACAGAGGGATTGCTTGTGGGTATTTCCTCCGGTGCGGCGCTTAAAGCGGCTGAAGAATATGCGGCAAGGGAAGAAAACGAGGGCAAGACCATAGTTGTCCTTTTGCCCGACTCCGGCGAAAGATATATGAGCGTAAACCTTTTCTGAGTGCAAAATGCAAAATTTCGGTTGCGGGGCAACTTGATGTAATTGCAAGATATCAGCCCTCAAAGGATGGTTTAAATTGTCCTTATGAAAGTAATTTTTTAAATAAAAAAGGCATCTGAAAATCAAGCTTCAGATGCCTTTTCGTTTTTTATTCTGTAATCTGCATTTATCCTACCAGCCCCACAGCCTGACAGTTCACTTTATGCTCATCGTAGGTTTCCGCATAATAGTAATTCCAATCTTCATCGGTGACGAAGAAGAAATAGTCTGTGTCAGCAGGATAGAGAGCCGCTTCAATTGCGTCAAGTCCCGGATTACAGATTGCACCTGCGGGAAGACCCGTACATTTATAGGTGTTATAAAGCTCTGCGTATTTTGCGGTGTCACCTGAGAGATAGGGCGACTCGGTAATGTTATCATTGACGTAGTTGATTGTAACATCGCATTGGAGTCTGCCGTAGTCGGGACTTTCGATGCGGTTGTGGAGTACAGATGACACAAGGGGCATTTCCTCGGGGTCGCCCGCCTCCTCCTGAATGATTGAAGCAAGGGTGATGATTTCGTCCGTTGTGTAGCCGAGCTCTTGCGCTCTTTGTCTGTATTCTTCCGTAAGCTTGACATCGGTATTTTTCAAAAATCGGGCGAGAGCTGTTTCGGCGCTTTCACCTTTATAAAACTCGTATGTGTCAGGGAAAATGTATCCTTCAAGCACAAAGGCTTTGTTTTCCGTGTTTTCAATTTCGGGGATAAATTCATAGGAGAGTGCAGCATAATATTCACCCTGCACAAGTGCCATAAAATCCTCGGCGGAGCATACCTTGTTTTCCTCGAGCTTTTCGGCAATCTGCTTTGCGGTTAAGCCTTCGGGGAAGGTAACTCTGACCGTCGGGTCCTCTGTGGTGGTAGCGGCGGTGGTTACGGTTTCGCTTTTTGAACAACCTGCAAAAATAAACACAACGGTTAAAGCTAAAAATAAACCTATGATTTTTTTCATCATATCACTTCCTTGGTTTTAACTCACCCTATTCTATCACAAAAGAAAAGAAAACTAAAGGCATAGAGGGATAAATTATGAAAATTGTAAGAAAATACATATAAAGAGAGGGAAAACACAGGGGAATTTAAAAAAAGACTTGAAAAATATAGAGTTTTAGTATAGAATAAACAGGTAAATAATAATCTTTTTTATTCGGAGGAATATAAAAATGGTATCAGCAGGCGATTTCAGAAACGGCGTTACATTCGAGATGGACGGCAACGTTCTTCAGATTGTTGAATTTCAGCACGTAAAGCCCGGAAAGGGTGCTGCCTTTGTTCGTGCAAAGGTTAAGAACGTTATCACAGGCTCAGTTGTTGAACGCACCTTCAACCCCAGCGAAAAGTTCCCCACAGCTTTCGTTGAAAGAAAGGATATGGAGTATTCATACAGCGACGGCGGTCTTTACTATTTTATGGATCCTGAAAGCTATGAGCTTATCCCCATCAATGAAAGCGAGCTTTCAGACAACTTCAAGTTTGTTAAGGAAAATATGGTTTGCAAGGTTCTTTCCTATAAAGGCAATGTTTTCGGTGTTGAACCCCCGAACTTTGTTGAGCTTCAGGTTACAAAGACTGATCCCGGCTTTGCAGGCAACACAGCAACAAACACAACAAAGCCCGCAACTCTTGAAACAGGCGCAGAAGTTAAGGTTCCCCTTTTCATTGATGAGGGCGAAATGATTCAGATCGACACAAGAACAGGCGAATATATGGGCCGTGCATAATTGCACCCCGAAAAGCCGAAAAAATTAATTCAGAAAGGAGATACTAACTATGTCAGTATCAGAAAAAGTAGCATATTTGAGAGGCCTTATGGAAGGTCTTGACATTGATGAAGATAAGAAGGAAGGCAAGCTTTTCGCTGCAATTATCGACGCACTTGATGAAGTTGCATCAGAACTCAGCGATATCGATGAAGATATCGTAGACCTTGGCGATTACATTGAAGAAATCGACGAAGACCTCGGTGACGTTGAAGAATTCGTATACGATTGCTGTGATGAGGATTGCGATTGCTGTGAAGACGATGATTGCGACTGCGATTGCTGCGGTGAAGAATGTATCGAAGTTGTTTGCCCGGCTTGCGAAGAAGAAGTTTGCATCGGTTTTGATGAAATCGACGACAACGGCGAAGTTGAATGTCCCTGTTGCGGTGCAGTTCTTGAATTCGAAATCGAAGAAGAGGAAGAAGCAGAAATCGAAGAATAATTCTTAAAGAATAATCACAGCTCCCCGACCTTTGTGGTTGAGGAGTTGTTTTTTGGCAAAGGAAAAATTTTATGACAATCAGAAAACCTACAAGGGCGGACATTCCCGCACTTCTGGATATTTATAACTATGAGGTTGAAAACGGTGTTGCAACACTTGACCTCAACAAAAAGACTCTTGCCGAGTGGGAAAACTGGTATGAATGTCACAACATTGACAATCACCCCCTTATTGTGGCGGAGATTGAAGGCGAAATTGCAGGCTATGCAACGCTTTCCTCTTACAGGGCAAAGGAAGCCTATAAGTCAACGGTGGAGCTTTCCGTTTATGTTTCACCGAAGCACAGACAGGCGGGTGTCGGGACTCAGCTGATGGAGGGGATTCTCTGTCTTGCCAAAGAGGACGGAAGCATACATACGGTTGTGTCAGTCATCACAAGCGGCAACAAGGCATCACAAAGGCTTCACGAGAAGTTCGGCTTTGAATATTGCGGCACAATCAAAGAGGTCGGTATGAAGTTCGGCAGATATCTGGATATTGAAAATTACAGCTTGAAAGTGTGAAAAAAACTGCCCTTGGGCGGTTTTTTTCAGTAGGCGGCAGTCAGTATCAGGAGTGATTTTAAGACAAAATAAAAAGGTTCAGTTTTCAAATACTGAACCCTTTATTTTTTGCCGTTCGGAGTATTTACAACTCCTTATTACTGATTTTTTTCCTGCCTACTGACTAACGTCTGATAAAAGGAGCTTCAATTCTTCGTCTGTAATCTCTCGACATTCTCCTTCGCTGAGGCTTTCGTCAAGACTGAGACCGCCCATTTTTACTCGTCTCAGGTCTAAAACCTTGTTGCCGATTGAAGCGAACATACGCTTGACCTGATGATATTTGCCCTCGCAGATTTTGATTTCCGCAACGGTTGGTGCTGCTTCACAAATCACTCTGACGTGGGCTTCAAGGCATTTTGTGCCGTCACCTAAGGTCAGACCCTCTTTGAAGCGGAGAATATCGTCTTCACTCAGCCTGTCACGCAGGGTGGCGTGATAGGTTTTCATAATGTGGTTTTTGGGTGACAGAATACGGTGTGCAAAATCGCCGTCATCGGTGATGAGAACAAAGCCCCTTGTGTCGCCGTCAAGGCGGCCTGCGGGGAAAAGTCCCTCTCTGAATATCTCTTTCGGCACAAGGTCAACAACGGTTTTCTGTGTTTTGTCATTGCTTGCGGAAATGACACCCTGAGGTTTGTTGAGCATAATATAGATATGCTTTTTGTAATTAAGGGGTACACCGTCAATTCTGATGTCAGCTTCTTGAGGCTCAAGCTTTACGTCACTGTTTTTTGACACAAGACCGTCAACGGTGATTCTTCCGCCTTTTATCAGCTTTTTCACCTCAGAGCGTGAATACTGCCCTTGAGAGGCGATGATTTTATCAAGTCTTTCCATATTATTTTATTTGTGTAATCTTGTTACCCTTGACCATAAATACTCTTTTGGCATAGGGAAAAAGGAATTTATCGTTCATTGAGTCGGTATAGAAATCGTCAATCTGACCGTCGGGGAAGGCTTCAAGAAAGAAATCGATTTTCTTTTCTCTGAAACATCCTCTTATGAATTTGCCTGTTTCAACATCAAACTCTGTGCCCAGGCAATGCTTGATACCGAGTCTGCGACAGATTTCCTGTGCCATAAAATTTGGCGATGCGGTGATAATAAGGTCATCTTCCTTTTGAATTTCCTTATAAAAAGGTTTGATTCGCTTTTCATTTTTATCCCAGAATTCTTTAATAACTGCATCAAAATCTCTGTTCATATTCTTGAAATGCTCTTCAAAAATATGACCGAACTCATTTATGATGTCATCAAAGACTATTCTTTCTTTGTGATAATCACGCAGAATAGAAAGCACCTTGGGAAGATATTTAATCAGCGTCGGTTCTTTTTTCAGATAGAACAAGAAAAAGTGCAAAGAGGAGTCTCCCTTATAGATTGTATCGTCAAAATCATAAGCGTTCATATTTATCTCCTTTGTTTGTTTTTTATAATGAAATAAGAGCTGCAGCCCCGCAACACATAAAGAGAAATGTTGTTTATTCGGGATTCTTTAAACTGAGATATTCGTCTTTCACAAGACCGATTTTTTTGAAAATCAGATGAAAAATAAGACTGAGGACGGCGGGTGCTACAATGTGCATAAGAATAATAAGGCCGATTGTTTCTTTTGAGCCGAAGGTCTCACTCATTGCAGAATATGCACCGAACTGACCCACAAGACCGCTTGTTCCCATACCTGCACCAGAGGGTGTATTGGTCATTTTGAAAACGCAGGTTGAAACAGGGCCGAGAATTGCACCTGCAAGAGTGGGCGCGAGAAGAATCTGAGGGCGCTTCATAATGTTGCCGAACTGGAGCATACTTGTGCCGATACCCTGTGAAATGAGTCCGCCAACACCGTTTGCTTTGAAAGAGGTTACGGCAAAACCTACCATCTGAGCAGCACAGCCAACTGCTGCCGCACCTGCGGCAATGCCGTCAATGCCGAGCATAATGCAAAGTGCAGCCGAGCTTATGGGTGCTGTGAGAGCAAGTCCCACAAGAACGGAAACCGCAATTCCCATCGGGAAGGGGTGAAGCTGAGTTGCGGCATTGATAAGGTCGCCAAGGCCGTTCATAAACGCCGAAAGATAAGGGCCGCAGAAGGCGCTGACAAAGCCGCCTGCCACAATTGTGACAATGGGAGTGATTACAATGTCGATTTTTGTCTTTCCCGAAACAAGCCTTGCAATTTCATTTGCAACAACAGCCGAAGCATACGCACCCACAGGTCCGCCAAGCTGATAGCCGAAAGCGCCGACGGCAATGCAGGAAAAGATGACAAGCGGTTTTGATTTGAGCCCGTATGCGATAGCCGCACCGATTGCACCGCCGACAACGGGTGAAGATGCTGAAAGCACCTCGGAAAAGGTGCCGAGAATTTCAAGGTGGGGAATCTTTGCAAGCTGGCTGATGATGAGCCCGACGATAAGAGATGAAAAAAGTCCCAGCGCCATATAGCTCATGGCATCAACGAAATATCTTTTGAAATACTTTTTCACAAATGACATTTTTACCAGTCCTTTTTGTAGAATGGGATAATTATACCCCATTAAGATTAAATAATCAACCTTTGTTGGGGCTGATATTGAATTTTTAATCTTTTTAAATTATAATTAAAGTGATAATAATAAAATATACAGAAAACACCATATTCCGGATTGAGGCGAAGAAAAATGATGAACAGATTTCGTAATTTTATGGCAGGCAGATACGGTGTTAATGACCAACTCAACATTGCACTGTTGATTTTCGGCTGTATCCTGACCTTTATTTTTTCGATTATCGGAGTAAAATATATTCATATGCTGTCATGGATACCCTTTATTGTTGTGGTCTGGCGTATGTTTTCAAGGAATATTGCAAAAAGGCAGGCGGAAAATCAGAAGTTCCTGAAAAATACAGAGCCGTGCAGAAAGTTTTTCAACAAGAAAACTGCCCAATGGCAGGACAGCGAGCATAAATATTATAACTGTCCCGGCTGCAAACGCACCCTGAGAGTGCCGAAAAACAGAGGCAAAATCAAAATTACCTGCCCTCATTGCAACCGTGAATTCACTAAAAGAACATAAAACCTTGAAAATACTGAAAGGAACGGGTATAATGTGATAAAAGAAAAGGAGGGGACACAATGAATATTCTTGTCACAGGCGGCGCCGGATTTATCGGCTCAAATTTCATATATTATATGCTGAAAAAGCACCCTGATTACAGAATTGTCTGCATTGATAAGCTCACCTATGCAGGCAACCTTGAAACACTCAGAGCAGCGATGGATAACGAGAATTTCCGTTTCTTCAAGGGAGATATTACGGACAGAAAGGCTGTTTACGGTCTTTTTGAAGAAGAAAATTTTGATGCTGTGGTCAATTTTGCGGCTGAAAGCCACGTTGACCGTTCAATTGAAGAGCCGGAGGTTTTTCTCAAAACCAACATTCTCGGCACACAGGTGCTTCTTGACGCTGCAAAAAAATACGGCAATATCCGTTATCATCAGGTGTCAACCGATGAGGTCTACGGCGACTTGCCTCTTGACAGACCTGATCTGTTCTTTACCGAAGAGACACCTATTCACACATCTTCCCCTTATTCTGCTTCAAAGGCTTCGGCAGACCTTCTTTGTATGGCATATTACCGTACCTATGGCCTGCCTGTTACAATAAGCCGTTGCAGCAACAATTATGGCCCGTATCACTTTCCCGAAAAGCTGATACCGTTGATGATTATCAACGCCCTTCACAAAAAAGAGCTTCCTGTTTACGGCGAAGGACTCAACGTGCGTGACTGGCTTTATGTTGAAGACCATTGCAAGGCGATTGACCTTATTCTGCACGGCGGCAGACCGGGCGAGGTTTATAATATCGGCGGTCACAACGAAAGAACAAACATTGAGGTGGTCAAAAAGATTATCTCGATTCTCGGAAGAGACGAATCTCTTATCAGATATGTCAAGGACAGACCGGGACACGATATGCGTTATGCCATTGACCCGACCAAGATTAAAGATGAGCTTGGCTGGTATCCTGAAACAACCTTTGAGGAAGGCATCAAAAAGACTGTTGACTGGTATCTTGCCAACAGAAGCTGGTGGGAAAGCATTGTCAACGGCGGATATATGAATTACTACGAAAAAATGTACGGCAATAGATAACAAAAGCACGAAGGGGTGCTTTTGTTATAGAATATAGGGCATAGAATGAAAAATAAAGGTTCAGCATAATTAAAGCTGAACCTTGTTTAATTTTTACATCAGACAGACAGTGTTCTTCACTATCCCCTATCCCCTTTTTTACCTTTAACCTTCTCCCAATATTCCTTTGCTGCCTGCTCGTTTTTGTTATCACCGAAAACATAGTATTTTCTGTTTTTGATTTTGTCGGGCAGATATTGCTGAGGAACATAATGATTAGGATAATCGTGGGGATACTTATAAAACTGACCCTTGTTCCGGTTGTCTTCACCGTCAAAGTGCTTATTCTGTAGGCTGCGTGGGATAGGGCCGGAGTTGCCGAGCTTCAAATCCTGTGCCGCTGCATCATAGGCAAGATAAGCGGAATTGGATTTGGGACTGTTGCACACAAGCACAACCGCATTGGCAAGGGGTATTCTCGCTTCGGGCAGACCTACCATCAGCGCCGTATCAACGGCCGCCTTGACAATGGGAATAATCATCGGGTAGGCGAGACCTACGTCTTCATTTGCACACACAAGAAGCCGCCTTGTGGCTGAGGGCAGGTCGCCTGCTTCAAGAAGTCTTGCAAGATAATGAAGTGCTGCATCGGCATCAGAGCCACGCATACTTTTCTGAAAACCCGAAAGTATGTCATAATGTTCGTCACCCTCACGGTCATATTTCATTGCACTTTTTTGGGTGAGCGCAGAAGCTTTTTCTTTTGTGACAACGATTCTGCCGTCTTCATCGGGCAGAGTGCCGAGAACGCAAAGCTCAGCCGAATTCATAGCCTTTCTCACATCACCGCCGCAAGAGCGTGCAATGTGAAGCACCACACCGTCATCGGCAATGATCGGAGCTTTTTTTTCTTGTGAGAGAAAATCGAAGGCTCTTTTCACGGCGGGGATAATCTCTTCGGCTGTTATGCTTTTGAATTCAAAAACCGTTGAACGGCTGAGAACTGCACCGTGAACATAAAAATATGGGTTTTCTGTTGTTGAAGCAATGAGGGTGATTTCTCCACGTTCAATATAGTCAAGCAGTGTCTGCTGCTGCTTTTTGTTGAAATATTGAATTTCATCAAGATAAAGAAGAATTCCGTTAGGTGCGGCAAGGGTGTCCAGCTCTGCCACAATTGCTCTGATGTCTGCCGTTGAAGCAGATGTGCCGTTGAGCTTGTGAAATTTTCTGTTTGTTTTGAGTGCGATGATTGAGGCAAGTGTGGTTTTGCCCACACCGGAAGGGCCGTAGAAAATAAGGTTGGGCAGTTCACCAGACTCAATGATGTTTCTCAGTGCCTTGCCCTCACTCAGAAGATGGCTTTGCCCCACCATTTCATCAACACTGTGTGGCCTTATTCTGTCTGCCAAGGGAGCTTTCATAATCTGTCACCTTAAAATCCTAAACTTTCACCAACAAGAACAACGTGAATTCTGTCCTTGTCTCTGCTTCGTCTTGTCACAACAATCTGGTTGCAGATGCAGTCTTCTCCCATACAGTCGCCGCACTTTCCGAGCTTTGCACAGGGAGTGTTTTTGTTGAGTCTTATTGTGTTCGGCGGTGAAGCAATATTGCGTACTCTGCCGTAAGCTTCTTCAATTGTTGACACAACCTTGTTCATACCTGCCACAATGATAACCTTTTCGGGGCCGAAAATCAGGCTTGCAACTCTGTTGCCGTTGCCGTCAATGTTCATCATTTCACCGTCAAGTGTGATTGCGTTTGTGCTCATAAGATAATAGTCGGCATCAAATGCTTCTTTATAAAAAGCCTTCATTTCCTCAGGTGCATATTTTGCCCTGTCAAGCACATTATATTTTCCGCTTTGCTGAAGCTTTGCGGGAATACCGCACTGCTTGATGCTTTCGCTTCCGCCCCAGGTGACAGAGCTGTCTTCTTTGATCATTGAAAGCACAAACTCACAACATTGCTCGGCGGTTTTGCAGTAATAGCCGTTTATGTTTCTTTTGTTAAGACCTGCAATAATGGCTTGTGCCTGTTTTTCTTTTGCTGAATCTGTAAAGCTCATATTATCTTCTCCTTTTATGTGTTCTGTATTCGATTATATCAAAACAGATAGAATTTGGCAATAGAGGAAAATGAAAAACGAAAACAACAAATTTTCATTTTTTTCTTTTTAAATGCTAAAATTTAAAACAGATGTTTGAGTCAGTTTTGCAAAGAATAGTTCTTGGAGTTATCTTTTTTAAGCAATGGTGCCAAAATAAATAAAAAGCAAACAATATTTAGTGGAATTTTCACAAAAAACAAAAAAGGACTTTAAATTTGCTTAATTTAGTGATATAATACATTAGTTAAATAATGACATTATATCTCTTTTGAGATGACTTATATATTTTGGAACAGTTTCCGAACAAAAAACGGAAAGAGGAGAATGATTTTGGAAAAGTTAGTTATCCACGGCGGTAACAGACTTTCAGGCGAAGTGGAAATCAGCGGCGCCAAGAATGCCGCTGTTGCAATTATACCCGCAACACTTCTCGCTCAGGATGTCTGCCGCATAGAGAATATCCCAAATATCAGCGATGTCACCTGTATGGTGAGAATTCTCAGCCGGATGGGCGCACAGGTCAAGTATATCAATAAGCACACCCTTGAAATTAACACAAAAACCGTCAATTCATACATTATTCCTCATGAAATGACAAAGCAGCTCAGAGCGTCGTATTATCTCATCGGTGCTCTTCTCGGCAGATATTGCAGAGCAAAGGTTGCTCTTCCCGGCGGATGTAATTTCGGTGTACGCCCCATTGACCTTCATATCAGAGGTTTTGAGCTTTTGGGCGCAAAAACAACGGTTGAAAACGCTATGATCAACGCATCTGCGGACCACCTTACGGGCTCTGCCATTTATATGGACAAGGTATCTGTCGGTGCAACAATCAACATTATGCTTGCCGCTGTTAAGGCAAGAGGACTTACAATTATCGAGAATGCCGCAAAAGAACCGCACATCGTTGACCTTGCAAACTTCCTTAATGCAATGGGCGCAGATGTCAGAGGTGCAGGTACCGATGTTATCAAAATCCGTGGCGTCTCTGAAATGCACGGCTGTTCATATTCAATCATTCCCGACCAGATTGAAGCGGGAACATATATGGTTGCTGCTGCTGCAACAGCAGGCGATGTACTCGTTAAAAATGTTATCCCCAAGCATCTTGAATCAATCACTGCAAAGCTGATTGAATGTGGTGCAACGGTTACGGAATATGACGATGCAGTGCGTGTTCAGTCTGACGGACACTTCAAACGCTGCAACATCAAAACAATGCCTCATCCCGGTTTCCCCACAGATATGCAGCCCCAGATGGCAACTCTTCTCACCGTTGCTGAGGGTACAAGCCTTGTTTCTGAGGGTGTGTGGGACAACCGTTTCAAGTATATTGACCAGTTCATCAGAATGGGCGCAAACGTTCAGGTTGACGGCACAATCGCTGTTTTCCAGGGCGTGAAAGAGCTTACGGGCGCACCCGTCAAGGCAGACGACCTTCGTGCAGGCGCTGCAATGATTATTGCAGGACTGATGGCAAGAGGCAAGACCGAAATCGAAGACATTATCTATATCGACAGAGGATATGAAAACTATGTTGAAAAGTTCAGAGATTTGGGCGCTGACATTTACCGTCAGGAAATCAGAGATGAACAGGCAAAGCCGGCAACAGCAGGCTGATTGACAGTATAAAATCCGGTTTATTTATTACCGGATTTTTTCTTTGTAAGAATTGAGTTTTAAAAGAAAGGATATGTGAAATGGCAAGATACTGCTCACTTTTTTCTTCCTCCTCGGGCAACTCAACCTTTGTGGGCTCGGCAAAAACAGGTGTGCTCATTGATGCAGGTGTAAGTGCAAAAAGGCTCAAAGAGGCCCTTATCGGAAGGGAAATTGACCCGTCAGAGCTTGGCGGCATTTTTGTCACCCACGAGCACAGCGACCATATCAACGGTTTGAGAATTCTTGCCTCGACCTACAGAATTCCCCTTTATGCAAGTGAGGGTACGATATCTTTTCTTGAAGAAAAGGGGCACATAAACGGCAAATTTCCCTTTGAAGTTATGCCGAGAGAAGGTGTGCAGATTGGCGACCTTTTCATCAAAAGCTTCAAAACGCCTCACGATGCGGCTGAAAGTTGCGGTTATCAGATAACCTTGCCCGACGGACAAAAGTGCGCTGTTGCGACGGATATCGGCCATATGACAAAGGATATATGGGATAACATCAGGGACTGCAGTCTTGTTATGCTTGAGTCAAACCACGATGTGGGTATGCTTCAGAACGGGCCTTATCCTTATTATCTCAAAAGGCGCATACTTTCCCCGGTGGGACACCTTTCAAATGCCGACTGTGCAAAAACTGCGGCAGAGCTTATCAAAAACGGCACAACGAGAATTTATCTCGGTCACCTGAGTGCGGAAAATAATTTTCCCGACCTCGCTTTTCAGGAAAGCTATGCAGCGATAAGCGAAACGGGTGCTGTGCTTTCAAGGGACTACATTCTGGAAGTTAACAAAAAAGAAAACGATATGGGTATTGTAAGATTCTGAGGTGAAAAAATGCTGAATATAACAATTATCTGCATCGGCAAGCTCAAAGAGCAGTATCTGCGTGATGCGAGTGCCGAATACGTGAAGCGGCTTTCATCTGCCTGCAAGCTTAATATAATTGAGCTGGGCGGCGAAAAGCTCAGCGATAATCCGTCACAAAAAGAGATTGAAAATGCACTCAGCACAGAGGCAAAACGCATTATTGAAAAAATCCCCAAGGGCAGCACGGTATACACGATGTGCATTGAGGGCAAACAGAGAACGAGTGAGGAGCTGAGCCGTGAAATTGATGCATTAGGAGTTTCAGGTGTCAGCAGTCTTGTTTTTATCATCGGCGGTTCATTCGGTCTGAGTGACGAAGTGAAAGCCTTGAGTCATCAGAGACTTTCAATGAGCAAAATGACCTTCCCTCATCAGCTTGCGAGAATTATGCTGCTTGAACAGATTTACAGGGCAATGCAAATATCCTTGGGAACGAAATACCACAAGTGATTTCTAAATAAAAAAAGCCGCCCGAGCGGCTTTTTTTATCTGCTGTTAACCATTGTTACCATATCGAAGTAGAACTGCTCAAATGAGGTGGGGTAGTCCTGAGTTCCGCAGAAGTCAAAGTGGTCCATACCAACCATTGTATCGGTATAATACCATCTGCCGGAAACGATTTCGTCACCGTTTGAAACAGCGTCTTCATAGTCCGTTGCGGTGTCGGCGTTGGCTGTGGGATAAAGTGCTGAAGCCAGAGGAACGATACCGTCGTGAGCTGCCCAGTCACCTTCAATTTTAATTCCGTCAACCGTTGTGCCTACTGTTGAAGATATCATAAGTGAAGAAATGTAGAAAATCGGTGTCACGGTGCTTACAAGCTGCTGCTTGCCGCAAATGCCTGTTTCTGTAGCCTTTGTGGTGTATGAATAGTAATAAGTGCCCTCAGCGAGCTTGATTGTTTCGTTGAGTTCTGCCGCACCACGCAAAGTCATATCATAAGCACAGTTGTCATCTGCCTGATAGAAGTTCTTGATAGTCTTAAGGTTAAACTTTGCTCTTTTTTCACCCTGTTTGGGTGTGATACCGAACTGGCTGAGCTGAAGTGAGAATACCAAAAAGTCATTGCCGAAAACTGCGCCGACTGCGTTAAGAGCAAATGAAATAAGATACATCGGGTAGCCGGGGTCGAAAAGAAGGTTTGCAACGGGTGTGCCGTTGTGGGGAGCTGAAAGAGTGATGCAGGAGTGAATGCTGTCGTGACCGCCGACAAAAAGACCGCTTGTTTCATCACCTGTTGCGGCAACTTCTGCTTCATCACCGTATGCCATAAGTGAAGTGAAAAGACGAACCGTTGCCCCACCGAAGGAGTGACCGACAAGATTGATTTTTTCACTTGTATTCCAAGCTTCGCCCATTATTGCCTGACCTTCGTAGCTGAAACCGTATCTGTCATGATTGTGAGCTTCTGAGTGAGCTGCACCGTAGTCAACAACAGTGCCCATAAGCTGTGCATAAAGCTCACAAGCTCTGTCCCAAGCACTGCTGAGAGGGCCTACGGAAGGAGCATACGCTTCAATACCCTGTTCATTGAGAATACTAATCATATCATTTTCAGAGCCGGGGAGAAGTCCGCCGCCCCAATAGGGTGACAATGAATAGTAATCGTCATTGGTGCCCCAACCGCCCATACCGTGAACGAAAATGTAGGGGTAATCAGATTTGAATAATTCCTTGTTGATTGTGGGCGTTTCTGCACTGTATGTGCCCTCAGCTGATACTGAAACAGCTACCAAAGAGAAAATCATAACAAGTGAAAGAACAACCGCAACAAGCTTTTTTGTTGTTTTCATAATTTGCCTCCGTTCCGTCTGTAGATGACGCTGTATTTATTAACAAACTGTTACATATACCCTAATTATAAATGTATTTTTATTTGTTGTCAATGTTTTTTTATTATCTTAAAGAAAAAATTGATAAAAACAAAGAAAAAGTATCATAAAACCCTTGATAAATCTGAAACAGTGTGGTAAAATACAAATAATCCGTAATGTTCGAGTGGGCTCAAGCGAGTCCGCTCTTCTTTGTTGCTTTTTTAGTCGGTTACAAAAAACTACGGAACATACAATTGAATATTATTTAAGGAGTGATTTTAATGGCAAAAGGCGGAAACACCATTAAGGCTGTCCGGGAAATTGTTGAACCTTATGCAGAAGAATTAGGCCTTCGCATCTGGGATGTGCGTTTTCTCAAAGAGGGTGCTTCCTGGTATCTTCGCATCTTTATTGACAAAGATGGCGGAGTGTGTATTGACGACTGTGTTGACCTTACCCATGCAATCAACAAGCCTCTTGACGAGGCAGACCCCATTGAACAGGCATATTTTCTTGAAGTGTCCTCACCGGGTGTTGAAAGAGATCTTGTGAGAGATGAGCATTTCACCGAGTTTCTGGGCGAAAAAATCAAAGTAAAAATGATAAGACCCGTTGACGGAAAAAGAGAGTTCTCCGGAATTCTGGAAGAGTATGACGGCGGCAATATAACAATCCGTCTTGCTGACGAGGGCGGCTTCACCTTCACTAAGAAGGAAGCGTCCTGGATTAAGCTTGACGATTTTGAAATGTAAGAACAAAGTATATCATATTTAAGGAAAGGAAGACTTATCAAAAATGAACAAAGAATTTTTTGAAGCAGTAAAGATGCTTGAAGAAGAAAAGGGCATCTCATCAGAGTACATCTATGACAAAATCAAGGCGGCTATCATTTCCGCAACAAGAAACAGCTACGGCAACAGAGACAACGTTGTTTGTGAAATTGATCCCGTAAACCAGACAATGAATGTCTATGTCAAAATTGCAGTTGTTGAAGAGGTTGAAGAGCCTGCTGCAGAAATGACACTTGAACAGGCAAGAAATTATGATCCCAACGCACAGGTTGGTAACTTTGTTGAACTTACACTTGAACCCAAGAAATTCGGCAGAATCGTTGCTCAGACAGCCAAGAGCGTTATCCGTCAGGGTATCAGAGAAGCTGAAAGAGAACTTGCAACAAAGGAATTCCAGAACAGACATCAGGAAGTTGTTACCGCAAAGGTTAACATTGTTTATCCCGAAACAGGCGACGCTTCAATCGAAATCGGCAGAGCTAACGCTATTCTTCCCAAGGCAGACCAGATACCCGGTGAAACACTCACTCCCGGTCAGCTTATCAAGGTTTATGTCGCTTCAATCAAGGAAGAAAACGGCACAAGCTATGCAAATATCTCAAGAAGGCATCCCGGTCTTGTCAAGAGACTTTTTGAAACAGAAGTTCCCGAAATTTATGACGGCATTGTTGAAATTATGTCTGTATCAAGAGAAGCAGGCTCAAGAACGAAGATTGCCGTTAACAGCCACGATGAAAATGTTGACGCAGTAGGCGCTTGTATCGGCCCCAGAGGTCAGAGAGTAAGCAACATTGTTGAAATTCTCTGCGGTGAAAAGATTGATATCGTACGCTACAGCGAAGAGCCGGAAAAGTATATTTCAGCTTCCCTTGCTCCGGCAGAAGTTCTTTCTGTTATGGTTGAAGAAAACGGAGCCAAGTCCTGCAGAGTAATTGTTCCCGACAGTCAGCTTTCTCTTGCAATCGGCAACAAGGGGCAGAATGTACGCCTTGCAGCAAAGCTCACAGGCTGGAAAATTGATATCAAGCCCTTGAGTCAGGCAAATGACTGAGAATAAGGTGAAATAATTATGGCAGCTAGAAAAGTACCTATGAGAAAGTGCCTTGGCTGCGGAGAAATGTTCCCTCAGAAAGAGCTTGTCAGAGTTGTGAAAACCAAGATTAAGCCGATCAATGAGGACGAGGAAGAGACTTTCACCGTAAGTCTTGACCTTGTGGGCAAAAAGGCGGGCAGAGGAGCTTATATCTGCAGAAAATCAGCCTGCTTTGAGGCGGCACGAAAGGCAAAGAGATTTCCGAGAGCTTTGAATTGTGAAATTCCCGAAGAAATCTATGACCGGATGGAAAAGGAGCTGAAAGAAAATGAATGATAAGTTTCTTTCACTTCTCGGTATGGCAAGACGTTCGGGAAAGCTCAGTCTCGGTCACGATGCGGCGATTTCCGCAATTGTGAAAAACAAGGCTAAGCTTTGTGTTATGTCATCGGAGGCTTCCGACAGGCTGCAAAAGGAAATGAAGCACGCCTGCACTTTCGAAAATAAAAATATCCCCTTACTTATCACTGAATATACAACTCTTGAGCTTTCATCGGCGATAGGCTCAAAAGCGGCGGTAATTACCGTTGACGATGAAGGCTTCGGCAAGGCACTTACAGAAAGATATCAAGATAAATAAGATAACGAATTTAGGCAGAAAGGATTGATTTTATGCCAAGAGAAAAATATAAAATTCATGAACTTGCTAAGGATTTCGGAACAAACAGCAAGGCTATTATTGAAATTCTTTCAAAGCTTGATGACGAACCGAGAAAGCACACAACGGTTCTTGATGACAGACAGCTTGACTATGTTTTTGAAACATTGACACAGACCAATCAGGTCGAAAACTTTGATGCATACTTTGCTGCAGGCGAAAAGCAGAAGGAAGAAAAAGAAACTGCAAAAGCAGCTCCCAAGGCAGAAAAGAAAGCCGAACCCAAGGCAGAAAAGAAAGCCGAAAAGAAGCCTCAGAGGGATACACAGCCCCAAAAGGCAGAAAATAATAAGGCGGAAAAGAAGCCGGAGCCCCGCAGGGAACAGCCTAATCAGAAAGCACAGCCTGTTCAGCAGAATACTCAGCCCGCCAAGAAGGAAAAGCAGGAAAAGATGGTTCAGTCCCGCACAAAGGGCGAAAAGAGACGTGTTGACACAAGAAGCAGCAACGTTGACCTTGAAAAGTATAATGAAAGATATGAAGAAATTGCTCCCGCAAACCGTATGCACGATATGGGCTCAAACAAGCAGAAATTAAAGCAGAAGAGCCAGCAGTACAGAAAGCAGGGTATGCGTTCTTCAAAAAGAGAAACAGAAGCAGAAAAGCTCAAGAGAATTGCTGCAGAAAGAGCAAAGAAAACTCTCACAGTTAAAATTCCCGAAGAAATCACAGTTGCTGACCTTGCTTCACTTCTCAGAAGAACAGCCGCCGAGGTTATCAAGGAAATGTTCAAGCTCGGCACAATGGCAACAATGAACCAGACAATCGACTTTGAAACAGCTGAAATCGTTGCAACAGAGCTTGGTGCAAAGGTTGAAAAGGAAGTTGTTGTTTCAATTGAAGAAAGAATCATCGACGACCACGAAGACTCAGCAGACGACCTTCTTCCCAGAGACCCCGTTGTTGTTGTTATGGGTCACGTTGACCACGGTAAAACATCAATTCTTGATGCGATCCGCAACGCTTCCGTCACTGCAACAGAAGCAGGCGGTATCACACAGCACATCGGTGCTTACAGAGTTGACCTTGACGGTCAGAAGATTACTTTTCTTGACACACCGGGACACGCCGCTTTCACCTCAATGAGAGCAAGAGGTGCTATGGCGACAGATATCGCAGTTCTTGTTGTTGCAGCAGATGACGGTATTATGCCCCAGACAATAGAAGCTATTAACCATGCAAAGGCAGCAAATGTTCAGATTATTGTTGCCATTAACAAGATGGATAAGGAAGGTGCAAATCCCGACAGAATCAAGCAGCAGCTCACAGAGCACAGCCTTGTTCCCGAAGAATGGGGCGGTGAGACAATCTGTGTTCCCGTTTCAGCAAAAACACATATGGGTATTGACTCACTTCTTGAATCAATCCTTCTTGTTGCCGAAATGGCAGAACTCAAGGCTAATCCCAACAGAGCCGCAAGGGGTGTTGTTATTGAAGCAAGACTTGACAAGGGCCGTGGCCCCGTTGCAACACTTCTTGTTCAGAACGGTACTCTCAATGCAGGTGACATTGTTGTTGCGGGTCAGTCAGTTGGCCGTGTAAGAGTTATGTCTAACGAAAGAGGTCAGAGAATCAAGCAGGCAGGTCCTTCCGTGCCCGTTGAAATCACAGGTCTTGACGTAACACCCAACGCAGGTGACTCTTTTGACGTTGCTTCCGACGAAAAGCTTGCAAGAGAGCTTGTTGAAAAGAAGAAGCACGAAGCTAAGCAGGCAGAATGGGGTGCTCAGCAGAAGGTTACACTTGACACTCTCTTCTCTTCACTTAAGGAAGGCGAAATGAAAGAGCTCAACATCATCGTTAAGGCTGACGTTCAGGGCTCAGTTGAAGCTGTTAAGCAGAATCTTGAAAAGCTCACAAATGAAGAAGTCAAGGTTCGTGTTATCCACGGCGGTGTTGGTGCAATCAACGAATCTGACGTTCAGCTTGCAGCAGTTTCAAACGCAATTATCGTCGGCTTCAATGTCCGTCCTGATGCAAATGCTCAGTCACTCGCAGAGCGTGACAGCGTTGAAATGAGAATGTACAGAGTTATTTATGACTGCATCGAAGAAATCGAAGCAGCTATGAAGGGTATGCTCGCACCCAAGACAAGAGAGGTTGCCCTCGGCAGAATCGAAGTACGTAACGTTATGAACCTTTCCTCAGTCGGTAAGATTGCAGGTTCATATGTTCTTGAAGGTAAGGTTACAAGAAGTGCCCTCATTCGTGTTGTCCGTGACGGTATTGTCATTGCAGAAGATGCAATTTCATCACTTCGCCGTTTCAAGGATGACGTGAAGGAAGTGCAGACAGGCTTCGAATGTGGTATCGGACTTGAAAAATTCAACGATATCAAGGAAGGCGACATTTTTGAATGCTTCATGATGGAGGAATACCGTGACTAAAATTGTCACGTTTCTTCCCTTATAAGAAAGGAACAGACAATGGCAGGATTCAGAATTAACCGTGTGTCGGAGGATATCCGACGTGAACTTATAGCCATCATCAGGGAACTGAAAGACCCGAGAGTGATGGGAAAAATGCTGACCGTTGTCCGTGTTGAAGTCAGCTCCGACGCTTCTTTTGCAAAGGTATATGTCAGCGACATCAAGGGTATTGACTCGGCAAAAGAGGCTGTTAAGGGACTGACAGCGGCAACAGGTTATATCAGACGTGAGGTAGGGGGCAGACTTCGCTTGAGAAAAACTCCCGAACTCAAATTTATTGCAGACGATTCAATCGAACAGGGCTTCAAGATGTTCCGAAAGCTTGAAGAAAACAGAGGTGAGTGAAATGAGAATTGAGTTTTCTCAGGCTGTCGGCGAACTTAAAAATGCAGACAATGTTCTTATTCTCACTCACGTTAATCCTGACGGCGACACTTTGGGCAGCGGCTTTGCTCTTTTGCGTGCACTCAGAAAAATGGGCAAAAGGGCAAGGCTCGTCAACGGTGACAAAATCAACAGCAAATATAATTTTCTGTTTGAAGATCTGAAGGAAGAGAGCTTTTCTGAAGAATATGTCATTTCCGTTGACGTTGCGGAAAGGAAACTTCTCGGTGACAGTCTCAACGAAAAATACGGTGACAGGGTTGACCTTTCAATTGACCACCACGGAGCAACAAAGCTTTTTGCAAAAAAGACCTATTGTGAGCCGGAGAGTGCTTCTTGCTGTGAGCTTATTTATCTCATCATCAAAGCTCTCGGAGTTGAAACGGACAGCCGTATTGCAGATTGCATATACACAGGCTGCAGCACTGACACCGGTTGCTTTAAATATTCAAATGTCACTGTGAGAACACATCTTATTGCGGCTGAGCTTATAGCCGCAGGAGCTGACCACAGCAGGATAAACGTGAGAATGTTTGACACAAAGAGTATGAACAGTATAATACTGGAAAAAATGTGCCTTTCATCACTTGAGCTTTTTGCCGGGGGCAGAGTTGCTGTGATTTCGGTGACACAAAAGATGTTCCGTGAAAGCGGAACGGATAAGTCTGCTCTTGATGCAATCAAGCCGATTACACGCCAGATTGAGGGCGTGAAGGCAGGTGTAACTCTGCGTGAAGAAGATGACGGCGTCATCAGCGTTTCAGTCCGCACCGATGAAGATGTTGACGCTTCGGCTATCTGCGCCCGGTTTGGCGGCGGCGGACACATCAGAGCCGCAGGCTGTGAAATTCACGGCAAGAGCATTGAAGAAGCTAAAAAGGACGTTGCGGAGTATATTGTCAGCATACTTAAATAAGGAACAAGTAAAGTTCTTTGGTTACTTTCTTGCAAGAAAGCAACGCCTTACGGCGAGCAATATGAAATGAATTGCCGCCGGCATGAATTGCAACTTACGGTGCATCAGCCCTCCCGGTCTCAACCTTCGGTTATGACAGCTCCCCTTTTGGGAGAGGTGGCAAATGCGAAGCAATTGACGGAGTGGGCTAACCTAAATTCTAACAAGGGAGTGAAGGTATGGCAGGATTTGTTTTTCTTGACAAAGATGAAGGTATGACCTCGTTTTTGGCCGCATCAAGGCTCAGAAGAATTTTCGGCATAAAAAAAATCGGTCATACAGGCACTCTTGACCCTATGGCCACCGGTGTTCTTCCCGTTGCATTGGGCGGCGCAACAAGATTTATTGAGCTTATCCCTGACCACGATAAGGCTTATGAGGCATCTTTCCGTCTCGGTCTTACCACAGATACACTTGATATCACAGGTGAAGTTTTGTCTCAGAGTGAGGTAAATGTGAGTGTGGCAGAAGTTGAAAAAGCTCTTGAAGACTTCCGTGGGGAAATCAGACAGCTTCCGCCGATGTACTCCGCAATCAAAAAGGACGGAGTGCGCCTTTATGAACTTGCAAGGCAAGGCATTGAGGTGCAAAGGGAAGAAAGGCAGATAACAGTTTATTCTCTTGAACTTACAAACAGCAACGAAGAAAAGAATGAATATGAAATCACCGTTTATTGCTCAAAGGGTACATACATCAGAAGTCTCATTTCGGATATCGGTGAAGCTCTCGGCTGCGGAGCGACAATGACGGCTTTAAGAAGAATTAAGGCTAACGGTGTTACAATTGATAAGTGCTGCACCGTGAAAGAACTCGAAGAGCTGAAAAAAAAAGATATGCTTTCTGATGCGTTGCATACGGTTGACAGCTTCGTTTCCTATGATAAAATTAAGGTGAGTGAAGCTCAGGCGAAGCGCTTTTCCAACGGCGGCGAGCTTGACTGCAACCGCTTCGGCGGAAAGAAAGAGCCGGGACTGTATTCGGTTTATTCACCGGAGGGCAGGTTTCTCGGCATCGGCGAAATTGACGAAAGCAGACAGCAGCTTAAAGTAAAAAAGGTATTTACAGAATAATTCGGATTTTTAAAGGAGGTGCAGGATTATGTTTTGTTTGGACGAAAAAATCAAAAAACAGGGCACAGCCGTAGGCTTAGGATATTTTGACGGTATCCACAGAGGACATCAGGCAGTGCTTAACAAGGCATTGGAAAAAGCAAAAAAAGAAAATCTTGTACCTGTTATTATGCTTTTTGACATTCACCCGAGAAAGCTGATTTCCGGCAAAGTGCCGCCTATGCTCACGAGTGAAGAAAGAAAAAGAGAGATTCTCAAAGATATGGGCTTCACCGTTGTTGATTTCAACTTCAAAGAAGCAATGGACTATTCACCTAATGAATTTATTGACAGAATTCTTGTGGAAAGACTGAATGCAAAGGTTGTCACCTGCGGATATGATTATCATTACGGCAAGGGTGGCAAGGGCGATGCTGTTTCTCTTCACGAAGAACTGGAAAAAAGAGGGATTGAATCTTTTTCGCTTTCTCCCATTCTTTTCGGTGAGGAGGTTATCAGTTCAACCAAGATAAGGCAGCTGATTATGACCGGTGAAATTGAAAAGGCAAACACAATGCTGGGCAAGTATTTTACCTATGACTTTGTGGTCAAAAGAGGTGACGGCCTCGGTCACACCTTAGGTTTTCCCACAATCAATCAGTTCTTCCCTCAGGATTTTATCGTGCCGAAATACGGTGTATATGCCTCAAGGGTAAGGGTGGGCTCAAGGTATTATCCTGCGGTGACAAATGTGGGCATCAGACCTACAGTCAATAAGGACTCGATGCGGAGTGAAACCTGTATTCTCGGCTTTTCCGGTGACCTTTACGGACAGAATGTTGAAGTAAGTCTTGTGAAATATATCAGAGGTGAAATCAAGTTCCCGAATCTTGACGAACTCAAAAAGCAAATTGCAAAGGATATCATAACTGCAAAACAGATATATAACAGTGAGGTTATAAAAAATGGCTAAACTTAATGTAAAAGCAATATTTTTTGATTTTGACGATACTCTCCAGAGCAGAAAGGGTGCATACAGACTTTACTGTGAGGAGTTTTTAAGCAAATATTTCCCCGATATAGACGAGCAAGAAAGAAACACAAAGCTTGACGAAATGGAAGAACACGTTGACGGCGGATATAAAGACAGAGAGGTCTATTTCCCCGAAATGATTGAACTTTGGAAGTGGGAAAATCACCCGCCTTTGCAGGAGCTCTATGATTCCTTCAACCTCGATTTCGGCAGACACATCGTTATGCTTGACGGTGCAATTGATGTGCTCCGGGAAATCAAAAAAAGAGGTTACATTCTCGGCTGCATCACAAACGGCGTTTCCTCCTTGCAGAACATCAAGCTTGACACAGCAGGCATCAGAGATATGTTTGATGTTGTGATTGTGTCAGGTGACATCGGTGTTTATAAGCCTGCGAGAGGTATCTTTGACGAAGCTTGCAAAAGAGCAGGTGTGAAAAACGAAGAAGCTCTTTTTGTCGGTGATCACCCTGTTAATGACATTCAGGGCGCACTCGGTGCTGATATGAAGGCAATAAGGATGAACTACGGCGACTTCAAGGGCAAGGGTCTGGGCAATCCGGACGTTACTGCCGAGATTGAGAAGATTACCGATTTGCTCGAATATATCTAAGTTGGTGAGTATAATCCGAAACAGTTTTTTGAATGAGGATTTCCGCCATCTGTTGTTGAAATACTCGTAAATCCAGCAGGATTTACTGCGTTTTGTGCCTCAGCTTGACAAAAATACTCTGTTCAAAAAATCTTCGACCTGAAAGCGAAGATTTGTTATTGGATTTTTTGAAGCTGAGAACGAAGGAAGGCTGCCGCCTTTCAAGGGCGAAGCACCGAAAAGTCTTGAAAATTAACGCTTTCAGGCTGTTTCGGATTACACTCGCCATATTATTACGGCAAAAGGAGAATGGCTATGATTTGCAAAAAATGCGCAAATATGTTTGACGATGAACTGTCAAGCTGTCCCGAATGCGGAACTGAGGTTTTTGCCGATAAAGGTGCAAAACCCAAGTTCACTTTGAATATGACTGAAGAAGATTTGAATAAGCTTGTTTTTTCTGAAGTACAGTCTGAGCTGACTCAGGAAACTTCTGGCGGTGATGCCAAAGAAGAAAACGAACTTCCCGATGCAGTGCCGCCTGAATATGAAGTCGAGCAGACTGAAAAAGAGCCCGAAACAACGCAGAAGGTTCAGACGGAAGAAGCAAAAACGGAAGAAGCACCTGAAAAAGAAACGGTCGAAAAGCCCAAGGCAAAAAAGGTGAAAACAAAAATGGACCCTGAAAGCAAGCCTGCGGCAACACTTATCATTTCAATTATGTGTATTCTTGCGGTAATGATGGGTATTCTTACCTTTGTCAGCCTCACAACGGATGCTTTTGAGGCGGATAACACAGTAAGAACTATGGCTCTTTCCGGCCTTTCAACTGAGGATACCGGAAAGCTTGAGGAAGTCCTTTCGACTGTGGGCATCATCAGCGAAAGAGAGTTTGACTGTGAAAAAAGTACCGTGCAGGAGCTTTTGTCTCTTGTGAAGCCTTATGATGCCAACGGTCTTTATGCTAAGCTTTACGGTACGGCACAGAAAACCGCCAACACTCCTGACCCTGCGGTACGCTTGACTAACGAAAACGGCGATTTTATCTACTATAAAATCGCCGAGGACGAGATTGATGCAATTGTTGAAAAGTTTTCTTTAACAGTCAATCACACCGTCAACTGTGACGATTATTACTATTATGACGGCTTCTATTATTTTGCTGAAAAAACTCAGTATGAGCCGGAAACTTCTTATGTTGTTGATATCAGTGAAAGCAAACAGATTCAGGACGGCAGATATTATGTTGAAGCAAGTGTGTTGAAAGAGAACAACCTTTCAGAAGATAACAGAGAGAGGTACGCAATTGTTTCCAAAGAAACAGACGGCAGCTTTAAGCTTTGCAGTGTGAGCAGTACGCCTCTTTTTGATGAGGAAGGCATTATGATTAAAGCTGAGGACGAGCTCAGCTTCACAAAGAAAAGCACTGTTATTGAAGCTGTGGCTGATGACGGTACGGTTTATCACAGATACATTGTGGAATACCCGCTGTTTTCGGGGGATACTCTTGGTGAAAAGACCGCAAATCAGCTCCACAGTGATATGCTTGCAGCCTTTGAAGCGGAAAAGGAAACCGCACAGCAGGATTATGAAGAATATCTCAAAGACGGCGGAGAAAAGGATGAGCTGCCTTATATTACCCACGTTGTTTCAAGATTGACAAGCAATAGCGGTGATTATATCGGTATTGTTGAAGACACAGCCGAATATGTGCCCGCTTCAATGCTTAAAGCAAAAGAAGATGCCGGGACAGAAGAAACCGACACGGTTGAAACTGAGTCAGAAGAACTGCCCGAGCCTGTGGAATTGCCCGAAAGATACATTGAAGGCTATAATTTTGAGGTTGAAACAGGCGACTTTGTCAAAAAAGATAATTTTATCGGCAAGGATTATCAGACTGTTTCAGAGCTTCTTTACCGCATTTACGGTGGCTACGGTTACGACGATATAATCGCTGAACTGAACGGCGAAGAAGCACAAAACAGCGGATATATTTACGGTGAAACTGTGGAAGAAATTCCCGACGACACCGAAAATATCGGCAGAAAGATTTACGAAAGTGCAAGTGCTGTTTGTCAAGCAGGTTATCTGTTCTGCTATGTTGACGAAAAAGGTTCAGCTCACGATGTTGTAATTCCGGATGAAGTTATAGAAAAAACTCTGTCTTAATGACAGAGTTTTTTCATTTTTCATTATCACCTTGTAATAAACTTATTACGAGGTGATTTTTATGAACTGTTCCATAACGGATCTGAGAAGCAAGGAAGTGATAAATGCAAAAAACGGTTGTCGCTTGGGGCAGGTTTGTGATGTTGAAATTGATACCTGCACAGGCTCTCTTGTTTCAATTATAATCTGGGGGCGTGGAAAGGGTTTCGGACTTTTCGGCAGGGACGAGGATATCAAGGTGTGCTGGCAGGATATTGAAGTAATCGGAGACGATACAATTCTTGTGTGCAGTGATGTCTGCTGCGGGAATCAGCAAAAAGGAAAAAAAGGCATTTTTGACGGACTTTTCAAGTTTTGATGAATTACAATTTAACTTTAGTCTTGACCTTAAGGAAATATGAAGATATAATTAAGAGGATGATAATAAATCAGGGAGGTCAAATATGAAGAATCAAGAATTGCTTTCAAAAATGACTTTGGAAGAAAAAGTGGGCATTTGCTCAGGTAAGGATTTCTGGAATCTCAAAGGTGTTGAAAGACTCGGCATTCCCGAAATTATGGTGACAGACGGTCCTCACGGTCTGAGAAAGAAAAATCCGGAAAAAAACAGTGATAAGTCAGGTCTCAGCGACTCTGTTCCCACAACCTGCTTCCCCACAGCGGCAACAACCGCCTGCTCGTGGGACCCTGCACTCCTTTATGAAATGGGTGTTGCCCTTGGTGAAGAATGTCTTTCAGAAAAGGTAAGTGTTATCCTCGGCCCCGGTGTGAATATGAAGCGTTCACCCCTTTGCGGCAGAAACTTCGAATATTTCTCAGAAGACCCTGTTCTTGCAGGTGAGCTTGCTGCAGGGCTTATCAACGGTGTGCAGTCAAAGAATGTCGGCACATCAATGAAGCATTTTGCTGTTAACAGTCAGGAAAAACGCAGAATGACAATCAGCTCGGTTGTTGACGAAAGAACGCTTCGTGAAATATATCTCACAGCTTTTGAAATTGCAGTCAAAAAGGCACAGCCCTGGACTGTGATGAACGCATATAACAGAATCAACGGCACTTACTGTGCAGACAACGATTATCTTCAGAACAAGATTCTTCGTGATGAATGGGGCTTTAAGGGTATTGTTGTCACTGACTGGGGTGCAGCGAATGACAGAGTTCTCGGCATGAAAAGCGGCAACGAGCTTGAAATGCCTTCCTCGGGCGGATACAACGACAACAAGGTTATTGAAGCTGTGAAGAACGGCGAGCTTGACGAAGAGGTTGTTGACAAGTGTGCTGACAGAATGTTGTCACTTATTCTCAAGTCAAAGGAAGCTCTTTGTGATGCAACCTATGACAAGGATGCTCACCACGAACTTGCTGCAAAGATTTGCAGTCAGTCTGTTGTACTTCTTAAAAATGACGAAAACGTGCTTCCTCTTTCAAAGGATAAGAAGGTTGCCGTTATCGGTGAAATGGCATGTTCACCCCGTTTCCAGGGTGCAGGCAGTTCAATCATCAACCCCACTAAGCTGACAGATGCTTACACAGCTCTCACCGAAATGGGCTATCAGCTTTCATACGCCAAGGGATATGACAAGAAAAAGGACGTTATCTCTGACGAAGTTATTGCCGAAGCCTGCAAGACTGCTGAAAATGCACAAGCCGTACTCCTTTTCATCGGCCTTACAGAAGAATACGAGTCAGAAGGCTATGACAGAAGCCATCTTAACCTTCCCAAATCACACAACAAGCTTCTCAGTGAGGTTGTGAAGGTTAACAGCAATGTTATTGTTGTTCTCTCCGGTGGCTCACCGGTTGAAATGCCATGGATAAACGATGTCAGGGCTATCGTTAACGGATATCTCGGCGGACAGGCAAGCGGCACCGCAATTGCAAGAATTATCTCAGGTGAAGTTAATCCCTCAGGCAAGCTTGCTGAAACATATCCTCTTTGCCTCAAAGATGTACCCAACTGCGAAAACTATCCCGGTACTGACCGGACAGCAGAACACAGAGACGGTATTTACATTGGTTACAGATATTATGACACCGCAAAGAAGGATGTACTTTTCCCCTTCGGTTACGGTCTTTCATACACTGACTTCCAATATTCAGATATTAAACTCAGCGCTGATTCAATCAAGGATACGGACACAGTAACTGTATCGTATAAGGTTAAGAATGTCGGCGACAGAGCAGGTGCTGAAATTTCACAGGTTTATGTCGGGGACTGTGAAAGCACAATCTTCCGCCCCGAAAAAGAACTTAAGGGCTTTAACAAGGTATATCTTGAAGCCGGTGAAGAAAAGGAAGTTGAAGTTACACTGTGCAAGAGAGCCTTCGCTTATTACAACGTGAACATTATGGATTGGCACGTTGAAAGCGGTAAATTCCGGATCCTTGTTGGTGCATCAAGCCGTGACATCAGACTTTCAGCAGAAGTTGAAGTCATATCAACAGTTGATGCTTCAGTACCCGATTATAAGCAGTCAGCTCCCAGCTACTACGGCGCAGATGTGAAGAATGTGCCTGACAGTGAATATGAGGCTCTTCTCGGCTTCCCCATTCCTGCGGCAACACTCGACACAAGCAAAAAGCTGACAATTGCAAACAGCCTCGGTGATGCAAAGCACACAAAATGGGGCGGCAGAATCAACAGACTCATCAACTGGATTATGAACCTTATTTTCAAGTCCGATGACCCCAACGGCGGAATGATGAAAGCTATGGCTCTTGAAATTCCCGTTAAGAACTTCATTTCAATGAGCTCAGGCGTGTTCAGCGAAAAGATGGCTAACGGTCTTCTTATGATTCTCAACGGTGACGGTGCAGGCAGAGGTCTTTGCAAGATTCTTGCAGGTGTTCCGGGTGCAATCGGAAAGCTCCCCGCACTTCTTAAGTCAATTTAACAAAAAGGACTGACGAATTTCGTCAGTCCTTTTTTCTTATCTGCGGAATATTGCTGAGGGTCTTCTGAGAGGTTTCTTTCTTCTGTGCTTCTTTTCAAACTGAATAGGTGTTTTGATAAGCATATTTGTAAGAATTGTCCAGATGATAACAAGAATGTACATTCCGAAAACGGCGTAATAACCTGCTGAAAGTGTTGCCTGTGAAACTGTGACAACTGTTGCAAGAATCTGTGCCCAGGCACTGTCTGAAACAACACCCACAAGCTCTGAAAGCTCGATTTCACCGCCCATAATCTTGTCAAATGCAAGGCGGCTGATTATGATTGCAACGAACATAAGAACAAGTCCGCTGACTGAAAGACCGATAACAGCTTTTCTGTTGTTTGTTGCAGCGGAAACAACACCAATTGCAAGGAAAACAAGAAGTGAAAGCACAAAGAACACAACAAAGGCGATGATGTGGGGGAGAACGGGCTCAGCAACGGTCAGGAAGGTTGAAGCGCCTTCTTCTGCCGCAGGTTCAATGCCCGTAAGAAGCTGAATAATCTCAATTGCAGAGTATTCAAACTTTGTTGAAACGCCGAATTGCTCAATGATGGTGACGATGCTTGAAATTTCGTCTGATGCGCCGCCGATTGCAAAATAGAACAATTTAAGGAAAAGTCCCATTGCAATTGCTCCGACAGCTAAAATCGGGGTGATGATACGGTATGCAATTTTCATTTTTCTTTCTCCTTTTATTTCCAGGATGAATTAAGTGCAACAGTTCTGTTGAACACTAATTTTTCATCTGTGGTTGTGGTGTCAACGCAGAAATAACCCTGACGCATAAACTGGAAGGTGTCACCTGCTTTAAGCTCGCCGATGCCGTCTTCAAGTTTACAGCCTTCGAGAATCTGCAATGAATCCGGGTTAAGGTTATCCTTGAATGAGCCTGCGGACTCATCAGAGGGGTTGGGGTTGACAAAAAGTCTGTCATAAAGCCTTGCTTCGAAGTCGATGCAGTTTTTAGCACTTACCCAATGAAGTGTACCCTTGACTTTTCTGCCGTCGGGTGAGTTGCCGCCACGGCTTTCAGGGTCATATGTGCAATGAACTGCGGTAACTTCGCCGTTTTC
>CAYUVR010000001.1:0-112866 GCA_964448225.1 uncultured Faecalibacterium sp. | reverse complement strand
AATGTGTGACTTGTTTGCATGGTAACGGATGGGCTTACCGTTCTTGGAAAGCTTAAAACGTTTTTTTGCACCGCTGTGTGTTTTAATTTTAGGCATTGTAAAATTCCTCCTGTTATTACTTTTTCGGCTTAGGTGCCAGGAACATCATCATTGACTTACCTTCGAGCTTTGCAGCCTTTTCCACATTTCCGAATTCCGAACAAGCATCGGCAAAGTCTTTCATTGTGACAAGACCGTTCTGAGTGTGAGCCATTTCACGGCCTCTGAAACGGATTGAAACCTTGACTTTGTTGCCGCCTGTAAGAAAGCGTCTTGCGTGATTGACCTTTGTTTCGAAGTCATGCGTATCAATATTGAGTGAAAGTCTGATTTCCTTGATTTCAACTGTGTGCTGATTTTTCTTTGCTTCCTTTTCACGCTTTGTCTGTTCAAAGCGATACTTGCCGTAGTCCATAATCTTACATACGGGCGGGACAGCCTGAGGAGCAATTTTAACAAGGTCCAGATTCTTTTCCTCAGCGATTTTGAGTGCTTCCTCTGCAGACATAATACCGAGTGCTTCACCGTCATTCATGATAACTCTCAGTTCTTTGTCACGGATTTCCTCATTGATTTGCATTTCTTTGATAGCGATGTTCATACACCTCCAAAAAATTTGACCTTTGGCCATAAAAATCAAAGCGTGAACGCAGATACGTTCACGCTACAATACACTAAAAAAACTTAGCCTATTGACCCATGCGGAACCTTATCCCATAGGTGAGAACGAACTGCTCTGCTTTGTTGTGCTCGAGTATGTTATCACAAAGAGAAGGTTTTGTCAATAGTTTTTCCAATATTTTTTTATTTAATATGCAATACCCACGGAATCAAGATATTCTTCAAGGCAAAGTCCGCTGTTTTTGATTTTTTCGGCATATTCAACACCTACATAGCGCCAATGCCATGGCTCGTCAACAATACCTGTTATGGGCATTTTTTCTTCGGTGTAACGAAGTATAAAGCCGTATTCGTGGGCATGTTCCATAAGCCAGTCATATTCCTTCTGGGTGGCAAAGGAGTCTTTGGTGTTGCAGATGTCCATTGCAAGGCCGAGATTATGCTCACTCGTTCCGGGAGGAAGAATAACCGTTGCTGCCTTTTTAGCAGCCTCGGCTCGTGAAATGCCGTATCTAGACATATAGGTTTCCGTAAGATTGTTGTAGTTATATTTCTGTCTTTCATAGGAACGGTAGCCCGAATAAGGTGTGAGTGTGATGCCGTCTTCCTTAGCCGCATAGTACATCTTGTCATACCAAGGTGCAACACGGTAGTCCATTTTTATATCCGTGCCTGCGACACTTTGAAGCTGCGGCACATAACCTTCCGGCATTTCTCTGCCTGAATTGACAACAACAAGATTCCATAATTCCTGCTCCGGATTGACAACAATCCGCTGTGTCTCCTCCGACTCAGCTTTTTGTGTTGTTGTCACCTTTGCGGTGGTTGTTGTCGGGTCTGCATTGACAATCGGTTTGACAGTTGAGACCTCAGTTGTGGTTGTGGCAGCAGTGGTTGCAGCAGTGGTCACAGTAGTTGTTTCAACAGTGGTTGTTTCTATTGTACTTACGGCAGCGGTAGTATCTGAACTGTCCGTTGAATCTGCACCGCTGACAATACCGACAGATGAGTTTCCGTCCGAAAGCGTCACCACCCCGACAACAAGAATAACAGCCGCAATCACACAGCAGACTGCGAGTGCTTTAATCACCTTGCTGAGGTTAGTTTGCTTTTTGTTATTTCTTTTCTTGCTTTTCATATATCATACCCCGATTGGTCAGAATGTGCTGTTTACACTATTATACAACATATTATTATATGAATTCAAGGGCTAAAAGTTTACAAAGCAGTAACCTGTCCCATATATCCTAAAAAACTACCGTTTCGATGAAACGGTAGTTTTTGAAATCAATATTCTTCTTTGAGTCCTTCTTCGTCATAAAGGAAGAGAGTCTGAAGGGCGATGTCAAGGCACTTTTCAACTGTTTTCATATCCATATTTTCAGCCGTGTCACCTCTTGTGTGATAATATCTCGGTGGGCCGGGATTCATGGCTGCAAGAGTAACAGCAGGTATTCCGAGCTTCTGCACTATAGCACCGTCGGATGCGCCGATATAAACAGAGCTGTAAGGAAGATCCATACCGGCAAGCTCACCGCCTTTTTTAACAAGGGCGCATACTCTGGGATCCATCTTGACCGTACCTGTCATATCACGGGCATAAACCGCAATACTGTCATAGTCTCTGAAGGTTTCAAGACCGATAAATACAGTAGGAATTTCATTGAGTTCATCCAAATGTCGTTTTACATAAGATCTTGAGCCACGAAGACCCGATTCTTCCGCACCTGCGCTGAGAGCCATAACCTCTGTGTTTTCAAATCTGATATTGTTATCTTCAAGGTACTTCATAATAGCTACAGAACTGATAGTACCGGTAAGGTTATCGTTTGCACCTTCAACAGTACGCCTGAAGTTAACAAAAAACATAACAGCAATTACACCGGGAAGACAACCAAGCTGAACATACTTAAGAACTTCAAGTGTGCTTTCACTTCCCAGACTGAATGTGATGAGTATTGAAGATACAAACACATAAAGCATACTTATAACACCGTATCCGCCGACAGCATAAAGAAGGAACCTGCCGCCGAGGTGTGTATATGTCCATTCGTGTGATGAGTCAACGTGACCGGAGAAAATGATTCTTTGTTTTGCTTCGCCTGCAGCTTTTCTTACACCTGCAACGTTGTGCGAAGTTTTCTTGGGAAAGAGGAAATCATAAAATTCCCAGTACATAAGAAACTCACAGAAAAGGCAGACAAGAGCGATTGTCGTGAGCACCAAAGACACAGCAGAAAGGTTGAGCATTGAGAAAATGATTGCGATGATAACCAACAAACCGTCAATTCGCACCCAACTCATAAAAGCTTCCGGAGCGAGCCTGAAGTCTTCAATTGATACCTCATCACAGCAGGTTTTCATTTCCTCTGCAATGTGCTTTTGTGCTTCATATTCTTTTTCACTACCCGCAATTCTGGGACCGATTGTTTTACAGATTTTTTTGATTTCTCTGACAGTATAGTTTGTATACATTCTGACAGAGGCTGCGTAATTTTTTACGCTTTCGTTTGCTTTCAAAATAAATTCTCCTTTGCAAAAATACTATGCCAAAAACCAATTTGACAGATATTCGACAAATTGGGATTTATTGTCACCATTCTACCATTAAAAAACAAAATAGTCGAGTTTTTTTGTAAATTTTAAATATTTGTTCATAATTAAATGTAATGTTAAACAATCATTAAAACAATGTTAACTTTATTAAAAACAGGTAAATGAAACACATTTTTTTTGGTTTTCAGGTGAATTGCGACTCACTATTTTGGGGCTGTTAAATCAAAATTCATAGTCCACACCGGCTCTGTTTTCTCTTATAAGAGCAACAAAGTCAGAAATCTTTTTATGCTCGGGATGAATTCTGTATGCATTAACATCTTCAAGAGAGTCAAAAGCACTTATGAGCACAGCATCAAACATTTCCTGCTTTGGATTTATATTGATTTCGACCTTCATTTCTCTGATAAAGTCGATTTTTGAAGGTAACTGTTCAAGCATTACTTTAACCTTAGCAATGTTTTCTTGTTTTGTTGCACCTTCTGCATAGTCTTTGAACTTCCACATAACAATGTGCTTAATCATAATAATTCTCCTTTCCGGTTTGTACAGACTAACTTTACAGCTTTTATGCAGAAATGTCAAGAGCATATATTTTTATACATTACATTATAAATAAAGATAATAATATTGACAAAAGAGGTAATTTGTTGGTAAAATATAACGAACAAAAACTATTTGAAAGGAAGTTATATAATGGATAAAGGTAAATTTTATATAACTACTGCCATTGCTTATACATCAAGAAAGCCTCACATCGGCAACAGCTACGAAATCGTGCTCACCGATGCTATCGCAAGATACAAGAGACTTCAGGGATATGATGTTTTCTTCCTCACAGGCACTGACGAACACGGTCAGAAAATTGAGGAATATGCAAAGGCAGCAGGCATCACACCGAAGGAATATGTTGATAATGTTGCCGGAGAAATCAAAGCTATCTGCGACACACTCAACACCACCTATGACAAGTTCATCAGAACAACTGATGACTACCACGAAAAGGTTGTTCAGAAGATTTTTAAAAAGCTCTATGAACAGGACGATATTTATAAGAGCGAATATGAAGGTCTTTACTGCACACCCTGTGAATCGTTCTGGACAGAGTCGCAGCTTGTTGACGGCAAGTGCCCCGACTGTGGCAGAGAAGTGACAAAGGCAAAGGAAGAAGCATATTTTCTGCGTCTTTCAAAGTATCAGAAGCAGCTTGAAGAATATATCGAAAGCAACGATAACTTCATTTATCCCGAATCACGCAAAAAAGAAATGCTCAACAACTTCATCAAGCCGGGACTTCAAGACCTTTGCGTTTCAAGAACATCATTCAAGTGGGGTATCCCCGTTTCATTTGACGATAAGCACGTAATTTATGTGTGGATTGATGCACTTTCAAACTACATCACCGCCCTCGGCTATGATCCCGACGGTAACGGCGAGCTTTACAACAAATACTGGCCCGCTGATGTGCATATCATCGGCAAGGACATCGTGCGTTTCCACACAATCTACTGGCCGATTATGCTTATGGCTCTCGGTGAGCCTCTGCCCAAGCAGGTATACGGTCACCCGTGGCTTCTTTTCGGTGAGGACAAAATGAGCAAGTCAAAAGGCAACGTCATTTATGCCGACGAATTATCAAAGCTTATCGGTGTTGATGCTGTGAGATATTATCTTCTTTCTGAAATGCCCCACGCCAATGACGGCTCAATTTCTTACGGCACAATCATAGAAAGATACAACTCTGACCTTGCAAATACTTTGGGTAACCTCGTCAACAGAACTGTTGCAATGACAAACAAATATTTTGAAGGCACGGTTATGGCACCAACCCGCCCCGACGCAATTGATGAAGACCTCAAAGCATTTGCACTTGAGACAGTTAAAAACGTTGAAAAGAACATTGATACTTATCACATTGCAGACGCAGTTGAAGCAGTGATGAACCTTGCAAAGCGCTGCAACAAATATATTGACGAAACAGCTCCCTGGGCTCTGGCAAAAGACGAGAATCAGAAAGAAAGGCTCGGCACTGTGCTTTATAATCTTCTTGAAGGCATCAGATATATTGCTGTTCTTTCATATGCATTTATGCCCGAAACTTCAAAGGCTATTCTTTCACAAATCAACTGCGATAATGCTGACTATGACAGTCTTTCACAGTTCGGCGCACTCAAAGCCGGAAACAAGGTTGGTACTGCTACTCCCCTTTTCGCACGTATTGACGCTGAAAAAATGATGGCAGAAATCGAAGCTCAGCAGAAAGCAGTTCAGGAAAGCGAAAAGAGCTATGAAGAAACCCTGCAAGAGCAGAAAAAAGCAGAAATCGAAGGCATTGCAAAAATCGGCATTGACGATTTTGCAAAGGTTGACCTTCGGGTTGCAAAAATCACAGACTGTGAACCTGTCAAGAGAGCAAAGAAACTTCTTAAGCTCACTCTCAATGACGGCACAGGCACACCAAGAACTGTTGCATCAGGCATTGCAAAGTGGTATAAACCCGAAGACCTTATCGGTAAGAGCGTTATTGTTGTTTCAAACCTTAAGCCTGCCGTGCTTTGCGGTGTTGAAAGTCAGGGTATGATTCTTGCCGCTGACTGTTCACAGGAAGATGTTAAGGTAATTTTCGTTGACGGTATTCCCGAAGGCTCAAAGGTAAGATAATGTATAAAAATATATTTGACACCCACGCACACTATGATGACAGCCGTTTTGACGACGACAGAGACGAGCTTCTCAGCTCACTTCCCGAAAAAGGTGTGAGTCACATTATCAACTGCGGTTGTGATTTAAAGTCGAGCAAAACAGCACTTTCACTTTCCGAAAAATATGATTTTATCTATGCCGCCGTCGGTGTTCACGCCCACGAAGCGGAAGAAACAACGGAAAGCGACCTTGTTGAAATCGAAAAGCTTTATCAGAACGAAAAGGTAGTTGCCGTTGGTGAAATCGGACTTGATTATCACTACGATTTTTCGCCAAGGGAAAGACAGATTGAAATCTTTGAAAGGCAATTGATTCTCGCAAAGGAGCTCGGACTTCCTGTTATAGTCCATGACAGAGAAGCTCACGAAGACACGATGAATCTGCTGAAAAAATACAGACCTGAAGGTGTTGTGCATTGTTTTTCAGGCTCCAAAGAAATGGCAAAGGAAATTGAAAAGCTGGGAATGTACATCGGTATAGGCGGTGCGGTAACCTTCAAAAATGCAAAAAAGCCTGTTGAGGTTATAGAATATCTCCTCACAGACAGACTTCTTCTCGAAACAGACGCACCCTATATGACACCCGTTCCCTTCCGTGGCACTCGTTGCGATTCGGCACACATAGCTTTCACTGCCGAAAAGATTGCAGACATTAAAAAAATGGACGTGCAGGAACTCATTGATGTGTGCAACGAGAATGCGAAAAGACTTTTCGGAATATAATAGTAAACTCCCCGTAAACTGTTATGGTTTACGGGGAGTTGTTGTTATGATATGCAAAGCGAAATAAGGTGAGTTCCACGGGCGGATACTATCCACCCCTACTATATCCTGTTTCCTAAATCCTACATTTTAAAATCAGCGCTTAAAACAAGCGTTATATTTCGCAGCCCAAGCACGTACTCTGTTCACTTCGTATTCTCTGGGCATTGCGGCGGTAACTGCGGTTATTGCTGCAACATCTTTGCCCATGCGAAGCACCTTTTTGAGAACGGCAGGATTGCCTGCAAGTCCCATTATTTTTGCCTTCAGAGGTTCCGGCTCAAGCATATCCTTAACCATTGCACCGAGGCTTGTTGAATCTGCGCCGATTGTCATATCATCAGCGTTGAGAATACCTTTTTCAAAGATATAATCAAGCTCGAAAGGCTCAAGGCGGGTAAGAAGAAGCTTGACGGCTGCCAAGGGTGCAAGTCCGTTGCCGAATTTTGAGCAGAACTCTTTTTGATACTTCCACAGAGATGCTGCACTGTAGCTGTCTGTTTTGTCATCGATAATAGTATCAGCGAGGATTTTTGCAGCTTTCATACTGTTGGCAATACCCGAGCCGATAATGGGCACAGTCATAAATGCGCTGTCACCGATTGCGGCATAGCCGTCCGCAACGAGAACTGCAAGCGGCTGTCTTACGGGAATTTCCACAAATTCGCCGCCTCTAACGAGCTTTTCACCAAGGTGGGGATTTTCTTCTCTGAGAACAGCGAGAGTCTTTTCAACCTCTTCTTCGTCAAGCTTATTGAATCTACCGATAAGGATATCGGTGTATTCTTCTTCAGCCGCAACCCAGGAAATGCCGAGCTTACCTTTGTGGAAAAGAAGCACCTTGAATTTGTCCTCAACTTCGCCGCAGTCTATCTTTTCATAGAAGCCACGCCAGACATAAAAGCGCTCATATTCCTGAGCATCGTGCTGAATGCCGAGATATTCGGGCATCTGACGTCTGAGAGGTGAATTTATGCCACAGGCATCGATTACAAGGTCAGCCAAGTCTTCGCCCTTTTCTGTCCTGATACCAACCACACGGTTGCCGAGCATAATGGGTTCTTCAACAGCGTTGCCGTATTCAAACTTCACACCACAGTCTTCAGCATATTTGATGATGCAGTCATAAATAACCTTTCTTTCCATCTGCAATTCAAGCTGGTCATCGGGAGTATCTTGCTTAAGTCTTGTGGTCATACCCGGGCCGAAGAAGGTCATATCATTTTTAAGACTCCAGAGTTCCTCACTCGGAACATCCATACCGATTGCGGTGAAGGCCTTTCTGTCAAAAATATCAGTCCAGTCGTAGCCCATATTTTTTCTCTTGTTCTTTTCGTAAACGGTTACATCATAGCCTTTTTTTGCGAGAATTGCACCGCAGGCAATTCCGCCGTGTCCGCCGCCTGCAACAATAATTTTCTTACCCATTTTATCTTCTCCTTTTATTTAACATTGTTAAATAATTATATTACATTTGTTAACAAATTTCAACAGTAAATATAAGTCGACAAATTAAAAATATTTAACAAATGAAACGCTCTGCAAATTAAAAAATTCACAGAGCTACCACTATTAGAGAATAATGCAGATAAGTCCGCTGCAGCCCTCATTTATCACTCTTTCCAAGGTTTCCTGCAATTTCATTCTTGCATCAACGGGCATCTTATAAAGCTTGTTGTGAAGTCCCTCATTGACAAGACTGTCCAAAGTTTTGCCGAAGATGTTTGACTGCCAGATTTTTGACGGGTCTTCTTCAAACTCTTTGAGAAGATACATAATAAGCTCTTCGGACTGACTTTCAGTGCCAACAATAGGTGCAACCTCGGTCGTGATGTTGGCTTTGAGCATATGAATTGACGGCGCGGAGGCTTTGAGTCGCACTCCGTAGCGGCCGCCCTGCTTCATAATTTCGGGGTCTTCCAATGAAAGCTCGTCCATAGTCGGCATTACGATTCCGTAGCCTGTGGCTTCAACCTCTTTGAGAGCAGAAGCAAAACGCTCATAATCTTTTTTGATTTTGTTAAGCTCGACAAGACTACTGAGAAGCTGTTGTTCGTTCTGAATATCCATACCCGTTTTTTCCGTCAACACCTTATAGAACAAATCCGGCGGTGTGGTAAGAGCAATTTTAACAGCGCCCTCAGAAAGGTCGACATCCTGAACATTGCAGGTATTCACTGATTCGTTTTCACATATACTCATTGTAAATTCCTTTGCATCCTTCACCTTTTTCACACTTTTCGCAATACTTTTGATTGAGGAAAAAAGCTCCTGCCGCATAGGATGTGATTTTTCAAGCTTTGAAATCCAGCGAGGAAAGTCAATCTGCATTTCTTTAATCGGGAACTCATAAAGCACACCGGATAAAATATCGTTGATTTCTTTTTCCGTTAAAGTCTGACAATTCACGGGTACAACGGAAACGCTGTATTTTTCTGAAAGCTCCGAAGCTAACTCGTGACATTCAACCGAATGAGGATTGCGGCTGTTTAAAAGCACCACAAACGGCTTTTCAATTTCCTTAAGCTCATTTATCACTCTTTCTTCCGCTTCAATATAATCCTCACGTTCAATGTCCCCTATCGTTCCGTCGGTTGTCACAACAAGTCCGATTGTTGAGTGCTCGGTGATTACCTTTTTGGTGCCGATTTCTGCGGCAACGTTGAAGGGTATCTCCTTTTCAAACCAAGGCGTTTTTACCATTCTCGGCTGGTCATCTTCTATGTATCCGGTGGCTGAAGGTACGATATAACCGACACAGTCAATGAGTCTCACGCTGAAACGGACAGAGCCTTCAATTTGCAACTGAACTGCATTTTCAGGGATAAATTTCGGCTCGGTTGTCATAATAGTCCTGCCTGAAGAGGATTGGGGCAATTCGTCCCTCGCCCTCTCCTTGCGATCAGCCTGTTCAATATTCGGCAGCACCAGAACGTCCATAAAACGCTTGATGAAGGTTGACTTTCCTGTTCTGACAGGTCCCACAACGCCGATATAAATATCGCCTCCGGTTCTTGTCGCAATTGAGTTGTAAATGCTTGTATTTGTCATATTCCGGTCCTCTTTTCAGAAAATTTTACACTCAATTTATATGTGTGGTATTTTGGGTTTATGACATATAATAACAGACCGTTGGCATCACAAAGCGGAGTGTTCCGAGGAACACTCCGCTTTGTGATAAATTTAACTTATTATTCAGTTTCAAAAATGCCGTATTTTACCCTGAGCCTTGTAAATTTATCCGTCATAGGCTTGTTTATAAAAAACAGAAGTATTGCCGTTGTAATTGCGTGTGTCAGATTGAATACGAAACCTGAAGCGTACACGCTGAACACGGACTTTAGTGTGTAGTCAGTCACCATCATAAAAACACTGCAAGAGTCAACAACAAATCCGTAAACAGCAAAGCATAAAATTCCGCCGATTATGCTGACAGCTACAGGATTTGTATTATAGCTCTTTTTGTGAAAAATCAGTCCGCAGAAAAAGCCCACAAGTCCCATTCCAAGCATCTGAAACGGTGTGAACATACCCTGACCGAAAATGAAGTTTGAAACAAACATCGAAAGACTGCCCGTCACAAAGCCTACATTCGGGCCGAAGGCTATGGCGGTCACAATCACAAGGGCGCAGGTCGGCTTCATCTGCGGAACAAAAGACATCACAGTCCTTGAAGCAACACAAAGCGCTGTCATCATTGCCACAATAACTATTTCGCTTGTTTTGATTTTTCTGTTTTCAAAGAAAACAAAGAAAGGCATCAGCGAAAAAATGATAATAATAACTGCCGCTATATAGTAGTTTTCACTTTTGAGAAATCTGAAAGATAAAAATACTGTCAGCGGTGCGAGAAATAGAAGAAAAATTACAGAGACCGCAATCAGCCTTGCAGATTTTTTTTGCATAAATCCAGCACCTGCCTTTCTGTTACGGCAAGAGGAAAAATATCCCTTGCCATTTTGTTGGCGGCAGTGGTGTAAAAATAATTATTGGCGAAAAAGTCATACCTGTTCTGTTTCACAGCGCACATACCGTCAAAAATCATTGCACATTCATCGCAGTATTCGGCGCAGAACTCCGTATCGTGAGACACCATAACAACAGTAATTCCCTTTTCACAAAGCTCCTTGATTTTGTGTGCGAAGCGATGCTTGAAAAGATTATCCATACCTTTTGTGGGCTCGTCAAGGAAAATTATTTTCGGCTCTTTGAGAAGCACCATTGCGAGGGCTGCTCTTTGCATTTCACCTCCGCTGATGTCATAAGGATGTCTTTGAAGCAGATGCCTGATTTCGGTGAATTCTGCCGCAGTTTCAATCTTTTGCGCTTTTTCTTCTCTTGAAAGTGTCTCTCCCTTGAGTACACTTTCAAGGTCTTCTTTGACGATATTGCCGGCAAAAAGGCTTTCGCATTTCTGGGGAAGAACTGCCAGAAGACCGTTATAAAGCTCTTTGTTCTTATACTTTTTTATGTTCTTTCCGAACAGGCTTATTTTTCCCGACTTACACTCGAGGATGCCACTCATAAGAGAAAGAGCAGTTGTTTTGCCGACGGCATTGGCACCCATAATGGCAAAGAAAGAGCCCTTTCTGACTTTCAGGCTGAGATTTTTCAGCACATATCCGCTTGTGTCATAGGCATACCACACATCCTTCATTTCGAGTGCAATTTCATCAGACACAGTTTTTTCTTCTCTTTCCGGAACAGTGTGCATCAATTTGTTTTCGAGTACCTTCTCTAACATTCTGTGGCCTTCGGCAACGCTGAGAGACATTTTTGTGTCAAGATCTAAAGCAGAGCAAATTCTCATCGGTACAGGCATAGATTTTTTGACAAAGTCATTGTTTGAAAAGAGTTCTTTCGGAATTTCCCGAACCTTGCAATCGGCAATGACAGTACCCTTTTCCATAACAATTACCCTGTCCGCTGCAGGGATAACACTTTCAAGACGATGCTCTGTGATGATTATCGTTATACCATTTTCACGGCAGAGTCTTTGCGCTGAGTCCAGAAATGTCTGTGCCGTCATTGGGTCAAGCTGAGATGTGGGCTCATCGAGAATAATGACCTTGGGATGCATTGCGACGATGCTTGCAAGACAGAGAAGCTGTTTTTGTCCTCCCGAAAGCTCACTGATTTTTTTATCTATGATAGTTTCAAGTGAAAAATATGCACAAAGCTCAGCAATACGCAGTCGGATAATTTTGCTGTCTAAGCCCAGATTTTCAAGACCGAAGGCAAGTTCTGAACGGACAGTGTGAGTCACCGTCTGATACTCCGTATTCTGAAGCAGAAAGCCGATTTTTTCTGCCGACTCTCTTTGCGTTAAAGCGTCTTTTCCGAAAAGACAGAGTTGTCCTTCCTTTTTTCCCTTGGGTGTAAGCTCAGGTTTCAGCATACGAAGAAGTGTTGATTTTCCGCTGCCGGATTCACCGCAAATGACAACAAATTCTCCCTGCTCTATTTCTAAGCTTATATCCTTTAGTGCGGGACTTTTTTCATAGGGATAGAAAAAAGTTAAATTGTTGATTTTGAAATTGACCATCTTTTTTCCTCCCTTAAATCTAAAGCAGTCGGCATCAGAAGTATTGCCGCAAAGAAAATGATTAAAAAGACCGAAACCATATCGGGAACATAAATATCAACAATCGGGTTATAGGATGCAGAAAACTTTTCGTCTGAAAGAAAAGTCAAAATAATTGCTCCGATTGAGAAAAATGTTATAGCCAAATCTTTTTTTGAATAGACATAGCTGTTATATGACGTTCTGCCGTGAAGACCGTATCCTCTTGCGCGCATTGAGTCCGACGTGTCAATCCCCTTTTCGAGTGTCCGGGAAACAAGAATTGAAAGCCGTCTTGAGGCTTTTCGTATTTTATCGGTAAAACGGCTTGAAGAAACAGAGTTACCGATACCTTTTTCTGCCTTTGAAATTTCGGCTGACTGCGTTCTGATAAGCGGAATAAACCGCAGTACCATTGATATAATCAAAGCAAGCCTTGGCGAAATTCCTCCGAAAAGAAAGATAAATTTGTCGTTTGAAATAACTTCGTTGAAGCAGTCAAGCCACAACAGCATTGCAGAAATTCTGACTGCTGAAACAAATCCGTAAATAAGAGGTTCACGGGTAAAGTAATTTTCGCTGTTTATTGTGAATAATACCGTTGCTCCGTAATAGCTGAAAAGACCGTTGAACAGCGTCACAAGAAGCATAAGGGGCAAAATAAACTTGAAAAGGAATGAAAGCGTCTTCTTTTTTTGAAGCTTCAAATCATATACTGTGCCGCAAACAAAGCTGACAGCCAGAGTCATCGGGTGTTCGGCAGTCAAACAGAAAAAGAAAGCGAAAACAAAAAAAATAAAAGCCGAAACAGGGTGTACACTTTTAAAACCGAGTTTCATTTTTCATCCTCCTTTTTGACTGAATTCCGACATTTATCTGCAAATATTTCTTCAGAATAAATTGCAAAAAGAAAACACCCTTTCTTTTGAGAAAAGGGCGTGATAATGCCAAAGTAAGCCTGAATACCGGCTTTCACATTGTCATACGCTTTCCCTCTTGCCCAAAAGCGAAGTTCTGACTGCATCACACAGGTATTCCGACTTAACAGCACTTAGCTGATTACGGTAATGGCGGTTGCCCGAGATTCTCACCCGAATTTCCCTGACCGTGGTGCAATATTAGTTTTCGTTTTTTATATTTTTTATAGTAACAGATAAAAAGAGATTTGTAAATGCTTTTTAAAAAGATTCCGGAAATTCAGACAAAAAACAAAAACGGCACAGCTATCGCTATACCGTCTTATTACTTATGCTTTTAATCAGTTATTCCTTCCACCGCCACGACGGTTTCCGCCGTGTCTGCCGTCGGTTGAACGCTTGAGATCAGACATTTTTTCGTCACTTGCCTGTTTGAACTGCGCCATCATTTCTTCAAAGGACAATGCTTCCTTTTGTCCTTTTTGTTGTCCCTGCCAGACATTGGCATTCCTCGGTCTGTCGTTTCTCGGCGGTCTTTGACCTTTCTTAGGTTGGGATTCACGCTGTTGATTTTCTTCTGCTTTTCTGATTGAAAGGCTGATTTTACCTTCTTCGGTGATGTTAACAACCTTAACCTTAACGGTGTCCCCTTCCTTCAGGAACTCCTTGATATCCTTGACAAAAGAGTTGGAAACCTCGGAAATATGTACCATACCACTCTTTCCGTCAGGGAGACTGACAAAAGCTCCGAAAGCTGTGAGTCCTGTTATTTTACCTTCAACGATAGTGCCGATTTCTAGCATAAAAAGATGTTGTCCTCCTAAAAGTTATTCACCGAATGATGAGTTGTAAAACACCTTTTCACCCGGTTTACAATAGCCATATTCTTCTCTGGCAATTTTTTCAAATAATTCATCCTGATTTTCAAGGTCGTTTGTAATTTCTGCACTTTCTTCATTAAGAACAGAGATTTCATTTTGAATCTTTGCTGCTTCTTCGTTATATTTGGCAGCGGCAGTATAATTCGGAATTATACAGGCAAGAACAGTGATGCTGAACAGAATAACAATAGCAGCAAAAATTACAATTTGAGTTTTGTGAAAAGAAAACTTCTTTTTTTCCTGCTGCTGTTTTTGCTTAGCTTCATTGAAGTCTTTAACTGCCAAACCTATCACCTCGAAAATCAAACAATTATACACATCTAATTATACAGATTTGTTTTGATTTTTCAAGAGGATTTGTGCAATAAATTTAGCTTATTGAAAACTTTTTTGTTTTCTTTGCTGTTTTCTTTCTTCTTTTTTCTCTTTTTCACGGTATCTTTGTTTTTTAAAGCGGTTCTTAATTTAAAAAATACGCTTTTAAAAAACTTCGGAAATGCATTAAGATAGAGTTTCAGCGGTGTGAGCGAAAGTGAGACAAGGTGCCTTAAAAGCTTTGCAGGCTTTTTCATAAAATTCAGAATGTGTCTTCCGCAAGTATAATACAGAACTCCGCCGCCAAGAACTTCGCCAAAAACAAGATTCCATCTGACTTCACCGTTGTTATAAAGCACCATAAAGAAAAAAGAAAGTACTGTTGTGAGAACACCGAAAACTATATCCTGCGTTATGATTGCCCATCTTTTGTCACTTATTACTGAACGTAAAACAACCAACACAACATAAAGAACGCAAATCACAAAGCCGAAGCCTATGCTTGAAACAAAACGGCTTATCTGATTAAATAAAGGCTCAGAATATATCATCGGAACACCTTTGAGAAAAATGATGTGCTTTTTGGAGCCTGATCAAGGTAAGTCAAAGAAGATATGTTTCCTTCCACAAGCAGTTCACCGCTTTCAGTGCTGAGCTTGTTGATTTTCAGTTCTTCCCCCTTGATTGTCAGCTCCCCGATATCCGTGTAAGCAACAATGGTCATTTCGTCAAAAGAGTCAACATCAGTAACACCTGTGACCGTGAGCGTACTTCTGTCCTTGAGAATCAGATTGTGAGGTAAAATAATCTTATCTTTGTTTTCTGCCATAAAAAAACCTCCCCGACTTATTGTATTCTTCGGGAAGGCAATTTATGTTATTTAATTATCTTATACATCAGTCCTGCATCGTTCTTTGTTGCGTGTTCCGTAACGATGAGCACTTCAGCCTTGAGGAGGTTTTCTCCCATCTGAATTTCGATTATGTCCCCCACTTTCACATCATAAGATGCTCTTGCAATTTTGCCGTTGACGGTGACGTGCTTTGCATCGCAAACCTCATTGGCAATTGTTCTGCGTTTGATAAGTCGGGATACCTTGAGATATTTGTCAAGTCGCATAGTTACTCCTTAAGTTGGCGAGTATTGTTTCGCCGAAGTTTAACGGGTCAGACAACTGTCACCCTAAGCAAAAAGGACTGTCGTTTGATGACAGTCCCTTTTTTCTTAGCTAAAATTATTTTACAGCGTTCTTGAGAGCTGCGCCAGCCTTGAAGCCGGGAACCTTAGCTGCAGCGATTTCGATAGCTGCGCCTGTCTTGGGGTTGTGACCTGTTCTTGCTGCTCTTTCCTTAACTTCGAATGTACCGAAGCCGATGAGCTGTACCTTTTCACCCTTTACAAGAGCTTCTTCGATTGATGCAAGAACTGCTGAAACTGCCTTATCAGCATCCTTCTTTGAGATTTCAGCCTTAGCTGCAACAGCACTGATGAGTTCTGTTTTATTCATTTTTGTATCCTCCGTGAGATTATATTTTCCATGAGATTTAACATCTCAATTGGATTCCAAATTAGTTTTTGCCTCTTTCCAAAGCTCGTCGAGTTCATCAATGGGAGTTTCCTTCATATTGATTTCTCTTTCTTCTGCGAGTTTTTCAACCTCAACAAAACGAGAGATGAATTTTTCGTTTGAACGGGTAAGAGCTTCTTCCGAATCAACGCCGATAAATCTTGCAACATTGACACAAGAGAAAAGCACATCACCGAATTCGTCTTCAATGGAATCGGCATCCTTTTTGCTGATAGCTTCTTTAAGCTCCTTGATTTCACTTTCAAGCGCATCAAAAGCACCTGACATATCATCCCAGTCAAAGCCTGCCTTTTTTGCCTTGGACTGAATTTTCTGACTTCTCATAAGTGCAGGAAGCTCTTTCGGCACTTTAAGCATTGAACTGCCCTGTGTTTTCTGTCCCTTGCTTTTACGCTTGATGTCATCCCAGTTGGTCAGAACTTCATCTGTACCTGACACCCTGACTTCACCGAAAACGTGAGGATGGCGTTCAATAAGCTTTTTGCAAAGTCCGTCGGTGATATCTGAGAAGTCAAAGCAATTAGCTTCCCTTTCAATTTCACAATGAAAAACCACCTGCAAAAGCACATCGCCAAGTTCTTCCTTGAGAAGTTCCTTATCATCCTTATTGATTGCTTCAATAGCTTCATAGGTTTCTTCAATGAAATCCTTTTTGATGCTTTTATGAGTCTGCTCTCTGTCCCAAGGGCATCCGCCCGGAGAACGGAGGATCGTCATAATCTGAAGCAAGTCATCAATATTGTATTTTTCTTTAAAATTAAACTCTGTCATAGTAAAACCTCAGCTTTTCCTATTTTACCCTAATAATCCGAATTTTGCAAGGACTTTTGCGATTTTTTCACCTTTTGGTATCATTTCAAGGTCATCTTTTGCAATTCCTTTGACCAAAACAATGGCAATTGCATAGAAAACTGCTCCCACACCGACTGCAACAATGGTTGTAAGGCGGCTTTCAACAGAAAGAACATCAACAAGAAGGTAGTTTGCACCCCAAGCACCGACACCGCAGAAAAGCGCAGCGATGAACGGCTTGAGAAAAACCGAAACATAGTTCAGCTTCACCTTTGTGGCACTTGTGAGCTGAACGATGTTTATTACAATCATAACAAGATAGCAAACCGTTGAACTGATGCAAGCACCCTTGATGTTGATTTGCGGATTTGCAATGAGAATGAAGTTCATAACAATCTTGAGCACACCGCCGATAAGCATTGTGACAATGGGCACTTTTGTTTTGCCGATTGCCTGAAGCATATTTGTAAGCGGTGATGCAAGGGCAAACAGCGGAAGTGCAAGACCGTAAACAATCATCATCGGTGCGGCTACAGAAGGAAGGAAAGGATTTTTGCCGCCGTAAAGAAGTGCAAGTATGGGCTCAGCGAGAACGGCAATACCAATACCTGCCGGCATTGCAATGAGCATTGCAACCCTGAGTGCAGACTCAATACAAACCTTGATATCCTTTTTATTTTTTGCGGTCCAGGCCTTGGAAAGAACGGGAATTGCGCTGACACCCAGCACAAGAGTCAAAGACGGAATAAGGTTTTTGACATTGATAACCGAGCCATGCATACCGTAAATGAAGGTGGCAATATCTTCATCAAGCGTATTTTCATAAGCGAGGGATTCGCTATACATTTTTGTGATTACATCAAAGCCCTTTTCGAGAGCCAAATCAAGACGGCTTCTGATTGTTGCGTCGTCAATAAGGTTACTGATATTTGTGACAAGTGAACTGAGTGCAACGGGGATTGAAATTGCAAGAAGCGCTTTTCTGATGCTCTCGTCACTTTCAGCCTCGGGCGAATTGACAAGCTCTTCCCTTGTGAAGCCGAAGCCCTTTTTCTTGTATCTGATGTAAAGATACAAAAGAGCGATTGCCGAGCCTAATGTGACACCGAGAATTGCAACGGCAGCCGAATAGGGATAAATTGCAGAGAGTGCCTCCGCTTCATTTGTGACCTCCACACCGAAAAGTGTTGCAACACCGTCAACAGCGTTATTTTCATAATATGACAAAGATACCTTGAGGAAAGCATAAGTTGCAGCAAGACCGAAAACAAGCTTGACAGCCGCCTCGATAACCTGAGACACGCCTGTTGGAGTCATATTATTAAGGCCCTCATAATAACCTCTGAAAGAGGACATCATACAGCAAAAAAGTACGCAGGGAGCAACAGCAAGAATACTCACATAATTCATTGGAGCTTTTGCCACATAAATTGAGTAAGGCACTGCAATTGCCATAAGAATGAGCATACCTGCAAGTCCGACGATGAAAAACATCTGCTGCGCTATTCTGAATATCGCCTTGGCATCCTTAACTCTGCCAAGCTCCATATTCTGCGAAACAAGCTTTGAAACAGCAACGGGAAGACCTGCCATTGAAATAGCGTAAAGCGGTGTATAAACCGCATAAGCTCCGTTGAAATATCCGTAGCCTACCGTGCCAAGAAGATTGTCAAGGGGTATTTTATAAACTGCACCGATAAGCTTCACAACAATTGTTGCAATGGCAAGAACACCTGCACCTGCAAGAAGGGATTGCTTTTTTCTTTCTGCCACAAAAGTCATCTCCTTTTATATTTTACGATAATAATTATTTCAGCCGATAAATTCTCTCAAAAGAGAATCGGCGGGAATTTCACTTTCGTCAAGAGTTTCAAAGCGGCTGAGTTTTTCTTTATAAGAAACAGCCGAAGTGTAGTATATACTATCCTGCCCTATTCGGTCAAGTAGTTTCATAGCTTCTTTTTTGAAAAGACAAGGTTCATAAGGATGAATTGAGTCAATTTTTATGTCAGCCCTGCCGCTATAAGGGAAAAGATATCTGTCCTCACCCATTCTGACACCCTTCCAAAGATAGAAGGTATATTCAACCTCTGATGACCTGAAATGATAATCACGGATTAGGCGGCGGACAAAACGAAGGTCACGCTTTGATAAAAGCTGATTTTCATCATCATATATTCTTGAAGAAACGCTGACATAAAGTTTTTTCATACTTTCTGCCCTGTGAGGGTCAGTAATCAGCGGATTAAGAGCGTGTAAGCCTTCGACAATAATGATTTCATCCCTGTCACAGCTTATCTCTTCATAGCCTTCTCTTCTTTTTGTTTGAAAACTGAAATGCGGTATTTCTGCCTTACCGTTTTTCATCAGTGAGGAAAGGCACTCATTTATAAGCTCAATGTCCAAGGCTCTCACGGTTTCATAATCAGTTGTGCCGTCTTCAAAGGTATAAACAAAATTCTGGTCACAGTAGAAATCGTCAAGGGAAACAACCTTGGCTTTTCTTCCCTCATTTTCAATTGCTCTTTTAAGCATTTTTGCCGTAGTTGTCTTACCCGACGAGCTTGGGCCTGCCAGCATAACCAGTTCTCTGCCGTTCTTTTCGGAAACATCCTTTGCGATAAGCGTGATTTTTTCTCTGTATGCTTTTTCACAGTCCGCAACAAAACTCAGCGGATTTTTGTTGATATTATTGTTGATGACGTCTACGGTAAGTCTGTTCATTAAATATCACCTGTCATATCGAATTTCCCATAGAATTCGTAAATATATTCTTTGCGCTTTAAGATTTCCTCAAAGCCACTTATATATTCGTATGGATATTTATAGTTAAAAATGCGTTCAATTTCTTTTGAAGCAGGAGCTTTAAGTTTAATGACAGCACCTGCACCCACACCCAGAACCGTGTGACACTCCTCCATCATATAGACATTATAAAGTCCTTCATAACCTTTTTTTGCCCAACCTACGTTTTCAAGGTTGCCGAGGCACTTGCTCTGACGGTACATATAATAAGGAATATATCCTGCCTGAGTAAGCTTACTCTGTGCAAGAGAGAGCATATCGGAAACAAGAGCGCCTGAGTTTGTGCGACGATTTTCTGTCACAATATTTGACGAGCGTTTCAGTGCAAGAGTATGCACCGTTACATTTTCAGGTGAAAGAGAAAGTGCTGTATCAAGTGTATTTTTGAAGGAGTCAAGAGTATCGGCGGGAAGACCTGCAATAAGATCCATATTGATATTTGTAAAGCCGTTTTCCCTTGCAAGAGCCATTGCATCAAGCGTCATCTGAGATGTGTGCTTTCGTCCGATTTCCTCCAGCACATCATCGTTGAAGGTCTGAGGGTTGATGCTGATTCTTGTGCAGCCGCTTTCTTTTATAACCTTGAATTTATCGTCTGTCACGCTGTCGGGTCTGCCTGCTTCAATTGTGTACTCCTTGATATTCTCCGGTTCAAAGTTTTCTTTTACGCAATCAGTTATCTTTTTGAGCTGATTTGCTGAAAGAACGGTGGGTGTGCCGCCGCCTATGTATATACTTTCAAGTTTAAGTTTAATTTTCTTTGCAATGTTCCCTGTCGCCCTGATTTCATCACAGAGCTTTTCCACATATTCGGGAATAAGCTTTTTAGCGCTCTCATTAGAGTGGGAAATGAAAGAGCAATAACTGCACCTTGTGGGACAAAAGGGAATTGAAATATAAAGTGAGAAAGAATCTGGCGCACTTGCATCGGTTATTATCGGATTTTCTGCCTTTGATACCATGTTGGCAAGGGCTGTTTTTTCTTCACTTACTTTCAGTTCGTTTGTGAAATATCTGAGAGTTTCTTCTTCGCCCATATCCTTTATAAGGTTGGTCATAAGCTTTGCCGGACGCACTCCCGTGAGAATACCCCAAGGCGGAGTATAGAGAGTATATTCTTGCAGAAGATTGAACATCAGAACAGCCATTTTCCTTTCAAGAATGCTGTCATCAGTTTCGTTTTCTTCACAGATATAAAAAGCCGAATAACTTTCATTGCCTGAATGAAGCTCTACCGTTATTCTGTCAGTAAGCTCAGTCAGAACATAGTCCTCACCTTCGGGTATTTCGTCGGTGACAACTATTTTTTCAGGGAAAAATATTCTTAAAAGATTTTCCGTTTCATAATGGAATTTATGGTTTCGGTTAATAAGATACATCTTAAATACCTTTCATACAAGGATTGTTGTCTTTTTCAAAACTGAGGGTGCTTTCTCTGTCATGACCGGGACAAACTCTGTATTCGCCGGAAAGACAAGACAGTTTTTTCAGGGAGTCCGTCATCTGTTCCATACTGCCGCCGGGAAAATCCGTTCTGCCGCAGGTCATATGAAACAGCGTATCGCCTGAAAAAAGGATTTTATCTGTTTTATAGCACACACTGCCAACGGTATGACCGGGAGTGTGGATGACTTCAATTCTTTCATTGCCTAAAAAGAGGGTATCCCCGTCTTTGACAGTTAAATCCGCAGAAAAGCCGGGACACATAAAGCCCCAGACGGCTGATAAGCTCTTTTTGCTGTCAGAAAGGCAATCAGCGTCGTTTTCGTGAATGACGATTTCGCCGCCAAAGTTTCTTTTGAGCTTTTGAACACCCATAATGTGGTCAAAGTGGCCGTGAGTAAGAAGAATATATTTCAGCTTTTCAATGCCCATACTTTTAATGGTAGTTTCAAGCTTTGCGTTATAAGTTCCCGCATCAACAACAGCAGCTTCACCGCTTTCAATATCTTTGATTATATAGCAATTGGCTGCAACCATACCGGGAAAAAATGTTTTTAACTGAAGTGACATTGTAAACCCCCGTTTTCTCAATTCGCAATTGCGTGTTATTTTTTCCACTCGTCTGTGTTCATAATGATTGTAACAGGACCGTCATTGAGAAGTTCAACCTTCATATCTGCACCGAAAATGCCTGTTGCAACCTTTCTGACTCCTAAGTTTCTCAGTTCCTCACAGAACTTCTCATACAAGTCATTTGCGATGTCAGGCTTTGCAGACTTTATAAATGACGGTCTTCTGCCGTGGGAAAGGTCAGCACACAAGGTGAACTGGGATACAACAAGAACTTCACCGTCAACCTTGTCAAGTGACAGATTCATTTTGTCGTTTTCGTCTGTGAAAATGCGGATTTCTGAAACCTTCTTTGCAAGAAGCTTCGTTTCCTTTTCCGTGTCTTCTTCGGTAACACCCAGAAGGACAAGAAAACCTAAACCGATTTCGCCCGTAACTTCACCGTCAACGGTAACCTTTGCATTTGAAACCCTTTGAATAACTGCTTTCATATAAATATTCCTTGTTAAGTTTTAAATATTTCATCGCAAAGCCGTTAAAACGGCTTTGCTTACAGTCCGGAACGTTCTGTCGAAAGAACACCCTTGACTTTTTTCAGCTTTTCACAAACGCTCTTCATATGCTCTGCACCGTTGACAGTGATTGTCATATAGATTGTTGACCTGCCGTCATTTGAGTCCTTTGTGAAAATGGAGTGAATCATAACGTGCATATTTGCAATAACCGCCGAAAGGTCAGCAAGCATACCCACTCTGTCCATACAGGTAATGGCAAGTGTTACACGGTAAGAATTCTGAACCTTGGTGTCCCAAGTGGCATTTATCCAGCGTTCGGGCTCTGCGCACGAGGCGATATTTTTAGGCACGTTTGAGCATTTTCTTGTATGAATTGAAACTCCGTGACCTCTTGTGATGAATCCGATTATTTCATCACCCGGCAACGGGTCACAACAGCGCGAGAATTTGATAAGGCAATTATCAATGCCCTCAATAATAATACCCTCAGCGCTCTTGACAGTCTTTTTCGCAGGAGCGGTGATAACAGTCTGCTCTTGCTGAGACTGAGTTTCCTTGACCAATTTGAGGTAATCCTCTTTGATTCTCGGAATGAGCTTGGTGAAGGTAATTCCGCCGTAGCCGATTGCAGCATAGAAATCGTCAGCGGTGTTGCAATGCTGTCTTTCAGCAATTTTGGCAATAAATTCCGTCATCTGCTTTTCGGGCAGATTTATGTTGTTGCGCTTGAATTCTCTTTCAACCTCTGCCTTACCTTCGGCAATGTTTTCATCACGTTTTTCTTTTTTGAACCATTGTCTGATTTTGCTTTTTGCAGATGCGGTTTTGGCAATTTTCAGCCAGTCACGGCTGGGTCCTTTGCCCTGTGATGAGGTGGTGAGAATTTCAATAATTTCGCCGTTATTTATCTTGTGGTCAAGTGTGGTGATTCTGCCGTCAGCCTTGGCGCCAATCATTTTGTTTCCGACACCCGAGTGAATGGCATAAGCAAAGTCGATAATACACGAGCCCATAGGAAGGCTGATAACATCACCCTTGGGAGTGAAAGCGAAAACCTCATCGGGCACGAAGTCAGTTTTGATAGTTTTGACGATATCTTCAACATCGTCACTTTCCTTCTGACTTTCAAGAAGCTGTCTTATCCAGGAAAGCTTTTCTTCAAACTTCTGCTTGCCGTTCATTCCGAGTTTATACTTCCAATGGGCGGCAATACCGTATTCGGCAGTGTGATGCATTTCCCAGGTTCTTATCTGCACTTCAAAGGGAACGCCCGCCTTGCCGATAACAGTGGTGTGAAGAGACTGATACATATTAGGCTTCGGTGTTGAGATATAATCCTTGAAGCGTCCCGGAATGGGATTGAACATATCGTGGATAATACCGAGACAGCAATAGCATTCATAAACAGAATCAACAATCAGTCTGACAGCGTAGATGTCATAAATTTCATCGATGGTTTTGTCCTTCATATAGGTTTTTCTGTAAATACCGTGAACGGACTTGATTCTGCCCTCAATGTGAACATTGGGTACTTCCTGTCTGACTCTTTCAAGAATTTCTGCTTTAATATTGTCAAGGAACAGCTGCCGGGATTCCACCTGCTGTTCAAGAGTTTTTGCAATTTCGTTATATGCAACGGTATCAAGAAAGCTGATTGCAAGATCTTCAAGCTCCTCTTTAAAGGCACGGATACCGAGACGGTGAGCAATGGGAGCATAAATTTCGAGGGTTTCACGGGCTTTATAAAGTCGCTTTTCCTCGGGCATAAATTTGAGAGTTCTCATATTGTGAAGGCGGTCAGCGAGCTTGATGATGATAACTCTGATGTCCTCACTCATTGCAAGAAACATTTTTCTCACATTTTCGCTTTGCTGTTCTTCTTTACTTGCCGAAAGAGGAATCTGACCGAGCTTTGTGACACCCTCAACAAGATGCTCAACATCTTTGCCGAACATACTTCTGATGTCTTCATCGGTCATTTCGGTGTCTTCAACAACATCGTGAAGGAGAGCAGCACAAATTGAATCTGAGTCCATACCCATATTACAGAGAATCTGCGCAACGGCAACGGGATGAATGATATAAGGCTCACCCGAACGGCGCTTCTGGTTTTTGTGAGCTTCATAAGCAATGGAATATGCCTTGTTGATTTTTTCCAAATCTTTATCGGCAAAGTTTCCCTCAAGGGATTCGGCAAGTTTTTCATAGCCGGTATCGTATTCCTGTGTCATAATTCAACTCTCCTTTCTTTAAATTTCCGCTTTATAGTTTTTAAGATATGAAAGTAATGAGGAATTATCCAGATTTACCTTCTTTTGTATATCGTCAAGGGTAATGTTACCCTTTTTCTTATTGAGTATTCCGAGTTCACAAAGTGCATCAATGCCGACAAGCACCTTGCAGGCATTACTGCCGTCATCATTAAGACGGTAACACAAAACGTCAATGTCATAATGCCAGCCTCCGCTGTCTCTGATAAGACGATAAAGCTCGCCGACAAACTGACGTGACGGCAAGGCAAACCGTGCTTCCTTTTCCGTCAGATGGTCTTGCCGTTTGATTTTTTCATATAGTCTGACACTTTTTAGAAACTTATCATCATCTGTGCCCGACATTCTGATATCTTTGATATAGACACTGACCTTGACCTGCCCCATATATTCGTTCCTTTCAAGACGGACTGCAAGGTCAAGAATATCGCCCGCCATATAAGGAAAATCAGCCTGAGCAGTACCGAAAAGGAGTGCGGTGATGGTGCTGTTTCCCCTTTTCAAGGTCAAGCGAAGATGCTTCCCACCTCCGATAGGTTGAACGGAATGAAGGTGCATACCGTAAAGCCCGAACACAGGCTGAGGATTGCCTGCGCCAAAGGGCTCGAGTGCTGCAATAACATTGAGAATGTCCGCATTTATAAATTCGGGACGAAGCTTGCAGTCAAGCTCTGTTTTCTGGAAGGGCATCTGCACTTTTTTTGCGTATTCTTCAATTGCCTTTTTGAACAAAGGCAGATTTTCACTTTTCATACCGAAGCCTGCCGCAAGAACGTGACCTCCGAAATGAGTCATAAGCTCACAGCATGAGCAAAGTGCATCGTAAAGAGAAAAGCCGTCGATACTTCTTGCTGAGCCTTTTGCTTCTTTGCCGTCATCGGTGATTACAATGCAGGGCTTGCCGTATTTTTGCACAAGACGGGCGGCAACAATACCTATAACTCCCCCGTGCCAATTCTCACCGGAAAAGATAAGCACTCGGCTGTTTAACATTTCCGGATTGTTTTCAATCTGCTTTTGCGCTTCGGCAGTTATTGCTTTTTCAAGCTCCTGCCTTTCAGCATTTGCTCTGTCAACAAGTGCAACGCTTTCCTCCGCCTTTTCAACATCTTCACTCAAAAGGAGCGAAAGAGCCTGAGAAGCCTTACCCGTTCTTCCGATTGCATTTATTCTCGGCACAAGCGAAAAAGCAACGGAGGTTGCATTGATAGTTTTCCCCTCAACACCTGCAACTTTTTTGAGCTGTTCAATGCCGAGATTGTTACCTTCGTTAATAGCTTTAAGTCCGTATTTGACGATTGTTCTGTTTTCTCCTGTGAGCGAAACGATGTCACCGATTGTGCCAATTGTCACAAGATCCGAGAATAAAGAAAGATTTTCTTCATTGTCACCGTCCGAAAGGGCACAGACAAGCTTGAAGGCAACACCGACACCTGACCATTCCTTGAAAGAAGAAGGGCAGTCGGGACGGTGGGGGTCAACAACAGCACAGGCATTGGGGAGCCTTTCCGGCACCTTATGGTGGTCGGTGATGACAATATCCATTCCAAGCTCTTTGATATACTCTGTCTCCTCATAGGCTGAAACGCCGTTGTCAACGGTTACGATTAAATTAACCCCTTTTTCGAAAAGTGTCTTGATTGCGTTTTTGTTAAGACCGTAGCCTTCTTCATTGCGGTCGGGAATATATGTAATAACTCTGTAGCCGTTCATCTGAAGATAAGAATAAAGCAAAGCTGTTGCGGTAACACCGTCGGCATCATAGTCGCCGTAAACCGCAATAAGCTCGTCCTTTTCCAAGGCAAGATTGATTCTTTCCACAGCCTTGTCCATATCCTTGATTTCGAAGGGATCACAAAGATTGGGAGTCATTGAAAAGAACTCGTCAATTTCTTCTTCGTCAACTATTCCCCTAGAGGTGAGAAGAAGGGCGGCAAAGGGGTCAAGGTCATACTCCGCCGCAATATCTGATGCCAAATCTTTATCAAGTTCGCAAACGCACCATTTTTTTCGGCTCATATCCTTTTCACCCTTTCTTAAAAATTGTTATTTTTTTATTATATCATTATAGTGAACTTATTTCAATAATATCATGAACAATGCCGGTTTATAACAGTCAGAAACACCGGGCCGTATTTTTTCACTTTATGCTCGGGCATACCCTGTATAAGTGACAATTCACCGACACTCTTCGGCTTTTGGATTGCAAGATTCTTGAGCACCGCATCGGTCAGCACAATGAAATCGGGCACACCTGCTTTTTTTGCCAGCTCTTTTCTGAGAACCTTGAGCTTCAAAAGCAATTTGATGTCAACTGCATCACTTGACGAAGTTTCAGGTGTTTTTTCTGTTTTAGGGAGCATTTTTCTGATTTTCTTGCCTTCAAAAAGCACACCTTTGCACTTTTGCGCAAGTGAAAGCTTACCCTCTGAGTCAACTTTGATAAATGCGTGCTTGATGAAATAATCAATGTGCAGAAGAATCTGACTTTCAGCGGCATCCTGCATAGCACCGAAGGTTTTGATTTTATCCAGCTCTTTTGAAAGTATATATTCATTCACATTGCCTTTGAGAAGCTGCAGAACTGTCTGCTTATTCTCTTTTTCGCCCACACGCTTGATAAGAGAAAAAATCTTCTGTGCCTGAGTTGTGACATCAACACTTGTGCCGCTGCCGTTGCAAACAGAGCAGTTGCAGCATTTGGTTTTGCCTTTTTCACCGAAATAGCGAAGCATATAATCTCTCAGGCAAACATTACCCGTCGCATATTCAACCATCTGTTCAAGCTTGCGAATACGGAGCCGACGGATTTCTTCCTTTTCTTTTTCGGTAAGCTCAAGGTTTTCTTCCGGATTATCGATGAAATAACGCTGCGTTCTGACATCAGCACCGTTATAAAGCAAAATGCAGTCAGCACTTTCGCCGTCACGGCCTGCCCTGCCTGCCTCCTGATAATAGCTTTCAATGTCGCCGGGCATATTATAATGAATGACAAATGAAACATTTGATTTATCAATACCCATTCCAAAAGCATTGGTAGCAATGATAATCTCCTTTTCATCATTTATGAAAAGTTCCTGGTTTTCCTTTCGCATCTGCTTTGGAAGTCCTGCGTGATATTTTGTGACGCTGTACTTTTCATTTGACAAAAGCTCATAAAGCACATCAACATTTCTTCTTGAAGAGCAGTATACAATTCCGCTTCTGCCCGAAAAAAGGTCAAGGTAACGTCTGAGTGCCGTCAGCTTGTCTTTGGGACGGACAACCTCAAAATAAAGGTTTTCCCTGTCAAAGCCTGTTACGGTTGTGACAGGATCATTCAAACCGATGAGAGATACTATATCCCCTCTGACCTTCTGTGTTGCAGTAGCCGTAAAGGCACAGAGAACGGGACGTTTTTTGAAAGAAGAAACGAAGTCTTTTATTTTAAGATAGCTCGGTCTGAAATCGTGTCCCCATTGAGACACACAATGAGCCTCATCAACACAAAGCATTGAAATCGGAGTATTCTCACAAGCTGAAAGGAAAGCTCCCGTTTCAAGCCTTTCGGGGGCAACGTAAATGATTTTATATCTGCCCTTCTGCATTTCACAAAGAACTTTTGCAATCTGCTGTTCTGAAAGAGAACCGTTTATGTAGGCACAGGGAACACCGCATTGCAAAAGTGAATTGACCTGGTCTTTCATAAGAGATATCAAGGGCGAAACAACAATTGTGAGCCCCTTAAGCATCAATGCAGGCACCTGAAAACAGATGGATTTACCTGCACCCGTCGGCATAATTCCCATAACATCAGAGCCGCAGAGTATTCCGTCAATCAGCGCTTCCTGTCCCTGTCTGAAAGAGGAATAGCCGAAGTATTTGTTCAATATTTCATATTTTGTCAACTTTTCCTCCTCCTTTCAGTATTATGCATAAAAATGATCAGGTGAAAAGTCTTTTTGAAAACCATTTTCTGATGGTTTTGCTTGAATAACAGTAGCTGAGAAAAGCCACAATTGACATAAAACAGATAAAAGTGATGATGCCGATTGTTGAAGCGTATGGCACAGAAAGTTCAACGGAAAGAATACTTCCGCAAATAAGGGCACTAATGCCGATATCGGCAAAAACGTGTAAAGTTTTGAGCGCCCAATGTCTTTTCTTTTTGCGCACCCAAATCATATAAATTAAAATAAGTAGTGAATTTGCAAAAATAATAGGAAGTGCAGCTTTAATATACCAGTTGATTGTGTCGTTGCCCAAGGCAAAAAATATATAAACATAAAGTGCAACAGCGGCAGTATCAGAGCCCCACATTATGTAGGGGTGAAGCTTTTTTGTGAGGAAGGGAAAAACAAATATTACCCACAAAAGAAACGATGTTGCTCCGATATAAAATGACCAGAAGGCACTCGAAAAAAAAAGAGCATTGATGAGAAGGCAGACAATATTAGGTACGACGAGTATCATTGTCACAATGAGAGCAACTATTCTTGCTTTCACAGATTTAGGAATATGCTCTTCACTTGAAAAAGGCAGAGTGACGTATTCCGTCTCAGCTTTGTTGGGATTCATAACAGGTGTTGAACAAAGCGCACAGCTTTTTGCACTTTCGTCAAGTTCAACTCCGCAATTTACACAATATGACATAAGGAATCTCCTTTATTTATTCTCTGTTGCTTTCAATTTTGACGTGAACGCCCATTCTGACAAGTCTGGTGAAAAATTCACGTTCAATGTCACTTTCTTCATAACAGTTTGAGAAAGAGAAAGCAAGGCTGTCGCCCAAAGACACAACACCGCATCTTGCACCGTTGAGCTTGCCCGGACCCGTGAAGAACAAAAATCTTTCAACGTGCTCCATCATATCATCGGGCAGCTTAATCGAGCCAAGATTTGAAATAAGAGTTGACGTGGTCTGTTCACCCGTGATTAGGAATGAAACACCAACGCCGATGTTTTTAACAGGCAAAGGCAAAAACTTTGCAACCGGATTACGCTCAATTTTCATATTCTGAGTCATCATTGAATTGAGAAATTTTGCATCGTTCACAAGACGAAGCTGCAAGGATACACTTCTGAGAATTTCCTCAAAGGTGTACTCACCCATATTCGGGTTAATTTTAACCCTGAGACACAAAACGAAGTTTCTTAAAGTCTCTGACGGAAAAATTTTTCGGAGATTAACGGGAATCTGAACACTGACTTCCCTTTGTTTTTTCTTTTCACGAAGCTGCTTTCTGTAATGCACATCAAGAAGCAAGGCTGCAAAAAACTCCGTCACGGTGACACCGTACTTTTTTGCAATGGCGTGCACCTGCTCAAAGGGCATAAAGCCGATTATATAATTGCACAGATGCATCGGCAATTTTGTGCCGACGGCATGGTAAACCCACTTATCCTTTCTGTCATACTTCACCTTTGATGAAGCGTAGCGGTTATAGGCATCTTCGATTTCTTCTTTCTTCGGCGGCTCATTCACATCAAGCACAAACTGATTGTGTGAAATCTTGTGTCCTTTCAGGCGGAGGTACTCCCCTGTCAGAGTTGAAATGAAAACCGCCCCGCCGTATCCGTCGCACAAAGCGTGATATATATCAACCGAAATGCGGTTGCCGTGATAATAAAGACGGAAAAGATAGCCGTTATTCTCTTTGAAATTTATTCTGTAGCAAAGGTTTTTGATGTCAGGCATAATCGGACAAGTCTTTTTATTTTTCTCAAAATAATGCCAGAAAAAGCCGTTTCTGATTCTCACACAGAACCCGGGCATCCTCTTTAAAGTGGCATCAAGAGCTTTTTTCAGCACCTCAGGGTCAACATCTTCCTTCAGCTGAACACCCACACGGAAAACATTTGACCACGAACGTGAATTCTGCCCCGGAAAAATTTTGGCGGCATTGTCAAGCCTGAGCCATTCAAACGAATTATTCCTCATAAAAGTAATTCCTCATTAAACAGCAAGATTATCTTATAATTATACTATAAATGAATGATATTGGCAATTATATTTTAAAAAATTTTTAGATAAAAACAGCAAAAGAAGCTGTAAAAAAACGAAAGTTTTTTACAGCCCCTTTATTTTCTTATCTTTTATCATCGTACCAATACTCTCTGCGTTTTTGAATAAGGTACTTTCTTATGCTGAAAAACAGTGCCAAAGCCGCAAGAACACCAAAGCCTATATAAATATGGGTGTTGTCCGTGCCGTGAATTCTGATGTCACTCCAAAGCTCTGAGAACATTGTAAGGGTTTCCTGCGGAAGATTGTGGAAATACTCTGTGTCGGGCATATTTTCTTGTGAAGGATAAAGATACTCGTTATTTCTCATTTCCTCATAATCCGGGTGCTCAAGCACACCTGTATTCGGCGTTGCATAACCGATATAAAGAGCATTACTCAAGGCAACCTCAGGATCCATAAGAAAATTCATATACATAAGAGCCGCTTCATAGTTTTGCGCACATTCCGGAATACAAACAGCATCCACAAACATATTGACACCCTCTTCGGGATAAACAAAATCAAGGTCGGGGTTAACCTGTTGCATCAGCACAAAGTCGCCAACATAATAGGGCACCATTGCGGCCTCTCCGCTTTCCATCTTGTTAAAGATTTCGTCCATAACATAGCCCTGCAAAAGAGGCTTTTGCTCAATGAGCATCTGCGCAACATCGGCAAGCTCTTTTTCATCGGTTGAGTTGAGTGAATAGCTGAGAATCTTCTGCGGAATTGCAAAAGCATCACGGGGATTGTCAATCATAAGAATTTTACCCGAATATCTTTCATCCCAGAGTGCAGTCCAGCTTGTGGGAGCCTCTTCAACCATAGTGGTGTTATAGATAAGTCCCACCATACCAACATTGTAGGGAACAGAATATTCATTGTTGGGGTCATAGAACATATTTTTGTATTCTTCGGAGATATACTTATAATTCGGAAGGGATGCAACATCAACCTTCAAAAGCATATCTTCACTTATCATTCTTTCAATCATATAATCGGAAGGAATGATAATGTCGTAGCTTGCACCGCCGTTTTTGATTTTGGGATACATATCCTCGTTGCTTTCATAGGTGACGTAATTGACCTTGATACCCGTAAGCTTTTCAAATTCTGCATTGACATTGATAAGACCGTCCTCCGTTGTGTCGCAGATATACTCGCCCCAGTTGAAAACATTGATTGTTGTGCCTTCAAGGCCTTTGTAATACGCCTCATTTTCATAAGCACAAACAGAAAAGCTTAAGAGAATTAAGCTCACAAGAGTAAAAAGAAAGAAAACAGTTTTTCTCATTTTTTCGCCCCCTTATTAAGCTTGTTACTCATTTTCTTTTCTCCACGCATCTGTGCAACATTCAAAAGCACAAGCAGCAAAAGTATTGTGACAAAAATGAGAGTTGAAAGAGCGTACATATCGGGAGTAACCCTCTTTTTGGTCATCGAGAAAATTCTGATCGGGAGTGTTTCAAAGGATGGGCCCTGAGTAAAATAACTGATGACGAAATCGTCAAGAGAAAGGGTAAAGGACATCATAAAGCCTGAAACGATACCCGTTGAAACAGAGGGAAGAACCACCTTGAAAAAAGCCTGAACAGGCGTGCAACCAAGATCCATTGCGGCTTCGGGCAGGTATTTGTCAAGCTGACGAAGCTTTGGAAGCACAGACAAAATAACATAAGGCAAGTTAAAGGTGACGTGAGCAATAAGCATTGTGCCAAAGCCGAGAGCATCGGTTTTGCCCACAAGATTTGCACAGAAAACGAACAGAAGCATCATCGATATACCTGTTACGATTTCAGGATTCATCATCGGTATATTAGTCACACCCATTGTGACCTTTTTGATAAACTTGTTTCTGAAAGCGTTGATGCCCACAGCAGCGGCTGTGCCCATAACCGTTGCGGTCAATGATGAGGTCACAGCAAGAATAAGTGTGTTGCTCAGAGCTTTTATTGTGTCTTCATCGTGAAGAAGAGACTCATACCAGCGAAGTGAAAAGCCTGAAATAACGCTTGTGCTTGCCGACTCATTGAATGAGAAAACAATCATAACCACGATGGGAGCGTAAAGAAAAATCATTATAAGTGCAACATAAAATTTTGACAAAGGTGACATTTTTGCTTTCATATCAGCACACCTCCGTCATCGTCCTCACCTGTAAAGCGGTTCATGACCATCATACAAATGATGATAAGCACCATGAGAACAAGTGATAATGCGGCACCGAGGTTATAGTTATTTGCAGACTTGAACTGCATTTCTATAACGTCGCCGATAAGTGAAAAGGTGTTTCCGCCGAGCTTTTTTGAGATGTAAAAGGTAGATACACTCGGCACGAAAACCATTGTGAAGCCCGAAGCAATGCCCGGAAGACTCAAAGGCAGAACAACATCCTTGAGCACGGTGAGTTTGCTTGCGCCAAGATCCTCTGCCGCTTCAATAAGGCTATGATCCATCTTTGCCATAATTGAATAAAGGGGCAGAATCATATAGGGGATATAATTATATACCATACCGAGAACAACTGCTCCCTGGGTGTTAATCATATGAATCTCAGGAAGCTTCAGGAAAGAAAGTGCCGTATTGATGATGCCCGTATCCTGAAGAAGAATCATCATAGAATAAGTACGGATAAGAAGATTCATCCACATCGGCAGCATAACAAGAATCATCATTGTGCGCTGAACATTAGCCGTGCATTTTGCCATAATATATGCCAAAGGATAAGAAATCACAAGACTGATGACAGTCGCAATAAAGCCCAGCCAGATTGAGTTGAGCATAACGTCCTTATATTTGCCGATATCCATAATATATTCCAAGGTAAAGCTACCGTCTGCATCGGTTACGGAATAGTAAACCACAAAAATAAGCGGTACTATGATGAAAAGAGCTGACCAGACAATGTAAGGAGAAGCCGTCAGCTTTTTCAAGAGGGAATTTTTCTTCATTTATCACTCCTCCTCTTCATCCGTAATATCGGAAAGATGCTCAATTTCATCACTGAAGGAGCTATAGTCACCGTACATACCTGAATATTCACTCTTTTTCATAACGTGAATTGCATCAGGCTCAATCTGGATACCGATTTTTGTGCCCACAGGGTAATAATCGGTGGTTTGAATCATCCATTTGAAATTGTCAATGTCAACAATCATTTCAAAATGCACACCCTTGAAGGTGTTTGAAGTGATAACACCGCTGATTGTACCTTCTTCAACAGGAACAACGTCAACGTCCTCAGGGCGGACAACAATATCAACTGATTCGTTGACGGAAAAGCCCTTGTCCAGACATTGGAAAACTGCGCCCGAGAACTTAGCCTTGAAGTCATCGAGCATAACACCGTCAAGAATATTACTTTCGCCGATAAAATCCGCAACAAAAGCGTTTTTCGGCTCGTTATAAATATCAATAGGTGTGCCTATCTGCTGAATTCTGCCGTCGTTCATAACAACGATGGTATCACTCATTGAAAGGGCTTCCTGCTGGTCATGAGTGACATAAATGAAGGTGATACCCATTCTTTTCTGAATGTTTTTCAGTTCAACCTGCATATCTTTGCGTAATTTCAAATCAAGTGCGCCAAGAGGCTCATCGAGCAAAAGAACACGGGGTTCAACTGCCAATGCTCTTGCAATGGCAACACTCTGCTGCTGACCGCCGGAAAGAGAAGCGATGTTTCTTCTCTGAAAGCCTTTAAGGTTAACAAGCTCAAGCATTTCGTGAACCTTTTTGCTGATGTCTTTTTCTTTCATTTTTTTGATACGAAGACCGAAAGCAATGTTGTCATAAACATTAAGGTGCGGGAAAAGTGCATATCGCTGGAAGATAGTATTAACCTGGCGCTTATGAGCAGGAAGGTTATTGATATCCTTGCCCTCAAAAAGCACCTGACCGCTGTCAGATTCAAGAAAGCCTGCAATAATTCTCAGGGTTGTGGTTTTTCCGCAGCCTGAAGGACCGAGAAAAGTCATAAATTCCTTGTCCTTGATTGTAAGGTTAATGTTATCAAGGATAACATCATCTTCAAATTTCTTTGAGATGTTCTGAAGCTGGATGATTACGTTATCTTCCATATTTTACCCCTTTCCCTTGGCAAGTGCCGATGCACCTGCAGCGAAGTATTCCCCTACGGGGATTTGAATTGTCACATTGCAGCAATATGCTGATGAAATCCCAAGAAAAACAGACTGTACTTACTTCTGCAATTCCCGGGACCGATATCATTTATTCTTATTTTACGCAAAATGAATATTCATACATTCTGTTAAGACACAATATAGAACAAAATCGTGCAAATGTCAACAGTTTTTTTGTATTTTTGTTGTAAAAAACGGCGCATTTTTGAGCCATTTTATGAAAAACTTAAATTTGCTCTGTTTTTCTCATTTTTGCTCCGATTTTCTCAAAAAAAGTTTTTGAGGAAAATTTTGGATTGAAAGCATATTAAAAGGGATACGGCAAACCGTATCCCTTAAGCATAATAAATTAAATTGAGTTCTGACGCTCACCGCTTCAGCCGGCAGGCCAGCCGAACTGTCTTCCGCCCATAAAGTGGAAGTGAAGGTGGTGTACTGTCTGTCCGCCGTCAGCACCGCAGTTATTCACGATACGGTAGCCGTTTTCGAGTCCGAGTTCCTTACCGAGCTTTGCAGCAACTTCAAAAATATGTGAAATTACTGCGCTGTTTTCCTGTGTAATTTCTGCGCAGGACGAAATGTGTTCCTTCGGGATAATGAGAATATGAACGGGAGCCTGAGGCTCGAGGTCATAAAAAGCCAGAACTTTATCGTCTTCATAAGCCTTTTTTGAAGGGATTTCTCCCTTTGTGATTTTGCAGAAAATGCAATCCATTGTTATTTCCTCCTTATAAGTTTAATCTTATTTCAGCATACCTTTGAGGATTTCTTCAGCCTTCTTGATAGCTTCGGGAAGAGCTGAGACATCCTTTGCGCCTGCCATGGCGCTGTCGGGCTTGCCGCCACCTGAGCCGCCTGCCATTTTTGCCACTTCTCTTGCAAGGTTGCCTGCATGAGCACCGAGTGACACAGCCTCTTTACCGCAACAAGTGCAGATGTTTCCTGTGCCCTTTGCCTTCTGAATACCGCCGATAACACCAACGTAATTATCGCCCTTGCTCTTGACAAGGTCGCACATCTGACGAAGCTCATCGACTGTTGTGTCGTCAAGCATTGCGGTAACGAGCATTATGTCGCCCACTTTGACTGCATTTGAAAGCATTGATTCTGTTTTGATGTTTGCAAGAACACCTGAAAGCTTTTCGATTTCCTTGTCCTTAGCCTTGAGGTCAGTCATAACGGACTGAGCCTTGAGAGCGATATCGTTTGCGTTTGCAACCTTCATTGCGGCTGCTGTGTCATTTATAAGTTCAAGCTTTGAATCGATATATTTCATAACATTCTTGCCTGTCACTGCTTCAATTCTTCTGACACCTGCTGCAACAGAGGATTCGGAAAGAATCTTGAACAGACCGATTTTGCCTGTGTTTGCAACGTGTGTACCGCCGCAAAGCTCTGTTGAGAAGTCACCAACCTTAACAACACGAACAACATCGCCGTATTTTTCTGAGAAGAGAGCCATTGCACCCATTGCCTTTGCTTCTTCGATAGGCATTTCCTTAATAAGAAGGTCAACACCCTCAAGAATGATATCGTTGACTCTGTCTTCAACCTTTTTGAGTTCTTCCTTTGTTACAGCCGAAAAGTGAACAAAGTCAAAGCGGCAAAGGTCACCGTCTACAAGCTGACCTGCCTGCTCAACGTGTGAGCCGAGAACTTCACGCAGAGTTGCCTGAAGCAGGTGAGCTGAGGTGTGATTTCTCATTGTTGCTTTTCTATTATTTTCGTCATAAACGGTAACTGCTCTGTCGCCTACCTTTATGCCGTCACCTGTGAGTGTGCCGTGGTGAAGAACAACCCCGTCTGCATCCTTTGTGGTTTTTGAAACTTCAAATACACTTTCGCCGATTCTGATAGCACCGCAGTCTCCTGCCTGACCGCCGCTTTCTGCGTAGAAGGAAGTCTTATCAAGAACCAGAACAGCATCGTCGCCGCTTTCGATAAAATCTTTTCTTTCGCCGGCGGAAATGAGAGCGAGAACTTCAGCTCCGGTATTGTTTTCGGTGTAGCCTGTAAACTCAGTTGCAGAAACATCCTTGAGTGAAACACCGGAATTTCTCCAGTCGGAATCTGCTGCATCTCTTTTTGCATTTTTTGCCTTGAGTCTTGCTTCTTCAACAAGCTCTCTGAACTTCGCTTCGTCAACGGTCATATTCTTTTCTGCTGCAATTTCCTTTGTAAGGTCAATGGGGAAGCCGTAGGTATCCTGAAGCTTGAAAGCATCTTCACCGGAAAGGACACCGTTTTCACTTTTTGCCATCATTTCATTCAGAAGACCGAGACCCGAGTCAATTGTCTTATAGAAGCTGTCCTCTTCCATTGAGATAACTTTTTTGATATAATCCTGCTTTTCAACAAGGTTGGGATATGCATTTGCATTTTCTGCAATAACGGTGTCACAAACCTCGCTGAGGAAAGGTCTGTCGATGCCGATAAGTCTGCCATGTCTTGCTGCACGACGGAGAAGTCTTCTCAGGACATAGCCTCTGCCGCTGTTTGAGGGAATAACACCGTCGCCGACCATAAAGGTTGTGCTTCTGATATGATCAGTAATAACACGAAGAGAGATATCCTTGTTCACGTCATCGTGATAGTTGATGCCTGCAATCTTAATGATATGCTTCATAATGTTCTGCACGGTGTCAACCTCGAAAAGATTATCCACATCCTGCATAACACAAGCAAGTCTTTCAAGTCCCATACCTGTGTCGATGTTCGGGTGAGCAAGGCGGGTATAGTTGTTGTTACCGTCATTTTCAAACTGGGTGAAAACAAGATTCCACACTTCGATAAATCTGTCACATTCACAGCCTACCTTACAGTCAGGGCTTCCGCAGCCCTTTGACGGGCCTCTGTCAAAATAGATTTCGGAGCAAGGGCCGCAAGGACCTGCACCGTGTTCCCAAAAGTTATCTTCTTTGCCGAAGCGAACCATATGTGAGGGGTCAACTCCCACTTCCTTTGTCCAGATATCAAAAGCTTCATCGTCATCAAGATAAACGCTGACATAAAGGAGTTCTTCGGGAATTTCGAGCACCTTTGTGAAAAACTCCCAAGCCCAGGCAGTTGCCTCTCTTTTGAAATAATCGCCGAAAGAAAAATTGCCGAGCATTTCAAAATATGTGCCGTGACGTGCTGTTTTGCCTACGTTTTCAATATCCGGTGTACGGATACACTTCTGGCAGGTTGTAACTCTCTTGCTTGGAGGAGTCACTTCACCTGTGAAATACTTTTTCATAGGAGTCATACCTGCATTGATAAGCAGAATACTTTTGTCTCCCTGAGGAACAAGTGAGAAGCTTGGAAGTCTCATATGCTCCTTTGATTCAAAAAATGCAAGATACTTTTCTCTGATCTCGTTAAGTCCCATCCACTTCATAGATTTACGTTTCCTTTCTTCATTTATGGGTAACAAAACGCCCAGGCGTCGCACCCAAAGTTTATTTGCAAAAAAAATAAAGTGCCACACACATTTCGGGGTGAAATAATCCACGGTACCACCCGAATTGTGCATAAAGCACCACTCTTAATAACTTTTAACGCAAGTCATACGGCTGCCCTTTCGGGAGCGACTTTGAAAGCAGCGACCACTCTTATTCGTGCTTAAGTGAGCTTACAGCCTGAGACTCACTCTCTCTGAAAAGACGGCAAAGGGGTTTCTTTCGTCACGGTCTTTTATTATATTTATAACAAGGTTATTTTACTATATACCAAATCATTTTGTCAAGAGAATTATGATGCATATTTTTAACAGTCTAAGGTATTTTTTATCATTAAACATATTGACACCGAATAAATTTGAAGTTAATATATATAATGTATACAAATTATAAAAAAGGTGGTACAAAAAAATGAAGAAAACAACCAAAAGAATTCTCAGCGTGCTTCTTTGCGGTGTACTCCTGTTCTGTTGCTCTGCTTTTGCTTTTGCAGCTGACGAAAAGGACTACACAATCCTTTCCTGCTATGACGATGTTGTGTGGGAAGGCGAAAATGCCTGGGGCGCATACAAGGGCGACCTTCATTCACATTCAACCTACAGCGATGCTGATGTTGACCTTGCAACAATGATCAAAGAGTATTACAATCAGGGCTATACCTTCCTTGCAAACTCTGACCACGGTATCACAGGTGTTGAATGGAACAGAGAACAGCCTACTCTCGCCCTTTATGCTTATCAGAAGCTTACTGGCAAAACCGTTGCACACCTCACAGACGAAGAATACGAAGGCATCACAACCGGTACATATCCTCTTTATGACGGTACTGTAAGAGGTGAAAAAATGGTTTGCGTAACAGGCGCAAATGAACTCAACAACCTCACCCTCACAAAGAGCCACGTTAACGGCTTCTTCCTTCCCGAAGGCGTTGGTAACGGATTCGGCGGTTCAGAAAACGGATATGAACAGGCTATTGCATTCATCGAAGAAAACGGCGGTCTTTCACACATCAACCACCCCGGCGACTGGCTTGAAAGCAACAAAAACATTGCAGCAGTAAGTGACCCTGAAAATGTTGAATTTTTCGCTGACCTTCTTCTCAGATATGACACTTGTCTCGGTATTGAAGTTTTCAACGACAGAAACAGCACAACTCCCTATGACCGTATCCTTTGGGACAACCTTCTGATGGAAACTCTCCCCTATGGCAAAAATGTCATCGGCTTCAGCAACAACGATGCTCATGACCTTGAAAACATCGACACCTCTTTCAGCGTATTTATGATGGAAGAAAATGATGTTGAACACATCAAGGAAACAATGCAGACAGGCGCATTCTTCGCAGTGACAAGAATTCTGCGTGCAAACGATATCATCGGCCCGAGCGAAGATATCGACGTTCGCAATATGAATCTCCCCTACCCGATGTTCACAAAAGTTGAAGTTGACGGTCACACAATCAATGTTAACACAACAGATGCTGACACAATTCAGTGGATTGCAGACGGAAAGGTTATCAAAACAGCAGACCTCACAGACGGCACAGCTACTCTTAACCTTGATGAAATCGAAGGTGCAGAAAACTTCACATATGTAAGAGCAGAGCTTTACGGTGAAGGCGGTGTATGTCTGACACAGGCATTTGCAATTGATGACGGCTCAGAGCCTCTGACTTATGAAAAAGTAACAGATTTTATGAGCTTCATTGATGATATTCTTTTCAGACTCAAGAGCACCCGTTTCTGGACAATCATCGTTGAACTTTACAGAATTATTAAATCAGAACTTGCCTGATAAAAAAGGACAGCTTCTGTCCTTTTTTTGCAGCCGATTTAATATAAAAATTTTCTCCGACATAACCTTCGTTATGCCGGAGATTTATTTTGACAAAGTTTTTTCTGGTTTTAAAATTTGAATTTTTGCAAATTGTTTTGCGTTAAATTCTATTACGTATCTCTGTTTGTTCCGTTTGCAGAATTCGATCTTTTCTCTTCATCATTCACTTGGCTTTTTACATTCGTCTTAGGAAATTATTGAAATACTTAAAAAGATAATGTCTCTGTTTCTGAATGTCTCTGAAGCCCACATATTCGATATTGCTGCCGGTTGCCTTTCAAGTTCAGGTTCTAAGGACTCATAACCTTAAAAGTCCTCCGATTTAAACACTTTCTCCTGTGAACTCTTACTCCATAAGGCTGTGAGATACTTTTTATTCTGTTTTCTTCATCTCTTATATGCCTTCCTTTTCTTCACAAGGCACATAAGAACTGCACAGAAGAGTAACCCCTTACTCTGTGACTTTATATTTTGTCGATACCGAAATCGATCTGATAATCATTATAATTTGTGTGTTATTTCTAACACGGTTGGATAAAAAAGATTTTTGAGTTGATATAATTTTAATGTTATCAAATCGTACGGTTTATACTAAACAGTACATTGGTAACACCCCTTTCTCTTTATTGCACCTTTATTATATATGAATCGAAATTAGATGTCAATAGTTTTCCACATATTTGATTTATTTTGTATAATTTGAACAAAAGAATGAAAAGATGAACTGCTTTTTACCCTCTTTTTTTCGTTTTCGTTACCTTTTTGAAACACCGTATTTTTGTGCAGAATAACAAAAAGGGCGGATAATATCCGCCCTCTTATAATAGAGACAAAGCGTAAACTCAGCGGGTAGTTTTTACACTTTACTGCCTGAGTTCGACGCTTCATGTTTTTTCCTCATTATTTATTATTCACGTGTTATGTTTTGACACGGAAGTCCCCAAAGATCCTTTGAGCCAATGTAGGCTTCACAAGTGTCACAAGTGAAAATCATCTCAACGCAATTGCTTTTGACAGAAAGCTTAAGCGTATCAGGGTTGTATCCCTCTACTTTATAAGCCAACTCGTCATCTTCATAAACTTTGGCTTCTTCTCCACCAAATGGGTAATGATAACATATAGCGTTACCATAAGTGTTTCCGTTAAAACCAATATAAAATATGGTTTTCTGAGCTTTATAAAGATAATTTATGTTTCCGTCATTCCACACCATATTCCAAATACCGCCAACTGTCCAATCATAACTTGTATTATCATCTGACGAATATTTCCAACCGTAACATGAAATGTCAGAATTATATTCTTCAACAAACTCAGCATTAACTATAATGTCGCCTGTAAAAGTTACATAGTCATACACATCATAAGTGCTGTATGTTTTTGAGAAAAATCCGTCTGAATAATCCGAGTCTTCCGATCTTTCCGTCAGATTCACATAACCGCCTTCACTTGCTTCTAATTCCATTTCAAATGAGTCGGGTGCATATTTAGGAATAACTACCGATTTATGATTTTCAGTCCAGTTGTCAACCTGCCAACCATTGTTATATTTGGTGCTATATAAAGTTACATACACTGTTTTCTTGATATTATTATCTTCAAGAACAATAGTACAATCTGCCGTATCATAGTTTCCGTTTCTGACATGCCTGTCTACCGTAAAATCCTTAACTTCAAGCTTGTATTCCGAATCATAAGAATCGAAAAGAGTATATGCTATCAGGTCATACGGTAAACTTTCTTTCAAATCCTTTTCAAAGGACGAATCTAAAAACAGCAAATTATAGCCAACAATAAGAACTGCAATTACCGCAATAGCTGCGATTATTTTTTTCATTTAATCAACCTTACTTTTTTTGTTTTCTTCCTGTTATAAAATTTATAACAGTAATAGCAACGATAACAACTAAACAAATTTTACCTATATTTCCAAAATCAAAGCCGCTCGAATCAGTTGATGAAACAGTTGTTTCTGTAATCCGGCTATCACTTCCGGCATATCCCCATCCTATCATAAGAGAATCTAAAACTTCTTCGTACCATGATGTGTAACTGTTAAAAGACATAAATGATATCGTATAAGCATAATGTTCAGTTGAAAACAGATAATATGAACACGAAATTGTTTTTTCGCTTACACCGGGATCAATATACTCCGCATAAACTTTAATACCATTATAAGGATGTTCCACCTTAGAAACTCTCGGTTCAAGAGTGAAATAACACCCTTCTCCTTCTGTAATAAAAAGACTATCTGCCTTCTCTTTCAAAATCTCTATTTCATCCGCAGAAAGATTTCCCCAATCAATTTTATCAGAATTATACTTTTCTGAGATATTAATTTGGTTATCGTTACTGCTGTCTAAAAAAGTGACATAATCAGGTTCATCATCAAATTCATATCTTTCAAAACTATCGGGAATTTTCACAGTAATATACATACCTTCATATATGTATTCAGCCATTGCCGAAAACATAAATAAAACAATTAAAAAAAAAGCTGTTAATATAGCGATTATTTTTTTCATTTTTCTTACCCATTTACTGTTCAATCATGTTTGAAGCTCCTTGCTTAAGGCTTTCATACTCAGCTTTTTTCACAACACGGTTTGCACCGCAGTTTGTGCATACCAAGTGTCTTTTAAGTGTTCGGGGAAGAGGGATTGTAATGAAAAAAATTGTCGGATATAATTTTCTTAATTTGAAAATGTGCTTTGTTTTTGCTCCGCAATTAGGACACTCAAGCTCACCCGACCAAGTGTCATCTTCCAATACCTCTTTTCTGCCATAAATAAAAAACATAATTTTATACCTCCTATTTTTTCAGTAAAAATATTTTATCTCTTTTGATATAATTTGTCAATACTTTAGATGTAATTATTTCCGTGTTTATTTGATAAAATTATTTCAATAGAGATACCTTTTAACTCGATTTTCATTTGACTAAAGGAGAAAATTATGGATGTAGGTTCAAGGATTAAGTATTTCAGAAATAAAAGAAATTTATCTGTAAATAAATTAGCAAATCTTTCGGGAGTTTCTCAAAGCTATCTCCGCGATATTGAGCTTGGAAACAAACAGCCGACAGTTGAATATCTTGAATACATTTGTTTTGGACTGAATATAACCCTTAAAGAATTTTTTGACATAGAACAAAAAAACTCTGAGCTTGAATATGCAATTGAAAAGCTCAATAATGAGCAGATAAGACTTCTTGCAGATTTTCTTTCATCACTATTATAAAAAACTCCGACACGGCAGATGTCGGAGTTTTCGTTTTATTGAGTATTTATATAAGCTCTCTGCCCATAAGTACACCCATAACAGATGCCATCATAAGTCCTCTTGTCCAGCCTGAGGAGTCACCGAGGCAATGAAGTCCCTTGACATTGGTGTTGAACTTATCGTCCATCTTTACACGGTTAGAATAAAACTTAAGCTCAGGTGAATAAAGAAGTGTCTCGGTTGAAGCAAAACCGGGTACAACGTGATCCATTGCCTTGATGAAATTGATGATGTTCATCATTGCTCTGTAAGGCATTGCAGCGGTGATGTCACCTGCAACAGCATCGGGAAGAGTGGGTTTGACATTGGACTGTGAAAGCTCCTTTTCCCAGGTTCTCTTGCCGTCGAGGATATCGCCGAAGCGCTGAACGAGGATATGATTTGCACCGAGCATATTTGTCAGCTCGCCCACCTTTTTGGCATATTCTATAGGCTGATTGAAGGGATAGCTGAAGTTGTGGGAAACAAGAATTGCAAGGTTTGTGTTGTTGCTCTTGAGGTCCTTATAGCTGTGACCGTTGACAACTGCAAGGTCATTGTCATAGTTTTCCTGACTTACAAATCCACCGGGATTCTGGCAGAAGGTTCGCACCTTGTTTTTGAAGGGCTGAGGATAACCGATAAGCTTTGATTCATAAAGCACCTCGTTGACCTTTTCGATGATTTCGTTACGAACTTCAACACGGACACCAATATCAACAGTACCGGGCTGATGTGCGATATCGTATTCTGCGCAGATTTTTTCAAGCCAGTCAGCACCTCTTCTGCCTGTTGCAATAACGGTGTTATCGGCTTCAATTGTCATTTCGTCGCCCTTGCTGTTTTTCAGATGCACACCCTTGCAAGTGCCGTCATTAAGAATAATATCGTAACATTCATAACCGAAAATCATTTCAACGCCGTGTTCAAGAAGATACTGTTCAATCGCATAATAGATATCCTGCGCTTTTTCCGTACCCATATGTCTTATCGGGCAGTCAACAAGCTTGAGACCAGCCTGAATTGCTCTCATACGGATTTCTTTGACTTCCTGTGAATTATTGATGCCCTCAATGTGGGTATCTGCACCAAACTCAAGATAAATTTTATCTGCATAGTCGATTGTATCCTGTGCCTTTTTTTCGCCTATAAGCTGAGGAAGGTCACCGCCCACCTCACAGCAGAGTGAAAGCTTGCCGTCAGAGAATGCACCTGCGCCTGAAAAGCCTGTGGTGATATGGCAATAGGGCTTGCAGTTGACACACTTCCTGGTTTTATCCTTGGGGCAATGTCTTTTTTCAACAGGCTGTCCCTTTTCAACGATCATAATACTTTTCTTTGAGCCCTTTTTAATCATTTCAAGAGCAGTAAAAATACCGGCAGGGCCTGCACCTATAATAACTACATCTTTTTTCATAAATATCTTCCTCCTTAAGGTTCGGATTATACTCGTCAACCTAACATAAAAAGAGACCTCTATCTCGGAATAGATAAAGATCCCCTTCAAAATATTCCTCTTCAGTTTAACATTTTTAAAGAGGGTTGTCAATAGTGTTTTTCTCCGTCTGTAAGCCGTCAGGAATATATGCAGCCCGGGTGGTTGTTGATTGCGAACTGTTATTACCCTCTTCATACTCAGAAGGCATCTCAACAGTATATCCCTGTGAAGTTGACACCTGAGTAGTCGGTGAGAGCAACGGCTGTTCCTCAGCTGCACCTTTGCTTTCAAGAAGTAACAAGAAGCTCTGATACGCTTCTTTGCCTATACCATAGCGCAGGTTACTGTCGCTCAAACCAAAATACATATATCCCGCTTGTGTCAGACAGAAAGTATATCTACCGCCCAGAATATTTGCATATAAATGCAGGTTTCCTTCCGAATAGTCCGTATCTGTTCTGACACCCTCAACGTTTCTGCTGTTTTGAAGAATATCGACGAAGACATCAATCACCTCTTCATCCGCAACGTACTTCCTGGTTGTGACACCCGAAGCATCTGACGCATCATAATAAACATATAGGCAAGGTTTGGGCACTTCTCTTTTTTGCGTTTTTGTCACGGAGCTTTTTCATTGAAAGGTTGCGGGTAATTTTGCAGATGAATGATATGAAAGGGTTGGGATTTTGCGGAGGTATACTGTTCCACACCGCAAGATATGTATCGTTGACACATTCCCCGGAATCCTCATGGCAGCAGAGAATATTATCTGCCACACGAAAAATCAGTTTACCGTATTTCAAGGCAATTTCTTTGAGTGCAAGGTCATCTCGCTGAAACAGCATTGCTATAATTTGTCTGTCGTCCATTCCATCACGTCCTTTCATAATATAATCTACCGGTTTCAGTACTCTTTCTGACACTTTTCAGAAAAAAATTTTCTTTATTTTACGATAACACTAAAGACCTGAAAAGACAAGAAAAAAATCACAGCACCTCCAAAAGAAATGCTGTGAATAATTCATATTTTTACCACTCTCTGATAATTTCCGGATTTGAGAAAACTTCATCAAGCTTTTTGATAAAGGGAAGAATGTCACCGAAGCCGCCGATTCTGTGGTCAAAAGCAATTGTGATGGGAAGAATCTTTTTTGTGCCCATATCAATTTCGCCTTTTTCGTTTTTGAAAACATAGTTTTCGTCAGTTGCAACACCGACAGCCATCAAAAAGACCTGAGGATAAAGAAGCGGTGCGTTAGTAACTCTTCCGTTGATGTTTTTGTTTACTGCGCCGAGGTTGGTGAAACAAACCGTACCCTCATCAAGGTCATTGATTTCAAGATAACCGGGGCCTTTTGGCGCACGTTTGCCAAGGTCTGAAAATTTTGCAACCTTACCTTTGCCGAAATAACCGGCAACAGTCTGACAAACCGTTGAAAGGATTTTTCCTTTGAGAATGAAGCCGACTGTTCTTTGGGCAATCATATCGAAAAGCACATTATCAACATCATTTGTTCTGAGCATATGAGTGAGTTCAACCACCCTGTCGGAAATTTCCTTCAGACTCTTTTCTTCGGCTGATCTGAGTTTCACGGGAAATGTCTCGCCCGAATCAAGAAGCACGGGAAGAGCAACATCAATATGCTTTTTGATGATAAGTCTGCCTGTGGTGCAAAGGCGGTTATATTCGATATATGAATTAAGTCTCGGTGCAACCTTGAGAGCTTCAACCATAGCCTTTATCATAACATCATTGAAAGTAAGCTGATATCCGCACTCTTTTCTGAAAGATTGAAACTCCTGCCAGAATTTAGTAATATCCGCATCATAAGTATAAGCGGGGGTGGGCATATCCTGTGCATTTGTCAGAACATTTGCCGATACCTTTGCTTTGAGGTTGAAATATTCTATTTTATCCCCTTCTTCAGGACCGTGAAGGGCACCCTTCATAAACTTTTTGAAATCAATATCACCCATAGTTATCATTCTCCGTCATTTGTAATTAAATATTATACATTTTAGTATTTCTGACCATTTACACAACAATTGTCTAGATATTATCACAAAAGGGAGCATTTTGTCAATTGATTTTTAAACATCACAACATTTGTAATTAAAATGATGTTTTATCTGTTCACTTATTTTCATCGTGTACTATTCTTTCACAAATATTTTTGAAAACAGGGGCACAGTCTGTATTTCCGCCCTGACCATTTTCGTTCATAACAATCACAATGTAGTGGGGATTATTGGCAGGAAAAAATCCGGAAAGCCATGTGCGACATACTTCCGTGCCGTTTTCATATATACCGCTTTGGGCAGTTCCTGTTTTTCCCGCAAGGGCAACCATATCACTTTTTGCGTTTTGTGCGTTACCCTCTTCAGTAACAGACAGAAGCATCTCCCGCATCTGAAGCACCGTTTCTTCGCTGAGGATTTTCTGCGGAGTGCCTGTACCCTTTTCGCTAACTATGCCGTAAGAATCAGCAAAACCGTATATGAGACCCGGCGCAATGTAATTCCCGGTTGCAAGAACGTGATATGCCTTAGCCATCTGAACGGGAGTCATTAAAAGGTCGCCCTGTCCGAAGGCGAAGTTCGCAAGATTGCCTTTAAGCTCAAGGCTTTCCGCCGTCGGGAGAGAGCCTGTTGAAGCGGTTATTCCGTCGGCTATTGTGTCGCTCCGGCCAAGCCCCATCTGCTGACAAAGGTGCAGAAGATAATCAGTATCCATATTCATAATAAGGTTTATGAAATAAGTATTGCAGGAATTTTGCAAAGCTGTTTTCATATTAACCTTACCGTGAGCAGTATGGTTATAGCAGTCAAACTGTCTGTCACCTACTGTAACGCTGCCTGTACATTCATATTCCGTTTCTGCACCTATACCGTTTTCCAAAGCGGCAGCCGCAATGACCGGTTTGAATACCGAGCCTACGCTATAGCTTTTCAGTGCCTTGTTGACAAAAGGCGAATTCTCTTTAAGAAGATAATCAGCCACGTTGTTCGGGTCGTAATCGGGCACACTTGCCAAAGCGAGAATTTCACCGTTATTGACGTGCATAACAATTGCACAGCCGCTTTCTATATTGCTTTTTTCCAGCTCCTCTTCGGCAATTTTCTGTATCCTTTTATCAAGAGTCAGCACAAGACCTGCACCTGAATTAAAATTATCATCGTTTATATATTTATCCATACCCGCAAGCACTCTGCCCAATGCATCAGCTTCAAATGTGACTGAAAGCTTGCCTGAGTTCTCTTTGAGAAAGCTGTTGTATGTTTTTTCAAGCCCTGCAACACCGTCTGTACCTGTGGAATCAAGATATCCGATAAGGTGGGTTGCAAGCATATCCCCCGAATAGCGTATCGGAACGGAAAAGGTGCGGACAAATTCATTGTTGATTTCTTCATCAACAACCGCCGTGAACGGAAAGCCTTTTTCTATTTTTTCAGTCAGAGTTTCAATGTCAAAATAACCTTTCAGATATTCTGACGAGCCTACAGCAGGTGTAACAGCAGCAACAAGGTTATCTTCGCAATCCACAAGCTTTTCAAGATTTCTGTCATATATCTTGCCCCTTGACGTACCGATTGTGATTGTGCGCTTTGACTGACTTTCCCCTGCCAGAGAATAATCAGAAAAATTTATATACATAATTCTCACAAGAAGCGCCATAAAGCAGGCAACAAAAAGCATATATAATGAAAGCATCCTTTTTGACATAATTATCACCGTTTTTAGTGTTTCACATACGCTTACAAATATCGACATTAAAAATTTTCCAATTATTTTATAATATTTTTACAAAAGTACTTGATTTTTTGAAAAAAGCGACTAAAATATAAATTAGCACTCGATGAGTTAGAGTGCTAACAACGGCTATAAACTGCTAAAATTGTAAATTAAACTTAGGAGGAATAAATTATGACCATTAAACCACTTCTTGACAGAGTTGTCCTCAAGGCAACAGAAGTTGAAGAAACTACCCAAAGCGGTTTTATACTTACTTCCGCATCGCAGGAAAAACCCCAGTTTTCCGAAGTTGTTGCAGTAGGCCCCGGCGGTGTAGTTGACGGAAAGGAAATCGCAATGCTTGTTAAAGTCGGTGACAAGGTTATCACAGGCAAATATTCAGGCACGGAAGTTAAGGTTGACGGCGAAGAATACACAATCGTGCGCCAGAACGATATTCTCGCAGTAATTGAGTAATCAGGAGGTAATACATCATGGCTAAACAGGTAATCTACGGCGAAGAAGCAAGAAAGGCTCTTCAGAACGGTATTGACAAGCTTGCCGACACCGTTAAAATCACACTCGGTCCCAAGGGCAGAAACGTTGTAATCGACAAGAAATACGGCGCTCCCCTCATCACAAACGACGGCGTGACAATCGCAAAGGAAATTGAACTTGAAGACGCATTCGAAAATATGGGCGCACAGCTCATTAAAGAAGTTGCAACAAAAACAAACGATGTTGCAGGTGACGGCACAACAACAGCAACACTTCTTGCTCAGGCTCTTGTTCGTGAAGGTATGAAAAATGTTGCTGCCGGTGCAAATCCAATGGTTGTTAAAAAGGGTATCAAGAAGGCTGTTGACACAGCAGTTGAAGCTGTGAAGGCAAATTCAAGCCCCGTTACAACCTTCGAAGACATTGCAAGAATTGCAACTATATCCTCAGCTGACGAATCAATCGGCAAGCTCATTGCAGAAGCAATGGAAATCGTAACAACTGACGGTGTTATCACAGTTGAAGAATCAAAAACTGCTGAAACCATGAAAGAAGTTGTTGAAGGTATGCAGTTTGACCGTGGTTACATCTCACCCTATATGGCAACAGATGTTGACAAAATGGAAGCTGTTATCGATGACGCTTGTATCCTTATCACAGACAAGAAAATTTCCAATATTCAGGAGGTACTCCCCCTTCTTGAGCAGGTTCTCAAAATGGGCAGAAAACTCGTTATCATCGCTGAAGATGTTGAAGGCGAAGCTCTTGCAACACTTCTTGTTAACAAACTCCGTGGTACTTTCACCTGCGTTGCAGTAAAGGCTCCCGGTTTTGGTGACAGAAGAAAAGAAATGCTCCAGGACATCGCAATTCTCACAGGCGGTCAGGTTATCACCTCTGACCTTGGTCTTGAGCTTTCAACAGCTACTCTTGATATGCTCGGCTCCGCAAAGCAGGTTAAGGTAACAAAGGAAAACACCACAATCGTTGACGGTGCAGGTGACAAGGCACAGATTAAAGCTCGTATCGGTCAGATCAAGGCACAGATTGAAGCTTCAACATCAGAATTTGACACAGAAAAATTGCAGGAAAGACTTGCAAAGCTTGCAGGCGGTGTTGCGGTTATCCGTGTTGGTGCTGCAACAGAAACAGAAATGAAGGAAAAGAAGCTTCGCATTGACGATGCACTTGCCGCAACAAAGGCAGCCGTTGAAGAGGGCTCAGTTGCAGGCGGCGGTGTTGCACTTCTCAACACAGTTCCTGCTGTTACAAAGCTTCTCACAGAAACAGAAGACCCTGACGAAAAGACAGGTGTTCGCATTGTTCTCAAGGCACTTGAAGAGCCCGTTCGTCAGATTGCAAAGAATGCAGGTCTTGAAGGCTCAGTTATCGTCAATGAAATCATTTCAAGCGGCAAGGTTGGCTATGGCTTTGACTTTGCAAAAGAAACATATGTGAATATGGCTGAAGCAGGCATCCTCGACCCCACAAAGGTTACACGCTCCGCACTTCAGAACGCCTCATCAGTTGCCGCAATGGTACTCACAACTGAGTCTCTCATTTCAGATATCCCCGACCCGGCAGCAGACGCAGCTGCAGCCGCAGCAATGGCACAGGGTGGCGGAATGTACTAATTGAATGCATAATGACGATTTAAGTTTCAGAAGAACAGGAACATTATTCCGCTGATTTAACAGAATGACTCCCATCGGTGAAAATGCCGATGGGAGTTTTGTTGTTTTATAGAGATAAATAATGAAATGTTATTTTGTTGCAACAATAAAATCAGCTTCTATTACTTTGAATAAATGAGCCTGCTCCTCCTGCAGCACCCACCTGCTGATGCAAAACTATTTCTTCGCCGATTTCTCCGTCTGCTCTATTAAACCCCATCAATTCCTGCACTTTTCAGCCCGTTTGTTTTCCAGTCACTTGAGTTGATTATTTTTTCCTTCAACAAGCTTAATTCTTTATTGTCACCAATGTACTCAGGATAACTTTCAACTGACTCTACTGCCGTTTTCGTCTGTAACCACTTAAACAGGTGCGGAAGTGGTGTTATTTTTGCTGTTCTTCGTTTCAACCTTACCGAGCACATATTCATAACCGTTGCCGTAATCCCCCAGCACCGTTTCATCATCGGTGGAAATTCTGAAATACACTCCGCCACGTCCATTTTCGCCAACCTTTGACATTGTTATGGTAAACTCCACATTTCTACCATTTTTGACAGCAGGAATTGTAAAGGATTCTTCAACATAAGTGCTGTCAAGCGTATTTATGTTTGGTGACCAACCAATGCCCTTCAAGCTGCGTTCCTCAGACTCAATAACGTCGGTTTCTGATAGCAATTCATATTCATTGTCTAAATATAAATGAATACTGCTATGGCCATAAGCACTTGAAAGCATATCAAATTCCCATATGGATGCATTATTTAAATATTCCTTGTCTTCAAAAAATTTTCTGGCCTTTTCAACAGTAAGTACGGCATAAACAGAACTGTAGGAAGTATCTTTGAGACTTCTGAGCCAGAGTCTTGAATAGTCTTCGGCAAAATAAATTTCAACTCCGCTGTGAGAATCACTAAGTACGGTGATATAACCGTCAACCGATGAAAAATCAATTTCACTAGCCTGAGTGATGCCAAGACTCAATGATTCCAGAAAATCGATAACATTACTGCGACCACCGCCCAATGGTGTTGCGTTAAAATATTCATTTTCGCCTTTTCTCACGGTCAGCATATGAGAGGTGGATATTATTTGTTCCATATCGAATAATGAGCCTTCATCAATTTCTGTTACGCTGACATAATTCTTGCCTCCGTTGATTTTCTCCACAGGGTCTGTCAAGAAGCAGACAGTTGCAACTATACTTATAACAACTGCAATAATAATAACCCGGAAGGACGGCTTTTTCCGGTTGGCAAGATTTTTGATTCTTCCCTTGGTGTCGCCTTCACCGAAAGCAAGAGGTGTGCCTGCAATGATTCTTCTGCCGGTTGCAAGGCTCAGAAGCGATGCAGAATAGTCGGCACGGATATCTGTGCCCATCTTTTTGATTACAGCTTCATCACAGCTCATCTCCATATCTCTGCCTGAAAGGACAAAAGACAGCCACACAAGCGGATTAAACCAATGAACACACAGTGCAGCAAATGAAAGAGCTTTTATTATATGGTCAAATCTTCTGATATGATGCTGTTCGTGAAGAATTATATATTCCTGCTCTCTTTCCGAAAGGGTTGAGGGAAGATATATTTTCGGGCGGAACAGCCCCATCACAAAGGGATATGTTATATAGTCGGACAGAAAAACGTTATCTCTGAACAAAACTGCACCTACAAGCTTTTTTCTGAGCTTATAATATGAAACTATGCTGTAGATTATCATACCTGCAATGCCTATGAGCCAGACATACTGCCCGAACAGAATCCATACTTCCCACCAGTTGGCACTGGTATACTCGGTATTTCCCTCTTCATCACGCTCAGTTGTGCGGATAATCTGATTGTCTATTCCGCCGTTCATAACATCGCCCACTGCCCGATATGCCGCTTCAGATGCCCCGAAAACAGAAATAGACTCATCTTCAAGGGTATATGAATTGGCTGTGGGCTCAAACTTCGGAACTGCACTTACGGGAAGTTCAATTGACACGGGGCAAAGCAGACGGAAAAGCACAACTGCCCACAACACATAAGAAAAAATCTTGGGAGCTTTTTTTAAAAGCAAACGTGCAAGAAGTATAAACAGGATCACTATGCTCGCTGTTTTTGTCATATCCAGAATTTGCATAAAAACAGTATCAAGCATAATTTTTACCCCCTCATTTTATCTATCATTTTTTTCAGTTCATCAATTTCAGATGAAGAAAGCTTTTTTCTTTTTGTAAAGGCGGCAATGAATGCAGGCAGTGAACCTCGGAAGGTATCTTCAACAAATTTTTCACTCTGAACGGAATGAAATTCCTCTTTTGAAAGAAGTGAAGTTACAATCCCCTTTTCATTCTGAAAAATGCCACGCTCACAAAGCTTCTTTAACACCGTATAAGTGGTTGACTTTTTCCAACTGAGTTCTTTTTCACACTTTTTTACAAGCTCTCCCGAAGCTATAGGCTCGTTCTGCCAGATAATATCGGCAAAACGGGTTTCAACTACACCTAATTTAAGTTCTTCCATATTTATTTCTCCTTTTCGGTCTATTGTCTATCGACCGCATTTTTAGTCTATCATCTGTAGACCGAATTGTCAACACTTTTCAGAAAAATTTTTTTATGTAAATAAAACCCTTCGCTTTTGTTCATACTAAGTTACGGATTAAAGTTTCAGGAAAGTGAGTGCAGATTATGAGTGACTACATAATTGAAATGCTTAACATCACAAAGGAATTTCCCGGTATAATTGCAAACGACAACATTACCCTTCAGCTAAAAAAAGGAGAAATTCACGTTCTTCTTGGTGAAAACGGAGCAGGCAAAAGCACATTGATGTCTGTGCTTTTCGGTCTTTACGAGCCTGAAAAAGGTGTAATCAAGAAAAACGGAGAAATTGTAAAAATCGAAAATCCCAACGATGCCACCGCCCTCAATATCGGTATGGTGCATCAGCATTTTAAACTGGTTGATGTTTTCACCGTGCTTGACAATATCATTCTCGGCGCTGAGACAACAAAGCTGGGCTTTTTGCAAAAAAGGAAGGCAAGGCAGAAAGTGCAGCAGCTTTCCGACAAATACGGACTCAGGGTTGACCTCGATGCAAAAGTTGAGGATATAACCGTGGGTATGCAGCAGAGAGTTGAAATTCTCAAAATGCTTTACCGTGAAAATGATATTCTGATTTTTGACGAGCCGACAGCAGTTCTCACTCCACAAGAAATAGACGAACTGATGGAAATTATGCGCTCTTTTGCAAGAGAAGGAAAGTCCATTCTTTTCATTACCCATAAGCTCAATGAAATTATGGCGGTTTCCGATCGGGTTACGGTTTTGAGAAAAGGTAAGTACGTAGGTACTGTCAACACAAAGGACACCACAAAAGAGGAACTGTCTCAGATGATGGTCGGCCGACCTGTTCAGCTCACCGTTCAAAAAAAGGAAGCAACCCCCGCCGAGGTTATTCTTGACGTGAAAGGTGTAACCGTACCGTCAAAGCATCAGAAAAACAAGCACGCCGTCAACAATGTATCTTTCGCCCTGAGAGCAGGTGAAATTCTCTGCATTGCAGGAATTGACGGCAACGGACAGACAGAGCTTGTCAGCGCCATTGCAGGACTTCAGAGGATATCAGACGGAAAAATATATCTTCAAAGCAAGGATATAACCGAATTTTCAATACGCAAAAGAAACAAGGCAGGCATAAGTCATATCCCTGAGGACAGACACAAGCACGGACTTGTGCTTGACTTTTCACTCCAGGATAACTGTGTTCTTCAGAGATATTTTGAGCCGGAGTTTCAAAAAATGGGCTTTATTAAAAAAGGTGCCGTAAAAGAATATGCCGACCGCCTCATTGAAGAGTTTGATGTGCGCTCAGGTCAGGGCGGTCAGACACGGACGAGAGCTATGTCAGGCGGTAATCAGCAAAAGGCAATCATAGCAAGAGAACTGGACAGAAATCAGCCGCTTATCATTGCCGTTCAGCCCACAAGAGGTCTTGATGTGGGTGCAATTGAATATATCCACAGCCAGCTTGTGAAAAAACGTGACGAGGGCAAAGCCGTTCTTCTTGTGTCACTTGAACTAGACGAAGTTATGAGTATTTCTGACAGAATTCTTGTTATGCACGAGGGTGAAATTGTGGGCGAATTTGACCCGAAAGAAACCTCTGTTTCCGAATTAGGTCTTTATATGGCAGGAACAAAAAAACAGGAGGGTAACACATAATGAAACAAATGAAAGAAGAAAAGATGCTTTCTCCGCTTTTGAAAAAAGACGGCTTAAAAACGGTTTTGTCCTCCCTGGCTTCGATCGGTGCAGGTCTGCTCGTCGGCGGCATAATCACGGTAATCGTTGCCGCCGTAAGTGATGAAATCAGCTTCAGATCAGGTCTTGAAGGTCTGAAGCTTATCTTCTTCGGACTTTTTTCAACGGGACGAAATGCGGCAGGAGAACTTACCTTTGGCTTCAATCCCGTCAATCTCGGAAACCTGTTTTTCAGAGCAACTCCCGTCATTATGACAGGTCTTTCCGTTGCAGTCGCCTTCAAAACAGGGCTTTTCAATATCGGTGCACCGGGACAGTATCTTATGGGAACTGCGGCCACACTAATTATTGCGCTGTCAATTCCCTCAACGGCTGTGCCTTCATTTCTGGTGTGGCTGCTCGCCTTTCTCGGCGGTATGCTTGCAGGGGCTTTGTGGGGCGCCATACCGGGTATTGTCAAGGCATACCTCAACATCAATGAGGTTCTCGCCTGCATAATGACAAACTGGATTGCGGCAAACCTTGTCACCTGGATTTTTGAAAACAGTTCTCTCCGAAACGGTAATGAGTCAGGCAAAATCGGCTACATTATGCCAACATCGGCAAACGGTGTTGCAACGGCGAAATTAGGGCTTGACAAAATTTTCCCCGGCTCACAGATTAACGCAGGTATTCTCATTGCTATACTTTTTGCGGTTATTGTTTATGTCATCATTTACAAAACAACCCTCGGATACGAGCTTAAGGCTTGCGGTATGGGTAAACACGCCGCCGAATACGCAGGCATCAAAGGCAAAAGAATGATTGTGCTTTCAATGGCAATTGCAGGCTCACTTTCGGGCGGTGCGGCAGCTCTTTACTACCTTTCGGGCAACACTGAGTTTTTCCACGCAACCTATCAGTCACTTCCGTCAGAAGGCTTCAACGGAATCCCAATTGCCCTTCTTGCGTCCAACAATCCTATCGCCGTTATCTTCTCAGGCTGTTTTATGTCAATGCTCAATATCGCAGGGCAAAGGCTTAAAACACTCACCGCATACAATGAATATATCACCGATATTATTATTGCTGCTATTGTCTATCTGAGTGCCTTCTCACTTGTTATAAGACAACTCTTTTCAACAAGACGCAAAAGAAAAAGCGTTGTTGAACAGGCACTTTCAGAAAGCGGCGGACCCACCACCTCAGAAATACAAACTCACTCCGACGAGGAAATTCTTGAAGAGGCTCACGAAGCAAAAGAGCTGACTAATGACGAAACGGACAAACAAAAGGAGGAAAGCGAATAATGGAATTTCTTATACAGCAAACTCTCATCTATGCTGTTCCCCTTCTTATTGTTGCTTTGGGCGGTGTCTTCGCAGAGCGTAGCGGTATTATCAACCTTGCACTTGAAGGTATTATGATTTTCGGTGCTTTTATCGGTGTGCTTTTTATCAATATTATGCAGCAAAATGAGATATTTTTGAAAGAACAGGCACAGCTTCTTCTCATTGTGACAATGCTTGTCTCTGCTATACTCGGAGCAGTATTCTCACTTCTTTTGTCCTTTGCGGCGATTAACCTCAAAGCAAATCAGACAATCAGCGGCACAGCCCTTAATATGCTCGCCCCTGCAGCCGTTTTGTTCCTTATCAATGTTATCACCAGACAGAACGTTCTGAGCATGGCATCGGGCGATGCGGCAAGCTGGTTTATGCTGAAAAAATCAACCTTTGGTTTTGACGATATTGAAACGATGAATCCTGTTGCACGCTTTCTTTTCATCAACTCTGAAGGTCAGCCCAACTTTTTTGCAAGCACCTTTCTTTTGAAAAACTATGTCACAACCTACATCTGCCTTCTTATATTTATTGTGCTTTGGGTTGTTCTTTACAAAACAAGGTTCGGACTGAGACTTCGTGCCTGCGGTGAAAGCCCTCAGGCCGCAGACTCTCTTGGCATCAATGTTTATAAAATGAGATATGCAGGCACAACAATTTCAGGCGCTCTTGCGGGTTTGGGCGGCTTTGTGTTTGCCCTCACAACCGCAAATGCCTCTGCAACGGGCGAAGTAGCAGGCTTCGGCTTTCTTGCACTTGCGGTTATGATTTTCGGCAACTGGAATCCGTTGACAATTGCACTCGCCTCATTCCTATTCGGGTTGTTCAAATGCATTGCCGCTGCCTATTCAACAATTGATCTCAACGGTGACGGAATATATCTGCTCAAGGAATTAGGTATAAGCACAAACTTCTACCGTATGCTGCCCTACCTTATTACACTCATTGTTCTTGCTTTCACTTCAAAAAAATCAAGAGCGCCAAAAGCTGAGGGTATTCCTTACGATAAAGGCATCAGATAACTGGACTTTTTTACACTTTAATGATAAAATGAAGGCAAAGGAGTGTATTCTATGCGAATTTACGATATAATTTCAAAAAAGCGTGACGGACTTGAACTGACGGATGAGGAAATCCGCTTTTTCATCGAAGGATATGTAAAGGGTGATATCAAAGATTACCATGCCTCAGCTTTGCTTATGGCCATTTATCTCAAAGGTATGACTGACAGAGAAATGGTGACTCTCACAACTGAAATGGCTCACAGCGGTGATATGCTTGACCTGAGTGAAATTGACGGCGTAACCGTTGACAAACACTCAACCGGCGGAGTTGGTGACAAAACCACGCTTATTGTAGCCCCCATTGTGTCTTCGCTCGGCTGCAAGGTTGCAAAAATGAGTGGCAGAGGTCTCGGTCACACAGGCGGTACTGTTGATAAGCTTGAATCAATTGACGGATTCAATGTTGCACTTGAACCCGAAGAGTTTATCCGCACCGTGCAGAAAACAGGTATTTGTGTTGTGGGACAGACCGGTGACCTTGCCCCCGCAGACAAAAAGCTGTATGCCCTTCGTGATGCAACGGCAACAGTCGGCTGTATGCCTCTTATCGCCTCAAGCATTATGAGCAAAAAGCTTGCAGCAGGCTCCGAATGTATTGTGCTTGATGTGAAATACGGCAGCGGTGCATTTATGAAAACAGCAAAAGATGCCGTGTTGCTTTCCGAAAAGATGGTGGAAATCGGCAAGGGAGCAGGAAGACGTGTTGCGGCCGTAATTTCAGATATGGACACTCCTCTGGGTAAAAATATCGGCAATACACTTGAAGTTATTGAAGCTGTTGAAATTCTCAGAAACGGCACTGACAGCGACCTTACTGAGGTTTCGGTTGAACTTGCAACCAACATTATAAGACTCGCACAGAATCTTTCATATTCAGAAGCTAAAGCTAATGTCAGAAAAGCTCTCAGTGACGGCTCGGCTTATAAAAAATTCCTGGAAATGGTGGAAGCACAGGGCGGAAACACCGAACTTATCGAAAACACCGAAAAGTTTGAAAGGGCAGAGCACGGCTTTGAAATTCTCTCACCTTGTGACGGCTATATTTCGTTTATGGATGCAGAAAAAATCGGCTCGTCAAGTGTTATTCTCGGTGCAGGCAGAGAAAAGAAAGATGATGTTATCGACTACACAGCAGGCATCATTCTCAAAAAGAAAACAGGAGACTATGTGAAAAAAGGTGATATTGTTGCAGAGCTTTATACAAACAAAGAAGAAAAGCTTTCATTTGCTGAGGAATTATTCTTAAGAGCGCTCAGTTTCAGCGAAATTGCACCTGAGAAAAAGCCCTTGATTTACAAAGTCATTTCATAAAAAGGAGAAAAAATGAATAAAAACAAACGGAATAACTTTTTTTCGGTTGCTCTTGTTTTTCTGCTTGTTGCGGCAATCGGCTTTTTGTTCGGTACAATTATGAAAAACCTGTCTAATGAAAAAAATGAGAACAATTCGGCAGAATTCAACACTCCGACATCCGATACTGCTATTTATGTCTCATCCACATTGTCTGCGGAAACCTCATCAATCAGCACTACGGAGTCTCAGAGTTTAACCCAAACGACACAAAGCTGCATCGAAGCAGAAAACACCGCTTCCACTCAGCATTATACCGAAGCGCCTACTGTCGATGCGGTATGTGCTACATATAACAATGCCGTTAACAGCCTCAAACAATATACAGGCAGCATCACCGTTCACAAAGATGAAAAAATCCGGATGGAAATAACTGAATTTTCACTCCCCGCCCCCACAGAGCAAATCAATTCTGTTATGAGAAGCATCGTTCCCGACACCCTGGAGGATTACACCTTCCGTAATGGTGTTCGTACCGATGAGCCGGAAACAAAAGTGACTGATACCATACCTCCCTTTGGTGAAAGTGCTGCCGTGTCATCGGCAAATGTCAGCTCAGCCACAATTGCAGACATTGACGGCGGACAGGAAATCACGCTCAAGCTTATACCTGAAACAGCAAGCTTTGACGGCAGTGTAACCACACCTACCCCGAATATATCATCTGTGCTTGACGAGCTTGATTTTGCAACCTTTGATATGGACCCCATCGGTGTTCAAAATGCTGAAATCAGCTATTCCGAAGTGACTCTCACAGCAAGCCTTGATTCAAGCGGAAGACTTACAAAGCTTCTTATCGGACTTCCGGTGATTGTAGCCTGCACGGGAGGAATGAGTGTCTTCACCGCCGATGTGGTGCTTGATATGGAAGTGACAACAATTTACGAAATAAGTTATCAATAAAAAGATGCAACCGACTAAGGTAAAATCCCTGTCGGTTGCCTTTTATTTATTCTGCATTATCGTATTTTTGCCTTTTTCCCGCAGTAAAAGAATAAAGAGAGTATAAAACCTCATTATGTGTTGATTTTTATTCTTTTTTGTGTTAATATTATTTTATCGCTTTACCACGATAAAGAAAGGAAAGGTTTTTTAATATGACATCACAACTTTTAGCTTTTATTCTCTATTTTATTGTTGTTTTGGGAATCGGCGTATTTTTTATGTTACGCACCAAAAACGGCGGTGAAGAAGAATACTTCCTTGGCGGACGCTCAATGGGACCTTGGGTAACAGCAATGAGTGCACAGGCATCTGATATGAGCGGCTGGCTTCTGATGGGTTTCCCCGGCAGCATTCTCGCTTTCGGTATGGGTCAGGTTTGGATCGGTATCGGCCTTTCACTCGGTACAATTGCCAACTGGATTTTTGTTGCAAAAAGACTGCGTAACTTCTCAAAGGCAGCAAATGATTCAATCACCCTTCCCCAATATCTGACAAACCGCTTTGCCGCAACCAATCCGGCACTTCAGATTATCTGTGCCGTGGTTTTTCTTGTGTTCTTCACAATTTATGTTGCATCAAGCTTTGTTGCAGGTGCAACAGTTCTTTCAACAGTTGTTCCTCAGCTTCAGGGTAAGGACACACTTTCACTTTTTATTTTTGCAATTATTATTCTTGCATACACATTCTCCGGTGGCTATAAAGCAGTTTGTTGGACTGACTTCTTCCAGGGACTTATGATGCTCGTTGCACTTCTTGCTGTACCTATTATGATTCTTTTCACAAAGGAGCTTAATGCAGAAGCGCTCAACTTCACCATCGACGGTGTTGCCAATAATTTCGGCACAAACCCCTTTGATGCTTCTGCGCAAGAAATAATCACAGGTCTTTCGTGGGGTCTCGGCTACTTTGGTATGCCTCACATTCTTGTCAGATTTATGTCAATCAAAAAGGCTTCAATGATTAAAACATCTTCAACAGTTGCAATCATCTGGGTTATTCTTTCGCTCGGAGCTGCCATAGCAATTGCAATTATGGGCAGAATTCTTGTTGGTGAAGAACTTGTTGCTGCAGGCAAGCAAGCAAACATCTTCATTGTTCTTGTTTCTGACTTGTTCCCCGGTTTTATTGCAGGCCTTCTTCTTTCGGCAATTGTTGCCGCCGCAATGAGTACGGCTGACTCACAGCTTCTTGTTGCTTCATCATCCTTCACAAGTGACATTTACAAGCCTGTTTTCAGAAAGAACGCATCTGATAAAGAAATTCTCTGGATTGGCCGTGTTGTTGTTATAATTGTTTCAGTAATTGCATTCTTCATAGCAAACAGCAAGGGTAGCGGTGCACAGTCAATTATGAATATGGTTGAAAATGCATGGGGCGGCTTCGGTGCTTCCTTCGGCCCTGTTATTATTCTTTCCCTGTTCTGGAAGCGTACAACATATAAAGGAGCAATTGCAGGTGTTTTGTGCGGTGCTGTTGTTGATGTTCTCTGGCTCATCTTCCTTACAGAATCCACCGGAATATATGAAATTCTCCCCGGCTTCATTGCGGGTCTCATCGCTTGCATAGGGGTAAGTCTTATTGACAAAGCTCCTTCTGAAGAAGTTATAAAAATCTTTGAAACTGCAACCGCAAATGGTTATGACGAAGATTAAAAAAAGAGAAAAGGAGCTGTAAAAAACTCTCGTTTTTTTACAGCTCCTTTTATTTATTCTTTTTCAGTTTGCAACGTCAAGTCGTCAGGTTCGTTTTTTACGGTCGCTATAACTGCCTTTTCAGGAGTTTTATTCACATCATTTTTGATAAGCCTGTAAATTGTTGATGCAACTGGAACACCGAGAAGCATACCCAAAACGCCAAACATTCCGCCGCCAACAGTAACTGCGGCAAGTACCCAAAGGCTCGGAAGCCCCATTGATGAGCCGACAACCTTGGGATAAATCAGATCGCCTTCGATTTGCTGAAGAAGAACAATGAACACAAGGAAAATCAAAGCCTTTGTAGGCGACTCCATCATAATGAGGAATGCACCGATACCTCCGCCGATGAAAGCTCCGACAACAGGAATGAAAGCCGTAACAATTGTAACAGCACCAATCATTGCTGCATAAGGAAGACGGAGAATAAGCATACCCACCGTACATAAAAGGCCGAGAATTGCAGCCTCAGTGCATTGAGCAACAATGAACTTGTGGAAGGAATCGTCAGCCACGGACACAACATAACTGAATTTGCGTGAAATTTTTTCGGGTATATAGCGATTGATAATTCTTTTAAGCTGAGAGCCAAGCTTTTCTTTGCCCGAAAGCAGATATATGGCAAAAATGAGTGCAAGGAATGCCGTCGTTACACCGGAGACTACCGATGACACAGCTCCAACAACAACATCCATAACATTGCCGATGCCGGAGGTAATGGCTTTGATGTTTTCGGAAATTTTGGATTTCCAATCGATTTGTGAAAGAGTGTCGATGATATCTTCAGGAACAAAATCAAATTCGCTGAGCTTTTCAACAACTGAAGCCAAAAAGTCCGGAACTTGTGCAACAAGAAGCTTTATGCAGGAAGTAAGCTGAGGAACTACCAGAGCAATAACCAATGCAACAATGGCAACTAAAGTCAGAATCGCAAAAATTATGCACATAATTCTGCGGCTTTTGAGCACAAATTTCTTTTCCGATTTCGGAAAATAGTGGTGCTCATAAAAGCTCATAAGAATATTCAGCGGATAAGCAATAACCGCACCAATGACAAGTGGCATAACTGCTGTTATCAAAGTCTTCAAAATGCTTGCTGCATTAGGCCAATACTGAATGCATAAATAAACCGCAAAGGCTGTTACAGCAACTTTGACACAGCTTTTTAAATCAACCTTTTTCATTTATGGTTCTCCTTTAATTTTTAATGCCGATTTTTTTATACTTTTGCTAATACAAATTTATATTCTTGCAACTCCGCTGTCCCTTGCTGCCTGAGCTACTGCCGCAGCAACTGTGGGGCCAACTCTTTCGTCAAAAGCGGCCGGAAGAATATAATCACTTCTGAGTTCTTCATCAGAAACGAGTGAAGCAATAGCCTTGGCTGCTGCCATTTTCATTTCTTCATTGATATCACTTGCTCTGACATCAAGAGTACCTCTGAAAATTCCTGGGAAAGCAAGAACGTTGTTAATCTGATTCGGGAAGTCACTTCTGCCGGTACCTACAACAAGCGCACCTGCCGCAAGTGCTTCATCGGGCATAATTTCGGGTGTCGGGTTTGCCATGGGGAATACAATAGGATCCTTAGCCATTGAACGAACCATATCCCGGCTTACGCAACCGGGAGCAGAAACACCGATGAAGATGTCAGCACCCTTGAGTGCATCTGCAAGTGTGCCTGCTATGCCTGACTTGTTTGAGAAGGAAGCGAGTTCCATCTTTGCAGGGTCATTTTCAATTCCCTCTCTGTTTTTGTGAACAACGCCCTTTCTGTCACACATAATAACATCTTTGATACCCATTGCAAGGAAAAGCTTTGCAATTGCAACACCTGCTGCACCTGCACCATTGAAAACTGCAACGCAGTCTTCAATTTTTTTGCCTGAAAGCTTAAGTGCGTTGATTAAAGCTGCTGAGCAGACAACTGCAGTGCCGTGCTGGTCATCGTGGAAGATGGGAATATCAGTTTTTTCTTTGAGCTTTCTTTCAATTTCAAAGCAACGTGGTGCACCGATGTCTTCGAGGTTAACACCGCCGAAAGAACCTGAAATGAGTGCGATTGTGTCAACAATTGTGTCAACATCCTTGCTCTTGATGCAAAGAGGAATTGCATCAACATCGCCGAATTCCTTGAAAAGAACGCACTTGCCTTCCATAACAGGCATACCTGCTTCGGGGCCGATATCTCCAAGGCCGAGAACTGCTGTGCCGTCTGTAACAACTGCGATTGTGTTCCAGCGACGTGTAAGCTCATATGACTTGTTGATATCCTTCTGAATTTCAAGGCAAGGCTGAGCAACACCGGGAGTGTAAGCCAGCGAAAGAGCTTCCTTATCCTTGACCTTTGCACGGGCAACAACCTCAATTTTGCCCTTCCATTCACCGTGAAGTCTTAATGATTCTTTTGCATAATCCATACTTAATCACCTTTATTAAAAATAGTTTTCTTCGTTTTCAAAGCACAACAGCAAGCGGCTTAAAAAAGTCGCTCGCTGATAATGGTTAAATTATTTCTCCCAGGGGAATGTGTACTGTGTGAGACCGAGGTCGTCACGAACCTTTGACATTTCCTTCTGAACAGACTCGTTAATGGGAACACCGCTGTCTTTTCTCTGCAGCCAGATTTCGTATTCCTTTTCACCTGCTGTGTAAATTCTGTCTTCGCCGGGAGCTTTCTTAGAAGCTCTCATTGAGCGAAGGATGTCGCCTGCCTTCTTTCTTGCAATTTCTTCACCCATAAAGTGTTCTGTATCAATTGCAATGAAGAAGTGACCGAGGTGGTAAGGACGGATATTGCCGTTTTCGTCTTTACCGTCAAGAGCCTTACCGTACCAGCCGTCCTGAAGAATTGATGAAAGGAATTCAACGAACAATGCAAAGCCGTAGCCCTTGTAGCCGCCGAGAGCTTCGCCGATACCTCCGAGAGTTGTGAGAGCTGCTGTGCCCTGACGGATTTTCTTAAGAGCAACGCCTGCGTCACCTTCAACAGGGTTACCGTCAAGGTCAATTACTGTGCCGGGGTGGATTTCTTCACCGATTCTTTCGTAGTATTCAACCTTACCGTTCTGTGTGATTGAAGTTGCACAGTCAAAATTGAAGTCGAAATCTTCATCTGTGGGAACGCCGAGTGTGAAGGGATTAGTACCGAACATACCTTCAACACCAAGTGTGGGAGCAACTGAAGGACGTGCGTTTGTGCCTGTCATACCGATACAGCCGGCCTTTGTTGCCATTGTTGTGTAATAACCTGCAATACCATAGTGAGTTGAGTTGCGTACAACAACCATACCCATACCGTATTCCTTTGCCTTTGCGATAGCCATGCTCATAGCCTTGTGACCGATAACCTGACCCATACCGTGGTGACCGTCAACAACTGCAGTTGTCGGGGTTTCCTTAACGATTTCAAAGTTTGTTACAGGCTGCTGAATACCTGCGTGGATACGGTCAATGTAGATGGGCTTGAAACGGTTGCAGCCGTGTGATTCAATGCCACGTCTGTCAGATTCAAGAAGAACATCTGTTACGATTTCTGCATCGTCAGCGGGTACACCAACACCGATGAATGCATCTTTAATAAAATCATGTGTTGTTTTCCAATCGAGAATCATCTTTCCCATTGTTAATCACTCCTATTATTATAAATAATTTTTGACTTATATCTAAACTGTTATACAGCTTAAATTACTCTTTTTCTTGCCAGTTCATAGCTCTGGTAACAGCTTTTTTCCAGCCTGCATAAATCTTGTTTCTTTCTTCCATACTCATTTCGGGTACGAAAACTCTGTCAACCTCACGGTTAGCTTCGATATCGTCAAGATTTTCCCAAACACCGACTGCAAGGCCTGCAAGGTATGCAGCACCGAGGGCTGTGGTTTCAACAGTCTTGGGTCTGTCAACCTTTGTCTGTGCCATATTTGCCTGAATCTGCATCATAATGTTACTTACAGATGCGCCGCCGTCAACACGAAGTTCGCCGATTTCAATGCCTGAATCGTCTTTCATTGCTTCAAGAAGGTCTGTCATCTGATATGTAATGGATTCAAGAACAGCTCTTGCAATGTGCTTTCTGTTAACACCTCTTGTAAGCCCTACAATACAGCCTCTTGCGTACATATCCCAATAAGGTGCGCCAAGACCTGTGAAAGCAGGAACAAGATAACAACCGTTTGCATCGGGCACACTTTCTGCAAGCTCGTCACATCTTCTGGGGCTATCGATAAGCTGAAGCTCGTCTCTGAGCCACTTGATAACAGAGCCTGCATTGAAGGCGCTGCCTTCAATTGAATAGGTTGTCTCGCCGCCAAGACTCCAGGCAACACCTGTGAGAAGGTTATTTTTTGAAGCAACTCTCTTGTCACCCGTGTTCATAAGAAGGAAGCAACCTGTGCCGTAGGTGTTCTTGGACATACCGGGCTTGAAGCAAGCCTGACCGAAAAGTGCGGAGGGCTGGTCGCCGATTGCGCCGCAGATGGGTGTGCCTTCAAGCTCTTCAAGTCCGATGATACCGCTTGCAACCCAACCGTAAACCTTGCTTGAGGGTACGGGAGTGGGAAGAATGTTCATCGGTACACCGAGTTTTTCGCAAAGATATTCGTCCCAACAGAACTTATCAACGTCGAAAAGCATTGTTCTCGAAGCATTGGAATAGTCTGTCACGTGAGTTCTGCCGCCTGTAAGATTCCAGATAAGCCAGGTTTCAACTGTACCGAAAAGGAGCTGACCTGCTTCTGCAAGAGCCTTTACGCCGGGAACGTTATCGATAATCCACTTGATTTTTGTGGCTGAGAAATATGCATCAACAATAAGGCCCGTATGCTCTGTGATATAATCGCAAAGTTCTTTATCCTTTTTGATTTCTTCACACATATCAGCAGTTCTTCTGCACTGCCAGACGATTGCGTTATAAACAGGCTTGCCCGTTGCTCTGTCCCAAAGAATTGTTGTTTCACGTTGATTGGTGATACCGATACCTGCAATATCCTTGGCAGAAAACTTGCCTGAGCGCAGAACAGTTGTGATTGAATTAAGCTGACTGTAAAGAATATTCAGCGGATCGTGTTCAACCCAACCTGCCTTGGGATAAATCTGTTCAAATTCATTCTGAGCCTTGGCAATGATTGTGCCTTTTTTGTCAAAAACAATTGAGCGGGAGCTTGTTGTGCCCTGATCGAGGGCAAGAACGAGTTTTTCTTTCATTTTCTTCTTTTCCTCCTTAATAAATCCACAGTGACTTAAAAAAAGAGAACAGACCTCCTATGAATACGCACAAAAGAGCAGTTCTTCCCTGCCTTTTAAATTCAGAAAATGTGCCGTTTCAAGGGATTTTCTCCATTCTCAAATCTCCGCAGATATTATCTCTTTAACAGATTTATTGTACTTTAAATATCAACATTTGTCAACAAGATATGGTACTTTTTATTAAGATATATCACAAAATATTTTGCAGCTTTGAGTCAAAAAGGTGCTTTTCTCACTTGACGGAAAAGACAGAATATTGTATTATATAAGATAGATTTGAATTATTGTCTTGTTTTGAACATAAAAAATGAATCTGAAAGGAAAAAGAAAAAAATGGAAAACGTTTTTTCAGGTGAGATACTCAACATAACTCCCTTCAAAAAAGGTTTTGTTTTTGCCACAAAGGGTACAACTCCCGACGGCAGACTTAAGGCTAATTTTTATGGCTATGACGCTGTGAACGATAAATTCACCCACATCAAAAAATCAATTTTTCTCAAGGTTAAATTCGGCTATGAATTTGAGGAAATTGCAGAACAACTCGGCGACTATGTTTCCTGCGATGTCGGTGTTCTCAGCGACAACCGCATTATGGCTATTTTCCCCAACGGTGAATACAACATCTTCAACACCGATGGTACACTCAATGTTTCTTCACAGCTGACTTATCACGGCTCACCTGTTTGTGACATTGCTGTTGACGGCCCTTATGTCTGGTGCGCCGTTCCGAGTGAAAATGCAATTATCAAGTATTCCCCGAGAGAAGGCAGAATCCTTCTTCGTGTCGGCGGCGGCGAAGCTACGGCTTTTGAAAGTCCTTGTGCCGTAACCTTAAACGGCAGCACACTTTACATCTGCAATCAGGGCTCAAGAAAAATCCGTTCTCTTAACATTATGACAAACTCCGTCAGAGATTACCGTGTATTCAACGAAAAGGTATATAAGTATATCAACGTTATGGGCAAAGAGTTTGTATGGCTTAAGTCGGGGCTTTATATTCTTGATTAGCGGACAGTAGTCGGTAGCCGGTAGTCAGGGTGCGAATGACCGATAGTAAAACACAAAAGCTGTTAAGAACGTTTTTTCTTAACAGCTTGTTTTTTTGTTGCAGGGTTAACCATAAAAAAATAACGCCCACCGATCAAAGTAAAGCGTTATTTTTTAATAATTAAATTTCACATTGGCATATCCGTTTGAGATATTGCCTTTTTCACTTTTATTATATACCCTTACTATTCTTCAACCTTGAAGCCTTTTTTGACAAGTAAGAAAAGAGGGATGAACACGAAAAGTGCGATAACTGCGCTGTAAAGGAACATACTTGATGAGGGTACAATTGTTTCAACGCTGTATTCATTTATATAAGTGATTGCTGAATTACGGCAGGCAATGTCACCGATAACAGGACCGACAACCATAGGAATGAGAACAACGAAAATCATTCTGATGCCCTGGAAAAGTCCTGCCTTACCAACGGGAATAAAGTCCTTGATTGATGCATTGAGCTGAACGGTAAGAACGATATAACCGATGAAGGTGGGAGCAACACCGATAAGAACACCAACGATATTTGTGGTTGTTGAAAGTATGAAAAGTCCCACAGCAAGACAGGCTACCCCTGCAAAAAGTGATGCTGCCTTGTTTTTGTTTGCAACCTTCATAAGCACAACAATTCCCGCAACAAGAACTGCAACAGCAAGAACAGCAGGAACAAGAACGCCCGCAGAAATAAAGTTTACACCTTCATTTGCAGGGAGAATCACATACTGAAGATATACAAAAAGATAAGGGAAGAACACCTGAAATGCTACGCTGAAGAAGCAGACAGATGCAAGTGTGAGATAAAGTCTTGAGTTATCTTTGATAACAGAAGGTCTGAAGCCGTAGAAAAGGTCACTCCAATAATTAGAATCTGAAGGCGCTTCAACTTTGGGCTCGGGGTCCTGAAGGAGGAAAAGTCCTAAAATACCGCAAACGGTAACGACTGCACCAAGACCAAGGAAAAATGCAGAATAAGTAACTGTGCCTGACTGAGCGAGCGTGCCAACGCCCATAACTGCGCCCATTGCAACAAAGCCGATAAGCATAAGTGATGTTTCAACCTGAGGTCTTGTTTTGGGTGTTGTGACATCTGTTACCCAAGCGTTAAAAGCGGAGTCATTACTGGTGGAGCCCATAAAGGTCATAAGCATATCCATAAGTATAACCGCCCAGACGGTGAATGTGAGAATTTTAACCTCGTCTGTAAGTCCGAACACAGCAGCGATATTATCTCTTGAAATAAGGCCGAATGCAGCGGTAATAATACCCCACAAGATATAGCCGACAGAGATGAAAACCTTACGTTTTCTCATTTTGTCGCTGAGAGTACCCATAATGAAGGTTGTGACAACTGCGGTGATGGCTGAAAGTGCCACCATTCGGCTGATTGCTGTTGTAGGTGCCATTGTGCCTGCAATAGCTTCGGCAGATGCACCTGTGTAAATTGAGTTGTAAAGGAAGGTGTTGAAATACATATTTTCAACATTCCACGCAACGCCGCCCATAAAGCTGAACAAAAGTATGTTCACCCACAGGCGCTTTGAAAGCTTGTTTTCCATAATCAACTTTCTCCTTTTTGTTATAAATAAAATATTGCTCCACCTATTATAGCAGAGCAATTCAAATTTTTAAATAGAAAACAGATATTTTTCTAAATTTTTGTTTTTTATTAGTTTATAGAGCATCAAGCCCAAGGTAAAAAGCACTCCGATCTCACCCAAAGCCACAAGTCCGCCCTGAATAAGGAAGGAAGTGAAATGAAAACTGCCTTCAATGAAGAAAATTTCAATCTCAAGTCCGATTATCACTCCGTTGAAAATTGCAGGCATCAGAAGAGAAAAAACGGGGATTCCTTTGATACACACATTCTTTAACTTATGCATTGAAAGCACCGCAAGAAGCGTTGCAAAAGTGCCGAGAATCATATCAATCGGCAAAGCTCCCACTGAAACAAGATTAGCGAGAAAGCAACCTACTGTGAGGCCGGGAATTGCCGCCGGAGTGAAAAGTGCAAGTACCGTCAGAGCCTCTGAAGCTCTGAACTGCACAGCCATCGATGTGCTGCCGGGAAAAATTGCTGTCTGGGCATAGGTGAGTGCAACATAAAGTGCCGCAACAACTGCACTCACTGCCATTTTGTGAGTTCTTTTTGAAATATTCATTTTTAGCTCCTTTAGTTTTGGTTTTAAACCGTTGGTAAGGTTTAGGTCAGGAAGGTTTCGAACTGACCGCCAAAGCCTGTGGCATACATCTTTTGGCAATGGATATTATATAACAACTCTTCGTCAAATGCAAGGCATAACAGCAAAATTTCGGTCAACTGCTAAAATTTGTTATTTCAAGCTGTAAATTGATTGCTCAACTTCGTGTGCAACACTCTCGGCACATTCACGGCAAAGATTTTCATCGTCACATTCCACCATAACCCTGATAACAGGCTCTGTGCCTGATTCACGAAGAAGTATCCGCCCTCTGCCCTGCAGGTCTTTTTCAGCTTTTTTCATTGCCTTTTGCACCTGTTCATTTTCAACAGCCCTTTTCTTGTTTTCCACCTTAACATTTATCAGTACCTGAGGATATACTTTAAAGCCTGCGGCAAGCTCGCTGAGCTTCATTTTTTTGCTCAACATAACCTCCATCACCTTGAGCGCAGTCAAAATACCGTCACCCGTTGTGGCATATTTTGAAAAGATTATGTGTCCCGACTGTTCACCGCCGATGATACAACCCTCTTTCATCATATAATCGTGGACATATTTGTCCCCCACCTGAGTTCTGGCATAATCAATACCAAGATCATCAAAAGCCTTGTAAAGGCCGAAATTGGACATAACCGTGGTAACAACAGTGTTGTTTTTCAGTTCGCCCTTTTCTTTCATATATTTGCCGTAGATATATAAAATTGCATCTCCGTCAACAACATTGCCTTTTTCATCAACGGCAATGCAACGGTCTGCATCACCGTCGAAAGCGAAGCCTGCGTCCAAACCGTTTTCTTTCACAAAGGTTTGCAGCTTTTCGATATGAGTCGAGCCGATGCTTTTGTTTATATTAGTTCCGTCAGGCTCAGCACCGATGATGAATGTGTCGGCACCCAAAGCTTCAAACACGCTTTTTGCAAGACACCATGAGCTGCCGTTGGCGCAGTCAAGACCGATCCTCATATCCCTGAAAGAATAAAGTCCGAGGGATATAAGATAACCGAGATATCTGTTTCTGCCTGAAACATAGTCAACACTTCTGCCGATTCTGTCCTTGTGTGCAAATGGAACTTCCTGCATTTTTTCACCTGCGACCTTAAGCTCACCGTCGAGATAGGCTTCAATAAGATCTATTACTTCATCTTGCATTTTTTCTCCTTTGGAGTTGAGAAGCTTGATTCCGTTATCATAAAACGGATTGTGACTTGCCGATATCATAATTCCGCAGTCAAAATCATCAGTCCTTGTCACATAGGCTACGCATGGTGTTGTTGTGACGTGAAGAAGATAAGCATCTGCACCCGAAGAAACAAGTCCGCCTGCAAGAATATACTCGAACATATAGCTTGAACGCCTTGTATCCTTACCGATTACAATTTTCGCTTTGCCGTCTGTTTTTCTGCTGTAATACCAACCTAAAAACCGCCCGATTTTATATGCGTGGTCTGCTGTCAGAACTTTGCCCGCTTCGCCTCTGAAACCGTCTGTGCCGAAATATTTGCCCATATTATCCTCCCCTGTCTGATTTAATTACAATTCTGTCTGCTGATTTATAAATGCTGTTTTCTTTGACAGTTCCTCTGACACAAGAAAGCGGATAAACGGTGCAGTTTCTGCCGATAATTGTTCCCGGATTAAGCACACAGTTGCAACCGATTTCCGCATTGTCACCTATCATTGCACCGAATTTTCTCAGTCCAGTGTTTATTTTTTCACCGTCATAAAACACCGTCACGTTTGTTTTATCACTTTTGACGTTTGAAGTCACCGCACCTGCACCAAGATGAGCTTTGAAGCCTAAAATGCTATCCCCTACATAGTTGAAGTGAGGAATCTGAACTCCGTCAAAAATAATGGCATTTTTAACCTCAGTTGAATTGCCGACAACACAGCCTTTGCCGATAATTGCATCAGACCTTATAAAAGCACCTTGCCTGACCTCGGTATTTTCACCGATGATAATATTTTCGCCGATAAATGCCGTCGATGCAATTTTTGCGGTTTTGTGCACCCACACCTTAGGCAAAATCTGTTCATATTCTTGTTCTGACAGCTTTTTTCCCAAAAGAGGTATCATATCACCAATTCCGGCCAAAGCCTCCCACGGATACTCAAAAGATGAAAGATATTCTTTTGCAAGAGTTTTTTCAAAAGAGAAAAGCTCTTTTGTTTTTATCATAAAACCATCCCCTTTTTTTATTTGGCATATATAAAAATACTACTCCGAATTTTTGGTTATTATTCGGAGTAGTATTCGTTATTGATGTTAAATTGTCGGTTTTATTTGCAAAGTGCAATTGTGGGAAGCGTTTTTTCTGCAACAAGCTGCGGATTGTATTCCATCATCATATGTCCGCCCTTTTCACACTCGTAAACTGTTGCATTGTCACCGAGAGCCGTGATAATTTCTTCAAGATTTTCTGCGGAAGCAACCTTATCTTCCTTAGCTGTGATTACAACAGCAGGGATATTAAGCTGTGCAACTGCATCAAAGTCTGTGCCTGTCACGTGTGAGGACATAATTGCAATACCTGCACCTGTGCCGTCAAGTGAAAGCGGGTCGGTGATTCTGTCAAGGTCATAATTCTTTGCATATTCGCTGTCGCTGAAGCTCATTTCAACAAGGCTTTCCACCATTGGCGGGAACATAAGAGCTATTTTAAGCACAAGAGTATACATCGTGCGCATAACAGCCGATGCTGAGAGAGTCTTCATAATGCCCGTAACCTCTTTGTTTGTCTGAGGGGCATAAAGCACAAGGCCTGTGAAGGTTTCCGGATACATTGCAGCAAGGTTAAGAGCAATGCCGCCGCCCATTGAGTGACCGCCAACAATCCATTTTCCGCCAAGACTCTTCACAAGAGAATAGATAACCTCTTCTCTCTGACGAAGGACAGTTCCCGTGGTTTCTCTTGAAGAATAGCCGAAGTTGGGAGCATCAAGAGTTACAACCTCATAGCCGGCTTTCATATATTCTTCTGCAATGCCTTCGAGTGAAGCAGTTGAAAGGCAGAAGCCGTGAATGAGAAGAATTCTGTTTTTTGCGATACCTGTCGGCTTATAGGTTCTGTAATGAAGAGTATATTCGCCGTCGGTGTAAAACTCGCTGTTTTCAAAAGGCTTCTCAGTTGTTTCTCCTGCAGCAAAGGCTACTGTTGTGAGAGAAAAAATCATAAGAATTGACAAAATAACTGATAATGCTTTTTTCATAAATTTTATTCCTTTCTGTGATTTGTTTTTAATATCAAAACATCTTTTTTGCCTTTTTATTATAGCAATACTGAACGCAGAATACAAGAACAAGGAAAGAAAAAGTTAAAAAATTGTGACTGTGAAGTCATCAAAAAAACTCCCATTCCTGAAAGAACGGGAGTTAATTTTGGTGTTAAAAATTACATATAAGCTGTCATAAAGAGCTTAACGAGAATCAAAGCCATACCAATGATAGCACCGATACCTGTTGAGTTAAGAATAGCAACACACTTTGTTTCATAGCCGAGCTTCTTTGCTTTCTTATATGCCTTCCAATCACAAAGAGCATAAACAGCCACAAGTATAATGCAAACATATCTGACAGCTCCGCTCATAAATGCTGCAAGCGCAAGGAAAAGTGCGAGGAAAAGTGTTGTGAAGAACTTGAGAGCCTTTGTGGGCTGACTCTTATCCTTATTCTTTTTCTTGCCCTTCTTTGACATTTCCTGCGGTGCGGGCATCTGCTGATAGGGACACTGAACAGCTCCGGATTGTGCCTGAACGGGACAATCCATCGGTGCAGGTTCTGCAACCTGAACGGGTGCAGCCACGGGAGCAGCTTGTGCAACAGCCTCTGCTTCAGCAGAAGCAGCTTCAACTGCTGCGGGAGCCTGAGCTGACTGAGAGAAAACATCATTTGATTCAGCATTCTGTAAAGGAGCAGCTTCAGCTTCTACCTTCTGGCCGCAAATGAAACAAAAATCTGAATTATCTTCGATTGAGTTGCCGCAAAACTTACAAATCATAACAAAGTCCTCCTAAACTTTTTACAAAGAGAAAAGTCACATTTCTCCTCAATTCTAGTAAATTATACCACTAAAAATTTTCATTTACAATAGTTTAACGAAAGAATTTCCCGTTTTTTTCAAGATTTTATGCATATTTTAGTCATATTTTCCCAAAGATTATATTTTAAACTGCCCTGTATTTTTTTATTAACCGCCGCTAAAAATATAGTTGCGGAGTTGATTATTTATGAATCAAATATATTCTTTACTTTCGGGTGTACTTGTGGGAATTGTAAACTCTCTTTTCGGTGCAGGCGGAGGTATAATAGCAGTTCCTATTCTCAAAAAATCAGGGCTCGCACAAAAAAAGGCTCAAGCCTCATGTCTTGCGGTCATACTCCCTTTGACGGTAATAAGTATGTTTTTATATTTAAAAAAGGGTTATTTCATTTTCAATGACGGCCTTTGGTTTATCCCGTTTGGTCTTGTCGGTACTGTTGCCGGCATTCTTCTGATGGGCAAGGTTTCAAATAAACTTTTGAATATTCTTTTTTCAATACTGATGATTTATTCCGGAATAAGGTTGATTTTATGATGACTGTTTATGTGATAATTTCTTCTTTTCTTGCAGGACTTTTATGCTCAATGGGGTTTGGCGGCGGAACGGTGTTGATTCTGTTTCTGACAGGTGTGCTTTCATTCGGTCAAACAAAGGCACAAGGCATAAATCTTATGTTTTTCATTCCTTGTGCCTTAATATCACTGATTATATATGCCGGGAAAGGTCTTGTTGATTTCAAAAAGGTCATACCGATGACCTTGGGAGGTATTATCGGGGTCGCAATCGGTTATCTGATTTTACAGAGGATTCCGACGGAATATCTTTCAAAGCTTTTCGGCGGATTTGTTGTCTTGTTAGGGTTACGGCAGATTCTGAACACAAGAAAAAAAGAATAAAAAATCTTTCTGTGAGGCTACCTTACGATGCATAAATATCCACTCACTTCGTGCCGCAAACTTATCCAAAATATAAAAAGGTACAAAGAATAAACTTTGCACCTTTTTTCATTTTACAGTCCTCACCGGACAAACGATACCTCTCTGAAAGAAAGTATCCGAAGTGTCGCTCAAGAGCTTTACTTGTTTTTTGACGAAATATATGATTCGAGAATCATCACTGCCGAAACTGCATCAACAACATCTTTTCGTCTTTGTCCTCTGACATTGTTGTTGCTGAGCGCTCTGTGGGCGGACACGGTAGTGAGCCTTTCATCCCACATAACTGTTTCGATACCTGTCTCTGTCGCCAACTGCTGAGCGAATTTTTTGCACTTCTCGGCTCTTTCGCCTTCGCTTCCGTCCATATTTTTGGGAAGTCCCACAACGATAAGTTCAGCCTTCTGTTTTTCAGCTATTGCCTTGATTTCAAGTATAAGCTTCGGCTCATAATTCTGCTTTATAACGGTTACGGGCGATGCGAGAATCTCCATTCTGTCACAAACAGCAATTCCCGTTCGTACATCGCCGTAATCAACGGATAAAATTATCATTTTTAATACTCCTCAAGCGCTGCAATGCTTTGGTCAACATCTTCCACAACATCGGAGAAGGTTTTGCTTGGAAGATTCTGATGATTATCTCTGAACACATAACTGAAAATTGTTTTTGCAGGGTTGCTTGAACCTGTGTGAAGGTCAGCCTTATAGTCAAATCCGTACCAAACAGCAGCTACATAGTGGGGAGTTCCGCCGCAATACCACTTATCCGCATTGGCTGAGGTTGTACCTGTTTTTGCGAAGGTCTGGAAACCGCTGATTTTTGAGCCGAGAGCTGTACCGCCCTCATTTGTAACTGCCTTTGTAAGCATCGAAAGCATTGTTGCTGCAGTCTCCTTTTTGATTGACTGCTGAGGAATTTCGTTTGTTCTGTCAAGCACGATGTTTCCGTTTCTGTCTGTTACCTGATAATAGCTGTAAGGCTCATAATAACGGCCGCCATTTCCGAAGGTCGCAAACGCAGCCGCCATTTCAAGTGTTGTTACACCCGTTGTGGTACCACCGACAGCCAGGGGGCTGAGGCCCTTGTCACCTGTGGGAACACTGTTTGAATTGAGGTTAATGTGGAACTGCTCGTTGCAATATCTCATTGAGGTGTCAAGCGGAAGCATCTCATCGAGGATTCTTGCAGGAATTGTATTAAGGGACCTGATGAGTGCCTGTTCAACGGTGATGTATTCACCTGAGCCATAGTCACCGTTGAAGTTTCTGGGCCAGGGATCACCCGTCTGTGGGTCTGTGATGGCTTCTTCAAGAAGAATTGATGTTGCCGTCACCATGCCGAGGTCAATTGCAGGAGCATAAACAGAAAGGGGCTTGATTGAAGAACCGGGCTGACGCTTTGCTCTTGCATCGGTAGCTCTGTTATAGCTTCTGTTGGTTGTTTTTTGACCTGTGCCGCCCACAAGAGCAACTATTCTGCCCTGATAGTCCATAATTGTCATTGAAGATTGAGGAAGGTCACCGTTTTTATCTCTTAGGCTTGTGCTCGGGAAACCTGTTCGATTTTCATATATAACCTCAAGCCTTTCCTGAACGTCGAGATCAACGGCAGCATAAATATTGAGTCCACCGTAATACACCTGACGCCAGGCCTCATTGTATTCCATATCATATTCTTCCTGCAAATCCGCAATAACCTGGTCGATTACATATTCCTCATACCAGGAAAGAATATCGGTTGTATTGGTAGTTTCTCCCGTGTCATCAACCTTTTTATATTCGAGAACTTCAACATCCTCATTCTGAAATTTATTCTTTTGTTCTTCGCTGATTTTACCCTCTTCCCACATCTGCTGAAGGCACCAATACTTACGGTCCATACAGGCCTCATAGTCCGCATAGGGATTGAGAGAATAGGGCGCTTTGGTAATACCGGCAAGCATTGCACATTCGTTGAGTGTAAGTTCGGAAAGCTCCTTGCCGAAATAAGTCTCTGCCGCAGTTTTAACTCCGTAACAGCCTGCACCGAGAGATACAGTATTAAGATAAGCTTCAATAATATCCTTTTTTGAATAATGCTTTTCGAGATTCAAGGCACGGACAATTTCATTGAACTTTCTTATATATGTGGCTTCGTTATCGTCAGTAAGGTTTTTAATGAGCTGCTGAGTAATTGTTGAACCGCCTTGTCCTTCATAGTCAGGCACAATCATAACGGCGATGGTACGCACCCAGTTAACACCCGAGTGATTCCAGAATTCAGCATCTTCAAGGCAGATAAAAGCGTTCAGAAGGTCCTCCGGCATTTCGTCATAGTCAACCCAGATACGGTTTTCTTCACCGTGAAGTCTTGTCAACTCCTGTGTCTTTCCTTCGCTGTCATAAGCATACATTATCGTGGTTTGATTCTGTGAATTTTTGTAAGTATCAAGGTCAATTGCAATATCACCGTTGATTATGGAATCCATATGCGACAAAACAGCACCGCCCACAATAATCACTGTGAGCATACCCGCAACAAAAATGCAAAAGAAAATAAGAAATACGGTATAAAGCACAGGGTGCTTTTTCTTCTTGCTCTTTTTATTCACCTGTTTGCCGGTTGTTCCACGAACGGCAGGTTTTGCAGTGTTGCCTGCTGTCGGCCTGTTATTTGCGTTATTTGCCATAAAAGCAGTCCTCCAAAACAATCAATATATTTAATATTACATAATAATCTACCTTATATTATAATAAATCAGAAAGATTAAATCAACAATAAAAAGGATAATTTTTGTAAAAATAATAAAATTGTAACAGTTTACTGACAAAACATATTTTGTTAAATATATTTTGCTGTCATCTCTGCCGAGAAATTCAGCAAATTAAGAAATGTAACAAACTATCACCTCATAAGATATAAACGAGGTGATTTTATGTTTGAACTTATCAAAGCTGTGTTCAGCAACTTCCTTTTCTTTTTTTTGCACCTGAAAAATGCCACATCATTCCCGAAACCGCTTTCTGCCGAAAAAGAAAGAGAACTGCTTTTCAAAATGAAAAAGCAAGGAAACACAAAAGCCAGAGAAGAACTGATTGAGCACAATCTCAGGCTTGTATCCCACATCATAAAAAAGTATTATTCCGGATATGATGAACAGGAAGATTTGATATCCATCGGAACAATAGGTCTGATCAAGGCAATTGATTCCTTCGATGTGGATAAAGGTATAAAGCTTGCGACATATGCGGCAAGATGTATTGAAAATGAAATTCTTATGTTTTTCCGTGGCAAGAAAAGAGACGCAAATGTGGTTTCAGTCAATGAGCCGATTGACGTTGACAGTGAGGGCAACCCTTTGACGCTGATTGATGTCATCTACACTGAAGACACCATAAGCGATGACATTGACCTGAAGAACAAAACCTTAAGGCTTTATGAACTGATTGAAGGGATAACTGACGAGCGTGACAAGGAAATTATAATCAAGCGCTACGGACTTTACAACCAGAAGGAGCTGACGCAAAGGGAAATTGCAAATGAAATGGGGATTTCAAGGTCTTATGTGTCGAGGATTGAAAAGAGAGTGCTTCTGGAATTAAGAAACAAGTTCTGATTTTTTAAAACAAGTCAAGTTTTTGATCACTTTTTCACAAAAAAGTGACGCCTTGCGGCGAGCAACAATAAAAAACTTTGTTTTAAATGCAATAAAAGGTACAAGAAATTAACCTTGTACCTTTTTTCTCATAACCCTCACCGGGTAGGCATTCTTTTTTTGTAAAAAAAAATCAAAAAACTTTTCTTATTCTTTCGTTGGTCTTTCAAATGAAATCTTGCCCATTTTGCCGCCCCTGTATTCGTCAAGCAGCATCACGGAAGCTCTTTCTGTGTTCACTTCGCCGCCTTTAATCAGCATGCCTCTTTCTCTGCCGATTTCTTCGAGAATTTCCCAGGGCATACATTCGTGGATATCATCAATGTTTTTCAGTTTATATCTGCCTGTCAGCTTATCCTCATAGCCGTCGACAAGCACCTTGATCAGGCGGACCGCCATTGTTTCGCTGTCCATAACCTCGTCCTTGACAGAGCCGATAAAGGCAAGCTTATCCCCCACCTCCGGGTCATCAAATTTGGGCCAGAGTACACCGGGAGTATCAAGAAGCTCAATACCATTACCGATTGCAAACCATTGGTTTTGCCTTGTGACACCAGGCTTATCCGCAACCTTGGCACGGCTTTTGCCTGCCATTCTGTTGATAAATGAGGATTTTCCCGTATTCGGGATACCCACAACCATCATTCTCAGGGCTTTTCCGGGCATACCTTTTTCTTCATTCTGCTTGATTTTGTCAGCAAGAACCTGTCTTACAAGGTTGTGATAATTATTAAGCCCCTTACCGGTGCGACAATCCACCGCCAGAGCGTACTGCCCCTTGGCTTTGAAATATTCAATCCACTCTTTTGTGATGTTATCGTCTGCCATATCGCACTTGTTAAGAAGCACAATTCTCGGCTTTTTATTCGTAAGCTCATCAAGCTCGGGATTTCTTGAAGACATAGGTATTCTCGCATCAAGCAATTCCGTCACCGCATCAACCAAAGGCAGACTTTCTTTGATGAGTCGCCTTGTTTTTGCCATATGTCCGGGAAACCATTGCACAATTTGCTTCTGACTGTCAGCCATCGGTATTTCTCCTTTCAAGTATAAAGAAACACAGAGAACATTGCCCTGTGTTCTTATTGTTAATTTGCAGTTTTTATTCAACCTTCCACTCGGACAAGGGATAAAAGTCGACGCCTGTTACATTTCCGCTTGTGTCTGTTATCATTTTACAGAACTTATACTTAACAACACCGAGAATATACTCCTCCTGCACAAAGCCGATTTTATCCGAACGGCTGTCTGTTGAGCCTTGTCGGTTGTCACCCATAACAAAAACGTGATTTTCAGGTACGGTAACCGGGAACTCAACGCCTTCGCTGTTCAAAGTGAGATTATTGATATAAGGCTCGTCAAGAAGCTCACCGTCAACAAAAACCTCACCTGTTGCAAAGTCAATGTCAACAACCTGATTTTCCGTTGCGATAATGCGCTTTACAATAGGCTCATCAAACCAGTTGGGCTGAGTAATAATTACGACCTGTCCATACTGCGGATCAGGGTCAAAAGCAGAAACAAAAAGCCAGTCATTATGCTCAAGAGTGGGAAGCATAGAAGTACCCTGCACACCTACGATACGGAATGCGAAGGTGAAAAACAGCATAATTGTGACAAGCGAAACTGCCAGAACGGACACTATGTCATAGATATTGATGACAACTTTATCTTTAAAAGTAAGCTCTTTTTTATCTATTTTTGTAATATCCTGAATCATAGGATTGAGCCACCTTTCTGTTAAATTGAATAAAGCAAAAAGGAACTGTCACACAACGTAACAGCCCCTCCATTTGCGTTTTTATCAGCCAATCTTTTCCTTAACCTTAGCTGACTTACCAACTCTGTCACGAAGGTAATAAAGCTTGCTTCTGCGAACTTTACCGTTTCTGACAACTTCAACCTTAGCAACGTTAGGTGAGTGAACAGGGAAAACTCTTTCAACACCTACGCCGTATGCTACACGGCGAACTGTGAAGGTTGATGAAACTCCGCTGCCCTTCTTAGCGATGACTGTACCTTCGAAAACCTGGATTCTTTCTCTTTCGCCTTCACGAATCTTAACATGAACACGAACAGTGCTACCAACATTGATTTCGGGTACTTCTGTCTTAAGGGATGAGTCTGAGATGAGTTTGAGTGCGTCCATTGGTTTTATCCTCCTAAATTCTGCCACGTTCATTCCGAAAAAATACGAAAGAGGACCGCTTGCGTTTATGTCTGACTGAATTCAGCCGGCATTCAATGTTACAAATGCCTAAATATATTAGCACAACAAAAAAGAAAATGCAAGTGTTTTTTGAAAATAATTCAAAAATTTCAGATTATTCTTCAAGCAGCTTTTCACAAGCGGCAAGCTTGACGCAGATGCAAAGAAGTCTTGTTGCTGTCAACAGCTCATCAACGGGCGGATATGACGGTGCAATTCTGATATTCTTATCCTTTGGGTCAATGCCGTAAGGGAAGGTTGCGCCAACGGTTGTGAGTGTTACTCCACCCTCTTTGCATAATTCATATACTCTTTTTGCGGTACCTTCCATAACGTCAAGGGAGATAAAGTATCCACCCTTGGGCTTTGTCCATGAAGCAATTTTATAGCTGCCAAGACTGTTTTCAAACTCGTTGATGACTGCCTTAAACTTGGGAGCAAGGATATTTCTGTGAAGCTTCATATGATTTTTGATGCCTGCAACATCTTTATAGAACTTAACGTGTCTGAACTGATTAAGTTTGTCATAGCCGATGGTCTGAATCGACATACGGCTGATTATCATTTCAATGTTCTTATCTGATGCGGCAAGAACTGCAACACCTGCACCGGGGAAACTGATTTTTGAAGTTGAGGTGAACTCAATCACCATATCCTCATGACCGTATTTTTTCAGAACATCAAAGATATTGTCAAGCTTTTCGCTGTGTTCTTCAAGGTCATGGATAATGTAAGCGTTATCCCAGATGATTCTGAAGTCCTTTGCCGCAGGGCACATAGCAGCGATTCTTTCAACTGTTTCGTGGCTGTATGTTTCACCTGTGGGATTGGAATACTTGGGCACGCAGAACATACCCTTGACTGCCGGATCTTTGACAAGCTCTTCAACTGCATCCATATCGGGGCCTGCACCTGTCATATTGACGGGAATGAGCTTGATTCCGTAATATTCAGCAATTGCAAAGTGTCTGTCATAACCGGGGCAGGGACAAATGAACTTAATTTCGCCCTGATCCTTCCAAGGCTTATCCCCTGAGCCTGTGAGCATACACTGTGTAATATAGTCAAACATCATATTAAGGCTTGAGTTGCCGCATACGATAACATTCTTTGCGGGAACTTTGAGAAGCTTTGCGAAAATCTCTTTACATTCAATAATACCGGTGAGAAGTCCGTAGTTTCTGTATTCAAGGCTGTGATTTGAAGAATCGTCTTCCCAGTCTCTTGAGGTGATTGCATCAAGAAGACCGTTTGAAACAGCCAATTGGTCTGAGCCGGGCTTTCCTCTCGACATATCAAGTTTGAGGCCCTGTGCTTTGAAAGCATCATACTGTTCCTGAAGCTCCTGCTTGAAAAGCATAAGCCTTTCTTTTGAGTAATTTCTGAGTTCTGACATTATAATCGCTCCTTTGGGTGGCCGAAGCCGAGGTTTTTGCTTTTAATCAGAGGTGCTGTTATTACCCCTTACATAATGATTGGTCGGGGATGTTGATATTCGTTACAAAATCTTTTTTCTTAATCCTGTCCCCTGTGACCTGTTTCTGATATTCCCGACAGGGATATCAGAAATCTGCCGAGCCTGTTGTTCTCGGGAAGGGAAGAACATCTCTGATGTTGGAAATACCTGTAAGGTACATAACGAGTCTTTCAAAGCCAAGACCGAAGCCTGCGTGCTTTGTTCCGCCGTACTTACGAAGGTCGAGATACCACCAGTAGTCCTCTTGCTTGAGACCGAGCTCCTTGATACGGTCAACAAGGACATCGTATCTTTCTTCTCTCTGACTGCCGCCGACGATTTCGCCGATACCCATAACAAGAAGGTCACATGCGGCAACGGTCTTGCCATCGTCATTGAGTCTCATATAGAAGGCCTTGATTTCCTTCGGATAATCTGTGACGAACACAGGCTTTTTATAAACCTGTTCTGTGAGGAAGCGTTCGTGCTCTGTCTGAAGGTCACAACCCCAATAAGCCTTGAATTCGAATTTATCGTTGTTTTCTTCAAGAATCTTGACTGCATCGGTATATGTAACTCTTGCAAAATCTGATGAAGCAACAGCGTTTAGTCTTTCTATAAGACCCTTATCAACAAACTGATTGAGGAATTCGATATCCTGCTTGCAGTTTTCCATAACGTAATTGATTACGAACTTAATCATACTTTCTGCAAGTTCCATATCATCGTTAAGGTCTGCGAAAGCGATTTCCGGCTCAATCATCCAAAACTCTGCGGCATGACGCTGAGTATAGCTCTTTTCAGCTCTGAAGGTCGGGCCGAAGGTATAAATCTTACCGAATGCCTGAGCCATAATTTCGCCCTGAAGCTGACCTGATACGGTAAGAAAAGCTGACTTGCCGAAGAAGTCTTCGCTGTAATCAATTGCACCGTCTTCTGTTCTTGGCGGATTTTCCATATCGAGAGTTGTTACTCTGAACATTTCGCCTGCGCCCTCACAGTCAGAGCAGGAAATAAGGGGTGTGTGAGCGTAAACGAAGCCTCTTGATTCAAAGAAGCGGTGAATAGCCTGAGCTGCAACTGAGCGTACTCTGAAAGATGCAGAGTAGATGTTTGTGCGGGGACGAAGATGGGCAATTGTTCTGAGATATTCAAGTGAATGTCTCTTTTTCTGCAAAGGATATTCGGGAGCGGAAGCACCTTCAAGAATCACCTTTGTGGCATTGATTTCAAAAGGCTGCTTTGCTTCAGGTGTGAGAATAAGATTACCCTCAACAATTACCGCCGCACCTACATTGTATTTTGCAACCTCAGCGAAGTTATCAATTTTGTCCTTTTCAAAAACAACCTGAACGCCCTTGAAGCAGCTGCCGTCATTGAGTTCCATAAATCCGAGTACCTTTGAGTCACGGTTGGTACGAATCCAGCCTGCAACGGTAATAAGGCCTTCGGTGTATTGTTCAGCGTTTTCGTAAAGCTTTGCAATTTCTGTACGAATCATTTATATTACCTCCTGTGAAGGGATTTTTACACATTGATAAATAATTATATCAGCAACAAAAGGAAAAATCAAGGGAACAGAAGAAAAAACAGACTGCAAAGCAGCCTGTTTTTCAGTAGCAAGCAGGAAGTAGTGAGCCGGAAGAAAGTTTTAGTCGTCTTTTTCTGCTTTGCGGTTCATACAATATAAAAATGCAAATCCTTCAAAACAGGATTATCTCTGACCTGAGTGGGAAGAATGAGGATTTCATCTGTTTCAACATTATAGTCATATTCAAATTTCACGATTTTTCTTGAGCCGATGACAGTACCGTCATAAACCGGCCAGAAATTCCCTTCCTCAGTTTTTACAAGGATACGAAACTGCTCTATGCGCTGAGATTTTGTCAAATCCTCTCTCATACTTATCATAGAAAGTTTTTGTACCTTTGGAAACCTGACAGACACAGCAAGCTCGTCATTCTTAAAAGTATAGCTCTCCCCTTTTTCATCAAAAGATACATCTGTTTTTCTTTCCTGTCCGTCTTTTGTTACAAGTGAAAATACGCAGTTTTTGATTTCTTTTTCAAACGGCTCAGAAATAAGCTTTGTGAATTTTTGCAATCTTTTCACTTCACTTTTGCCGATAAGACCATCTTTATTTGGCGGAACATTCAGAAGCATTGAAGCATTGCCTCCGACTGAGTTCCAATAAATCTCAGCGAGCTTTTCCGCACTTCTGCCCCGTCTTGCATAGGAAAAAATGTTGCTTGTGTGAAACCAGCCCATATTGATTGAAATATCGGCTTCGGCAGGCTTGAAAACAAGACTTTCATAGTTTTTGAGAAGTTCTCTTGAGCCGAGGTCTTCGTCCCTGTCATTCAGCTTTTGTGCCATTGCCTTTGTTTCATCAGCATTCTGCTGTGAGTTTTCTGCAACGGCGTCAGCGCTGTCTTTTTCATCGGGAATAACAGACCATTCGCTTTTTCTCACTCTGCCGCCTTCGTTACCAATCCATCTTACGTCAGGCCCACTGATGGAAATAACCGCTTGCGGTTGATATTTTCTGATTGTTTCATAATATCTCGCCCAATCATAAACCTGTTTTTTGCCGTTAGGGCCTTCACCGCAGGCTCCGTCAAACCACAGGCAGAACAGTTCACCGTAATTCGTACAAAGCTCTGTGAGCTGAGACACAAAATAATCGTTATATTCCCTTGTACCGTAGGTGCTTTCGTGTCTGTCCCAGGGAGAAAGATAGACACCAAGCTTCAAACTATACTTTTTACAGCTTTCGGAAAGTTCCTTCACTATGTCTCTTTTGAAAGGTGTGTTCATTACACAATGGCCGGTATATTTTGTATCAAACAGACAAAAACCATCGTGGTGCTTTGCGGTGATGATGATACCCTTGCTTCCCGTAGCTTTGAGCACCTCACACCATTGGTCGGTGTTGAGCTTTTTGGGATTGAAGCGTGAGATATCCTCTTTTCCGTTACCCCATTCACGGTTATAAAAAGTGTTAATGCCGAAATGTATAAAATTGTAGTATTCCATATTGAGAAAAGAAAGCTGTCTTTCAGAAGGTACAACAGATACGAGACGATGCGTTTCCGCTGTGTAAAGTTCTTTTCCGCCGTTATCAATACACCAGCCGTAATCGGGATATTTCATATTATCAACCCTTTATTTTCAAACTGAGATTATTAAAAACAAGGGCGGATAAATCCGCCCCGCCTTGTTTATTCATAAACAAAATCAAAGCACAGACACACCGTATCAAAATCAATCAGATGCTTTTCAATGCTTTCTTCATAGGTTATCTTCTTTTTCTGCGGTAATCTATGACATTTTGTATGTAAGTTTCACTTACGCAAGCTGAACGCCGCCGTAAGGTCTGACAGAAAGAACATAGCAGGCATCATCACCGAAAACAGCTTTCATGGCGCTTGTGTATTCTTCAACCATTGAATCGGGCACAAAAGCCTGAATTGTGCCTGCAAATCCGCCGCCGTGTACTCGCCATGCACCTTTGCCTTTAAGAATCTTCTCGCTGAGGCAAAGAGCAAGTGACAAGGGCTGTTCAGTACCCGCCTTCTGTGTGTATACGTTCTGATTATACATATACGATGAGTAGCCGCTTTCTATGATAAGAGCCTTGAAAGCTTCAAAATCATTTTTTGAAAGTGCTTGTGCCTGAAGCACTACCTTTTCGTTTTCGCCGTAATAGTGAAGTGCCCTGATTACTGCTCTGGGACTAACTTTCTTTGCAATTTCGCCCGCATTTCTGATAACATCTTTTTTATCAACCTCACGAAGCACTTTTTTGCCGAAATATTCAGCAACAGTTTCCATTTCTCTTCTTACTGCCGCATAATCGTCAGTAAGGTCCGAATGGCTACCCTTTGTGTCAACAATAACAAGGCTGTGACCTGATTTTTCAAAATCAAAGTCAATCTTTTTAACAACGGGCTTACTTGTGTCTTCAAAATCGATTGATACGAATGAGCCGACGGAACAAGCCATCTGGTCAAGAAGTCCGCAGGGCTTGCCGAAATATATGTTTTCACTGTACTGTGAGATTTTTGCAACCTCAATGGGGTCAACCTTGCCGTCATTATAAAGATAGCTGAGCATTGTGCAAACAAGAACCTCAAATGCAGCTGAGGAGGAAAGTCCTGAGCCTGAAAGCACCTGAGAAGCTGTTGTGGCATCAAAACCGCCCACATTATAGCCGAGTTCCTTGAAACGTGCAGCAATACCTCTGATTATTGCCTGACTTCTGCCTTTTTCATTTTCCTTGACACTGAGGTCAGCACAGTCAACCGTATCCATCGGATAGCCTGCTGACTTGATTCTGATTATGCCCTCATCATTTTTTGAAGCAACTGCAATTGCATCAAGGCTGATACCTGCTGCAAGAACAAGACCGTGGTTATGGTCTGTGTGGTTGCCGCCGATTTCACTTCTGCCGGGAGCTGAAAAAAGAGCAACTTCTCTTTCCTGTGCCTTATCGAAGAGTTCACTGAAAGAATCAAGCACTTCCAAATATCTGCCGTACTGAGCTGCATAAGTCTCTTTTTTGTAAACAACCGAAAATTCTTCATCAATAAGTCCTTTTTCAAGTTTTTCTTTCATTTCAATGTTTTTAATCATATCTATCAACCTTTCAGTTTTATTTTGAATTACCTTTTAATGACACAACTCCACTCACCGAAAGAAGCACCAGCCCTGAAAAAATCAAAAGTACTATAAACGGTACAATGAAGCCGAAGGATGCAGGGTCAAACACATTTCTGCCGATGATGACATATGACACAATTTTGTAGGAAAAGCCCAGAATAGAAATTACGGTATATTCCCACAGCTTGATGTCTGTACTGCCGTAAAGTGTGCTGACAGAGCCCAGAGGGATGCCGGGTGTAAGCCTGCAGAAAAACAGCACTGCCTTTGACCCCGTCTTACTGCTGTCAATGAAAGTGTGAGCTTTGTCATATCTTGAGAGAAGTTTTTCGGCATTTCCTCCGCCGTTCTTTCTGCCCCAAAGAAATTTTGCAATGAAATATATGCTCATTCCTGCAACATTAATAGCAATGGCAATATACCACTTGAAAATAACCGCACTTGCAACGCAAAGGCAAGAAAGAGGAAACCACGGAATGAATGATTTGATGACATAATTGATGAGAATCACAAGCACCGTAACCCAGGTTGCACCGTAAGTCTGAATCCATAATTCAAAGTTATTCAATGTATCTGTATATCGGTTATACCAGCGCAGGAACTCCTGTGTGTTGAACAGTCTCAGAAGCACCATAAGCACGAGAGCGAGCAAAAAACAGAAAAATGCCGCTGTTGACAAACCATAAGATTTGTTTTTTTTGTTTTTCAATCTCTCACCACCCATACTTAATCGATATTATTTTATATTAATTAAAAGCAATCGTCAAGCGAATTCAGATAAATATATCCAAATTATGATGACAAACAGGTAAGTTTGTGATAAAATGGATTAACAGTAGATTATATTTAAAAGGAATGATTATTTATGAAACTTGTTGTTCTTGACGGATATGAAGAAAACCCCGGTGACCTTTCCTGGGACTGGATGAAGGAATTGGTTGACGAGGTTGTTATCTATGATGCTTCAGAGCAGTCACAGGTTGTTGAAAGAGCAAAGGATGCCGATATACTTGTGACAAACAAAAAGCTTCTGACAAAAGAGGTGCTTGAGCAGCTCCCGAAGCTCAAATATATTTCCACCCTTGCAACCGGCTTTAATATGATTGATACAGAATACGCACATTCAAGAGGTATTCTTGCTTCAAACATTCCGGCATACAGCACCGACGGTGTGGCTCAGCTTGTGTTTGCTTTGCTTCTTGAACTCACAAACAACGTGGCTCTTCACAATGATACAGTCAAAGACGGCGAATGGACAAAGAGTAAACACTTCTGCTATTGGAAAACTCCCCTGACAGAGCTTGCAAACAAAACAATGGGTATTATCGGCTTTGGTAAAATCGGCTCTGCTGTTGCACAGATTGCAAACGGCTTCAAAATGAATGTCATTGCCTATTCACCCAACACAAAAACTTATGACGGCTTTGGCAAAGTCGATTTCGTGTCCCTTGACGAGGTAATCGAAAACAGCGATGTCATATCTGTTCATTGTCCTCTTAACAAAGAAACAGAGGGGCTTGTTGATATGGAATTCCTCAAGAAAATGAAGAATACCGCCTACCTCATCAACACTTCAAGAGGTGCGGTTATTGTTGAAGATGACCTCAAAAAAGCTCTTGATGAAGGTATCATTGCAGGTGCAGGTGTTGATGTGCTTTCTGTTGAACCTGCAAAAGCTGACAACCCTCTTTTAAAGGCTGACAAGTGCATTATCACTCCCCACCTTGCCTGGGCAAGCTTTGAGTCCAGAAGCAGACTGATGGAAACGCTCAAACGTAACATCAAGGGCTATCTTGAGGGTAAGCCTGTGAATGTGGTCAATTAAAAAAATTCTCCGTAAGATTTTCTTACGGAGATGTTTTTTGTTTAGAATCAATTATTCTGTGAAGCCCGATTCAACAAGCTTCACAAGTTCTTCAACAGCCTGTTCCTCGTCGGGACCACCTGCGATGATGCGGATATCTGTGCCGCCCATAATGCCGAGTGAAAGAACACCGAGAAGACTCTTAGCATTAACTCTTCTTTCTTCCTTTTCAACCCAGATTGAGGATTTGAATTCGTTTGCCTTCTGAATGAAGAAGGTTGCAGGACGAGCATGAAGTCCTACCTGATTCTGAACTTTTACATCTTTAACAAACATATCTAATTACTCCCACACACAAAATTATTTTTTACCTTTGACAAAACCGGGGGAATTTCTTGATTTTGTCGGGGTACATTTATCATTTTCTCATATATTATACCACAAAACTTTTCTTCGTCAATGAAAAAAAAGCACTTTAAAACTTTTTGGTTGCAAGACTAAATATTGCACAAATTCAACAACCAATTTTGTGCAATATGACATTGTTTTATTCCTCGTTTTTATCCTTTTTAAGTTCAGATTTCAATTTTCTGAGAAATTCGATATCCTTCTTTGAAAGCTCAGCCTTAGACAGCATATCGGGACGGCGGAGATAAGTTCTTTCAAGGCTTTTTTCTCTTCTGAACTTTTCAATGTTCGCATGGTGTCCCGATAACAGTATATCCGGAACAACCTTCCCTTGCCACTCACAAGGTCTTGTATACTGCGGATATTCAAGAAGCGAAGAATAATGGCTTTCGTCGGTGAAAGCATCTTCATTGGCTAAAACGCCGGGCAACATTCGTGATATGCTGTCAGAAAGCACAAGAGCCGGCAATTCTCCGCCGGTGAGAACATAATCACCGATTGAAATTTCCTCATCAACGATTTCTTCAATGACTCTTTCGTCAACACCCTCATAGTGACCGCAAAGAATTGCGATATTTTCCATTTGTGCAAGTTCTTTAACCCTGGTTTGAGTGAGAGTCTTGCCCTGAGGCGACATAAAAATCAAATGAGGCTTTTTGCCGATTTCGTCGCACAGCGACTTATAGCAATCGTAAATAGGCTGAATCTGCATAATCATACCCATACCGCCGCCGTAGGGAGTATCGTCAACACGCTTGTGCTTATCAAGAGTATAGTCCCTTATGTTGCGGCAACGGATATCCACTTTATTTTCCTGTCTTGCTCTTCCGATTATGCTTTCGGATAAAACCGATGCACACATTTCGGGAAAGAGTGTCAATATATCAATTCTCATCGTCAAAAATTCCTCTCAAAGGGCGGATTTTAATAACACCCTTTTCAACATCTGTGTCGATAACAACAGGTGGAATAGCAGGGATAAGGTACTCCCCTGTTTCGTTTGTGATATGCCACACATCGTTGGCACCCGTCTGACTGACATCGGTGAGTGTGCCATAACACTTTTCTTCATTATCAGCGTCAATGACAGTGCAATCAACAAGCTCCTGAATAAAATATTTGCCTTCGGGCAATCTGGCATCGCTTCGTTTCATAAAAAGCACCTTCTCACGGTACTTTGAAGCCTCTTCAACCGTATCAATGCCGTCAATTTTCACAATCACCATATGTCCGTTCGGACGGCAACTGACTTTGACTGCTTTTTCGCCTTTCTTATCCAAGTAAAGCGTCTTAAACTTTTTCATAAATTCGGGGCTGTCACACCAGGGCTGAACACGCATTTCACCTCTGATACCATGTGTACCTGTAATTTTTCCTATTTCGAGATAATCTTTAATCATAAATAACTCCAATTTATAAAATTAAATGGCTGTCATTTTAACAGCCATTTCTTTGAATTATTCACCCGGATTGATGGGAGGAACAAGCCAGTCTTCGTTCACTTCTTCACCGAAAAGGTAGCAAAGGAAGTTATAAAGGTAGTTCCACATATCAATGAGTACCATTTCAATTGTTTCAAGAAAACCCATAGTTATTTCCTCCTTGAATTTATTTTACAGGTTCATTATATACTATATTCGTTTAAATTTCAATAATAAAATTTATTTTTTTATTACACTTTTGCTCACCGTAAGTTACTCTTTTCACAAAAAACAAAAACAGAAATAACTTCGCTTTTTTGTCAGAATATTATGTCTTTATCTTTTGCCATCAGCCGTCACCTTTTATTGACTAATTATTTTCTTTTCTGTATAATATCATACAACAAATCTTTTTTCAACAAGGTGAAAGAAATGATTGAAATTATTTGCCCCGTATGCGGCGAAAACCTCATAAAAGCTGACAGAAGCTACAAATGCCAAAAGGGCCATTCTTTTGACGAAGCAAAGGAAGGCTATGTCAACCTTCTCACCGGCTCACACAAAGCAGGCTCACTAATCGGCGATAACCGAGAAATGGCTAATTCAAGAAGGAGCTTTCTTTCAAAAGGCTACTTTTCCCCTCTTTCCGATGAAATCATCAGCATTATAAAGTCAAGCGGAAAAGAACATCCTACGCTTTGTGACATCTGCTGCGGCGAAGGCTGGTACGGTGACACAATCAAAAAAGAAACAGACTGCGAAATGAGTGGCTTTGACCTTTCAAAAGAAATGGTACGCCTTGCCGCCAAAAAACGCAACGGTATCACATATTTTGTGGCTAATCTTTCAAAAATTCCGTTGCAAAGTGAAAGTGTTGACATTGCTTTTCATCTTTTTGCACCCTTTCACGAAAAGGAATTCAGCCGTATCATAAAAAAAGACGGTCTTATTATCACCGCAGTCGCAGGTGAAGACCATCTTTTTGAGCTGAAAGAAATTCTTTACGACACTCCTTACAAAAACGATGAAAAGCCACCGAAAACAGAGGCTCTTACGCTTAAAGAAAAAAGAAAGGCGAAAAAGAAAATTCATCTTTCAACCAAAGAAGACATTGATGCGCTTTTCAAAATGACGCCTTATTATTATCATACGAGTGAAAAAGACAAAACAAAGCTCAAAAAGTACACAGAGCTTGATGTGACGGTGGAGTTTGCAATTTATGTTTACGGAAAAACGGACGGATAATATCCGCCCGTTTCACATTTTCAGATATAATATTGTTGTATCGCCCTGAATTTATCCAAGCAGGTAATCGGTGACGGGCATCACGCAAAAGCCGATGAGCAAAGCATAGGTTGCACCACGTTCATGCCGTGGGTGTGAGTTTCGGTAAGCATCTCATCGCTGATTACCGTTGCCGCACCAACACCGAGTGCCGTTATCAGCGCAAGAGTCATATTTACCTGCAAACAAACTTTTTTATATTCTGCCACATTTTAATAATTTTTAGCAACAGTAAAAAACCATCGTGGCAACTGTCACGATGGTTTTGTTATTATTATTCCTTTGAGAAACCGTAGTAAATGTCGTCGGTGTATACGTTGTCTTCATCCTTATCGTGGTGTGAATACCAAACCTGCGCAAAGAACGGATTTGTTCTTGCAATTTCGTCATACTTCCAAGGTATAGGAAGGCACTCAGGGCACCAATGACCGCCCTTAAGAACAAGGTTGGGAGTCATTTCAAACTCGTGACCGCATGCACACTTCCACTTAAGCGGAGTATAAACATCCTTGCCCATCTTTTTTGAAAGACATTCGCCACCTCTGAATTCAGCAGCCTTCTTCATATCTGCAATATCAAGTGAATGGAAATCCTTTGTTTCATCATAACCGTGGTCAAGATAGCTCATTTCGTTCTTGTCGGGCACAACCACTTCAAATTCATCCCAATTTTTGGAAATAGCATTATACTTTTCGAGTGAACCGTAGTATGCTGTGATTCTGTCCTTCATACCGTTCTCAATCCAGGCACGTGTGCCGTAAAGCGGGGTGTTTGAGATAGGCTTCATCATCAGCTCTTTAACGATTGAAAGAGGAGCAAGACCTGAAAGTCTATAGAAGAAAGCAACCTGCTTTGCCATTCTCTTGAAATATTCCTTAACGGGAATGTTCTCTCTGAAATGAAGATAGTTTTCAAGCTCATCGGCATCGGTGTACCACTGGCCGTGGAAGTTTTGAAGAATGAACCAGTTGGGGTCAAAGAGCTTCTTGGGAATATCCTTACCTCTCATACCGATTGCGTTGAGAAGAAGAACCTCAAATTCATAGTTTGTGATTCTGTAATCGGGACCTGAGCTGATATTATAGAATCGTCTCCAGAATTCCTCGGGTACTCTTTCGTTACAAACCTTTGCACAAAGGCGTCCGCTGTCTTCAACAGTTGCCCATTCAAGAACACCGTTGATGGGTACATGGAACATAATCGGGTCCATATTCTTGAGAATTTCGGGATAAAGGATACCTGTTTGGCGAAGTGATACCCAATATCTGAGGCCTGACTCAGCAAGAATAGCCTCTGCCTTAGTCTTGCTGATAGCATAGTGGTCATAGATGCTGATCTGAATCGGGTCACCTGTTCTGCCCCAATGTGTGGGATAGTTTCTGTCACCTGTCTGTGCAACAGTACCGATATATACAACCTTGATTGCATCGGGATCGGGCTGAGCTTTAACCGCCTTGACGATATTTTCCATTGCAGTTACGTTTGTGTAAAGTGTCTTTTTGGGGAAATAGTCAGCAGCAGGTGAAACAAGACCGCCAACATGAAGAACAAAATCGGAGCCTGTTACACATTCAAGGATGTCTTCATAATTTGTAAGGTCACCCCATACGATTCTGACAGAATGATCGTTCATATAGGGAGCAAATTTTTCTTTATTCTTCTGGCTGCCACGGTTAATAACAACAATATTGTACATATCACGTCTTTTATAAAGCTCTTTAAAGCCCTGGAAACCCATTGTTCCTGTTGCACCGGTCAGAAATACGGTCTTTTTCATTATTTTCAACCTTTCCTTTTTTCAAATTAGGGTTGTACAAACCCACTTTCAAAAACAGTATACAACATATTCCTGTAACATTTGTTAATATTTAGTTAATTTATTCGGCAAATTTAGAGTGATAGTTGTAAAATTCTCTTAAAAATCAGATAAAACTTATGACAAAAAAACACAAGAGTTTTTATCTCCTGTGCTTTTTCTGAATATGTGTTGATTTTTTAGTTGTAAATTTTCATAATTTCTTCGGCACGTTTTTTCACATCGTCACGAAGGCTCTTCGGTGAAATAACTTCAATTTTTGAGCCGAACTGCATAATCCACGAAACGAGTCCTTCACTTACGATACAACGAGTGACAAAAACAAATCTGCCCTCTTTGTCAGCCTTTCTGACCGAATTGTCTGTTCCGAAGCGGTCAAGGATCTCCTCCAGAATTGAATCATCGCAGGAAATTTCAAGGCGCTGTGTATCACCGCTGAACATATTGAAAATTTTGCTTGAATAGTCTGCTGAATCAAAAAATCTTTTATATGACGAAACCTCGCTGAAGTTTCTGCTTTTTTTATCCGTAATTTCAACATTTTTCATTCGGTCAATTCTCAGATGCATAAGATTGTCATACTTCTCGTTGTTTCCAACAAGATAATAATGGTCATTACTCCATATCATTGCATAAGGACTGACGCAATGTTCTTTTTCCTGAACGGTGATTTCACCTTCCGCCTCATCGATTATTCGTTTGCTGTAAACAAAAGAAATCTGCTTTGACTGAGAAATTGCACGGTGAATAACATCAATAGCATAATATATATTTTCATTTGTGCATTTAACCCTGTTTTCAATATAAACCTGACCTTCAATGGTGTTTCTCTGTTTTTCACTGCAAAGAGTACCGATTTTTTCAATCAATTCCTTTGTTTTTTTCGCTGTGATGAAATTTGCAGCCTGAACTGCATCAACCAAAAGACGCAGTTCCGCAATCTGAAACTCTCTGCTCATTATGCAGTAGCCCTGCCTCGGCAAGCGCACCGCATTGACATCAACATCAAAGTGTTTAAGCGTATCAATATCGCTGTAAATGGACTTTCTTTCACACTTGATGCCCTTTTGCTCAAGCATCTCAATAAGCTCGTCAACACTTACGGGATTATCCTCGTCGCTTTTTCTTTCGAGATAGTCTTTTATATATAAAAGCTTCAGCTTTGTGTATTTTTTGTCTGCCATATTTTCACCTGATTTCTTTTCCTTTGTCCCTAGCCGGACAAGTATTACTTTTTAGAAAAAAAGCAATCAAAAACTTTACTTGTTTTTTTCCGAATTATACAGCATCGGTATTCTTTCGGCAAAATTTCTGTATTCCACACAGCAATGCTCTGCCATACCTTCGGCAGTGTTCTTGTTGAGCATAAATTTTCTTATCAGCGGATTGCGAAGCCTTTTGCCGAGCCAGAAACGGCTGACCATAAAAAGTCCTTCTTCCCTTTGAAAGAAAATGTGAGCCATTTCAGTATGTTTAAACAAGCCGCCAAAAGCACCCACGTGACCGCATACGATTGTTGCAACACCGTTTCTTTCCATCTCTTCTTTTGAAAAACCGAATTCCTCCGGTGACACAAACTCAATTGAAAGAGGTAAAATCAATTTGCCGATTTTCTCCACCGGATACTGAATATTGCTTTTGAAAGGCGGAACAGCCTTTGCCCCAAAATATTCCCTGTCCTTTTTGCTGTAAGATACGGCAAAGTGTTCTCCCGGATACCAGAGCTTGTAACGCTCATTTCCCTGCGGATGCCACCAGAACCACCAATCCACCATTTCTTTTGTTACAGAAGGCATCGGACAGTACATTGTCACAAGCCAATCTCCGTTTGTAAATTGACTGAAGCCTGTTTCCTTCTGAACGGAAACATCTGACAGAATAGTGTTTTTATCTTCAAAGTCAGTCAGCGTGATTTTGCTGCCAGTTTCAAGAGTAGCCTTGATGTCATCGGGAACAGTACAGTTCGCCATTTCCATATATTGCTCAAAGTTCATAATTTCACCTTTCTGTTCAAAACAAGCACCGACAAAATGCGGTGCTCATTTAAATCAATATGTCATTTTTGCGTTGAGTTCTCTCACAACATCCTCGTGAAGTTTGATAAGCTCACGGTCATAAGAAAGCATACCGTTAACCTCAAATTCCACATCGGATACCTGAGTGTAAACTGTTGCGGAAAGTCCCTTTTTGATGTTGGGGATAATCTGTTTTTCGTGGAGTTTTCTGTAAGCCTCAGTCAAAGCATCCTTACTCTTATACATCTGATAGCCAAAGCTCTTTGAGTAGTTCCACACGTGGCCACGAACATTATGACTGTATCCGCCGTATTCGCTCAGAACGATAGGTCTGCCGTCATATTTTGGAAGGATAACAGGCAGAATATATTTATGCATACTTCTGAAATCTGCACCCTTCTGGTCATACCAACCGCTTGCGTGGTCGCAGAAACGGGTAGGATCTTTTTCCTTGGTCCAGTCACCTATTCGCTTTGCGTCAAACTGTCCCCAACCTTCATTGAAAGGTACCCAACAACAGATTGAAGTGAAATTATAGAGATTATCAATTACCTGTTCATATTCTTCTTCAAACTGAAGTCTCCACTCAATTTTATCTCTGTTAAAAATCTTATATGTGTTGTCTTTCTTTGTCAGGTTAACAATTGGGTTGAGAACACCTTGAATGTTGGGAAGAACACCTGCGTGGAAGGTGTTGAGAGCCTTGCCGCCACTGACCATATCCTGCCAGACAAGCATACCGAGTCTGTCACAATGATAGTACCATCTGTGAGATTCAACCTTGATGTGCTTACGAAGCATATTGAAGCCTAAATCCTTCATTGTCTGAATGTCATAAATCATCGCTTCGTCTGTGGGAGGTGTCATTCCGCCGTCACTCCAGTAGCCCTGGTCGAGAAGACCTTTCTGGAAATAAGGCTCATTATTAAGGAAAAGTCTGTTATAGCCCTCATATTCACCGATTGAGAACTTTCTCATACCGAAATAGCCCTTGACTGTGTCACATTCCTTGCTGTCATTTGTGAGAGTAAGCACAAAATCATAAAGGAAGGGATTTTCGGGACTCCAAAGCTTTGCATTTTCAATTTTCACCTTACCGTCAGAAGGTAAAGCTCCGTCAAAAATAACACGTTCACCGTCAAGCACCTTGACACTTACTTCGCCTGCGCCGATAATTTCAGGCTTGATTTCAATTGTGCCTGCATCAATGTCGGCAGTGAGCTTATATGAAGAAATATAGTTTTCATTGACACCCTCAAGCCACACGGTCTGCCAGATACCTGAAGTTGATGTGTACCAGAACCCGTGAGACACACTTGCCTGCTTGCCTCTGTTCTGCCAAGAGTCATCGGTCGGATCCCAGACACAGACAACAAGCTCGTTTTCGCCGTCTGTAAGCTTATCTGTAATATCAAAGCAGAAAGGACAGTAGCCACCGATATGTTCACCGACCTTATCACCGTTGACATAGACCTTTGCTTTCCAGTCAACTGCTTCAAAGTGAAGAAGTACTCTCTTATCCTTAAAGGAATCTGTGAGAGTGAACTTCTTTCTGTACCACATAAGGTCATCATCTTCCACTCTTTTGCAGATGCCTGAAAGACAGCTTTCAACTGCAAAGGGTACTCTGATTTTATCTTCGTACTTATCGCACCAATCCTTGTCGTCGTCCGTAATTGCGAAGTCGAACATACCGTTAAGATTCATCCAGCAAGCCCTTACCATCTGAGGACGGGGATATTCGGGAAAAGGAAGGTCACACATTGCCCGGTCAGCCCAGCGTGTTTTAAGTGTCATCATACATATTTCCTCCAATTATTCTAAGTTACTTAAGATAAGCTGTTGATACCCAGCCGTTCACACCTGTTGTAAGGTCTGTGACATAAGCCCAGCCGGAAACGCCTGTCTTATAGCCGAGCACCTTAACGGGATAGCCGATGGGAATGGTTTTCAGAACTCCGTATTCTGTTGACGGGCCTTTTCTGAGATTCAGAGTATAGGTTGTGTACATTGTTTTGCCGTCTGCGCTCTTGTCAGCCTCCACCGTGCCTGACTGAACGGAGGTTGTGTCAACTGTGGGTCTTGACTTAGAAATATACTGAGCCTTTGCCCATCCCGAAACACCGAAACGGGTTGAATATACATAATAGAAGCCGTTTTCTTCTGCAGAAACCACAACCTCTGAGCCTTTTTCAAGATAAAGCACTCTCTCAGCGCTGTCAGAAGGATTGCTTCTGACCTTGATGCTGCTGACGGTCACATAACCCTTGAAGCTTTCTGCAAACTTGCTTGAAGGCTTTTTAACAGTTACATCGTTGATACCGTAGGGGTCTGTTGTGGTTGAGGGAGCTTTGGTTGTTGCAGCCTCGGTGGTTGCAGTTGCCTTTGTTGTTGCAGCTTCTGTGGTTGCAGCGGTTGTTACTGCCTTTGTTGTGGTCACTGCCGTTGTTGTCTGTTTGGTTGTTGAAACTGCTGTTGTTGTGTTTTCTGTCTTTTCAGCAGTTGTGGCTTCGGTTGTTGTAACTTCCTGTGTTGTCGCCCCTGTGGTTGTTTCCTCAGCTTCGGTTGTATCTTCCTCAGCTTCGGTTGTATCTTCCTCAGCTTCAGTTGTATCTTCTTCGGTGGTGTTTTCTTCGTCCTCGTCAGTTGTTGCATCAACATCTACCGTGGAACTTGTGGTTGTAGTCTGTTTTTCAGGCATAACGTTTTTGAGAACGTATCCTCCTGCAAAAACAAGGCAAACGAGAAGAAGGCAAAGGGCAATAATTGCACCAACACCGCTTTTCAGCTTGTTCGGCTTAACATAGGTATCATCATCTGACACCTCTTCAAATTCTTCATCCTGCTGTTCTTCAGCACTTTCGGCAGGCTCTTCGTGAGTTTCAACACTTTCGTATTCCTCTTCGCCTGAAACGAAAGATTCATATTCGGGATATGTAAGTTCTTCGTCAGGAACTCTGATTCCAAGCACATCAGCGACAGCGCCGACCTCTTCATTTGTCTGCTCTTCTGCGACTTCTTCAGCAGCTTCCTCAGTAATTTCCTTAGCAATTTCTTCTTCTGTGTCTTCCGCAACTTCTTGTGCGGGTGCTTCTTCCTGCTCTGCCGCAGCTTCAGCACTGACAGAAGAAATATCCTCAAACACATAGTTATCCGGCACATATTCGGGGATGCTTGTAACCACGGGAACTTCCTCTTCCGCATTGTTTGCAGGAAGTTCCTGTGCGGGATAAGTCTTTTCTTCAGAGAGTTTTTCGGCGCCAAAAATATTGGGGGTAAATTCGGGGATTTTTATTTCTTCCCCCGTGTTATCATTGTCGTCACCAAGCGAAAGAATCATACCGCAGGAAGGGCAAAGCTCAGCGCCGTTTTCAATTTCGTTTCCGCAAAAACTGCATTTCATAATATATCACTCCTGTATTTTAAATATCTATATTAACCTAACATATATATTAGCATAGAACAGTATGGATTTCAAGAAAAAAGTATAAATATTAAGAAAGTTGTTTAAAATACGTTGAATGAAAAGGGCATTAACTCAAGTGTAATTGCGCAGGTGTTGACGGAAGAAGTGGAAAAGATTCTTCTTCCGAACACAGAAGATATCACACCCGTATCACTGCAATAACGATGAAATTACACGTAAAAAAGGTGTTTAAGTTTCAACGCAGAAACAATAAACACCTTTTTCTTTTGTTAATTGCCGCAAGACAGCGTTTTCTTGAAAAATTAAGATTTCACTTGCTTTGCAGCTCTTTAATTTTTTCTTTTATCCGTCGGAGTGCATCTTCCGGACTTTGTGCATTGAGAGTGGATTGCTCCATCGGGCAAAGACCGTCACCCTTCCGGTTGATGATGTTTGGTACAATGTTATCACAAAAATAAGTAACACCGTACTTTTCAAAAACCGCCCTTGCATTTTCACTCAGAGTCAGAGCATAAACTTCCTTGACACTCAGAATAACATATAAATATGCCGCTGCAGAACCGACCACCTTGTCGCAGGCAGAATATCCGCTATAACATTTGCCGTTTTCAAGAAGTGAAAGCAAAGGTTTCACTCCCCTTTCATTTGATACAACAACATCATTTCCGTCATATAAAACGAGAGTATATCCGCCCCCGAGCAATATTTCTTTAGCTTTACATAAATTACTGTTCATATTCACCTTTATAAAAACCTACCTCAGCTGAGGTAGGTTTTTAATCTTAATAATAGCTTGACTGCTGGATGTTTCTTGCGTAAGTTCTTGCCTTAACGAGAACCTGTTCAGCCATATCAGCAGCATTTGCTTCGTCTGTGATTGTGATTGAAACATTATCCTGCTCAACAAGCTCTTCTGAGAAGGTGTTGTAGTCCTCTGTTGCAAGGTCTGATCTGATTACATCTGACCAAGTAGTGGTTGCTGTGCCGATGAAGTACATGATGTGGTAGCCAGAGGATGTTTCAACAATACCGACATCACCGTATTTTCTGCCTTCTTCAAGCGCCCAGTTTTCAAAGGGAGCAACCATATAGCCTTCTGTAACTTCTTCATAGATACCGCCGTCTTCTGCGTTGCTGTCTGCAGAATATTCAACTGCAAGAGCCGCAAAAGCTTCTTCAGTCATTTCACCTTCAAGATACTTCTTGAGAATTTCCTGAGTTTCCATATAAAGAGCAGGGTCTGCAGTTTCTTCAAGGTCAACATCGATATCTACAACTGCGTCATAAGCACTTGTGTCAAGAAGCTCTGCCTTAACAGTTTCTTCTTCTGTTCCTTCTGCTTCGTCAGTTGTTGCTTCATCTGTTGTTTCCTCGTCAGTTGTTTCCTCTTCCTCATCCTCGGGGAACTGAAGGAGAATATGCCTTACATCGTATGTCTTTTCATCAGCAGTCTTGTGAACGGGAGCTACCATAAGATAAACTGTGTAGCCTGTGCCGTCTTCTTCAACGATGTATGTTTCACCCTTGGCAGTTTCTTCGTCAAATGCCCAGGCAAGGAAATCTGCATCCGTTGATGAGATGTCAGAATAAGCTGCATCTTCTATAAGGGTTACCGAATCGTCAGAAATCATTTCTTCATAATCATCATTGCCTGCAGCCTTTTCGTAATCCGCAGCAAGTGACTTGAATTTTTCATCATCTGTTGCAGCTGCTGCAAAAGCTTCTGCCTTTGTCTTAGCTGCTGCCATTGTTTCGTCTGTTACCTCTGTGGTTGCATCTTCTGATTCGTCTTCGCTTTCAACAGTTACTGTTTCTGCGGCAACAACGTAATTTCTGAGAGTTACAACACCGTAAGTTGTGATTTCTTCTTTATAAACTTCTTCAATCTTCTTGTCTGAATAGCTGTCCTTGAGTTCCTGTGTCTTAACTTCACTTACTTTTGTAACAAGAGCCTGATCCAAAAGAATTTCTCTGAAAAGCTCTTCTGTCATACCCTTACCGAAGCTTTCACGAAGGTATGCGGGAAGTGAGTACTTTCTGTCGCCGTCTGCAGCTTCAGTTCTGTATTCTTCAATCTGAGCATCAACTTCTGCGATTTCCTCTTCTGTAAGAGTGATATGGTTTTCAGCAGCATAAAGACGGGCACCTTCAACATACTGCAACTGCTGTTTTGCAGAATAATCAAAGAAATCTGCAAAAGTGGGGTCTTCAACACCTTCGATTTCGCCGGAATATGACTGTTCGTCGGGAGAAGTGAGATAGTCATAGCCTGTGAACATTACACCGTAGCCTTCACCGTAATATGTATCATACTGATATGACATATTGAAATAGTTATTGAAGGTTGAAGTGTAATAGAAGCCGTATTCATACTTATCAATTTCGGTTTCGCCAACAGTCATAACTGTTTTGCCTCTTTCGAGAACACCTGTTGTGTTGAGAGCAACCGCCACACAGCCCAGAGCAATTGCAAGAACAACAACCACAGCAATAACTCTGCTACCGGTTTTGCTGATGGTCACACTGTGTGATTTCTTTGCGTTTTTCTTTGCCGCTTTAGCAATACGAGCTTTTCTCTCTTCACGATAAAGCTCTGCAGCGGACTTTTCCTGTTTTGCCATTAGATTCATCCTTTTCTGATTTGTAATATAGTGTTTTTTCGGAACTAATCCGTAATCACTGACTATTTTATACTATTTTATTAAAAAAAGCAAGTATTCAAACAGTCTTTGTTGTAAAATATACTCCTGTTACTTTAATTGAAATTAAATCAGACATCTGTTTAACAACCGGTGACGAAAAAGAAAAAAGGTAACAAAACTTTTTTCAAAAATTGAGTTACTCTCCCTTTTTTGGTATTGTGAAAAAAATTTGTTAGAAATTATTGACAGATTGAAAAATCCACTCTAAAATTATAAGTAACGAACAAACGTTCGATTATCTCTTCTTTTTTAAGGAGTATATCCCAACGTGCTCCATAAAAAGCAAGAAAAAACGCATCGGGAGGTAACAAAAAAATGAGCAGTAACACTTTTTTGCAGCAGGATTATATTGCCGCACGTCAGGAATATCTTTCGTGGCAGGGCAAAAAAGATGAAACAGTTGATGAATATGTTTTGAGAAAACGTCAGGCAGAACTGAATGCCCTTGTCAGACGTGTTATCAGAAATGAGCTTTCCGAAGATGAGATTGAGGTTGTTAAACTTCATTGGTATCAAGGTCTTTCAAAAAGTGAGACAGCGGAAAAACTTGGAATTGACCGTTCAACGGTTTCAAGAAGACTGCAAAAAATCAACAACATAATCTATGACAAGCTGAAATATGCAATTGAATACCGCTACGGCAAAAGCAACTGTCCTCCCTCGGATTTCATCATTAAAAATGCCTGTGCCAGACGATGCACATTAAGCTCCGATGAAATTTCAAAAAAAATCCGTGATGAACGCACAAGGCAATGCTTCACAATTGAAGACGTGAGTGAAATGACAGGAATCGACAAGCACCGTCTTGAAGAAATTGAAGAAAACGGCTATTCACTTAATATGATTGAACTTAAAAAGCTGGCTGTACTTTACAGAATAAGTGCCGACAGCATCATTTTCGGCACAAGCAGAGAACTGCATTGATGTGAGTTGAAGAAAGGATGGCAAATTTATGGGAACATTGTATGAACTGAGTCAGCAATATGAAAACTCTATTGCTGTTCAGAGAGACATTATCAAAAAGAACAGAGAGAGACTTCTCACCGCACGAAGAAAAAGCAACTTCAAAGAAATTCAGCGGCTGAACAAATTGCTGAAAACTCTTTATGAAGAAAAGTGGGAGCTTGAGGAAAAAGCCCTTGCACTGAGAAAACATCTGAGCAGCTGAAAAAAGCAACAAAAAAAGCTCCCGAAAGGGAGCTTTAATTATTTAAGCTATTAGCCCATGATGCCGCCGAGCATCTTTTCCATCAAAGCAACGCCGGCTTCTGTATCGCCGTTGTAAAGAAGGATACCGATGATAGCACCGAATACCTTTGTGAGGATGCCGAGAATAGTTGTCATAACATCTGTTTCTGCTTCAGCGGGCTCATACCAAGCTGTGAAAGTGATTACGCTCGGACCTGCTTTAGCGGGAATTGTGTAACCATTGGGAACAGTTGTGTATGTAATGCCATCGTCTTCACAGTACCAACCTACAAAGGAGCTGCCACTGGGAGGGGTTACGCTGGGAAGAGCAATCTGATTGCCAACAACGAGTTCATTAACTGTTTCGGGAACCATAATGTATGTGCCTGAAACTGTTTCTGAAACAAACTTCTTTGATGATGTGTCATAAACACGAACTGCTGTCTTTGAAGAACCGCCGTTGAAGTTGAACACAAGAACAACCTGATCCTGATTTACAAAGTTACCTTCAATGAAATCATAGGGGTCTGTGACTGTTGTTGCTGCTGCAGAAGCACCGATTGCAAGTGTGCTGAACAGCATCATAACTGCCATAATTACGGATAATATTTTTTTCATAAGATTACCTCCTGAATTTATTGTTTATATTACCTTGCCTAAATTATAACAAAGGCAAATTAAAAATGCAAGTAATTTTTTGAATAAAAGCGAAATTTTTTTGTATATTTTCAAAATTTGTTCTTTATGCACAAAGGATTGTGACAAAATTTTGTCAACACGCTTAAATTGAATTATAATACACGGTGTTGAATCATAAAAATGAAGAACTGAACCGATTTATAGTGGTTAAATCTTTCACCGAACATTATATATTGTATATTTGACATTAGCTGTTTTCCGTACACATCTTAAAATTCCTTGACATTAACTCTCTATATATTGTATAATTTTTGTGATCAATTTTTTGAGGTGAAAAATAAATGACTGATAAATTCGGCGTATTTTGGAATTGGGGGCCCTTCAGCAAAAAATATGCCGGTGTTTCACGGCTCGAAAACCACAAACAGCTTTCCGGTGTACGTTTTGACCTTTCTGTTGCCCCTGCCATTCACGCCTTCGATATCAAAGTGCCGAATGTTACACTCCCCTCGGCATATCATCCGTGGCTTTCCAATGAAGATTACAGTTTTTACTGCTACCGATATGACCTTGAATGGAAGGATAAGGTTTATGCCGATGTTTCATATGTGAAGCTTGACAGCGAGAGTATTCTTGTAAGAACTGAGCTTGTCAACAACACAGACCTTATCAAGGACTGTGTTGTAAACTACTTTTCGTCAGTTGAATATCCCGTTGACTCCTATGTCAAGCTGAGTCTTCCCGAAAAGTGTGACTATATTGATGCCTGCGATTATGACAGATATGACTACACAATAGTCCGTCCCTGGGACGAGCAGAATGCCGACGGCTTCAAAAAGGGTGAATTTCTTGACAAGAGATTTGTTTCACAAAGAGGCCTCGGTGACAGAGCAGGTAAATGGCATATGCCATATAGGGTACTCAAACCCTTTGGCGGCGAAAAAGGTGACACGGTCAGCTACACCATAAACATCAAGCACAAATACAAAAATGCCGTTCTCGCCCTCAGGTATCGCACAAGCGACATTTACTATGAACAGGGAAAACAGGTCGGTGTATATTACATAAACAGCAAAAATACCGCTGAATTTCTGCTGAACGGCAGAACAACGGTTGTTCTCACCCCCACAGACGAGCCGAGAATAACTTATATTCACATCGGCGAACTTTTGGAAGGTGAACTGAAGCTCGATTTCGTATCCCTCGGCACCGGCGCAGCAGAGTTCGATTTTCTCGCCGTCGCTGAAAATTGGGACAGGGAAAATATTACAGTTGAAGCATCGGCGGTCAACTTCACTCCGATTATTGAAGACAAGGAATGTGACCAAGGCTATCTTTCCACCCTTAAATATGACGGAATTGACGGTGAATACCGTCTCAGGATGTTTGACAGCAACACTCGCTTCCGTCAAATTGAAACAGGTGCGCTTGAAGACTGTATGACAGCAAGACTTTCCAATGCAGACGAAACCTTTGACGATGTGACGGAAAGTTTCACAGGCGCATTCAGCCGCAAGCACAGTGACAAAGGCTTTTTTCACAATGCGATAAGCCACACGATTTTCATCGAAAAAGGTGAAAAGAAAATACAGTACGCTGTTCTTTCAAAGGGCGAAACGAGCTACAAAACAGAAGAGGAATACGAAAAGCTTTATGAAGATATGCGCAAAACCGCAATTGACTTAAAGGTTAACCCAAGCGGTGAAAAATATAAGCTTTCAAATCAGATTCTTGCCGCAACTCTTATGACAAATGTGGTTTACCCCATTTATAAGCACGGTGAATATATCATTCATCACACCCCCGGCAAACGTTGGGACTGCCTTTACACCTGGGATTCAGGCTTTATCGGTCTGGGTATGAATGAAATTGCACCCAAATTTGCAGAGTATATTCTGGACACATATCTGAGTGAGGAGGATAACAGGGACTATGCCTTCCTCCACCACGGCTCACCCGTTCCCGTGCAGATTTATCAGCTTTATGAAATGCTGCAAAAAGCCCCAAACAAAGAGCATCTGCTTACATATTACTCAAGAGCAAGACTTTATTATCTCTATCTTGCAGGCAAAGTGAGAGGCTCGACGACTGCCAAATTCAAATCGGGACTTCTTTCCACCTACGATTATTTTTATTCCTCAAGCGGTATGGATGACTATCCCGCACAGGTGGCAATGATGAAGCAGAATTTTCGTGATAAAGCTTCTCCCGTTATCACAACTGCACAGGTTATCCGCTTTGGCAAAATTCTTTCTATCCTTGCAGACAAGCTCGGCAAGCAAGAAGACAAAGCCGAATATGAAAATGATATTGAAAAGCTCACTACAGCCCTGAACAAGTATTCCTGGGACGAAGAAAGCGGATATTACAGTTATGTCCTGCACGATGAAAACAGACAGCCCACAGAAAAATTCCGTACATCTGACGGCGAAAACCTCAACAAAGGTCTTGACGGTATTTATCCTATTATTGCAGGTGTCTGCGATGAAAACCAGAAAGCGAAAATTGTCGCTCACCTGACCGAAGAAAATGAAATGCACACTCCCTTCGGTATCAGCGCAGTTGATAAAAGTGCATCATATTATAAAGTCAACGGATATTGGAACGGAAATATCTGGTTTCCGCATCAGTGGTTTATTTTCAAAAGTATGCTCGATATGGGCAGAGCCGACATTGCAAAGGACATTGCACATCTCGCTCTTGACATCTGGAAAAGAGAAGTTGAAAACACTTACTATACCTTTGAAATGGTTAACACCGTCACAGGCTGCGGCGGCTGGTTCCACAACTTCGGCGGACTTTCAACACCGCTTATTATGTGGCTCAAGGCTTACTACTGCCCCGGCACGGTGAATGTTGGCTTTGACACCTTCCTTGAAAAAGTGAAGTTCAACGAAAACAGCACCGAAGCGGAAATTGAATTTACATATTACGGCGAAAACGAGAAATTCAATCTTCTTGCCGTAATGAAGGAAAAAGGTGAATATGCAGCAACTCTCGACGGTGAGGAAATAACTTTCACACAAGAACACGGGCTTCTTACCTTTGAGATAAGCTGTGAAGATAACAATATGCACAAATTAGCAATAAGCATAAAACATTGAGGATTTAATAAAGGAGTTAAAGTTATGTACGAAAACATCAAACCTTTGAAGCTGAATATCATTTCAGATATTCACTATTATTCTAAGGAAACAGGAGTCACCGGCAAAGCATTTGAAAAAGAAAACGCAAAAACTCCCAATGACCTGCTCAACTGTGAGAAAATACTCTCTGCGCTTATGGATCAGCTGGCAAAGGACGAATGTGAAATTGTGCTTGTTTCAGGTGACGTGACAACAAAAGCTGAAAAGGAAGCTCACGAGGGTGTTATAAAACTTCTTCGATCCCTCAAAGAGCGTGGCAAAAAAGTTTATGTTATCACCGCAACCCACGATTTCCACGATGACGGATTGACACATAAATTTGTGGGTGATGAAAAGCTGTCCGTGCCGTGTGTAAACAGAGAAGAGCTTTTTGATATGTACCGTGAATTCGGCCCTGACGAAGCAATTTCCGTTCACAGACAGAGTATGTCCTATGTTGTGCAGCTTTGTGACGGTTACCGCCTTTTTGCGCTCAACGATGACAAGAACTTAAAAGGTGCAAGCGGTTTTTCTGACGATTGCTTCGAATGGATAGAGGAACAAATCAAAGATGCACAGGAAGACGGTCAGTTTATCATCCCTATGACTCATCATCCTATGCTCTCCCCTTCTCCTTTCTACACCATCATCGGCAAGAGCAACATTATGGGCGAAGCAGAAAAAAGAATTGACGAATTCACAGAAATGGGCCTAAACTATATGTTCACGGGTCATACCCATATGCAGGACGTTTCATATAAATATACCGATAACGGCAAGATTTTCTACGATATAACAACAGCGGCAGCTGTCGGCTATCCTGCAACGTTCCGTCAGGTTACATTCATTCCCGCAGAAGGCAAAATTGATGTTAATAGTGTTGACGTTGAGTGTGAAATCGGCGGCAGAAAGCTTAAAGACCACCTTGAAGACAAATTCTTCGGTATGATCAGACGTGTTATTGCTGCGGCAGGCAAGGATATTCCTGAACTTGCACGTCTTGCAACAGCTTTCAGCGTAAAAGAAAAGCTCATTTACAAAATCGGCTGGATTATCAAGCCCTTTGCAAAAATTCTCGGCAAGCTGAAAATCGGCACACTTGCAAAGCTTGTGAAAAAAGAAAGCGGACTCAGAAAGAGCGATTATGCCCACATCAAAGACCAAAAGGTTGTTGATTTCATCGTTTCCCTTGTCAGAAATCTTTACGGCGGCGACAGTCCTTATTCTCCCGACACGGCTGAATACAAAATCACAATGGGCATTCTTGCAATAATTGACAGCCTTCTCAATCTCTTCGGTGTAAAAATCAGCAAGCTTGTCAAGGGTGCAACATCTGTGCAGAGCCTTGTTGAACCGCTTTTGTATAATCCCGGCATCTGCGACGAAAAGGCAGTTCTTAACCTTTATGACAACTTACCGCCTGCACCGGAAAACAAAGCAGGTTTCATCAAAAGCAACAAGGGGCTTCCCCTTGTGATCGGACTTGTTCTCGGCATTATAATTTTCCTGCCGATCACTCTTGTTCTTCTCATTTGCGGATTTATAGTTAATCAGATTAAGTACGGGAAAATGATGAAGTAGGCAGTAGTCAGGAAATGGCGGTAAGCTCTTTAAGAGATTTGAATATATAGGTGAATAAAAAACTGAGGACAGACTTGGTCGACACTCCGCAAGGAAGTGCCGACCTTCACGGTCTGTCCTTTGCTTTTATTTATTATTCTGATTAAAGCTGATTCTCTGCTTTTCGGTGTCAACAGTAGCCTCAACACCAAAAGGAACAATGCATCTCGGAAGTGAGTGCCCTACACTAACGTTGTATACTATCGGGATATTTTCATTATCAATCACTTCAATCAATGCCTGCTTATATTCTTTGTAGTATGCTTCGTCCATCGGTTTACCGATTAACATACCGCTGATTACATCAAAAATGCCCGTGCCCTTCAAAACTTCAACGGCTTTTTTGTATTTTTCAGGCGGCATTTTTTCTTCACTTGATTCAAGAAGGAGTATTTTCCCCTTCCAGAACTCTAAATCGGGAAATAAACTGTACTTACGGCAAAGCTCCGGTGAGTCACTATATCGTTCACCGTCAAACATATCAAATATTGTATCAATGCAGCCGCCGAAAATTTTGCCTGAAAAAACGGGACTTCCCTGCAAAAGCTCAAAGCCTTTATTGGGATGCTTTTTCAGCTCCACGCCTATTTGGTCTTTGCCAAAATCGGTTCTGCACTCATACCAGGCATCACTCGGGGTGATGTCTTTGATTGTTCCCGTAGTAATCAGTTCTTCAAAATACTTTTTGGTATATGGCAGCATTTCTTTTTCAAGTTCACAGACATCAGCAAGAAACGACTGTCCGTAAAAGGTGTTAAGCCCAACCTTATTAAGCATAAAGTGGTTTACGGTTGTGTCTGAAAATCCGAGAAAAATTTTGTCGCTCACGGCATTTTTCAATTCGTCATTCTGAAACAAATAAGGCAACAACCGATAAGTATCATCACCGCCGATTGCACATAGAATCATATCCACTTCATCGTCACGGAAAACCTGAAGCAAATCTTCGGCTCTTTTTTCCGGGTGCTCATTCAGATAAGCGTGACCTTTGAGTGCGTTATCCATAAATTTCACCTGAATACCGTAACCTTTTAATCGGCACAAACCGAGTTCAAGCTCGTGCTTTACAAAATCCTCACCAATTGTTCCGTGGGACAGGCTGACGATTCCAATTGTTTTAACCATTGTTTACACCTCGATTCATAGTGTTATTATATATTATTTTATTGCCTTTTTTGCAAGGCACAAAAACAGGGGCGGCACAAATGGGCACGCCCCTATAAATTATTTACCTAATGATGTAAGACTTTCGTCAATCATTTTGATTTTTTCGCTGAGCTTTTCGCCCTCTGCCTTTTGTCCGTCGATGACGTTCTGCGGAGCTTTTGCAAGGAATCCCGGATTATTTAATTTGCCGTTAATCTGAGCAAGCTTCTTTTCCGCTGTTTCCTTCTCTTTGAGAAGACGTTTTCTTTCAGCCTCAAAGTCAACGAGGTCGCCCATAGGAATATAAATTTTTGCGTCTGCTGTAACAATGCTTACGCTGCCCTCAATTTCAAAGCTGTCGCCGACCGTAACATCTGATGCTGAAGCGAGCTTCTGCATAAATACAACCGCTGTGTCGAAGATATCCTTCTTATCCGTTGCAACATAAACGTGAGCCTTTCTTGAGGGAGGTACATTCATTCCAGAGCGTCTGTTACGTACTGCACGGATAGCATCCATAATGATATCCATCTTCTGTTCGTCCTCAGTGAAGACAAGCTCAGAGTTGAATTCGGGCCACGGTGCTTTCATAATTGTTTCACCGTCGTGAGGAAGTGTGAGCCAGATTTCCTCTGTGATGAAAGGCATAAAGGGATGAAGAAGCTTGAGAGTTTCACTCATAACATAAACAAGAACCGCCTTTGCCTGAGAAGCCTCTGCGCCGCCCTTCTGAAGTCTTATCTTTGCAAGTTCAATATACCAGTCACAGAAAATATCCCAGATAAAGTCATAAAGCTTCTGAACTGCGATACCGAGTTCAAACTTTTCGAGGTTTTCGGTAACTTCCTTTGCGAGGGTGTTGAACTGTGAAAGAATCCACTTGTCTTCAAGTGCAAGCTCTGCGGGAATACGGGGAGCAGGCTCACTCTCGTCAAGATTCATAAGGATAAATCTTGCGGCATTCCAGATTTTGTTTGCAAAGTTTCTTGATGCTTCAACCTTTTTGTCTGAATATCTCATATCATTTCCGGGGCTGTTGCCTGTTGCAAGAGTAAAGCGGAGAGCATCAGCGCCGTATTTGTCGATAACAAGCAAGGGGTCAATACCGTTGCCGAGAGATTTTGACATCTTTCTGCCCTGCTCATCACGGACGATACCGTGAATGAATACGGTGTCAAAGGGTACTTCGCCCATCTGTTCGCAAGCGGAAAAAATCATTCTTGCAACCCAGAAGAAGATAATATCGTAACCTGTGACGAGGGTACTTGTGGGATAATAGTGCATAAGCTCGGGTGTCTTTTCAGGCCAGCCGAGGGTTGAGAAGGGCCAGAGTGCCGATGAGAACCAGGTGTCAAGTGTATCCGGGTCCTGTGTGATATTCTTGCTGCCGCACTTGCAACACTCGGTAGGCTCACCCTTACTTACGGTGATTTCACCACAGTCAGCACAGTACCATGCAGGAATTCTGTGTCCCCACCAGAGCTGACGGGAGATACACCAGTCACGGATGTTTTCCATCCAATTATAATAAATCTTGTCAAAGCGCTCGGGAATGAACTTAACCTTACCCTCACGGACAACCTTGATTGCAGGCTTTGCGAGGGGTTCCATCTTAACAAACCACTGCTTTGAAACTCTCGGCTCAACAGCAGTATGACAACGGTAGCAAGTGCCGACTTCGTGCTTTGTGGGCTCAATTTTAACAAGTGCGCCGGCTTCGGTAAGATCAGCGACAATAGACTTTCTGCACTCCATAAGGTTCATTCCGGCATACTTGCCTGCATTCTCGTTCATAAAGCCGTCATCGGTCATAACATTAAGCACGGGAAGACCGCAACGAAGACCTACTTCAAAGTCATTGGGGTCGTGAGCAGGTGTGATTTTAACCGCACCTGTTCCCTTATCCATCTTTGCATAAGTGTCTGCAACGATGGGGATTTCTCTGCCGATAACAGGCATAATTACAGTTTTGCCGATAACGTCCTTATATCTTTCGTCATCGGGATGAACGGCAATACCTGTATCACCGGGGATTGTTTCAGGTCTTGTGGTGGCAACAATGATACTGCCGCTGCCGTCTGCAAAAGGATAAGCAAAATGCCAGAAGTTGCCGTCCTTTTCTTCATATTCAACCTCAGCGTCAGAAATTGAAGTTTTGCAATGGGTACACCAGTTGATGATTCTTTCGCCACGGTAGATAAGACCTTTTTCATAAAGGTTTACGAACACCTCTTTAACAGCCTTTGAACAGCCTTCGTCAAGAGTAAAGCGTTCTCTGGCCCAGTCGCAGGATGAGCCCATTTTTTTGAGCTGTTCAATAATTCTGCCGCCGTACTGTGCTTTCCACTCCCAGGCTCTTTCGAGGAAGCCTTCTCTGCCGATATCCTCTTTTGTGATACCCTCAGATTTCATAGCTTCAACGATTTTTGCTTCTGTTGCAATTGAAGCGTGGTCTGTGCCGGGAAGCCACAAGGTGTCATAGCCCTGCATTCTTCTGAAACGGATAAGGATATCCTGAAGAGTATTGTCAAGGGCGTGACCCATATGAAGCTGACCTGTGATGTTTGGCGGGGGGATTACGATTGTGTAAGGCTTCTTTTTGGAGTCTACTTCTGCGTGGAAGTATTTTCCGTCAAGCCAGGACTTATAGATACGATCCTCAACGTCCTTCGGATCGTACTGTTTTGCGAGTTCTTTTGCCATTTGTTTCACTCCGTTTAAATAAAATTAAAAAAAGCCTCTGTCCTGTTTTCAGGACGAGGCTTTCTGCATCGTGGTACCACCTGAATTCGAAGCTTTCGCTCCGCACTCAAAGTCTTTAACGCAGACATACGTCGGGGTCTAATCGGATAAACCTTTCTTCCCGAGGCTCACAAGCTACCTTCACAGTTTCATTACCTTCAAGGCTTGCACCAACCGCCTTTTCTCTTTAAGGTATCCCCTGCTACTCCTCTTGTTCTCAGCCAAATTGAGTTATCCGTTAGATTTTAGCATAAATAAAAAGAGAAGTCAAGAAGTTTACCGTTCATATTAAAGTATTTTATCGGCTATGTTTATTACTGCTTTACCTTTTCTTTGGAGCATATCAACGTACTTTTGCGTATTGCCGACGGTATTAACACAATACACAACTGCAAAATCACATTCATTTACCATCCATTTGTTTCTGTGGCTTATGGCAAAGCGCTTAGGTACATTTTCAATGCTGTCGGGAACAATTGTTTCAAACTCATCAAATTCTACTTTTTTGGTTGGAATATAATCCAGCACAATGAACATCTTAATATAGGGATATCTATCTTTGATGTTTTTGAGTGCAGACTGCACAACACGGTCATAAGAACCCTTATTGCCCACATAGAAAGTATCTGCATCTGCACCGAGAATCATCTTTTCGATTTCTTCCTCTAGAGTTTTTTCAACTGCAAACGGACAGCTTCGATGCCCGAAAAACGCACAAATCATAATATCACCACCATACATAATCTTTTTCAATTGATTACAACACTTTTGATATTTTAACCTGTTTTAGATTAAAAGTCAATACTCTATTTCAGGTTACTCTATTATCAGTATAGAGGTGATTTAATGTATAAGAGAATTCGTGATTTAAGAGAAGATAACGATATGAATCAAACCAAAGTTGCCGAGTACTTGGGAATGAGTCAAACAGGCTATTCAAAATATGAAACAGGAGAAAATGATATTCCTACTTCGGTACTGATTAAACTTGCAGACTTTTACAATGTTTCCATCGATTATATATTAAACAGAACCAACAACCCCAAAACAAATAAATAATTCCTGAAAATCCAAAAGGGGCTGTTGCATTAAGACAGCCCCAAAGAAAAAAAATAAAGCCACCGAGT